>JALHQB010000005.1 GCA_022842185.1 Acetobacteraceae bacterium
AGCAGGCCAAGCGCCGCTTCCGAACGTGCCGACAGCACCAGCGGCGGCAGGCCGCGCGACCGCGCGATGGGGCCGCGCCGGGGTGCCGGCGCGCGGCCGAGCAGCACCGTCGCGTTGGTGCCGCCGAAGCCGAAGGAATTGATGCCGACCACGGCATCGTCGCGTGGCGCGACCGGCGTCAGCGCGCCGGGCACGGCGATGTTCAGCGCGGCGAAGTCGATCTCGGGATTGGGATCGTTGAAATGCAGGGAGGGCGGGACGGCGCCATGCTCGAGCATCAGCATGGCCTTGAGCAGCCCGGCCATGCCCGAGCCCGCTTCGAGATGCCCGATATTGGTCTTCACCGACCCAATCGGCAGCGGCGAGGCGCGATGGCGCGCGATGGTGGTGCCAATCGCCCAGGTCTCGGCGGGATCGCCCACGCGGGTCCCGGTGCCATGCGCCTCGAAGGCCATGAAGCGGTCGGGCGCGATGCCGGCGCGTGCGACGACCTGACCCATCAGCGTCGCCTGCGCGGCGCGGTTCGGCAGGGAGAGCCCGATGGTGCGCCCGGCGGCATTGGCCCCGCTGCCCAGCACCACGGCGCGAATCGGATCACCGGCGGCGAGCGCGTCCTCGAGCCGCTTCAGCACCACCACGCCGGCACCTTCGGCGCGGACATAGCCATCGGCGGCCGCATCGAAGGCGCGGCACCGCCCGGTGGGCGACAGCATGCCTGCGCGCGAGAAGCCGATAAAGGAATAGGGCGAGAGCAGCATGTTCACGCCGCCCACCACCGCCGCTTCAAGACCCGGATCGTCCGCCAGCGCCTGCGCCGCGAAATGCAGCGCGACCAGCGAGGAGGAGCAGGCCGTATCGATCGTCTGGGCCGGCCCGCGCAGGTCGAAGACGTTGCCGATCCGGTTGGACAGGATCGACAGCGCATTGCCGGTCATGAAGAAGCGGTCGCCGGCGGAGGGATCCTCCAGCCGCAGCTCCGCGTAATCGGTCGAGGACCCACCGGCGAAGACGGCGATGTTGCGCCCGGCCAGGCGTTCAGCCGGCCAGCCGGCATCCTCGAAGGCCTCGGCGGCGACTTCCAGCAACAGGCGCTGTTGCGGGTCCATCTCGGCGGCTTCTCGCGGGGACAGGCCGAAGGCGGGGGCATCGAAGCCCGCCGCGTCGCCGATCGTCCCCGCGGCGAAGGTATAGGACCGGCCCGGTTCGGTTTTGCGCGGATGCCCCCAGCGCGCCTGGTCGAACCGTTCGGCCGGGACGGTGGTGACGGCATCGCGGCCTTCGGCCAGCAGCGACCAGAAGGCATCGAGGTCGGGCGCGCCGGGCAGGCGACAGGCAGCACCGATGATCGCGAGCCCGCCCATCGGTCGGGGTGCGCGGTCCCCGGTCATGCGGCGCGTGCCGGTTCGGGCGGTCATCCCCACGACCGGCCCAGCCCGTCGCTCCAGCGTCGGCACTGGCCCGCACCCCCAACCGGCCACCCGACACGCGCATCCTGGATGGGGATGCGGGCCGTTGCCGGCCTTTCCAGACGGACTCTCAGACCCGTCATCGCAGGGCGGCCGGTTGCGCCGACAGGTGCTCCGGGGACAGGACCGGCGCGCCCACACGGCGCGGCGCTGCGCCCGGCATCGCCGCATGGCGCGCCGCGACGCGCGCGAGCAGCCCGTCCACCGCCTCGAAATGATCGTCCCAGCCAGGGGCCGTCCAGGCGCGCATCCGCGTCAGCTGCGCCGACCGGGCGCGGCTGTCGGGCGTGGCGTAATCGAGCACCATGCGCCGCCACCCGGCACCATCCAGCGGGTCGAGGTATTCGGGCACGTCGCCCCCGACCTCGCGCAGTGCCGGCAGGTCGGAACAGATCGCCGGGGCGCCGGCGGCCAGCGCCTCGGCAAGCGGCAGGCCATAGCCTTCGGCAAAGGAGGGAAACAGCAGCGCGCGGCTGCCCGCCAGAAGGGCGGCAACGTCCGGGTCGGGCAGCGAGCCCGCCTCGGTCACCAGCCCCTTCAGCAGGGTGCAGCGTTCCAGCAGGTCGAGCACATTTTCGTTTTCCCACCCCCGCCGGCCGACCAGCACCAGGCGCGGCGCCGCCGGACCCCATTTGGCGGCGAAGTCGCGCCACAGATGCAACAGCAGCAGGTGGTTCTTGCGCGGTTCGATGGTGCCGATGGACACGAAATACGGTTCGGTCGGCATCGCCGCGACATCGTCGCCTGGTTCGGGCATTTCGATGCCGAGCGGCGCCACGACGACATCGGGCGGATCGGCCTGTCGCACCAGATGCGGTTGCAGCACCGCCGCGGTCGCGGATGAATTGACGATGATGCCCGACGCCAGGGAAGCGACTGTCTCCACCCGCCGTAGATGCTGCATGGCGACGCCCGGGCGGGCGTATTCGGGATGCGTGGCGGGGATCAGGTCATGGACGAGCGGGATGAAGGCCGCGCCGGCGGCGCGCAATTCGGCGATCGGCTCGGGCTTTTCCATCAGCCGGTGCGAGACCAGGAGGAACAGGCTGCGGCGTTCGCGCGCCATCACCTCCGCAAGCCGCGCCCGCCCGCGAGACACCGCGAGGCGCAGCAGCGCGATCCGGCCCAGGCGCACGGCCGCTTGCCGCGCGGCCTCCGCCCCGGCGGCACCCGACCAGCCGATGGTCAGCGCCGTGGCGAAATCGGCGACAAGGGACCGCGGAACCGCGGCATAGCCGCCCCAGGGCCCACGCGCGCAGAAGGTGACCTCGTCGGCCGGCGCGGCCAACCACTTCGCCGCATAAGCGGCTTCCACACGGTCGATCCCCGATGGCGCCCGGCGGCGACCACAAGCGAGAAACCGGGACACGTCCAGCACTACGTGCACGGCACCACCATTCCCTGCCGGCCCAACGCGCCGGCGATCGATCTACCCCACCATGGACGGGCCTTGTGCCCTGATTCTCCACGGCATCCTTCTCGACCGGGATGCGCGCGACGTCGCGACGTTTCGCCTCTTTGGCAAGTTAGCACAACCTTAATCCCGTAGTATGTCAGCCCGTCAACACCGAACACCGCGGCTTGGCTGGCGATCCCGTTCCACGCCAGACTCCAGCATCATCTTTCTCGAAAGTGTGAAGCAGCATGACGTTATGGCGCCGCAGCACCGACCCCGCCGAGATGGAGGCGCGGTTCCAGGGCAGCCTGCCCGGCCTGTTCGGCATCAAAATCATTGAGGTCGGCCCGGATTTCATCCGCGCCGAGATGCCGGTCGATGAACGCCACGCCCAGCCCTTCGGCATCCTGCATGGCGGCGCCTCGGTCGTGCTGGCCGAGACGATCGGGTCCATGGCGAGCAGCCTGACCTTGCCCGAGGATCGCCGCGCGGTGGGGCTGGAAGTGAATGCCAATCACCTGGCCGGCGTGCCGGTCGGGCAGACGGTCACGGCGATCTGCCGGCCGCTGCATGTCGGACGCACGACGCAGGTGTGGCAGACCGAGATCCGCCGCGCTGACGGCAAGCTGGCCTGCGTGTCGCGCCTGACCACGGCGATCGTTGAAAAACGCGACTGAATGGCATCGGCGGCGACCTTGCCTTTTTGATCCCTCACATGGCGGGCGCCGCACATCGTGCGGCTTGCCTTCGCGCCTGGCGCTGATGTGCTGGCGGTCGCCGTTGGGTTGGGCGCGGTCGCGCGGTGCGCTCGCGCAGCGAGGCGCAGCCTCGACCGATCCTTGTGCGCTTTCGCACGCGGCCCCGGCGCGCTGACGGTGGCTGCTGGGCTTGGGTCGGTCGTGCGGGACCATCGCACGCGGTTGCCGCGATGCGGCCACGCCGATACCCTGCAGAGAGGAAACCGCAACCAGCACCGGCCCTCCCAGACCGCCGAGGAGACCGACCGCATGCACCCGCTTGCCATCCCGCCCGAGATCATCGCGCGGGTCGAGGCCCGATGCGGCCGCGCCCATCCCTTCGAGGATCTGGACCCGCGCCGTACCGCCTTCGTCGTGATCGACATGCAGGTGGGCTTCATGGACCCCGCCATCAGCCATGCCTGCTGCCCGATGGCCGAACGCATCGTGCCTGCCGTCAATCGGTTGGCCGCCGCGGTGCGGGAGACCGGTGGCGGCGTGTTCTGGATCAAGAACACCCATGACGCATCCTGCGACAGCGAATGGACCGTCATGCAGCGCATGGTCACCCCCGCCGCCCGCGCGCGCCGCAATGCCGCGATGACGGAAGGTGCACCCGGTCACGCGCTGTGGCCGGCGCTCGATGTCCAGCCCGGCGATGAAACCGTCCTCAAGCGTCGCTTCAGCGCCTTCATCCAGGGGTCCTCGGACCTCACCCAGCGCCTGCGGGCGCGCGGCTTCGACACGGTGCTGATCGGCGGCACCGTCACCAATGTCTGCTGCGAGAGCAGCGCGCGCGATGCCATGATGCTCGACTTCCGCACCGTCATGGTGGCCGATTGCAACGCGGCCAACAGCGACGCGGAACACAACGCGTCGCTCGCTTCATTCTGGAATATCTTTGGGGATGTCATGACCACGGACCATGTGATCGAACGGCTGCGCGCCGGTGTCTCGGCAAAGGCAGCGGCGTGACCGGCAAACCGAAAGTCGCCGTGATCGGCACGGGCGGCACGATCTCCTCGGTGGGGCGCGGGCCGCTCGACCTGATCGACTATTCCGCCGCGGGCCAGGTGCTGGACGTGAACGGGGTGATCGCGCGGGTGCCGGAACTCGCCTTGGTCGCCGACATCATCCCGGTGCCCTTCAAAGCCATCCCGTCCACCGCCATCGGCTGGGCGGAATGGAAGGAACTGCTGCTGATCTGCGACCGGCTGGTGGCCGAACATCCCGACCTCGCCGGGATCGCCATCACCCATGGCACCGCATCGCTGGAGGAGACGGCGTATTTCCTGTCCCTCGCACTGAAGATCGACGTGCCGGTGGTCCTGGTCGGCGCGCAGCGGCCGGCCTCGGCGCTGGCCGGCGACGGGCCGATGAACCTGGTGAATGCGGTGCGCGTCGCCGCTGACCCGCGCGCGCGGGGCCTCGGCGCGCTGGTGCTGCTCAATGATGAAATCCAGGCGGCGCGGGAGGTGACCAAGACCTCCACCCTGCGGATGCAGACTTTCCGCACGCCCGATTTCGGCGTGCTGGGCCAGGCGGATGCCGACGAGATCTGCTGGTATCGCCGCCCGCTGCGGCGGATGGCGCCCGACACCGAATTCGATGTGCGCGGGCTGGATGTCCTGCCGCGGGTCGATATCGCCTACACCTATGCCGGGGCGGATGGCGCGGCGATCGACGCCTTCGTCGCCGCCGGGGCGCGCGGCATCATCACCGCTGGCTTCGCGCCCGGCTTCGTGACGCCGGCCATGGCCAAGGCGTTGGAAGCGGCAGTCGCGCAGGGGATCGTGGTGGTGCTGTCGTCGCGCGCCGGATCGGGCCGCGCCGGCAAGACCACGCGGGGGCGGAATTCCGGTTTCATCACCGCCGACAACCTGACGCCGCAGAAGGCGCGCATCCTGTTGTCGCTGTCCCTGGCGGCCGGTGTGACGGATCACGAGCGCATCTTCGCCACGTATTGACCGCGCCGATGCTGCGGTACCCTCCCGGACTCGAACATGGTATGCCGGGCACGGCCGGGGATCTCGCCCGGCCGCGTAAGGCCGGCGGCTGATGGCCGATCGCGCCTGGGTGCGGCTGCCCTCCGGGCGACGGCTCGACCTGCTGTCGCCCACACCCTTCGACTGGACGGATACCGACCTCGCCACGGGGCTGGCGCGCACCTTCCGGTGGGGCGGGCATTCCGCCTGGCCGGAGCCGCTGTCGGTGGCGCAGCATTCGCTCAGCGTGCTGGCGCTGCGCCGCGCGCGCACGCGTCATCGCCTGACGCCCGCGCAGGAATTGCGCGAATTGCTGCACGATGCGGATGAAGGGCTGATCAACTTCGACTGCATATCCCCGTTGAAACCGTTCCTCGGGCCGGGTTTCGCGGAGTTGCAGGCGCGCCTGCTGGCGGTGATCGCGGCGCGATACCGGCTGCCGGCCTGGAGCGTGGAGGACAAGCGCGCCCACAAGGCGGTGGACATCGCGGTGGCGGCGGCCGAGGCGGTGCATGTGGTCGGCTGGACCGCGACCGAGGTGCGCGAGACGCTGGGCATCCGTGCCGCACCGATGGAGAAGGACCCGCTGGCGGTGCGCTACGGCGACCCGGCGTGGCGGCCCTGGGCGCCGGATGTGGCGGCGGCGCGGTTCGCGGAGGAACTGGCGGCATTGCAGGCGCGGGCCGGGCAGTAGAGGGTTCTGCGCCCTTGTTTGATCGAGCTTCTTCTCGCGCCTGACCGAGTCCGATCTGCACTAGCCGCGGCGCCCTTCCCGCGCGATCATCACCGCTGGGATAACGTCCGAGAGAGATAGGAACGCGCATGACTGCCGCGGTGCCGGTTGCCGGCCACACATTCATCATCGTCGGCGGCGCGAGCCTCGTCGGTTCCGCCACCGCCGCCGAACTGCTCGATGCCGGTGCCAAGGAAGTCGTGCTGTTCGACAATTTCTCGATGGGGTCCGAACAGGCCATCGCGCATATCCGCGACAACCCCCGCCTGCGCCTGGTGCGCGGCGACGTGATGCGGCTGCCCGACCTGCTGCGCGCCATGGAAGGCTGCGACGGCGCGTTGTTGCTGGCCGCCTACATGACGCTGAACATGAACACCGACCCCTGGGGCGGGCTGGACGTGAACATCCGCGGTGTGCAGAACGCGCTGGAAGCCGCCCGCGCAAACAAGGTCAAGAAGGTCGTCTTCGCCTCGTCGAACGCGGTCTATGGTTATGGCCCAGGCGTGAAGGGCGACCTCGTCGAGGACACGCCCTTCCATTCCGTCGGTGCGCCACCGGCGGCCATCCTGTACGGCGCGACCAAGATCATCGGCGAGCAACTGTGCCGCGATGCCAAGCGCCGCTTCGGGCAGGACTATGTCGTGCTGCGCTATTCCACCGTCTATGGCGAACGCCAGCACTACCGCGCGGCGAACGCGCTCTACATCATCGAGACCTGGGACAAGCTGAAGAAGGGCGAACGCCCGCAGGTCTTCGGCGATGGGTCCGAGACGAAGCACTTCGTCTATGTCGGCGACCTGGCGCGGGCCAACCGAATGGCCTTCGAATCGCCGGCGACCGATGTCGCGGTCAACACCTCCGGCCCCAAGCCGGTCACCACGCTGGAACTCGTGCAGATGGTCACGAAGCTCGCGGGGTCGGATATCCAGCCGGAATTCGTCGGCGACACGCCGGGCAAGGTCCGGCTGACCTCGGGCGGCGCCTTCCGCATCGCGCATGAACAGGCCTTCGACGCCATTGGCTGGAAGCCGCTGATGTCGATGGAAGACGGCCTCAAGCGCCTGATGGCCTGGATCGACAGCAACGAAGGGAGGACGTCATGACAATCAAAAGAAGAACGCTGCTCGCCGCGGGTCTCGCGGCACCGGGCATCGCGCCGGCGCTCGCGCAGACCAATCGCTGGCCGGACAAGCCGATTGAGATCGTCGTCGGCTTCGTCCCCGGCGGCGCGACCGACCTAGATGCCCGTGCTGTCGCGCCGATGCTGGAACGGCGCATCGGCGGATCGGTGGTGGTGGTCAACCGCCCCGGCGCGGGCGGTGAGGTCGCACTCGCTTCCGTCGCGCGCGGGCGGCCTGATGGGCACATGCTCGGCACCACCAACATGCCCGGCCTGCTGACCATCCCGATCGAGCGCACCGCGCAGTTCAAGCTCGACGACTTCGCCGGCATCGCCAACATGGTCACCGACCCGACCGCGATCACGGTGCATGAGGACAGTCCGTACCGCACCATGGCCGACCTGCTTGCCGCGGCGCGCGCGCGGCCGGAGGCGATCACCTACGCCTCCCCCGGCGTTGGCACGGATGACCATCTGCAGCTGGTCCTGTTGCAGGCGATCACCGGCACCAGCTTCACCCATGTCGTGTTCCAGGGCGACCCGCAGCTGATGGCGGCCATCCTGGGCCGGCAGGTCGATTCGATGGGGCTGAACCTCGGCCCCGTCACCGCCAACCGCGACAAGCTGCGGACGCTGGCGATGGCGGGTGCCGCGCGCAGTTCCTTCCGCCCGGACGTGCCAACGCTCAAGGAGCTCGGCTTCGATGTCGAGATGGCGTCCGAACGCGGCCTGGTGGCGCCGGCCGGCACACCGCCAGCGGTGCTCGCCAAGTTGCGGGAGGCGATGGGCGATGTGGTGAAGGACCCGGCCTTCGTCGCCGCCTTCCGCGCCCGCTTCACCGAGCCTCGCTATGAGGAAGGCCAGGCCTGGTTCACCCGGCTGCGCGGGCTGCAGGAAGGCTACCGTACGCTGTACCAGCGCACGCCCTGGTCCCAGCGATAGGACAGGCCGCGTCTGAAGCGGGACGGGAAGGGGTGGTAAGCGCCTTCCCGTCACCTGCGATTTCAGCGCAGCGGTATCGGAATTGGTTCGACCTGACGCTGCCCGGCGGTATCCGCCGTGCGGTACACGCGCGCCGGGGTGGTGAATTCCGACTTTGTGGCGTGGCAATGCATGTGGTCGCCCGGTGACCCGGTCGGCGCGCCCTTGTGGCTGTCGTCGTGGTGGTCCACCCAATTGTTGATCAGCACGTCGCAGCTGTCGTGGCGCGCATCGAACTGGATATAGACGCCCTGCGAACCAGGGGTGTTGTACGCCAGGTCATACACCCGCGCAGGCCCATCGAAGCGCAGCATGCGGGCGATCGCGCCGATCTCGGCAACCATTTCCTGCAGACCGGGCAGGCCCTGGGCATAGGTCGAACCAGCGCCGATCTTCGCGCCGACATACAGGTTCAGCCCCGTGCCGGCGCCGGAGCGATGGCCGGTCACGAAGAGCGCGAATTTCTCGGCGTCGCGGTCGATCTTGCCGGGGCCATAGCCGGTCGCCTGGTGGAATCCGAACAGGCCCGTGGTGGTCTGGTACAGGATCGCGCGGCAGGCGCTGATGCTGGGGAACCCGATGGAGGTCGGCGAATACCCGTATTCGTACTCGCTGAGCATGATGATGTTGGTGGCGAAGCCTGACACGGGCTGGTCCTTGCGATGGGCGGGCGCGATCCTGCGTCAGGCCGGCGCGGCGTCAAGACTGTCGCGGATGAAGCCGATCAGTGGTTCGACCAAAGCGGATCGCCCATCCGCATCGCCGAACAGGCACATCTCCGCCGTGCCGCAGACCGGCAGGTCCGGCAACACGACAAGTCCGGGCGGCAGGCCAGCACGGCCCAGCACAGTCGCGGCGAACCCCGCCTGCGCCGCCGCCGCGACGCCGGGCAGCGATGTCGAGGTGAACACCACCTCGAACGCCATCCCGGCGCGCGCCAGCGCCGCCAAGGCGCGATCGCGGAACATGCAGCCTTGCGGCAACATGGCGATCGGCAAGGGGCGGTCGGATGGCGCTGCCCAATCGGGGGCGGCGACCCAGACGATGGTCTCGGTGAAGATCGGCCGGCCTTCCGTCTCCCCGTCACGCCGCTTGCCGAGCACCAGGTCCAGCGCGCCATCGGCCATCGCGCCGCGCAATTCATGGCTGCGGCCGACCTCGACCTCCAGCCGCACCTGCGGATAGGTCCGCGTGAAGCTGGCCAGCACCGGCGCCAGGTTGCGCGGGATGAAATGATCCGCCACGCCCAGCCGCAGCCGTCCTTCCACCGGCGGGGCAATCATCCGCCGCACCGCCTCGTCATTCAGCGCCAGCATGCGCCGCGCATAGGCGAGCAGCGTCTCACCCTCCCGCGTCAGCGCCACGCCGCGGCCACCGCGGTCCAGCACCCGCTGGCCGAGGATGTCCTCCAGCCGCTTGACCTTCAGGCTGATCGCCGATTGCGTCAGGCCCAGCGCGGTGCCGGCGGCGGTGAAGCCGCCACGCTCGGCCACGGTGACGAAGCCGCGCAGCAAGTCGAGATCGAGGTCGGGGACGCGCATCGCATGAGGAACCATCATGCGGGATGCGGCGTCAATGACGGGGGGCAATGGGCGCGGGGCACGGACGGCGGGGGAGGAACACCTCCCCCGAATCCCCCTCCGATTTTTGGCACTTGGTGATGGTCTTGGGCGGGCCGGAAGGGGGGGAAGCCTCATTGGAGGGGCGCTGCCCCTCCAAACCACCCCGCCAGGGACCTACGGGTCCCTGGACCGCGGGATCTTGGCGCTGGTCACGCGGGGCGGTCCTCACCCGGTCAAATGCCAGGAATGGGGCATTCTTCTTGGCACCGACCGCCGGCGTTCAGCACCAATTGGAGGTTTCCAAAGGCCTTAAGCCTTTGGTGGGGTGAGGTTTGGAGAGGGGCGACGCCCCTCTCCAAGGAACTCCATCGCCACATATTCGCGCGCATGGGGCGAAGCCTCTCCGGTCAAGGTCGGGCGAGGATCAGATTTCCTCGTCCCCGCCGCCCCAATCCCCGCCGGCGTCCTGCGCGCCGTAATCCTGCGTGTCATCGACGGGCACCGCGTCCTGCTGCCCCCAGCCGCCATCGGCCGGAGCCTTGTCGCCACCCCAGGATTCCGCGGCCGCGCCCGGGTCGGTCCAGGGGGAGGAGGCGGGTGTCGCATCGGCCCCACCGGTGGCGAAGGGGCTTTCCGCCGCGGCCGCGCCACCGGCGCCGCCGAAGGCGCTCGACAGCATGTTGCCCAGCATCATGCCGCCCGCCACGCCGGCCGCCGCGGCAACCGCGGTGCCCAGGAAGCCCATCCCGCCGCGCCCCTGCTGCTGCATCGCCTGCGGGTTGTACCCGGGCGGATATTGCGGCTGGGGCGGGGGCGGCATCGCTGCCGGCATCCGCGCATTCGAACGGCCGCCGAACAGCCCGCCGAGCATCCCGCCGCTGCCGGCCTGCGCGACCTGCGCCTGGCCGTCGCGACGGGCGTTCTCGACTTCCCATTCCAGCCGCTGGATGCGGTTGTTGGCTTCGACCAGTGCCGCTTCCTGCACGAAGGCGGTCTGGGTGATGCGGTACCGCGCTTCGGGGAAGCGCGTGAACAGGTCGGCGATGAAGGCGTCAGCCTCCGGGTCCACGGGGGGCAGGGTCGGGCGCTGTGGCGCGGGTGCCGCGCCCCAGGGGCCGCTTGGCGGCTGCGCCACCGCGGCATTGCCGCTGATCCGTTCCACGAAGGCGGAGATGATCCGCCGTTCCTCATCAGTCATCAGACTTCATCCTCTCCCGATCGACGGCGGCGCGGCTCACTGCGACGCGCTCTGTCCGTCGCGCTGCGAGTTGGCCCGCCGTCGGTAAGGTTTCAAGGCGCGCGACGGTTACACCCGCGCCGGCAGCCCCAACCGCCGCCACTCGATGGCCGGGCAGCGGTTCATCACCACGATGACCCCCGCCGCGCGCGCCCGTGCCGCCGCGTCTTCATCCACCACGCCGAGCTGCATCCAGACGGAACGGGCGCCGCGTGCGATCGCCTCATCCACCACCGCGCCCGCCTCGGCCGACCGGCGGAAGATGTCCACCATGTCGAGCGGCGCCGCCTCGGCCAGCGTGGCTACGGAAGCGACGCCATGAACCGGGCGGCCATCGATCGCGGGGTTCACCGGCACGGCGTCGTAGCCACGATCGCGCAGGAACCCGAAGACGCCGTGGCTCGGCCGGTCCGCGCGGTCGGACGCGCCGACCACGGCGATGCGCCGCGTGGTCAGCAACAGGTCTCGGATCTGGTCATCGGTCATCGCGCCGCCCCCGGTCCATCAAGAAACTTCTGCATGAACACCAGGTCCAGCCAGCGGTCGAATTTCCACCCGACTTCCCGCAGCGCGGCCCCGCGCACGAAGCCGAGCCGTTCATGCAGGCGGATCGACCCGTCATTGGCCGCATCCACCCCGGCGATCATGACATGCTTGCCCAGCGCGCGCGCCGGTTCGAATAGCGCGGCCACCAGCACGCTGCCCAGTCCCCGGCCGCGCGCATCCGCGCGGATATGCACCGAATGTTCGACCGTGTGGCGGAAGCCGGGCCAGGGGCGGAAATCGCCGAAGGACGCGAACCCCGCCACGCCATCCCCGTCATCGGCGACCAGCACCGGATACCCCATCGCCCGCCGCGCGGCGAACCACGCGGCGCGATCCTCCAGGCTGAACGGATCATCGGCATAGATCGCCGCCGATGTCGCGATGACATCGTTGAAGATCGCGGTGATGGCGGGCAGGTCGGCCTCGCTGGCCGGGCGGATCGGCATTCAGAATTCCTCGAGCAGCCGGCCGCAGCCTTCGACGCGGTCCATGATGCCGTTCGCGCGCAGCGCGTGCCAATAGGTCGCGGTGTTGATGGCGATGACCGGCTTGCCCAGCCACAGCTCCGCCATCGCCGCGAGGCGCACCATGGAAAGATTGGTGCCGACCTGGATGATCGCATCCACGTCATCGCCGTCGATCCGCTTGATCGCATCGACGCATTGCTGCGGCGTGACCTGCGCGATGCCCGTCCAGCTCCGGCATTGCAGCGCGATGTCGCGCACCACGCTGAATCCCATCTCGCCGAAATACCGCGCCACTTCCGCATTCATCGAAGGCCAGTATGGCGACAGCACCGCAAGCCGCTTCACCCCGCCATGGGCATTGAGCGCGGCGGTGCAGGCATGCGACCCCACCGAGATGTCCAGCCCCGACACATCCTTCACCTGTGCGATGAAGCGGTCGGCACCCTTCGAACCATCGAAGAAGGTCACCGCCGACATCCCCATCACCAGGTAGTCCGGCGAACACGTCATCACCGATCGCACCGCGTCGAGGGTATTCGCCCCGATCAGCTCCGCCCCGGCGCGGAAAGTCTCGTTCGAAACCGCATCGGCATTCGGCGTGAAGATGCGCGAATAATGGTTGGTCACCCCGGCCGGCCGCATCATGTCGAAATCCGGCTGCACCACGGTGTTGGTGGACGGGCCCATCGCGCCGAACACCCTTCGCCAGCCCAGGACGTCACGACCCATCACCGTCTCCCGCATGCAGCGCGGCGCGCAGCCTGCCACAGGCGCCGCAGCCTGCCAGCCCGTGGCGGCATGCGCCGGGCGAGGCGACTGTCCGGCGCGGGAACGGCGCCGATGACCGCGCCCGCCGTCAGGCGCGCGCGGGGCAGGGCGGTCATGACAGGGCGCGGCGCAACGCCAGACCGACACCGACCATGCCGGGGATCACCTCGCGCGTGAACAGCGCCAGGATGGGCCGGAAGGCGTCCAGCGACTCCGGCGGCACCGGTGCGGGGGCGAGGCCGGCGATCAGGCCGGGCGCTTCCGCTTCCGCGGCGGCAATGGCCGCATCCCGGGCAGGGGCGATCGCTTCGGCCGCCATCACACCCGGCAGCGCGGCCAGCAACTGCGGCCAATGCGCCAGATGCAGATACAGGCTCGGCACCACCGAGGCATCCGACAAGCCATGGCGCGCCGCGAGGCCCCGTGCCTGCACGGCAGCTTCCTCCGACAGATCCGCCAGGCGCGGCAGGGCAGGGGGTGGCGGCAGCATCGCCCCGATCGGCGCCGCCGCACCGGGCGCGCCCGGCGCCACGCCGGCCAGGCGCAGCCTGACAGCCGTCAGCACCGCGAGGTTCGTGAGATTGCCGCGGTTGTACGTCTCGACCAGTTCGGCGACGCCATCGGGCGCATCCACGCGCGCAAGCACCGGCACGGCGACGCGCGCCGCGATGCGGTCCCGCGCACCTGCCGCGGCGCCGCTGTCCAGCACCGGCCGCGCCTGCGCCCACAGCCAGTCGAGCACCCCGGGCAGCGCGGCGGCATGCCGCCAGATCAGGTTGACCTGGGCGACCCCGACACCCGCCCGCAGACCGGCATAGATCGATGCGATGGCGGGCGAGGCATCGGCCTCGCGGATTTCAGCCAAGCTCATTGCGGCGCGCTCCATGTCGATTCAAGTTCCGCCCGAGCGATCGGGTCCACGTGTTTCTGGCCCATGTCGTATTGATTCTGCCTGTCCGACCCTGGTGATCGGCACGCCGGCATCGGCGGGCACGGCAGGGCCGGCGCCGGCCATCGGGACGCGGTTGTCGTTCATGGCGCCATTGCACCGCGCGGGGCGCTTCGGGGCAAGGCGGCTTGATGTCGGCCCCGGCGCCGGCATCTAAGGAGGATGAAAATTCCCTTCTTCGATCGCGCGCCGCGCGTCGCCATGGTTCGGCTCGCCGGGCTGATCGCCGCGCCCACCGGGCCGTTCGCCACCGGCCTGAACGCGGCCGGCATCGGGCCGCTGCTGGACCGCGCCTTCGCCATCAAGCGGCTGGCGGCAGTGATGCTGGTGGTGAATTCGCCGGGCGGGTCGCCGGTGCAGTCATCCCTGATCGCGCAGCGCATCCGGCGCCTGGCGGAGGAGAAGAAGGTCCCGGTCATCGCGGTGGTCGAGGATGCGGCGGCGTCCGGTGGATACTGGATCGCCTGCGCGGCGGACGAGATCGTGGCCGACCCGGCCTCCATCCTGGGTTCGATCGGCGTGATCAGCGCCGGCTTCGGCTTCGACCAGGCGATCGCACGGATCGGCGTGCAGCGCCGCCTGCGCACCGCGGGGTCGGAGAAATCCTTCCTCGATCCGTTCCGGCCCGAACGTGATCCCGATGTCGCGCGGCTGGAGGATCTGCTCGGCAAGCTGCATGAGGAATTCAAGTCCTGGGTCCGCACCCGGCGTGGCCCAAGGCTGCAGGCGCCGGAAGACACGCTGTTCACCGGCCGCTTCTGGACAGGGCGGGAGGCGGTGTCGCTCGGCCTCGCCGATGCGCTGGGCGACGCCGAGGGTGAGGCGAAGCGCCGCTTCGGGGACAAGGTGAAGATCATCCGCCTGGGCCCGCGCAAGCGCGGTTTTCCCTGGCGGCTGCTGCCCGGCGCGCGGGAGGGCGTGGAGGCGATCGCGTCCGTCGCCGAGGAACGCGCCGCCTGGGCACGGCTTGGGCTGTAGAACAGCGCCTGTCTGACTGGACCCAGTCAGGCGCTAGAGCGTGATGGCCGTAGGTGCGAACGCACCGGAGGTCTGAATCACACGATAAAACAAAGGTCTAGAGCGTTATCGGTGTACGAAGGTAAACCGATTACGCTCTAGAGACCGCCGACGCCAGGCCCCAGCGTCTCGAACAGCCGTGCGAGCATGCGTGTCCGCGGCACCAGGCAGCGCAGTTCGATGTATTCTTCCCGCGTATGCGGCCCGCCGCCGATCACGCCCAGGCCATCGAGCGTCGGCACCCCCAGCGCCCCGGTGAAGTTGCCGTCCGACCCGCCGCCCGCCACCCGTTCACCGGCAGACGCCAGCCCCGTCTCGACCGCCAGCAACGCGGCATGGTCGTACAGAGCCTGGATCGCCGGCGACTTGCCGAAGGGCGGCCGCCCCAGCCCCGCCGTCACCTCCGTCCGGACATCGGCATCATGCTGCGGCAGCGCATGCACCGCCGCGCGCAGTTCCGCTTCCTCCGTGGCTGTCGGCACCAGGGCGTAGCAAATCGCGCTGCATTCGGCGGGCACCATGTTCTCATGCGTGCCGCCATGGATGATGCCGATGTTGACATAGAAGTTGCGCGGATGGTCGGTCAGCGATTCCAGCGCCAGGATGTGATGCGCCATCTCCCGCACCGCGGAACGCCCTTCGGCATGATACGCCCCCGCATGGGCCGGGCGCCCTTCGGTGCGGATATGCCAGCGCGCGATGCCGTGGCGCCCCACCGTGAACTTGCCGCCCTCGCCGGAGGGTTCGAACACCAGTGCCGCGCGGTGCCGCAGCGCCTCGGCCTCGATGGCCGCGCGCGATGACGGGCTGCCCACTTCCTCATCCGGGATCATCATCACCGTCACCGGCAGGCGCGGCCGCCGCCCGGTCGCGTGCAGGTGCTGCAACGCGGCCACCGCCATCGCATTGCCGCCCTTCATGTCATAGATGCCGGGACCATAGGCGCGGTCGCCCGCGCGCCGATATGCGAAGACGCCGCGCTGATGCACCGTGTCCATGTGCCCCAGCAGCAGCAAGCCCGGCCCGTCATTCACCTCGCCCGGCACGCGGCCGACCAGGATGTCGCCGTATCCGTCGCGCCCCGGCGTGCGCTCGATCACCGCGCCGATGCCGCGCAGCAGCCCTTCCAGATGATCGGCGACGCGGTTCACGCCCTCGGCGTCGTTGGTCGGGCTTTCGATCTCCACCCAGGCGCGCACCGCGTCGAGCAAGCCATCCGTCGTCAATTCGCGCATGTCAGATGGTCCCGTCCGCCTGCTTGGCCGGCATGCGGCTGAAGATCCAGGCGCGCGCCGCGATCGGCAGCATGCCCAGCACCCGCGCGCCGAGATAGGTCGGCAGCGGATAGGCGATGCGCGTCCGCCCGCGCGCGATACCGTCCAGCGTCCGCCGCGCCGCTTCATCGGCATCCATCAGGAAAGGCATCTTGAAAGCGTTGCGCGCCGTCATCGGCGTGCGGACATACCCTGGGCAGATCGCGTGCAGCCGGATGCCACGGCGGCGTTCGGAGGCATCCAGCGCCTCCGCCCAACGCTGCACCGCGGCCTTGGTCGCGCAATATGTCGGCGCGCCGGGCGCCGCGACGAAGGCCGCCAGGGATGCGATCACCGCGACCCGCCCGCGCAGCCCATCCGCGCCCGGCGGCTGCGCGGCCATGGCCTCGATGGCGGGCAGGGCGGTGTTCAGCACACCGGTGACGTTGGTGTCGAAGATGCGCCGCGTCTGCTCCACCGGTTCGGTATTGCCGCCCGTGCCGGCGGAAATGCCGGCATTGGCGATCACCAGATCCAGCCGCCCCGCCCCGGCGACCCAGCGATCCATGGCCGTCGCGTCGCACACATCGACCACCACGGGCCGCACCTCCGCCCCGCGCGCCCGGCACGCATCCGCGGCATCCTCCAACCGCGCGCCGTCGCGCCCCGACAGGTGCAGCACCGCCCCAGGGCGCGCGCAGGCCTCCGCCAGGGCCCGCCCCAGCCCGGAGGACGCCCCCGTGATCAGCACATTCGCCCAGGCACCTTGCATCCCGCGTCCCCCGGAGGGACAAGCGGCGCCATGGCCGCACATCCCCTTTCCTCAATGACCGGCTTCGCCCGAGAGGGCGGCACGCTGGCCGACGGTTCCTCCTTCGTTTGGGAACTGCGCTCCGTCAACGGCCGGGGGCTGGATGTCCGGCTGCGCCTGCCCAATGGCTTCGACGCGCTGGAGACCCCGCTCAAGGAACGCACCGCGCAGCGCCTCAAGCGCGGCAACGTCTCGGCAACGCTGACGGTCAAGCGCGAGGAACGCGCCGGGTCGCGCCTGACGCCGGACCCCGCCGCGCTGGACCATGCACTGAAGATCGCGCTCGACCTCGTGCTGCGCATCCCCGGCTGCCCGCCGCCGCGCGCCGAATCGCTGCTGATGCTGCCCGGCGTGCTGCGGGCCGAAATTTTCGAACCCGACGAGGCCGAGGAGGACGCCAAGCGCGCCGCCATCGCCGCCGCCTATGCGACGGCGCTCGATGGGCTGGATGCGTCCCGCCGGGTCGAGGGCGAGAAGCTCTCGGCCATCCTGGGCGTGCTGCTCGACGAAGTCGCGGCGCTGCACGGCCTCGCCACCACCCAGGCCGCCGACCAGCCGGCGTTGCACTTGGCGCGTCTGCGCGAAAACCTTGCCGCCTTGCTCGAAGGCGAACGCCGTGTGCCGGAAGACCGGCTGGCGCAGGAAGTCGCGTTGCTGGCGAGCAAATCCGACGTGCGGGAAGAACTGGACCGGCTGTCCGCGCACATCACCGAGGCGCGCCGGCTGCTGACATCGGGTGAGGCGATTGGCCGCAAGCTCGACTTCCTGACGCAGGAATTCGTGCGCGAGGCGAATACGCTTTGCAGCAAGTCATCCTCCATTCCGCTGACGCGCATCGGCCTCGACCTCAAGGCGGCGATCGAGCGGCTGAAGGAACAATCGGCGAATGTGGAGTAGGCCCGCCCGCGGCCGGTCCCGCACGGGGCGGGACCGGTGCCGCCGGCCGGATCAGGCCTCCGGCATGCGCGGCGGCAAGGTCCGGTCGGCATCGACGATGATGCCGGCGGCGAGTTGCGCGGCGACCAGGGCGGCCAGGACGATGAAGAAAGTCGTAAGCGTCATTGGGAACACTCCGTTGCGGTGTTCCTCCCTAACCCACTCAGGAATATGGGTTGGTGCAGTGCACAATGCAAGCGGAATGCGCCTGTGACAACACCGATCGCCCGGCGCGGCCTGTGCCTGGTGCTGGCCGCCGCACCGGGCGCCGGCAAGACCTCCGTATCCCGCGCACTGCTCGAGACCGAGCCCGACCTGTCGCTGTCGATCAGCGCCACCACCCGCGCGCCGCGCCCCGCCGAACGCGAAGCGGTCCATTACTTCTTCAAGTCGCCCGAAGACTTCGAGGCCATGGCCGCGCGGGGCGAATTCCTCGAACACGCCCGCTTCCTCGGCCGCGCCTATGGCACGCCGCGCGGGCCGGTCGAAGCCGCCCTGGCCGCCGGGCATGACGTGCTGTTCGACATCGAATGGCAGGGTCATCGGCAGATGAAGGCGAACCTGCCGGAGGATGTCGTCGGCATCTTCCTGCTGCCGCCCTCGCTGCCCGACCTCGAGGCCCGCCTGCGTGGCCGCGGCCAGGACAGCGAGGATGAGATCGCCAAGCGCATGGCCGCCGCGCGGGAGGAGATCACGCATTGGGATGAATTCGACCATGTCGTGGTCAATCTCGATTTCGCCACAACGGTCGCGCAGGTGCGATCCATCCTGCACGCCGCGCGCAGCGAACGCCGCCGCCAGCCCGGCATGGCGGGCTTCATCGCGCGTCTGCTGGCGGGCTGACGCTTGGGCGTCATCCTCGACATCGTCGCGCCCGTCTTCATCATCGTCGGGCTCGGCTACCTGGCGGCGGTGCGTGGCTTCATCGGGGAGGCCGGCTTCCGCGGCCTGAACGACTTCACCTTCAACCTCGCCGCCCCCGCGCTGCTGTTCGTCGGCGGCACCTCCGGCAGCATGAGCGGCGGGCCGGCGGCACTCGCCTTCTTCGGCGCCGCGCTGGTCATCTACGCTGCGGCGCTGTGGCTCGGCACGCAGCGCATGCGCATGCCGCTCGGCGAGGCCGGGCTGTTCGCTCTGAATTGCACCTTCGGCAACACCGTCATGATGGGCATTCCGCTGATCGCGGCCGCCTTCGGCCAGGCCGGCCTGCCGATCCTGATCACCATCATCGCACTGCATTCGATGGTGCTGCTGACCCTGGCGACCGTGGTTGCCGAGATCGGCCTGCACCGCCACGCGCCCTGGCGGCGCATCGTGGTGGCGACGGTGTCGGGCGTGCTGCGCAACCCGGTGGTCGCGACGGTGTTCGTCGCCCTGGCCTGGAGCACCATCGGCCTGCCGGTGCCGGGCGTAATGCGCCGCACGCTGGAGATGTTGGGCGCGGCCACGCCGCCCGTCGCGCTGTTCTGTCTCGGCGGGTCGCTCGCCGCCTTCCACGCCGGCCAGGCCTGGGGGGAGGTCGCCTGGGCGACGGTGCTGAAGCTCGTCGCCCTGCCGCCGCTGGTCTGGGCTGGCTGCCTGCTGCTGGGTCTGGGCCCGCTGGAGACCGGCGTCGCGGTGATGACCGCAGCCCTGCCGACCGGGGCGAACGCCTTCCTGCTCGCGCGGCGCTACGCGACAGGCGCGGACCGGTCGGGTGCGACGGTGCTGGTCTCGACCGTCATCTCGGTGTTCACCCTGGCGCTGGTGCTCGGCTGGATCAGGAGCTGACCGCCCGGTCCCAGATCGGGGGATCGCCAAAGGTGCTGCGCAGATGCGCCACCAGGGCGCTGACCTTGGCCGAGCGGCGACGGACGGTCGCAGTCATCCGCGCGTTCCTCGGGCGGCAGTGATCGCCGACCCGGCAGGTCACGTCGATAAGAAGGTGCGGGGCGCGTCGTCGTCCCGCCCGGTCAGCGCGGTTTGCGCAAGACGCTGCTGGCGCAGAACGCCCTATACGTCTGTTTGCGCGTCTGACTGAACCCCGTCAGGCGCGCTCTGTTCCGGCGGCGGCGGAGCGACCTGCGTCACGGCCAAACCTTCGACCGCCCGCCTTCCTGGTCCTTGTCCGCATCCAGCGGCGTGTCGCCGATATTCACCACGCGCTGGATCACGCCCGGTTCGTCGCGCGTGATCGTCTGCCCGGCGACCACGTCCTCGGGGTCCTGCGCTTCCCAGACGCCATCCTTCATCAGGTAGCGCTGGATTCGCCCGTCCTGCTTGTACGTCACGCTGAAACGCCCGGGGTGGAACACCGCCCGCGTCACCGATCCCGGCTCCCAGAGGATCTCGTAGGTCGCGACATCGGCATCGGCGTCGAAAGCCGATTCCCGCGCCTTTGCGACGGGCATTTTCTCAAAGGGATCGTCGGTCATATGATTATCGATCCTTCATCCATGGTGCTTGTGGTATCGCATTGTCATGTCGGCGGCGGAAGATGCTTCTCGGTGTCCAAGATGCGCGACGGCCGTGCAGCCGGCCGCGCGCTTCTGCCACAACTGCGGCCAGCCGTTGGCCGCACCGCCGCCCAGCCGCACGGAGGAACGCAAGGCGCTGACGGTGCTGTTCGCGGATATCCGCGGATCGACCCGGCTCATCTTCAATGAGGATCCCGAACGCGCGCGCGAATTGTTCAGGCCGGCGATGGACGCGATGGTCGAAGCGGTCCGCCGCTTCGGCGGCACCGTCAACCGCGTGGCTGGCGATGGCATCATGGCGATGTTCGGCGCGCCGGCGGCGATGGAACAGCACGCGCTGGGCGCCTGTTGCGCCGCGCTGCACATGCGCGATGCGCTGCGCCGGATCGGCGCCGAACAGCGCAGGTTGCACGGCATAGACTTCGCCGCGCGCATCGGTGTCCATTCCGGCGAGGTCGTCGTCCACGACATCGCCAACGACCTGTCCGCCGGCCTTGATGCCGCAGGCGCCGTGGTGCACATCGCCGCGCGCATCGAACAGGCGACCGAAGCCGGGGAAGCCTGGATCTCGGCGGCGACGCGCCGTCTCGTCGAAGGCTACGTCACCGCCGACACGCCGCGCATGGTGGACCTGCGGGGGGCGACAGAACCGGTCGAGGTGTTCCGCCTGATCGCCGTCGATCCGCGCCGCCCGCGCCTGCAGGTCGGCGCCAGCCGCGGCCAGGCGCCTTTCGTGAGCCGCACCGGGGAGATGTCGGTGCTGGACGCCACGCTGCACCGCTGCGCCGCGGGGCAGGGCGGCGGCGTCGTGCTGGTGGGCGATGCGGGCTGCGGCAAGTCGCGCCTGGTGCATGAATTCCTCGCGCGACAGCCGGCGGGCAATCCGCGCGTCCTGCACGCCTTTTGCCAGCGCTACGATTCCGCGACGCCCTTCGCGCCGCTGGCGACGCTGGCGCGCACCCATTTCGGCATCACGCCGGAAGACGACACCGGCCGCGTCCATGAACGCGTGGAACAGGGGTTGCGCGATGCCGGGCCGGACATGGCCGCGGCCGTGCCGACCCTGGTGGCCACGCTCGCGCGCGGTGGGGAGGACGCCGCCTGGTGCGTCCTCGCCCCCGACCAGCGCCAGCGCCGGCTGCATGCAGCCTTCACCGGTTTCTTCCGCCATCTCGCGGAGGACCAGCCCCTGGTGCTGACGGTCGAGGACCTGCATTGGGCGGATGGCGAGACGCTCGCCGTGCTCGACCGCGTGGCCGAGGCGCTGCCGACCTCGCGGCAGATGCTGCTGCTCGATCACCGGCCGGAATTCACCCACGCCTGGCCATCCAGCATCAGCCCGGTGCGCGTCGAACCCCTGTCGCGCGACCACACGCTGGAACTGATCCGCCGCCTGCTGGGCGAGGATATCGGCAATCACCGCCTGGCCAGGCTGCTGGCCGAACGCACCGGGGGCAATCCGTTCTTCCTGGAGGAATGCGTCTCCTCGCTGCTCGAACAGGGCGCGCTGGTGGGCGAACGCGGCGCCTATCGGTTGGTCGCTTCGCTCGACACGCTCGACCTGCCGGACACCGTCCGCAGCCTCATCGCGTCGCGCATCGATCGTCTGCTGCCGGCCGACAAGCAGGTGCTGCAGGCTGCCGCCATCATGGCGCGGGGCATCGGGCCGCCCATCCTCGCCGCGATTCTCGAACGCAGCGAGAGCGAGGTCGCGTCGGCGCTGGGGCGCCTGGAAGCCGCCAGCCTGATGCAGGCGCCCAGCGGCGACCCGGAGGCGGGCTTCGAGTTCCGCCACGCGCTGATCCAGGAGACGACCTATGCCGGCATGCTGAAATCGCATCGCCGGACGCGCCATGCGCAGTTGATGGAGGTGATGGAAGGCCCGCTCGGCGACCGGCTGACCGACCGCATCGAGGCGCTGGCGCTGCATTCCTGCCGAGGCGAGGCCTGGGAGAAGGCCGCGCGCTACGGCCGGCAGGCCGGCGCCAAGGCGGCGGCGCGCTCGGCGAACCTTGAAGCGGTGCAGTTCCTCGAACAGGCGATGGATGCGCTGGCGCGGCTGCCGCAGACCGAGGATGTGCTGCGCGAGGCCGTGGATTTGCGCTTCGACCTGCGCACGCCGTTGTTCCGGCTGGGGCAGGTCGGACCATTGTTCGAGCGGCTGCGGGAAGCGGAGGTGCTGGCGCAGCGCCTGGGCGACCATCACCAGCTCGGCCAGCTCGCCATCTTCATGAGCCATCAATGCTGGCTCGCCGGCGACAATGCCGGGGCGATCGGGGCGGCCGAACGCGCCGCGGCGATCGGGCGCAGCGCGGGCGACGCCGCGCTGGTGGTGCGCGCCGGTTTCCAGGCGGGTCTCGGGCAGGTCGGGCTGAGCCAATTCGCCACGGCGGCCACCAGCATGGCGACCGTCGCGGAAATGGCGGAGCAGCCCGGCTATCTCGACCGCTTCGGACTGGACCGGCCGCTGGCGGTGGTCGCACATGGCTACCGCGCCCGTGCCCTGGCCGAACTGGGCGAATTCCAGCGCGCGTCGGAGGCCGTGGAGGCCTGCCAGGTGCTGGCCGCGACGGTGAAGCGGCCCTTCACCTCGATCTTCGCCTCCATCGCCGAGGGCCATCTGCGGCTGATGACCGGCGAGCCGACCCCGGCGATGGCCTCCCTCGAAGCCGCGCTGGATTTCGCGCGCAAGGCCGAGACGCAACTGATGATCCCCGTCGCCGAGAGTTTCTTCGGCGCCGCCTGTACAGCGGCCGGGCGCTGGCCGGATGGCGTGCGTCACCTCGAAGCCGCGGTGAAGGAAGCTGACGAAATGGGCTTCCTGTTCCAGCAGCCGTTGCGCCTTGCCTTGCTGGCCGAAGCGCATCTGGCGGCCGGCGCGGCGGATGCGGCCGCGACCCAGGCGCGGGCGGCCCGCAGCCTGGCCGAACGCCAGGGGGCACGCGCGGCGCTGGCGCATGCGCTGATGATCGAGGCGCGGCTGTCGCGCGACGCCGGGGACGAGGCCTCGGCCGAGACGCAATTTGCCAGGGCGCTCGTGATCGCCGATGACCTGTCCCTGCGTCCGCTGGCAGCGCGCATCCGCGGCATGATGGGTCTGCCCCCGTCCTGATCCACGTCAGGGTGCCCTCCAGCGGGTGCTCCGGATGTGATCTGCATCACACATGTGGCGGCTTGGTGACCGGCCCATGACCGGGGCCGCGCATGGGAAAACAGGGTGGCCCCTGCGTGGGGCCGTCGCGCCTCACAGCACCGAATCGATGCGCGCCGGGCGCGTCAGCCTGCCGGTCGAGGACAGCACCACCAGCGGCCCGTCCGGCCCGCCGGCCACCGTCGCGCGCAATCCCCAGCCGGTCGCCGCCTTCGGAACGCCTGGCGCCTTCCACGGGATGCGGACCTCGCCGACGCCACGCGGCGGTATCGGTCCCAGCACGGCATCGCCCACCGCCCGCCAGACGCCCGCGCGCAGCGGCACATCGGCGGTGGTGCCCTGGGCATGGAACGTCACCTGCAGCGCGGCGCTCGCCGCATCGCCACGATTGGTCACGCGCAGGACCAGTTCACCGCCCGTCACCGCGAGGTCGGGCGACCTCCAGCTCCAGGGTTGGTCCTTGTGGCGCGGATCGGTCTCATAGCTGGTGCCCGCGGCGGCGTTCCACGGCGTGGCGTGCAGCACGGCGCGGCCGGATGCCGCGCCAACCGAAAGCCGGTAGCGACCCGGCTTTTCGCGTGCCGCGACAATCACTACCACCTGCGAGAGGCCCGCCGTCGGCACGAAGCGCGTCGAGCGCCGGGCGTCGATGCGGATCAGGTCGTGCAGATGCTCCGTGCCATCCGCCGCGCGGCGGATCAGCAGCAGCTGGACCAGCGGGTCCTCCATGCCGGCCAGCACCTGGAAATCGACCTTCAGCAGTGCGGGGGCGGCGCCGTCCAACTCGATTTCCGTGTAGCGGGCGGCGAAGCCGGCGCGGACGGCGCCCTTCGGGATCTCGAAGACAAAGGGCCGATCCTTCAATGCCCCGGCACGGAGCGTCTCGCCGGGCCACACGAAGGGCCGTGCGCGGCTGAACGCACCGTCCCCGGCATCATCCTCGACATAGTCGAATCGGCCGTCGGGCGTCGGCCGGCCGATGCCGTGTAGGCGATTGGCGACGAGGAAATTGCCCCAATCCGTCTCGGTGGACAGGATTTCGCCGGCCGCGATGTCCAGGTGATCGAAGCGGTCCAGGTGCCCTTCACCGAACACCACGCCGCGCGCCTCGCGCAGATCCACCAGGAAATAGCCGGCCGGATCGATCATGCGCTCGAGGATGGTGCGCATCACCTCATGCCCGCCATCGGCAGCGCGCGGGACCTTTCCGTGCTGCTCGCACAACCAGCGCCAGAACAGTGCGGCGGCATAGCTGTGCGGCGCGATCTCCTCGCCCGCTGCGGCGTGATGGACCAGCGGGCGGCCGGGGTCCTTGAGGAATTCGATGCCGTCCTTGAGGTAGCGGTCACCGGAATCGAGCACCCAATCCTCGGCCAGCCGCGCGCCGCCTTCGCGCAGCGCGGCATAGAGCGGCGTCGTCTTCCGGTCGGTCGGATTGTACTCGTATTGCACGCGGTGGAAGACCTCATGCGCCACGGTCAGCAGCGCCTCGGTCTCGTCAAGCAGCGTCGAGACCCAGACATGGTCGAGCCAGGCCTCCGTGCCGCCGCGATACTTCGCCCCGGTCTCGGCGCGAAAGGTGCACAGATGGATGGTCAGCGCCGCCGGCACCTTGAAGCCCAGGCCGCCGAACACACCCAGCGCATGTTGGGCCATCCGCGCCATGGCCTGGACATGGGCGGGGTGCCCGGGATCCGCGATCCGTCCCAGGTCGATGCCGGCGATGGTGCAGGCCATCGGCCCGGCGGGCGGTGCGGCGCGTTCCGGTGGCAGCGCATGGAAGCGGTGCGCCGCCCCATCGAGGGTGTAGCAGACCTTGATCGCCCCTTCCTGGAAGTGCCTCCAGGCGTCCAGCGGCGCGGTCAGTGCGCCGAAGGCTGGACCTTCCATGACCTTGGCCGCGTTGGGCGAGACCGCATCCGCACGCAGCGGCGCCGCATCGGACGCCGAACCGCAGCGGCAGGCGCCGCGCCTGAAGATGTCGCCGAATTTCATAAGTGCCGTTCCTGACCCGAAGCGGCCGGCAGCCTCCCTGCCTGGGAACCCGTGCGTCAAGCGCCGCGTGCGCACACCACCCGGGCAAGCCGGTCGAACTCCGCGACGGTCAGGGTCTCGGCGCGCCGCGTCCCTTCTATGCCGGCCGCGGCCAGCAGCGCTTCGGCGTCACCCAGCGACTTGAGCGCCCCGCGCAGCATCTTGCGCCTCTGGCCAAAGGCGGCCGCCGTGGTGCGTTCCATCGCGCGGAACAGCGCCGGCCCGGGGTCCTCGGCATGCGGGGTGAAGCCGACCACGGCCGACCACACCTTCGGCGGCGGCGTGAAGGCACCGGGCGGCAGGCGCAGCAGCAGGTCGCAGCGGCAACGCCACTGCGCCAGAACCGCCAGCCGGCCATAGGAGCCGGTATCAGGCGCGGCGGTGATGCGTTCCGCCACCTCCTGCTGGAACATCAGGGTCATGCCCTCGATCGCCGCGGCCTGCCGCAGCCAGCCCACCAGCAGCGGCGAGGCGACGTTGTAGGGCAGGTTGGCGATGATCCGCCGGGGCGCCGGCACAAGCGTGGCCGGGTCCGCCTTCAGCGCATCGCCCTCGATGACCGTGAGGCGGCCTGGATGCGCGTCCGCGAGTTCGACCAGGAGCGCGACGGCGCGGCGGTCCAGTTCCACCGCGACGACCTGCGCGGCCGGGGTGGCCAGCAAGGCGCGCGTCAGGCCACCAGGGCCGGGGCCGATTTCGACCACATGCCGTCCCGCCAGGTCGCCGGCCAGGGCCGCGATGCGCGCGCAGACGGTCGGGTCGAGCAGGAAATGCTGGCCGAGGGACTTGCGCGGGTCGAGGCCATGGCGGGCGATGGCGTCGCGCAGGCTGGGCTGGTCCGGGGGCATCATGGGCGGGAAGGGAGGCGCGGTGCCCAATGCGCGCGAAGGCATGGCGATGGTACGCGCTGGAGAGGGGCGTCGTCCCTCTCCAAACCTTCACGCCCCACCAAAGGCTTAAGGCCTTTGAAAACCTCCATTCCGGTGCTGCGCGTCACAGATGGGTGCCAAAATGGCTGACCCATTCGGAACGCCCAACCGGAAACGACGCCAATATCCCGCGGTCCAGGGACCCGCTGGTCCCTGGCGGGGTGGCTTGGAGGGGCAGCGCCCCTCCAATCTACGCCGCGTGGGCGCTCAACCACGCCGCGCCGCGGCAGGCGCCGGTGTGGTCACCCCGGACCGGATATCGATCTGCGCCCGGCGCTGCAGGTCCCGCAGCACCTGCCGCGAGATCAGTTCGACGCGTTCGCGCACGATGCGGTCGCGCGCCTGTTCGGCGGTGATCTCCGCGAGGTTGCGGGTTTCCCGCGCGCAGACGACCAGGATCATCGCGCCGTCCGGGGCGATGATCGGCTGGGAGGGCTGGCCGATCGGCAGGCTGCCCAGCAGGTCCCGCAGCTCCGGCGGTGAAATGGTATCCAGCCGCACCTGGCCCGGGTCGTTCAGCCGTGCCCCGGCGCGGCCTGCGGCATCGAGCGCATCGCAGGACCGTGCGGTTTCCGACAGCCGCTGGGCGCTTTCGACCTGGCGCATCTGCTGGGCGGTGGGTGCGACCGGATTGACCTGCCCTTCGAAGGGAAAAACCGCCTGGCGCACGGTCAGCAGGGTGGCCATGTCGCGGCCGGCGATGCGCTTGCCGCGCAGGGACACGATGACGAAGCCGCCGGGGACGCGGATCGGGTTCGAGATCGCGCCTTCGGGCATCTGACGCACAATCGCGGCGACTTCGGGGTCGAGCCGTTCGGCCTGGGTCCAGCCGAGGTCGCCGCCGAGCAGGGCGGTCTGTGACTGGCTGAACTGCGTCGCGACCATCGCGAAGGGGGCGCCGGCGCGCAGCCGGGTGATGATGTCGGCGGTGAAGCGCTGGACCTCGGCTTCCTGGCCAGGGGCGGAGACCGGGATGAAGATCTCCGAGACCATGTATTCCGGCTGGCCGGCGCGGGCCTGCGCGGCGGCGAGGTATTCGTCGACGACCGGCTGGGCGATCGTCGCCTGGTCCCCGAGCAACCCACGCAGCAGCCGGTTCCAGCCGATCTGGGCGCGAATCTGGTCATACAGCACGCGCGGGTCGATGCCGCCGCGGCGCAGGTTCTCCCGCAGGCCGCCGGGCTGCAGGCCGTTGCGCTGTTCGATGTCGCCGACCGCCCCGGCGATGTCCTGGTCGGTCACGGGGATGCGCCGGCGCGCGACTTCCTGCGTGCGCAGGCGTTCGTTGATCAGCAGGCGCAGGATCTGGTCGTTGGCGCGGCCCGCGACGTCGCCGGTCATGCCCGCCGAAAGCGCCAGCAGGCGGCGGCGGCTTTCCACTTCGTTCAGGGTGATGACATCGCCGTTGACGACGGCCGCGACGCGATTGACCTGTGCCACGGCCGGCGCGGCGAGGGCAAGCAGCGCGGCGAGCACGGCGGTGGCGAGCGGGGGCAGGCGCCGGAAGGGGAGTCGCATCGAAAAGGTCATGGCACGCCTTCATACTGGCTCGGGCGGGCAGGGGCCAGTCCGGCGGGCGCGAAGGGAACCACGCGAGGGTGACCGCTGCCGTCCGAGGGCAAACTCGGAAGCAGGCTTTGCCTCGGCCAATGAGCGCGAAGCGCGACCACACCATCGGCACCGGTGCGCGGCGCGACAGCAAAGGCCGCGGATGCGGCCCGCCCGCGGCCGTCTGGGGGCACTATATCGCCCTGAACCCAACGTCGCCGATCGTCTTCAGCCCGACACGGAACAGCAGCACCGTACTGGCCGGGTACAGGCTGTTGGTCGAAGGGTCCTCGGCGAAGCGCTTGAGGAAGCGGGCCTCGAACAGGAAGCACTCATCCTCGTAGCCGGCCGATGCGGTGATCACCACCGGCCGGTTGATCTCGATGTCATAGCGGGCGAAGGCGCCGAACCGCCAATTGCCGATGCGCTGGTTGAAGCCCAGGGCGATCTCATTGCGGTCCTGCTCCGGCGTCAGGTACGGCACCGATGGCGTATAGAGGTATCCGCCCGTCAGCGACGTGCCGGACCCGAGGCTGACCGTGCTGGACAGGTCCATGAAGCGCGCCGCCCCGTCTTCCTGCGCGAATCGCCCGCGGCCAAGGAATTCGAGCCAGGTCACCGGCATCAGCCGCGCGCGCGCGACGTAGTCGGAGGCGCGGTTGACCAACCCGCTGGTGGCGTAGAACGGCCCACCATCATTCTGGATTCGGTACGACGCACCGGCGAGACCTTCGAGCATCCCGCCATTGGGGAAGTACCAGGCGCTGCGCAGCGCATAATCGACGCGGGTGCCGCCTTCCTGGCGGTCGCGCCCGGCGAAGCGGTTCAGGTTGAAGAGGTTCGCATCGGTGAATTCGAGGTCGATGCTGTCCTCGTTCGGCACCGAGGATTGGTTGCCGGTCAGCGGCCCGGTGACGACCTGCACGCGCGGTTCGATCACCTGGTGGCCATAGGCACCCGCCGGGCGGATGAACGGCATGCGCCAGTCCAGCGCCGCGCGGATATTGGCCGTGCCGATCGATCCGTCATTGGCGGTGGTCGAGAAATTCGGCGCCTCGGCCAGGCCGGTATAGGCATAGGCCGACAAATCGGACTGGGCGCGGATGGTCCACAGCCCGCCCGCCCCATCGTTCATCGGCAGGTTGTAGGCGATGCGCGTCGATCCGCGCTGCGTGCTGGTGCCCTGGTCGCGGAACACCGCGAAGTTCCAGGTATCGAGCGTGAGGGTCCCGCCCAGGCTGTCGGGCCGCGACTGCCAGTCGAGATAGGTATTCGGCAGGACGTATGGGATCTGGCTGTTGTTGTCAGTCTCGCGCAGGCCCTGATAGGCGCGCCCATCGACGCGCGCATAGACGTTCGTGCCCCAGAAACCCTCGGCATAGGCATTCTGGTCGAGCAGCCGCCGCGCGCCGTAGCGGTAGATGCGCAGGTAATCCTCGCTGGTCGCCCAGTTGTAGTTGAAGCCCGCGCGCCAGTTCTCATCCAGGCTGAATCGGCCGCGCGAGAAGATATGCCCCGCCGCCCCCTCGGGCGTATCCTCCCGCCCGTTCAGGTAGCCCAGCGACCCTTCCGCGGCGATATCCCCGAAATTGAAGCTTCGGCGATATTCCAGCCCGAGATTGGGCAGGTTGTTGGTGGCGATCATCGGCCGCAGCAGCAGGTCCTGCGATTCGTCGATCGCCCAGTAATACGGCGTCTCGACAAAGCCGCCGAGGTAGTCGGTGACGCCGAAGGTCGGGCTGAGGAAGCCCGATTGGCGCGGCGCCGAGGCCGAAGGGTGCTGCAGGTACGGCGTCCAGAAGGTCGGGATGCCGGCGAATTCCACCACGGCATCGCGATAGCGCACCTGCCGCGCATTCTGGTCGAGCGTCGCGGTGCGCGCGCGCAGCTGCCAGATCGGCGGCGCCAGCGGATCGGACTGGCATGGGTCGCAGGCGGAATAGACGACGCGCGACAGGTCGAAGAAGTTCCCGTCGGTGCGCCGCGCCCCGGCGGCGGCGACGCGGCCGTTCTGCGCCAGCAACCCGCGCAGGCCTTCCAGGACCCCGTCCTTGAACTCGTTCCGCAACTCCACGCTTTCGGCGAAGATGACCTGGCCGTCGGCCTCGATCAGCTGGACATTGCCGCGCGCGGTGGCGACGCCGGTGTTGCGGTCATAGGTGAATTCATCGGCGCGCAGCACGCGGTTGCCCTGCCATGCCTCGACCCGGCCGCGCGCGGTCACCAGGGCGCGATTCTGGTCGTACTCGACCTCCTCGGCGGTGAAGGTGACAGGCTGGTCCTGCGCCGGTGCGGCACCGGGTGCGCCGGACGGCGCAGGTGCTGCGGCGGGCGCCGCGGGCTGCTGCCCTGGCAGCACGGGGGCGGCGCCCTGCGGGGCGGCGATCGGCGGCAGCGCGACGCTCTGTGCCAGCGCCGTGCCGGCGCCCAGCGTGAGCAGCGCACCAAAACCGAGGAATGTCGGCAATCCGGCCATGGGCCTCATCCGTCCTCAAGATGCAGCAGCAATGCGGTGGCGAGCAGGAAGCCCGCCCCCGCCGGGGCCCAGGCGGCGAAGACCACCGGCAGCGTCCCCGCCTCGCCGAACTCCGCGGTCACCCGGTCGATAACGAAAAGTGAGAAACCGGCGGCAACGCCACCACCGATCATCTGCCCCACCCCGCCGCGGCGCGATGATCGCATGGAAAACCCGGCCGACAGCAACGCCATCGCCGCGGCCAGCAACGGCAGCGCCAGCAGGGATTGGAACTGCAACTGGTGGCGCACCGCCGAAAACCCCGCATTTTCCAGCACTTCGATGAAGCCCGGCAAGGCCCAGAAGGACAGCGTGTCCGGGCTGGCGAAGGAATCCTGAATGCGCGTCGGCGTCAGCTCCGTCGGCAGTTCCAGCCGCTGGGTGGGGGCCGGCATGCGGTCTGCGCCGAACGCCACCGCATTGCCGATCACCCACCGCCCGGATTCGAGCACGGCCGAAGCCGCCTCCACCCGCGCCAGTGGGCGGTCCTCGGCCGATAGCCGCCACAGCGTCACGTCATCGAGGCGAAACGCTTCCCCCGGCCGCAGGTTAGCGATCGGCACCGGACGGCCGGACAGGATGGCCACGCCATGCGGTTCGATCCCCGGATCGGACTGGCGCAGCCAAAGCCGCCCGCCCGCCAGCGCCGTGATGCCCGATGTGTTGCGCAGGTACTGCGCATCCAGCCGTTCCGCCCGCGCCAGCATCGCGGACGATAGCGGCGAGATCATCGTCGTCGCCAGCGTGCCCAGCAGCACCGCGACGACGACCGGCCCGGTCAGGAAGCCCCAGGCCGAGATGCCCGCCGCGCGCGCCACCACCAGTTCCGACGATCGCGTCAGCCGCCAGAACGCCGCGATGCCGCCCAGCAGGATGGCAAAGGGCAGGATCTGCATCGCAACGAAAGGGAGCCGCAGCGCCGCGATCTGCGATACCAGCACGAAGGTCGCGTCCTGGCGCGTCGCCGCGCGGCGCAGCAGCTCGATCAGGTCGAACAGCGCCACCAGGCTGGCAAGTGCCGCCAGCATCGCCAGCGTCATCGTGGCGAAACGCCGCGACACGTACAGCGTCAGGGTACGGGTAAAGGTCATGCCTGTGACGGTATGGGGGGCGGGGCGGGTTTCGGCCAGCCGGGCGCCCCGGTCATCCACCACAGGGCGATCACGCCGGGCAGTATCGCCTGGATCCAGATGAGCGGAACCCAGGCATTGTCCCGCGCCGCGAGGTTCCCCCCGGTCAGCCCGAAGGCGAGCAGCGCCACCACCATCCCGATGCCGACGGCGATTCGCGCGCCCCCGCCGTGGCGTCGGAATTCCCCGGTCAGCGCGACCGCCAGCCCGACCAGCGCGAAGCTCAGCGCGGTCAACGGGCCGGCCAGGCGCTGATGCGCCTCGGCATAGTATCGGCGCAATTCGCGCTCCCGCAGGCCCTCGGCCGGGTCAGGGTTCAGCAATTCGGCCACAGAACGTTCCCGCGAATCGCGCGACCGTACTTCCTCCCCCCGCGTCGCACGGGCGAGGTCGACGCTGTTCTCCGAAAACGTCAGCAGGTTGAGCCGCAGCGGCGGGGTGCCCGCCGGGGCATTCGGCGCGGCACGTTCGACCTGCTGGCGCACGCCGTTCATCAGGGTCACGCGCGGGCCGGTCGGCGATGTCGTGATGCGCCCCTGTTCAGCAAGGATCGTCACCGGCGCGCCCGTATCGCGCTGGTCATGCACCAGGATGCCGCGCAGCGTGCCATCGGGATCGCGATACCGCGCATAGACCGTTAGGTCGTCGCCGACCTGGCTGAACACGCCTTCCTGCAGCAGCACGCCCACCAGTTGATTGCGGATTTCGAACTGCCATTGCCGGAAGGCGGTGTGCGACAGCGGCACCAGCCACAGGTTCAGCATCATGCACAGGCCGGTGGCGATCATCGCCAGCAGCACCGCAGGGCGCGCCAGTTTCCATTGCGACAGGCCCGCCGCACGCATCACCACCAGCTCGCGGTCCGACGCCAGGCGCACATACACGAACAGCACCACGACGAAGGTCGTGATCGGCAGGATCACGGCAAAGAAGGACGGCAACATCAGCGACGTCAGCTCGACGAAGATCACCATCGACAGGCCGCGATCGAGCACGAGTTCGATGAATCGCAACGACTGCGTCAGCCAGACAAGCGCCGCCAGTCCCACCGTGACGGCGATCAGGGCGACGGTGAGCTGGCGCAGGAGATAACGGTCGATGCGGGTCATGGAGTGCGGCGCAAACTAGAGGTTTGTGCCCCGCGCCGGAAGTCTTGTGGTTATCGGGATGTTATTGTGTAACGAAACGCGGGGTGGAGGTCGGAGAAGACGCCGCCCAATAGGCGCGAAGAATGGAGGGGCGCTGCCCCTCCAAACCACCCCGCCAGGGACCAACGGGTCCCCTGGACCGCGGGACCTTGGCGATTGTCACGCAAGGCGTTCCGTACCCGGTTTAATACCAAGAATTGCCGTTCATCTTGGCGCCGACCGACGACGTTCGACACCAAAAATGGAGGTTTCCAAAGGCCTTAAGCCTTTGGTGGGGTGAGGTTCGGAAAGGGGCGACGCCCCTCTCCGAGCGGCCGTCCAAGATCCGTCGCCGCTGCCGCTACGGCAAAACCTTCCCCGGATTCATCATCCCCGCCGGATCCAGCGCCGCCTTGATGCGCTTCATCGCGTCCAGCTCCGCCCCGCCGCGCCAGGCTTCCATCATGTCGGTCTTGAGCCGCCCGATGCCATGCTCGGCGGAAAACGACCCGTCCAGGTCGCGCACCACCTCGTTCACCGTGTCCATGATGTCGTGGCTGCGCGCCAGGAAGGCGTCGGGGTTCATGCCCTCGGGCTGTTCGAGGTTCATGTGGATGTTGCCGTCGCCCATATGCCCGAAGGGCACCGGCCGAATGCCGGGGATCAGCGCGACGCAGGCGGCGGACGCCCGGCGGATCAGTTCGGGTACCTTCGACACCGGCACTGACACGTCGTTCTTCACGGACGCGCCTTCCTTGCGCTGGGCCTCGGGGTGTTCTTCGCGGATGCGCCAGATCGCCTGGCGGCGGGCCTCGCTGCCGCCGATCACGGCGTCGATCACCGCGCCGTCCTCCATCGCCGCCCCCAGCACCTGTTCGGCGAGGCCCTGGAGGTCGGCATCCGCGCGGGTCGAGGCGAGATCGACCAGGATGTAGTGGTCGGCGCGTTCGGCCAGCGGCAGCGTCACGCCGGGGATGTGCCTGATGGCGAAATCGACGCCCAGGCCCGACATGTATTCGAAGGCGCGGATGGCGGTCTCATCGGCCTCGCGGAAGCGCCGGAAGACGGACAGCGCGGCGTCCTCATCCGCCACCGCGCAGAACAACACCTCATTGGCGCGCGGCTGGGCGAACAGGCGCAGGGTGGCGGCGGTGACGATGCCCAGCGTGCCTTCCGCGCCGACGAACAGGTGGCGCAGCGCGTAGCCGGTATTGTCCTTGCGCAGCCGGCGCAGCCCGTTCCAGATCTGCCCGTCCGGCAGTACGACCTCCAGGCCGAGCATCAGTTCGCGCGCATTGCCATACCGCACGGTGGTGTTGCCGCCGGCATTGGTGGACAGCACGCCGCCGATCGTCGCCGTCCCTTCGCCGCCGAAGGACAGCGGGAACAGGGCATTGGCATCCGCTGCCGCGTCCTGGGCGGATTTGACGATCACCCCGGCCTCGGCCGTCATCGTCATGTCGAGCGGGTCGAGCGCCCGGATGCGGTTCATGCGCGCCAGCGACAGCACGACCGAACGCCCGTTGCCCTCGGGCGTCGCGCCGCCGACCATCGAGGTGTTGCCGCCCTGCGGCACGATGGCGATGCCGGCCGCCGCGCAGATCCGCACGCATGCCGCGACCTGTTCGGTCGAAGCCGGGCGCAGCACCGCGAGCGCCGTACCGCGATACAGGCCCCGCCAGTCCGACAGCGCGGGGGCGATGTCGGCCGGGTCGGTGATCAGCCCGGCGGGGCCAAGCAGGGTGGCGAGGGCAGGGGGCAGGCCGGCGGGCAGGTTTGTGTCGGTCATGTCGCGCGCAAATTCCGGCGAAGCCGTGCGGTGGTCAATCTCACCCCTTGCCGGTCATCCGGGCAAACACCTGCCGGTCGCGGTTTTCCTGCATCAGCATCGTCAGGCTCGGGATGTTGCCCAGGCCAAGGCCCTGCGGCAGCCCGCCCTCGGGGTCCGCCTCGACCTTGCCATAGGCTTCGGAGGCCACCTTCTCCCATTTTCCCGCCGGCTTCTTGGCCTCGATGGTCACGACCGTCGCCTTGAGCAGCATCCGCACGATCGCTTCCTTGGGGGAGGACGGCTTGGTCAGGCTGGGGTTGCCGGCAATCATCGTCCAGCCATTGGCCAGCGCCCAGGCGGTCAGCGCGTCCTTATCCATCATCGGATCGTCCTTCGGGTATTGCCGGGCCGGTATGGGCCGTGGGGGCGGCCGCCGCAACGCCCGCGCAGTGTGACGAAACCGCCTGGAAGGGCGGGGCGATCCATGCCGTCATGGCGGGACGCCGAGGGGAAATCCGCGCTTCATGCATGCAGTCTCGATCTGGCAGGTCCTGCCATTGCTTTTGCTGGTCGCCATTCCGCTGGCCCTGGCGATCGAGGCGAGCCGCCGCGCGCGCGCCGAGCAAGGCGCGATGACGCCGGGCTTCAAGGGCTGGCTGTTTCTGCTGGCCGCGACCCTGTGGTTCACGCCGCTGCGCGCCGCGGTCGAAATCGCCAGGATGGTCGCCCAGGATGGCGGCGTGCAGGACCATTTCCCGTGGCTGGTGCGGGCCGATATCGCGATCTCGTGCGTCACCATCCTGCTGTCGGGCGCCTGCCTGGCGCTGATGCTGCGCCGCGCGGCGGCGTTTCGCACGCTGTTCCCGGTCCTTGCGGCGTGGCTCGTGCTGAACCTGCCGATCTCGATCCTGGTCGCGCGATTCGTGCTGGCCAGCGTTTATGGCGTGCGGATCGGCCTGGCCGAGGTCTTCGCCGCCATGACGACCGACATCGCGCCCTGGATCGGCGGGGTGGCCGCGGCGGTGGCCTGGGCGATCTACGTTCGTCGGTCGAGACGCGTGGCGATGACCTTCGTCGCCTGACACGCTACAGGAAAGCGAGCCCCACCAGCGCCCCGGCCCCCAGCACCCACAGCGGCGAATAATCGGTTCGCCACACGAACACGGTCGAACAGGCGGTCAGCACCGCCGCCACCCAGCCGGTCGCTGTCCCCTGCGCCAGGATCAGCCCCGACGCCGCGATCAGCCCCACGGCGATCGGCACCAGCCCCCGTTCTGTGACCCGCAGCCAGAACCGCCCGGCCAGCCGGGTGCGCAGCCGCGAGAAGCCGAATGCGAGGAGCGAGGTCGGCAGCGTCATCGCCAGGGTCGCCGTCAGCATCCCCAGCACCCCGCCGACATGCCAGCCGAACAGCCCGACCACCAGCACATTCGGCCCCGGCGCCGCCTGGGCGAGCGCGAATCGGCGGGCGAAGTCGGCATCGGACATCCAGCCATGCACCTCGACCACCAGGCGGTGCATCTCCGGCAGCACGGCGATGCCGCCGCCCACCGAGACCAGGGAGATCGCCCCGAAGCCGAGCACCAGCTGCCAGAAGATCACCGCGCTCATTTGGCACGCAGCGCCCGCCAGGCGCCCAGAATGCCAAAGGGCGCCAGACCGAGCACGGTGTAGGGGAGCGGCACCCGGAACACCCCGGCCGCCAGCAGGGCCACCAGCCCGACCGCCAGCAGCGCCGGCGGCGGCCTGATCTTCTGGGTCATCTTGGCCGCGGTGCCCAGCACCATCCCGGCGGCGGCGGCCGCGACGCCGGCCAGCACCGCCTGGACCACCGGCACCTCCCCATAGGCGTCGTAGAACATCGCCAGCCCCGCCAGCAGGATCAGCGGCCCGCCGAACATCGCCCCGGGGGCGGCGATCGCCCCGGCGGTGCCGTGGAAACGGTCGCCGACCATGATCGCGGCATTCAGCGCATTGGGCCCGGGCAGCACCTGCCCCAGGCCGAGGGTCTCGGCATATTCCTGGTCGGTCAGCCAGCGCTTTTCCTCGACGAGGACCCGGCGCGCCCAGGCATTGATGCCGCCGAAGCCGATCAACCCGATCCGCCCATAGGTGAGGAACAGGTCGATCAAGGTGGGGACAGGGCGCGGCGCGGGGTCTTCGGTCATGCCCGCACAAGGGACAGCGGCGCGCGCCCCGGATCAATCCCCCCGCGGCGCAGATGGACCATGCTTCACCTTCGGCCGGGATGCGATTAGATCGGCGCGCCAGCCGCCGGCAGCACCCGGCCCAACCGCAAAGGCATTCACCCATGACCACCCGCCGGACACTGATCGGTGCCGTCCCCGCCCTGATGGCGCTGCCCGCCGCCGCACAGGACGCGGCTTTCCCCAACCGCCCGATCCGCATCCTGCTGGCCTTTGCGCCGGGCGGCGGGACGGATCTGATCGCGCGCACCGTCGCGGCGTCGATGCAGGGCGTGCTCGGGCAGCCGGTCGTGGTGGAAAACCGGCCCGGCGCCGGCGGCAACATCGCCACCGAGGCCGCGGCCACCGCCCGCCCCGATGGCTACACGATCCTGATGGGCAATCACGGCCCGATGAGCGTGAACGTCCACCTGTTCCGCAACATGCGGGTCAATCCCGAAACGGCGCTGGAACCGATCGGCCTGGTCGCCGATGCGCCGCTGGTTGTGGTGGTCGGGCCGAAATCCAAGGCCCAGACCCTGCCGGAATTGCTGGCGGAGATCCGCGCGGCCAACGGGCAGTCCACCTACGCCTCGGCGTCCAATGGCTCGGCCAGCCACCTCGCCGCGGCGCTGATGCTGCAGATGGCCGGATTGCGTGCCGAACACGTCCCGTTCCGCGGCGCCGCCCCGGCGCTGACGGATGTCGTCGCCGGGCACCTGGACTTCATGATCACGACGCTGCCTTCGGTCGTGGGGCTGATCAATGGCGGGCAGGTCCGCCCGCTGGCGGTGACCGGCGAGGCGCGCATGTCCGTTCTGCCCAACGTGCCGACCGTGGCCGACACCATCCCTGGCTATAAGGCGACTGCCTGGTACGGGCTGCTGGTGCCGCGCGGCACGCCGGCCGATGTGAAGGCCAAGCTGTTCTCCGCGATGCGCCAGGCGCTGACCAATGAGGACGTGATCCGCCGCCTGCGCGACGAAGGCGCCGAACCGTCCAGCATGGATGGCGCCGGCTTCGCGGAGCTGATCCGCTGGGAACGCGAACGCTGGGCTACGGTGATCCAGCAGGCGAACATCACAGTCGATTAGAGCAGATCGCGCCTGACTGGCCTCAGTCAGGCGCTGGAAGATGCTCGATCAAACAAGGGGTTGGAACGTTCTGCGCCGGTATTGTCCGGCGCAGGATGCTCCAGTCTCAGCGGGGCGGCTAAGGCGCGGCATCCGCGGCGCTGGCCCGGGTGTGTCGTGGCGGCTACAGCCGAGGCGGGCGGGTCGCCCCTTGACCGGCCCCGGCCGGAACGCCTAGGCCCCGTGGCGCTTCCATGATAATCGCCGGGCTCCGCGGGGCCTGGCGCGCGAGTCCGGCCGGCACCGGTTGGAATCACATTCGGCATTTCGCCCGGGTCAGGCCCGGCAGAACGGAGAGAGTAAACGCGATGAGCGACACCGCCGAGAAGGTGAAGAAGATCGTCGTCGAGCACCTCGGCGTCGAGGAGGTGAAGGTCACCCCCGAGGCGTCCTTCATCGACGATTTGGGCGCCGACAGCCTCGACACGGTCGAACTGGTCATGGCCTTCGAGGAAGCCTTCGGCGTCGAGATTCCCGACGACGCGGCCGAGAAGATCACGACCGTGAAGGACGCGATCGACTACATTGAGAAGCAGAAGGGCGCGTAATACCTCCGGCCATTAGCCGTAGCCGGTGGTATCCGCCCCGTTCTGACCCTCAGACGCCGGGCGCAAACCTCCGGTTCGCTTGGCTTCGCCGGACGACCGGCGCGCCGCATCCGCGGCGTCGGCATGAGCGAAAACCTCATGCCGTTGGTATAACGCCCAAAGACTGACCCGGGGGGTAGAGCTGGTGTTCCAGAACGGTTTCTCGCCGCGACGCGTTGTCGTGACCGGCATGGGCATCGCCTGCCCGCTAGGACTTGGTGTCGAGAATGTGTGGAAGCGGATGCTGGCCGGCGAATCCGGCATCGGCAGCATCCAATCCTTCGATGTCGCTACGCTGCCCGCGAAGATCGCCGGCCAGATCCCGGTCGGCGTGAAGGCGGATGGCAAGCTCGACATCAACGAATGGATCCCGATCAAGGATCAGAAGAAGATGGATCGCTTCATCCAGTTCGCGCTCGTCGCGGCTGCCGAAGCGGTCGAGGATTCCGGCTGGGTGCCGCCCACCGAGGAAGCCCGCTGCCGCACCGGGGTGATGATCGGTTCGGGCATTGGCGGGCTGGAGACGATCCACGAAGCGGCGCAGCTCGCCGTCAGCGGCAAGTCCAAGCGCATCTCGCCCTTCTTCATTCCCTCGGCGCTGATCAACCTCGCCTCCGGCCAGGTCTCGATCAAATACGGCTTCAAGGGTCCAAACCATTCGGTCGTCACGGCCTGCGCCACCGGTGTCCATGCCCTGGGTGACGCGGCGCGGCTGATCTCCCTGGGCGATGCCGAGGTGATGGTCGCGGGCGGTGCCGAAGCGGCGGTGTGCGAACTCGGCGTGGCCGGCTTCTGCGCGGCGCGCGCGCTGTCCACTGCCTTCAACGACACCCCCGCCGCGGCGTCCCGCCCATGGGACGAAGGCCGCGACGGCTTCGTCATGGGTGAAGGCGCCGGCGTCGTGGTGCTCGAGGAACTCGAACACGCCAAGGCGCGCGGTGCGAAGATCTATGCGGAGGTGATCGGCTACGGCATGTCCGGCGACGCCTATCACATCACCGCACCGGCCGAGGGCCATGAAGGCGCCTTCCGTGCCATGAGGGCGGCGCTGGCTTCGGCGAACATCACGCCGGCCGACATCCAGTACGTCAACGCGCACGGCACCTCGACGCCGCTCGGCGACGACCTGGAACTCGAAGCGGTGGAACGGCTGTTCGGCGACGATGCGCGCGGCGTGGCGATGTCCTCGACCAAGTCGGCGATCGGGCATCTGCTGGGTGCCGCGGGCGCGGTGGAAGGGATCTTCTCGATCCTGGCGATCCGCGACAACGTCGCACCGCCGACGCTGAACCTGGAACAGCCGTCGCGGGAGAGCGTCATCGACCGCGTCGCGCTGCAGGCGCAGCCGCGCAAGATCGACGTGGCGCTGTCCAATTCCTTCGGCTTCGGCGGCACCAACGCATCGATCGTCTTTCGCGCGGCGCCGTGAAGGGCTGACCTTGGCATGGTGGCGCCGCATATTCGCGCGGCGTGCCTTCGCCCGGATTTTGACATCCGGTGGGCTTCGCGCGCGGCGCGGCATCTCGGAGAGGGGCGCCGCGCCTCTCCGAACCTCACCCCGCCAAAGGCTTAAGGCCTTTGGAAACCTCCATTCTGGTACCGATCCGGCAAGGGCATCATTGTCCCTGGCACAAGGCGCCAGAAACCCGCGGTCCAGGAGGCCGTTGCCTCCTGGCGGGGTGGCTTGGAGGGGCAGCGCCCCTCCAATCTCCCCCACCCCTGGCGGAACACCACCATGCGCACCCGCCTTCTCATCCTGATCTTCCTGCTGGTCCTGCTCCTGGCGGGTGGCATCGGCGCATCGGCCGCCTGGCGCGCCTATACGCGCCCCGGCCCGCTGACCGAGACCGTTCAGATCGTCATCCCCCGCGGCGGCACCGAACGCATCGCCGCCACGTTGTACGACCGCGGCGTGATCCGTGATGCGCGGACCTTCGCCGCCGCCGCGTGGCTGACGCGCGATGCCGGGCCGCTGCGCGCCGCCGAATTCGCCTTCCCCCCCGCCGCCCCGCTGTCCGAGGTGCTGCGCATCCTGCGCGACGGGCGCCCGGTGCAGCGCCGGCTGACCATCGCCGAGGGCCTCACCGCCCACCAGATCCGCGCCTTGCTCGAACGCACCGAGGGCCTGACCGGCGACATGCCCGCCTTCGACGAAGGCGCGCTGCTGCCCGAGACCTACGCCTTCGAATGGGGCGAGGCGCGCGCGGCGATCATTCGCCGCGCCGATGCCGCGCTGGATCGCGCCTTGTCCGAGGCCTGGGCCGACCGAGCGCCGGACCTGCCACTGGCGACCCCGCGCGATGCGCTGATCCTGGCGTCGATCGTGGAACGCGAGACCGGTTCGCCGGAGGAACGCGCGCGCGTCGCCGGTGTCTTCGTCAATCGGCTGCGGCGGGGCATGCCGCTGCAATCCGACCCGACGGTTGCCTATGCCGCGACCGCCGGGGCGCCGATGGACCGGCCGATCAGCCGGGCGGATCTCGACCGCGACCATCCATTCAACACCTACCGCATCCGCAGCCTGCCGCCCGGGCCGATCGCCAGCCCCGGCCGCGCGGCAATCATCGCGACGCTGCGCCCGGAGGCGAACGACTTCCTGTACTTCGTCGCCGATGGCACCGGCGGCCATGCCTTCGCCCGCACGCTCGATGAGCACAACCGCAATGTGGCGCGGTGGCGGGAGATCGAGCGCGGCGGCGCGGCTACTCCGGCGCCGGCAGCACGCTCTCCGTCCGCCCCATCAGGCGGTAGGCGATAAGCCCCATCCATTCGCGGATCGCCCATTCGAACTGGCCGAGTCGTTCGGGGAAGGGGGCATCGTACCAGGCGGCCCAGGAATGGCCGGTGCGGTAGTTCACCGGCCACGGCACAATGCCGCGCCAGCCTGCCGCGCGGAACACACCGACTGACCGCGGCATGTGCGACGCCGAGGTGACCAGCAGCCAGACCTCGCCGGGCTTGGGCTGCACCAGGTTGTAGGTCAGCACGGCGTTTTCATGCGTGTTGCGCGCCCGGTCCTCATAGATCACGCGGTCCTGCGGCACGCCCATGGCCGTCCACAGGCGGCGCGCGACATCGGCCTCGGTCAGCCCGCCATGCACGAAGGACCCCTGGCCGCCGGTGAAGACGATGCGGGCGTTGGGATACCGATTGGCGAGGATCACGCCCTCGGTCATGCGTTCCGCCGCACCGTTGAGGGAGGGGATGCCGCGCGCCTCGGTGAGGTTCTGATCGACCGCGCCGCCGAGCACGATGACCCCATCCACATGCGCCGGCGCCGCCGCCGGACGTGGGAAGCGATCTTCGAGCGGCAGCAGCAGCCACTGGTTCACCGGCGTGACCACAAGCATGGCGAAGAAGCCGAGGCTCATCAGAACCAGCCAGCGTCCGGACCGCCGCCCGCGCCAGACCAGGACCAGGCCGATGAAGCCGATGATCAGCGCGAAATGGCCCGGCCGAGCCGGAAACCAGAGGATTTTCGACAGGGCAAACAGGACGTCGTTCATGTCCGCGCGCATAGCATGTTCGCGGCGGGCGCGCTCTTCCGCGCGTTCTTTCGCGCCGGCATAATCTTGGCGGAACGCATGGATGCATCGATGGCCGAAGACGAGGTCCTGACCCAACTCGCCGCACTTGGCCGCTATGGCGATGCGCTGCAGAAGATTTGCGATGCCGCGGACTGGGGCGATCCGCGCCTGCGCCTGGTGATCCGCGAGGCGCTGGGCCGCCGCCCGCGGGTCCATCCGCGGCAGTGGGAACAGGCGGCGGCCTTCCTCGCCCTGGCCGAAGCGGGCGTGCTGCGCCCCGACGCGCGGGGCATCGCCTTCGGGTCCGGGCGTGAACCGCTGACCTATGCCGTCACCGCCCGCGTCGCGCGGCTGACCGCGACCGATCTGTACGACGCCGGCACGGCATGGGACGTGGCGCGCACATCGGACCCGCTGGGCTTCGTGCTGCGGGCCGCACCGGCCGGCTTCCCGTCTGACCGCCTGGCGGTCCATCACATGGACATGCGCGACATCAGCTATCCGGATGCCGCTTTCGACTTCTGCTACTCGATCTCCTCCTTCGAACATATCGGTGACGATCCCGACTTCGTGCAGCACCTGCGGGAAGTGCGGCGCGTGCTCAAGCCCGGCGGCATCTATGCGCTGACGACCGAGGTGCTGCTGGGCCCCGAGACGCGGCGCACGCGCGGCAACTATGCCTTCGACGTGAACCACCTGCTGCGCCTGTTCGCCGAGGCCGGGATGCAGGCGGCGCCGAGCGTCGATATGCGCCTTTCGGATTTCGAGGAGAACGCGCCGCGCCCGTTGCAATCCATCCTGCATGACGACCCTGCGGAACCGATGGTGCAGGGGCTGACCATGCGCGACCTGGCCGGCTTCATCTCCGGCCCCGTAATGTTCCTGCTGCGACCGGCGAACGACGGCATCACCAAGCCGGTCGCCGTCCGTGGCCTCGCCCTGACCACCGCGGCGATGGAACGCGCCCGCATCGAACAGCGTAACCGGCGCTATGGCGACTGGGTTCGTCTCAACCCGTTCGGGCAGCGTCCGGCGCAGGCACGGCTTTCACTCGATTTGTGGGCCAGCGCGCCGGTCCCGGCGGGCCAGCCGCTGCTCGCCACGCGCAACGTGGAATTCGGCACGGCGCGGGCGGCGTTCCAGGTGGTGCTGGTGCCATCGCCGGCGATGGTCGGACGCGGCACCGTGCTGCTGCGCGTCTTCGAATCCCGCCCCGGCTTCGACGCGGCCGTGATGGTTGGCGAGGCACGGCTTGCCATCAACGAACCGTCCGGCCAGCCGGTGGTGCACCGCTTCGAGGTCCCGACCCGCGCCGGACAGGTCTATGGGCTGATTGGGCGGGTGCTGGAGGGCGACGTGCTGCTGACCAGCGTCGACATCCAGGCGCGACGGCCCCCGCCGGGGTGAACCCGCGCTCACCCCGCCCGATACGGGAGAGGCTGACGCGTCGGTTCATGCGGACGTCAGGCTTCAAAGAAAGAGCACCGGCGGGTCCATGACAGCCGCCGCCGGTATCAGCTTTCCTCGAACGAGACCTTCATGTTCCGCATCGCGAAACTCCGCCTGCGGTGATCGGCCGTGGCCGCGTCCACCTCGGCGAATGTTGACGACAGCGGGCCCGCGAGGCGCACCGGCACCGCATTGCCATGCCGCTTCAACGTCTCGGCATCGATGATGAAGCTGAGCTCGACGCCCGGCTGGGCCGGCGCCGCCGTGGTCTTCAGGAAGCGTCCATCGATCGCTACTCGGATGCGCGCGGGGTCGAAGCCCATCGTCTCCACCACATGCATGCGCACGCGGACCGGCCGGCCGGAGGCGGAGGCGACCAGCACGCGTGCCATCTCCGAGGTCCACCAATACTGATTGTCCGACCGCGGTTCGCCGATCCATCCCTGGGCGTGCCAGCCTTCGAGGAAGGCGATCGCGGCGTCCTCCTGCCGGACCAGCACCCAGGGCATCTGCCGCGTGCCCTGCAGCCCGCCCAGCAGCGCCGCCGCGGTGCGAGCCGCCTCGCGCCGCGCCAGCCAGAGGTCGAGCCGTTCCTCCGCCGCCCGCCGCAGCATCAGGTCCGCGCCGAGGCGCAGCAACCATTCGTCGCGCCGCAGCGCGTCCTCGCACGCCTCGATCTCGTCGCGCGACGCCCGGCCCTCGTTCATCCGCTGCACGGGAAAGCCAGGGATCGCGTAATGCTCGGACATGGCGTCGAGCGATTCCTGCATGCGCTCGGTCACGCCCACGAAGTCCAGCCGGTCAAGCGCTGCGGCTCCCTGGTCGGAAGGTTCGTTGGGATCGCTCGCGCGGCGCAGGCCCAACGCTTGAGTCAGGTATCGCGTTTGCGGATTCGTGCCGTAGTTCGGATAGGCGCGCAGGAAGTCGACAATGCCCAACGCCTTGGCGGCCCCGTGCATCGGCAGTTCCGGCATGTGGCGAAAATACAGGTAGTGGGACGCGACGAGCCGCACGGGGTGGCGGATGAAGCTGGCCAGCCGCAACTGGGCCAGCGGCAAGTGATTCAGCACCGGCACACGCACATGGCCGTGCAGGAAGCGCAGCCCGGGCAGTCTTTCGCGTGCGACGGCGAAATCCGCGCCCATCAGCGTCAGCTGCGGCGGCGGCGGAAACACCTGTTCCACGGGCAGGAAGGCGAGGAAGTGGGACACGACGGTATTGCCGCCGGTCTTGGGGATGTGAATGAAGAAGACCGGGGCGTCGCCCGCCTCGGTCGCGGGTCTGGGGTCGCTCATCGCTGCGTCCAGTTCAGTTCGGCGCGACGCGCGCGACCACGATGTTCTGGATGCCCGAGGCCTCCGCCAGCAGCGTATCCCAGCCGATGGCGGTCAACGTGCCGTCCTCGCCGATCATCCACGGGTGCAGGCCAAGGCCGCCGAACATCGCGGCGACCTCAGCGGCGGGCGCACCGGACCGCGCCATCATCTCGGGCACGAATTCCATCATGATGCGCACATCCGGGGACCGTTCGAGCATGCGCCGCATGCCGCGCAGCGCCTGGCCTTCATGCCCTTCGACATCCATCTTGATGACATCGGGACGATAGGACGGATCGGCGAACATCTCATCCAGGGCGACCAGCCGGCATTCGACGCCGGGGCTCGCCCGTTCGGCACTGCCGCTCAGCGCCACCGCCGCGCCGCCCGAGAAATTGTCGTTCAACACCAGCCGCGCGGTGCCCGTCCTTTCCGATGCACCGACCGCATGCAGCCGTGCCCATGGGCTGAAGCCGTTCAGCCGCAGCGACAGGTCCACCAGCCGTGCCAGGCGCGGATTGGGCTCGAACGCATCGACCCGGCCGGTCGGCCCGACGATCTGCGATGCCAGCAGCGCATAGACGCCGTGGTTCGCCCCGATGTCGAGCACCTTGTGGCCCGGCTGCACCAGCCGGGAGAACAGCGCCGTATAGGCTGTCTCCCACCGGCCGAGCGTCAGCAGGTGGATGCCGATATCGATGCTGCGCGTATCGACGAGGATGCGGATGCCGTTCTCGAGGAAGGTGACCGCGGTATTGTCGCCCAGATAGACCGACTGGCTGTCCACCAGGCGGTTCGAACGCACGGCGAAATAGGCGATGGCTTCCTCGAGGCGGCGCTCGATGCGCATCAGCCGCTCCTCGGTACGCTTGGCCTGCTCCGTCAGGAGAGTCTCGCGGGCGAGCCGTCGACGCCAGCCGGTCAGATGATCGATGAAACGGCCGGGTGCATCACTCATGTCGCAACTGTCACAATCCCCAATGGCGGCGCGCAAACATACAATGCTGGGTTGCACCTTGCCATGCCCCCGCCGTCGCGCGCCGGCGCATCATGCTTCGTCGGCGTACGGGTTCTTGGTGCCGCGCAGCTGAAGCCGGATCGGCACGCCGGGCATGGTGAAGGCCTCGCGGAAGGAATTCACCAAGTAGCGGCGATATTCCTCGTGAATCTCCTCGGCCCGCGTGCCGAAGACCGTGATGGTGGGCGGCCGCGCCTTCGTCATGGTCGCGTAGCGCAGCTTGATGCGCCGACCCTGCACCGCCGGCGGCGGATGCCGCGCCAAGGCCGCTTCGAACCAGCGGTTCAGTTCGCCGGTGGGGATGCGCCGGTTCCACAGCGCATAGGCCGCGCGCACCGCCGGCATCAGCTTGTCCAATCCGCGGCCGGTCTGCGCCGACAGCGGCACGACCGTGATCCCCTTCATCTGTGCGAAGGACGCGGTCAACACGTCGTCGATCTTCTGGCGCGCCGCCGTGCGATCCTCGACCGCATCCCATTTGTTGAAGGCGATGACCACCGCGCGACCTTCGCGTTCGGCCAAGCGCGCGATTCGCAGATCCTGTTCGTCCATGCCCAGCAGCGCATCGACCACCAGAACGACCAGCTCGGCTTCCTTCAACGCGCCGAGCGTGGAGGCGACCGACATCTGTTCGAGCTTTTCCTCGATCCGCGCCTTCTTGCGCATGCCCGCGGTATCGACCAGCCGCACGCGCCCGCCCGTCGCATCGCGCCACTGCACCGCGACGGAATCGCGCGTGAGACCCGGTTCTGGCCCGGTGATCATGCGTTCCTGCCCGATCAGCGCGTTCAGCAGGGTGGATTTGCCGGCATTCGGCCGTCCGACGATCGCCAGGCGCAGGGGGCGCTCGGGGTCGTCCCCGGTGTCTTCGTCCTCATCATCCTCGGGCGCCTCGCCGAGCGCCTCGGCCACCGCCTCATGCAGCGTGCCCAGCCCTTCATTGTGCTCGGCGCTAACCGCGATGGGCGTGCCCAGGCCCAGTTCAAAGGCTTCCATCGCCGCAGCCATGCCGCCGCGGCCCTCGGCCTTGTTGGCGATCAGCAGGACGGGCAGGGAGGCACGACGCAGCCAGGCCGCGAAGGCGCGGTCGGCCGGCATCAGCCCGGCGCGCGCATCGATCACGAACAGCACCAGGTCGGCGGCGCGCAGCGCGGCTTCGGAACTGTTGCGCATCCGCCCCGCGACGGTGTCCGGCGGCGCTTCCTCCAGCCCCGCCGTATCGACCAGCGTGACGTCCCGCCCCGCGATGCGCGCCGGCACTTCCTTCCGGTCGCGCGTGACGCCCGGCGTGTCATCGACGATCGCGATCTTCCGCTGGGCCAGCCGGTTGAACAGCGTGGATTTGCCGACATTGGGCCGGCCGAGGATGACGACGGTGGGGTGCATGGCCCGTCTATGCTCAGGTGCCGCCCGACAAGGCAATCAGCGTCGCATCGTCGGTCGCCGCCAGCATCACCCCGCCGGTCACGATCGGCTGCATCGACAGCCCGGCCGGCAGCGGCAAACGCGCGCCCACCTCGCCGGTGGATGGGTCGAGCGAGACCAATTCCGACGCCGAGGTGCCCACCAGCAGCCGCCCGCCCGCCTGGAGCGGGCTGGACCGCCCGATCCGCGCCGCCGGCCGGTTGCGGACCGGCGCCGGCCGCAGGGAGGTCGCCCAGCGCACCTGCCCGGTTTCGCGTTCCAGCGCCGCCACCTGGCCGGCATCGTTGGTCATGAACACCCAATCCCCGGCCATCCAGGCGCCTTCGGTGCCGCCGGCCTCCTGTTCCCACAGGCGCCGGCCGGACCGCATGTCCACGCAGATCGTCAATCCGCCCATGCCGATCGCGACCACGCGCCCATTGGCGATCGCCGGGCGCGCGCGCACGCCGGTGATGTCCGACAGCGCAGTGGTGCCGGCGGCCGCCAGGCTTTCGGTCCACAGCACGCGCCCATCGGTGGTGCGCAGCGCGATCAGTTCGCCCGATGGGAAGCCGGCGACGACCACCTCGCCATCCACCGCCGGTGTGCCGAGTCCGAGCGGAATGGTCGGGATGGCCGCCGCGCGGTGCATCCACAGCCGCCTGCCGTCATCGGCGGCCAGCGCGACCAGGTGGCTCGACACCGTCGGCACGAAGACCGCATTGCCCGAGACAGTGGGCGCGCCGCGCGCCGGGGCGGGCAGGTCCACGCGCCAGCGCAGGCTGCCATCGGCGATGTTGAAGGCGAGCAGTTCCGACAGGCCGGTGGCGACGTATAGCGTCTCCCCCGCCACCGCCACGCCGCTGCCCATGGTGCCGGTGTCGTCGTCGGTGCGGTCGGTCTCGCGCCGCCAGCGCCGGGCGCCGGTGGTGGCATCGAAGGCGGAAACCGCGCCCAGCGAATCCGAGACATAGACAGTCCCGCCCGCCGCCACCGGTCCCGCCAGCAGCCGCCGCCGATAGGCATTGCCGCTGCCGAAGCTGCTGCTCCAGGCGCGCGCCAGGGTCGGCCCGAAGGCGATGTGCCCGCCCGAATGCGGCGCATCGCCGCCAGCCAGCGGCCAGTCGGCGCGCGGCGTGGCGGGCGGCAGCGCCAAGGCCTGCCCCTGCGCCGCAGGGTCGGCCTGCAGGCTGCGCTCGGGGATGTCGAGCACGGGGACGCGTTCGCCGGGGAAGCGTTCGCGGCGTTCACCGAAGATGTCGTCGAAGGTCTCGCAGGCACCGAGCAACCCGGCGGCCGCGAGCAGCGCGCCGCGGCGCGTCATCGGCCCGCCGGTCACGACGCCAGCTCCGCCGCCACGCGCCCGGCCCGGTCGCGGATGGTCTGCGGCGCCGCGGTGTCACCGGCCAGCGCTTCCAGCGCACGGCGGGCTTCATCCCGCTGCCCGCCCTTCAGCGCGGCCAGCGCCGACAATTCACGTGCCGAGGCGCTGAACGGCGCCCCGGGTCGCAGCAGCGGCGCAAGGCGCGCGGTCAGCACGGCCGGTTCGGCGGTATCCATCGATCGCAATACCCACATCAATGAGGCCAGGTCGCGGTAGATCGGGTCGGCCGCCGTGTCATTGGCAACGCGGTCATACAAGGCGAGCGCGCCATCGCGGTCGCCGACCTCCGCCTTCAGCGCGGCGGCGCGCAGCAGGGCGATGACGCGGTAGCCATCGGGCGAATCGGCGGCCACCGCCTCGAAGCGGGTCGCCATGGCGGGCAGTTCCGCGCCCTCGGCCTCGGCGGCGCGGTGGGCGGCCATGAAGGCGGTCGCGGCGGCGGCCTCCCGGCGCGCTTCATACCAGCGCCAGCCCTGGTATCCGCCAACGCCGGCAAGGACCAGAAGCAGCACGGCGAAGATCGGCGTGGCGAAGCGCGTCCAGAACTTCCTGGCGCGTTCGGCGCGGAGATCCTCCTCCACCTCATCGAAGATGTCGGGCAAAATGCGGCACCCCTGGCTGCCGGCCGGCTTGGCCGTCCTGGAAAAGGGGCGGAACATAGAGCGGTTCCCCCAAGGGTGGAACCGCCCTCGTCCCGGTTGGGTGAGCGGCGCGACGTTCCACTGTAAATCGACCCGGCCCCGGCCCGCGTTGGCGGGGCGTTAAGCCTGTCCGGGCTTTGCTGCACCCCATGCGCCGGACCCTGTTGCCTGTCGTGCTTGTCCTGGTGGCCGGATGCGAGGCGATCGGCGCCCCCGGCGCACCATTGATCGCCATTCCCGCCGTGGTCGAAGCCGTGTCCCTGCGCGCCTTGGGCCGGACCACCGGCGATTCGATCGTGTCCCTCTTCACCGGGGAGGATTGCTCGATCGCCCGGATCGGCCGCGGCGATTCCTATTGCGGGCAGGACCCCGCGCCGGTGGCCCCGCCGATGTGCACCCGCAGCCTGGGCGCGGTGGATTGCTGGACGGTGCCGCCGGCGGCCTGGCCACCCTATCGCGGCGTCGCCAACGGGCCTGCCACCCTGACCGAGGCGCAGGAGAATAACCGCATCGGCTGGGCGCGCCGCATCGGGCGTGCCCTGGAGCCGGCCCCGGCCGCCCCGCCCGAACCCCCCCCGGGCGCGGTGGTTCTGGTGCCTGGCCCCGGTTACCCGTCGCCGCCCCAGGCCGGGGCGGCGGCGGCCGAGGCGGCGGCGCGGTCCCTTATTCCCGACCCGGGCGCGTCAATGGGTGCTGGCCTGCGCCAGGATTAGGGCGCCGTGGCGGGTCTCCGCCGCCTCGCACAGCGCGGCGATCGCGGGGGCGACATCGGCGGGGCCGGGCAGCACCGCCGGGTCCTGGCCCGGAAAGGCATTGCCCCGCAGCCGCGTCGCAACCGCCCCGGGGTCCACCAGGTTGACGCACAGGGCACCGCCGGCGGTCTCGGCCGCCCAACTGCGGATCAGGTATTCCATCCCCGCCTTGGCAGCCCCGTACAGGCCCCAATACGGCGTGGGCGTGGCCGCCATGGCGTCCGTCAGCACCACCGCACGGCCGGCCGGGGCGGCGCGCAGCGGCGGGTCGCAGGTGCGGATCAGCCGCCAGCAGGCCGCCATGTTCACCGCCAGGGATTCATCCATGTCCCGCGGTTCGATATGCGCGACCGGCGTCAGCTTCGGCAGCACGCCCGCCGCATGCACCAGGATGTCCAGCCGGCCGAACCGCGCGACGATGGAAGGGCCAAGCATGTCGATGTCCGCCGCGCGCTTCTGCAGATCGAGCGGGAACAACGTCGCGGCCGGGCCGCCAGCGGCGCGGATGGCGTCGTCGGTTTCCTCCAGCCCGCCCTGGGTGCGGGCGACCAGCACGCACTGGACGCCGCGCCGGCCGAGTTCGACGGCGACAGCAGCGCCGATGCCGCGGGACGCGCCGGTGATCAGGGCGACGCGGGCGGGGGAGTCAGTCATGGAAGCCTCGTGCTCGATGGGTGGCAACGCACCATTCTCGGTGGTTTGGGCAGAAGGTTGGAGGGGCGTTGCCCCTCCAAGCCACCCCACCAAAGGCCAGTGGGCCTTTGGAAACCGATACTTGCCGCCGAGCGGCACTGTCGGGATCAGTGCCCGGCGTCCACTTCCGTGCCCCGCGCGATATTCGTTTTGAGAAGAACCGCGATGCTCGGAACCAAGTTGAGGTTTCCAAAGGCCTTAAGCCTTTGGGGGAGGTCCGGAGGGGGCGAAGCCCTCTCCGGCTACGCGCCCTGTCTGGGCCGCTACTGCCCAGCCGGCTGCAACAGCGACAACTGCTTCTCTGAATTCGCCTGCCAATCCGTCAGCGGAATGGCGTAATCCCCCGTGAAGCAGGCATCGCAGAAATCCGGCTTGGCGGCGTTACGCCCCGGCTTGCCCAGCGCGCGGTGCAGCCCGTCCAGTGAGATGAAGGCCAGGCTGTCCACACCGATGATGCGCGCCATTTCCTCAAGGTCGTGCTTGGCCGCCATCAGTTCCGCGCGTTCGGGCGTATCGATGCCGTAGTAACAGGAATGCGTGGTGGGCGGGGAGGAGATGCGCATATGCACTTCCTTCGCACCGGCCGCGCGCACCATCTCGACGATCTTGCGCGATGTCGTGCCGCGCACGATCGAATCATCGACAAGGATGACGCGCTTGCCTTCCAGCATCGGCCGGTTCGCCGAATGCTTCAGCTTCACGCCGAGGTTGCGGATCTGGTCGGTCGGTTCGATGAAAGTGCGCCCGACATAATGGTTGCGGATGATGCCGAGCTCGAAGGGGATCCCGGCCTCGACCGCGTAACCCATCGCGGCGGGCACGCCGGAATCGGGCACCGGCACAACCACATCGGCGGCCACGCCGGATTCGCGGGCGAGTTCTGCACCGATGCGCTTGCGCGTTTCATAGACGGGCGTGCCCTCCATCACGGAATCGGGCCGCGCGAAATAGATGTACTCGAAGATGCAGAAACGGCTGTCCTGACGGCCGAACGGCTTCACGGACCGCACGCCCTCATCGTTGATGACGATGATCTCGCCCGCTTCGATGTCGCGGACGAACTCGGCCGAGACGATGTCCAGCGCGCAGGTCTCCGATGCCAGAACATACCCGCCATGCGCCAGCCGCCCGAGGACCAGGGGCCGCACGCCCAGCGGGTCCCGCGCGCCGATCAGCGCGCCATTGTGCAACGCCACCAGCGAATAGGCACCCTGCACCTGCTTCAACGCGTCGATCAGCCGGTCGAGCACGGTGGAATACAGGCTGATGGCGATGAGGTGGACGAACACCTCGGAATCGGTGGTCGATTGGAACAGGCAGCCGCGCCGCACCAATGCGCGTTTCAGCGCGGCGGCATTGGTCAGGTTGCCGTTGTGGCCCACCGCGAAGCCGCCGAATTCGAAATCGGCATACAGCGGCTGCACGTTGCGCAGCGCCGTCTCCCCGGTCGTCGCATACCGGTTGTGGCCCACCGCGGCACCGCCGCGCAGGGACGCGATGATCTTCGCCTCGCCGAAATTGTCGCCCACCAGGCCGAGGCCCTTATGGGCATGGAACAGCCCCTTTTCGTCGAGCGTGACGATGCCGGCCGCTTCCTGGCCCCGGTGCTGGAGGGCATGCAGGCCCAGGGCGGTGAGCGCCGCGGCGTCGCCGCCATTCCAGACGCCGAATACGCCGCATTCCTCATGCGGCTTGTCGTCGTCCTGGTCGATGGTGACGAGCATGGTGGTGGTCCTCAGATTCGGCTGCGCGCGGGGGGACGCAGCAGGTCATCGACACTCGGGCCGCCCGGCCCGGGGGGCTCCACCAGCCTGGGCCGGTAGGCTTCGGGCACGCGTTCGATCACCCGGCGCGCGGCGTCGGCGATGATCGGCAGGCCGCGGGCCTGTTTGACCGCCGGCGGCCAGGTGGTCGTCTCCGGGGCGAACATCCCCGCCAGGATATAGGCAAGCACCAGCAGAAACGCACCCCGCACCGCACCAAAGGCCAGCCCAAGAATGCGATCGACGCCGCCCAGCATGGAATCCTGCACGCGGTCGGCGATCATGTTGGTGATGATCTTCAGGATGATCAGCACGATCAGGAACACCGCGCCGGTGCCGACCACATCGGCCAGCATTGGCGGTTCCAGCCATTGCGACACATGGGGCCGCAGCGGTTCGCGCGCCAGCAAGGCCGCGACCGCCGCGCCGACCCAGGCACCGAGGCTCAACACTTCCCGCACCAGGCCGCGGAAATAGGCGACGATGGCCGAGATCACGACCACCGCGATGAATGCTGCATCAACCCAGTTCATGGCGCCCCCCTATAGCGGCGCGTCATGGCCGCGTCACCCGCCCGCCTTGCGTGGTTTCACCGTCTGTTCGGCGAAGACCGCGACCAGGTCGGCCATGTGGCCGGTCTCGGCCAGGGTGATGCCCTCGGGCGGGGCGGTGGCCTTGCCGCCGCGGGCCGCACGGCGGGGCAGGGTGGCGCGGGCGAAGCCAAGTTTCGCCGCCTCCCGCAGCCGCGCATCGGCCTGGGAGACCTGGCGGATTTCGCCCGACAGCCCGACCTCGCCGAAATAGACGCGGTCGGGGTCGGTCGGGCGGTCTGTCGCGGCCGAGACGAGCGCGGCGGCCACGGCCAGGTCGGCCGCCGGTTCGGTCACGCGCAGCCCGCCGGCGATGTTCAGATAGACGTCGTTCTGCCCCAGGTTCATCCCGCAGCGCGATTCCAGCACGGCCATCAGCATCGAAAGCCGCCCCGAATCCCACCCCACCACCTGCCGGCGTGGCGACCCGCCCGAACTGGGTGACAGAAGGGCCTGCACTTCGACCAGAACCGGGCGTGTGCCCTCGATGCCGGCGAAGACCGCGCTGCCGGCGACATTGCCGCGCCGTTCCGCCAGGAACAGGGCGGAAGGGTTGGCGACCTCCATCAGCCCGCCGCCGGTCATCTCGAAGACGCCGATCTCATCCGTCGCGCCGAAGCGGTTCTTCACCGCGCGCAGGATGCGGAACTGGTGGCCGCGATCGCCTTCAAAATACAGCGTGGCATCGACCATGTGTTCCAGCACGCGGGGGCCGGCCAGCGTGCCTTCCTTGGTGACATGGCCCACCAGCACGATGGCGAAGCCGCGCGCCTTGGCCAGGCGGATCAGTTCCGCCGCGCAGGCGCGCACCTGCGCCACCGTGCCCGGCGCCGAATCCAGCGCATCGAGCCACACCGTCTGGATCGAATCGATCACCACCAGCGCGGCATCGGTTTCCTGTTCGAGGCTGGCGACGATGTCGCGCAGCGCGGTCGCCGCCGCCAGCGCCATGGGGCTTTCGGAAAGGCCGAGCCGTGCGGCGCGCAGCCGCACCTGCTCCACCGCTTCTTCGCCCGAAACATACAGCACGCGTCGCCCGGCCGAGGCGACGCGGGCGGCCGCCTGCAACAGGATGGTGGACTTCCCGATGCCCGGATCGCCCCCGACCAGGATGGCGGATGCCGCGACCAGCCCGCCGCCGAGGACGCGATCCAGTTCCGCGATGCCGGTCGGGATGCGCGGCGGCGGCGCCGTATGGCCCTTGAGGCCCACGAACTCGACCCGCCGCCCGCCGCCAGCCTTGGCGGCCGGGCCGGGGCCGCGCGGGGTGGCGGCTTCCTCGGCAAGGGTGTTCCATTCGCCGCAGGCATCGCAGCGGCCCTGCCACTTCGGATAGGCCGCGCCGCAGGCCTGGCAGACGAAGCTGGACTTGTCCTTGGCCATGGCGACTCGATGCATTCCATCCGGGCTCGACCGGGTGATAGCAGACGGCGCAGAGGCCTTGGCAACCGGGAGGGAGGGCAGGATGGCACGCAAACTGAGCCGGCGCGGCGAACGCGCCCTGGAAGCGGCTTGCGCATTGGCCTCGCGGGCCTGGGATGCCGAGGGCGAGGAACAAGTCGCACTGGCCCGCCAGGCGCTGGCAATGAGCCCGCTCTGCGTGGAGGCGCATGTCCTGCTCGCCAAACATGCCGGCAAGGGCACGCCCGAGGCGCTGGCGCACTGGCGCCGCGCCGTCGGCGCGGGGGCCGCGGCCATCGGCCCGGCGGGATTCCGCGAAATCGCCTCGGGCCGGTCGCTGCCGCCCTATGTCGGTGAGTATATCCGAGCGCTTATTGGCTTGGCCGAGGCGCTGCGGGAGAAGGGGGACGCGGTCGAGGCGCTCGAGACGATGCTGCGGGCCTTCGATGCCGATCCCTCGGATGAATACGCCATCGGCTTCGTGCTGCTCGGCTGGCTGATCGAGGATGGGCAGGATGTCGAGGCCGCGGTGCTGCTCACCCGGCTCATTAGGGCCGACGAGGAGGAGACAGGGCCCGAATGGACCTGGGGCATGGCGCTGCTGGACTTCCGCGCGAGCGGCGACAGCGAGGAGCTGCGCGCCATCCTGTCGGACGCCGTCGAGGCCAATGGTCTCATCGGTCCGGCCCTGACCGGCGCGGCCCCGATTGCGGACGAGGCCACGGTGGGGCTCGAGCGGACCGACGCGATGGATGCCTTCCTGGTCGTCGATTCGCTGGGTGCGGCATGGCGCAAGACGCCGGGCGCGATCGAATGGCTGGCGGAGCGCCTGTCCGAGATGGAGCGGGCCGGTGGGCCGCTGACGCCGGATGCCCCGGACTGAATCAGCGCTCGGCCAGATAGGCCAGCACGTCGCCCTGCGCCGCCACGCCTTCGACATGGCGTTTGTGCCACAGCGCATGGAACAGCAGGTGCCAGGCCGCGAAGCCTTCCCGCTTGCCCGCCGCGGCGCGGAACAGCGGCAGGATGCGGTCCGGCTGTGCGATCGCCGCCACGCCGGGCTGCGCCGCGACCAGCGGGGCGAGCTTGTCGGCCGATTCAGCGATCCAGGCGCCCACCGGCACGGTGAATCCCTGCTTCTTGCGGAACGGCTCGCTGGCGGGGAAATGCTGCGCCAGCCATTGCCGCAGGATCCACTTGCCCTGGCCGTCGCGCACCTTCATCGCATCCGGCAGGCGGAAGGCCGCCGCCGCGATCCCGGTGTCGAGGAACGGCGTGCGCCCTTCGACTGCATGGGCCATCAGGCAGCGGTCGAGCTTGGTCAGCAGGTCGTTGGGCAACCAATCCGCGATGTCCAGCGCCTGGGCCGCCTGCAGGCGCGTCCGGCCGGGGGTGGCGGCGGCGGCGATCGCGGCCTCGATCCCATCGCGCCAATAGCGGGGGCGGGCGCGCAGCACATCCAGCCGATCGAAGGCGCCATGCGCGCGCATCGCCTTGCCACCCAGCCACCATGGCCGCATCGCGGACCGATACCGGCCATAGCCGCCGAAGATCTCGTCCCCGCCCTCACCGGACAACACCACTTTCACGTCCTGCACCGCGCGCCGCGCGAGGAACCAGGTCGGGATGATGGCGTAGTCCGCGGCAGGGTCGTCCATGCAGGCGACGATCTCAGGCAGGTGGCGGAACACGTCCTTGCGGGTGACATCGATGGTGACGTGGCGCGCCCCGGCTGCGGCGGCGGCATGGGCGGCGGCGGCGCGTTCATCCGCCGCGCCGGCGACGTCGAAACCGGCGGTGAAGGCCAGCACCGGCCGATCCGCCAGCCGCGCCATCATGGCCAGGATCGCGGCCGAATCCGTCCCACCCGACAGGAACATCCCATAGGGCACGTCGCTGCGCTGATGCAGGTCGACCGACTGATGCAGCGCGGCGTCCAGCCGGGCCAGCGCGGCCACCTCGGTGATGGTCTCCGGCCCGCCATCGGGCAGGGCGGCGCGGCGGCGGCGCTCGACGATGGCGCCATCGGCGATCACCACCGTCTCGCCGGGCAGCAGGCGGGTGATGCCTTCGAAGATCGTCTCCGCGCCGGTGGTGAACTGCAACTGAAACAATTCATGCAGCGCCGGTTCGCGCAGCCGCGGCGTGACCAGCCCGGCGGCGATCAGCGCCTGCGCTTCCGAGGCGAAGGCGATGCCGTGCGGCGTCTCGGCCAGGTACAGCGGCTTGATGCCGAAGGGGTCGCGCGACAGCACCACCTGCCGCGCGGCGCGGTCATGGATGGCGAAGGCGTACATGCCGCGCAGCGTCTCGGCGAAGCCGGCACCGTCGCGGCGGAACAGATGCAGCGGCGGCTCGCAATCCGACCCCGTGGCGCACAGCAGCGCCTGGTCGGTGCGCAATTCGCGGTAGTTGTAGACCTCGCCATTGCCGATCAGGGCGGCCGGGCCGGCATGCAGCGGCTGGTCGCCGGTCACCAGGTCGATGATGGCCAGACGCGTATGGGACAGCGCGACATTGCCCTGGACATGATGCCCATGGCCGTCGGGCCCGCGATGGGCCAGCGCGCGTGTCATCGCGTCCAGCACGCCAGGATCGGGGCGCGCCCCGGGCTTCAGAGCGAGTCCGGCGATTCCGCACATGCGGTCAGGCTGCCTTGCGTCGCGGCGCGACGTCCATGAGGAAGTCGCGCCAGCGGGCCGTCACGGCGGCCTCGGTGAAGTCGTGCTCGAAGGCGGCGCGGCCCTGGCTGGCGATCCGCGCGGCGCGCTGCGGGTCCGCCATCAGGGCGGCGATGGCCGCCGACAGGGCGGCGGCATTCTCGATCGGCACCAGCAGGCCGGTCTCGCCATCGGCGATCAGCTCGGATGGTCCCTGCGCGGCGGCGGCGACCACGGGCCGGGCGGCCGACCAGGCCTCCAGCACGATGTTGCCCAGCGGTTCATGGCGCGACGAACAGACGAAGACATCGCAGCCCGCGAGCAAGGCGCCGATGTCGGTACGCCAGCCGAGGAACGTCACGCGATCCGCCACGCCGGCCTCCCGCGCCAGGGCTTCCAGCGCGGGGCGCTCGGGGCCCAGCCCCGCGATGGAAAGATGCGCGCCGGGCAGGTCGGGCAGGGCGCGGATGGCGATGTCGAAACCCTTGTTGCGGTGCAGCCGGCCCATCGCCAGCAGCCGCGTCTCGCCCGGCAGCACCGCCGGCGCCGCGCCGGCCAAATCGGCCACGAAATTGGGCAGGTACCGCACGCGATCCGCCGGCCAGCCCTGCCCGTTGATCCAGGCCACGATGTCGCGGGTATTGCCCACCAGATGGTCGCAGCGGCGGTAATATTTCAGGTCGTAATACCCCCCGAGCCGCCCGACCAGCGTCCAGCCCCCCTTCGGCGCGAAGCGCGCGGCGCGGTTCATCCAGGCCACGGTGACGGCCGGTGCGAAGCGCATCAGCGCGCGATTGAGCCGCGCACCGGTGAACAGGTCGAAGACACCGCCGAAACCCAGTTCGACCGGGTCCAGCCCACCGGCGCGCAGCCGTTCGGCGCGGGCCTCGTCGCGGCGGATCACCGGCAGCACATCGTCGCCCGCCGCATGCTGCGCAAGGCACAGGCGTTCGAAGAAGGCTTCCGCCCCGCCATGCGGCGCGCCGGCCATGACCTGCGCGATCCTCATCGGTGGCGGTCCGGTTCAAGCGCGGCCTTCAGATAGGACAGCAGCGGGAAGGCCCCGGTGCACAGCGCCAGCAATACGCCCCAGCCGCCTTCGCGATACCCGCGGCGCGACACGTAGGATTTGAACCCGCGCGAGAAGAACCGCCGCACATTGGACCGCAGCGTGCCGATGTTTCCGGCGGCGAGCAGGTCGGCCGCCTTGGCCGAGGAATACTTGTCCAGCCGGCGCAGCATGTCGGAGATGTCGCGGTCGACCAGATGCACCAGCGCACCCTGTTCGATCTTCGCACCCTCACGGCCGGTCCAGTCGAGGCCCGGATGCACCCGCTGCGGCCGCCACCGCTTGGCACCCTTGCGCGACAGCCGCGGCACCGATGTGGTGCCGAAGGACCCCGCCCAGCCGAAGCGGATCAGCCGGTCGCCGACGTAATTGTCCACCGGCACCTGGTGCCAGGCGGCGGTGCTGGTGGCGATGGTGGCGCGCACCGCCTGCGCCAGCGCGCCCGTCACACGTTCATCGGCATCGACTTCCAGCACCCAGTCGCCGGTGCAGGCATCGAGGCCGGCATTGCGCCGCTCGCCTTCCAATGCCCAGGCACCTTCGATGATCGTCGCACCGGCGGCGGCGGCCAGCGCGGCGGAGGCGTCCGTGCTGCGGTCCAGCACCACCACGATCTCATCGGCGAAGGCAACGGAAGCGAGGCAATCCGGCAACCGGGCTTCCTCGTTGCGGGCGACGATCAGGGCGGACAGTCGGGTCACAGCGCGGCCTCCATCGCCGGGCGCGCCAGCAGGGACGCCGCATCACCGGCCACCTGGGCCGCGGACAGCGCGCCCATCGGCGCCGCACCCGGCGGACCATGCGCCAGCACCGCCAGCGCCTTGGCCCCGACCGGCGCGTATTCGGATGCCGGCGTCGGGCCGAACAGGCCGATGGTGGGCGTGCCCGTCGCGGCCGACAGGTGCATCAGCCCGGAATCATTGCCCACGAACAGCGCGCAGCGTGCCAGCACGGCAGCGGCCTGGGGCAGATCCAGCGCGCCGACCAGGTCGATCGACCCCGGCAGCCCGGCCAGCACACTGGCCGCCATGTCGCGTTCCTGCGCCCCCGGCCCGCCGAGCACGACGATCCGCGCGCCTTCCAGCGCGCCGCCCGGCCCCGTCAGCAGACGCGCCAGCGTCAGGAAGCGATCCGCCGGCCAGACCTTGCGCACCCAATTGGCGGTCGGCCCAAGGGCGAGGATCGCTGCGCCATTCGGCAGCAGCGAGGCGGCCTTGGCGGCCTCGGCCGGGCCAAACCAGGCGACCGGCCGCGGGGCAGGGGTGATGCCCAGCGTCGCCGCGATATGCAGCAGCCGGTGTCCCGGCCGCCGTCCCCCGCGCATCACCGCGCGGCGCCCGGCCAGCAGCAGCCAGGCGATCGCCGACCCGCGCAGATCCACCACCAGGTCCCACCGCGTGAAGGCCACGTCTCGCCACAGCCCAAGCCAATGCAGGCCGAATCGCTTCTTCTCGATCGGGATGATGCGGTCCAGCGCGGGCATCCGCGCGAAGACGCCTTCGGCCACCCGACCGACCGCGACGGTGAAGCGCGCATCCGGATGCGCGCGCATCAGATGATCGATGACCCCGGTGGACAGCACCGCATCGCCGATCCGGGTCGAGGTGATGAACAGGATACGCACGCGCGGCGCCTTACCACGCCCGCGCGCCGGGGGGGAGGTTGCAGCGCGGCCCGATCCGCCTCACCTGTTGGCCCATGCCCATAGCCCTGCTTCCCGAACGTGGCGTGCTGGAACTGGCCGGACCCGACCGGGTCGCTTTCCTCAACGGCCTGGTGTCGAACGACGTCGCCGCCATCCCCGAAGGCCAGGCCGCCTGGGCGGCGCTGCTGACGCCGCAGGGGAAGTGGCTGGCGGATTTCTTCGTGATCCCATCGGATGACGTGCTGCTGCTGGATGCCGAGCGCGCGCTGATCCCCGGCCTCGTGCAACGCCTGACGCGGTTCCGGCTGCGGTCGAAGGTGACGCTGCGCGATGCGTCCGAGGATTGGCAGGTCCATGCCGCCTGGGGCGCCGCCCCGGTCGGGGCCGCCATCATCTTGCCCGACCCGCGGCTGCCCGAGGCCGGCTGGCGCGTGCTTTCCCCCACCGCCCTGCCGACCGATTCGACCGCGGAGGATTACGACCGCCATCGCCTGCGCCTCGGCCTGCCGGACGGGTCGCGCGACATGCAGTCAGAAAAATCGGTCCTGCTGGAAGCCGGCTTCGATGAGCTGCACGGCATTTCCTGGTCCAAGGGCTGCTACATGGGCCAGGAGCTGACGGCGCGCACGCGCTATCGCGGGCTGGTCAAGCGGCGGCTGGTGCCGGTTGGCATCGAGGGTGCACTGCCCGCGCCCGGCGCCGCGCTGACCGACGCGGCGGGCGCCGAGATCGGCGAGATGCGGTCGGGCCGGGACGGGCAGGGGCTGGCCTTGCTGCGCATTGATGCGCTGGACCGCGCGCCGTTCCAGGCCGCCGATCAGCAGGCGGTGGTGACGCCGCGCATCCCCGGCTGGATGCGCCTGAAAGGGCGTGACGAGGCGTGAGCGAGCACGGGCCCGGCGTCCGCATCCCGCCGCCGGTGCTGGTGGCGGTGCTGCTCGCCGGCGCATGGGCGCTGCATCGGCTGGTGCCGGTACCGATCGGCCCGCCGCTGCCGGGCTTCGCGATGCCGGTCTTCTTCGCCGCGCTGGCCCTGACCGGCTGGGCGCTGCTGGTGCTGGTCAAGGCCGGCAACGACCCGCGCCCGGACCGGCCCGATACCGCCATGGTCGAGGCCGGGCCGTTCCGCTTCAGCCGAAACCCGATCTATCTCGGCTTCCTGGTCGGCATAGCGGGCTTCGCGTTGCATTGGGGCGACCTGTGGGGCTGGGTGGCGCTGCTGCTGGGCCACCTGCTGCTCGACCGGCTGGTGGTGGCGAAGGAGGAAGCCTATCTCGCGGCCCGCTTCGGTGCGGCCTATGACGCCTATCGTGGCCGGGTGCGGCGCTGGATCTAGCGCCGAAGGGCCGTGCGGAATGCGCGCCCCGCCACCGGGAGCGGTCCTGGCCCCACTTACCACCCATTGACGAATACCCCGGCAGAATATGCCGGCCATGCCGAGCACCCCACCCACGCGCCAGGCCGCGCTGCCCAGGCCCCCAGCCGTGACTCCGGCGCGGGCGGCCAAGCATCGCGACTTCAAGCCCGAACTCGCCCGCGCGACGCCGGTGGCCTCGCCCAGCCCGGCGCGGAACGCGGCCCGGCCGGTGATCGCGCCCGCACCGGTCGCCATGGCGGCGGTCGCCCGGCCGGCCGTCACGGCAGAGGCCGCGCTGCGCCCTTGGGAAGGCCGCCCAAACGCCGATTTCCGCCACCGCATCGCCCAGGCGGAACGCAGCGCCGAACACGCGCAGGACGGGTATGGCCTGCGCAACCCGTCCTCGGGCGCGCTGGGCCGGTACCAGTTCATTCCCATGACGCTGCGCGACATCGGTTGGATGGATGGCGCCGGGGCCTGGACCCCGGCCGCGGCCCGCCATGGCGTGACCGATGAGGCCGGATTCCTCCGCAGCCCCGCGGCGCAGGAAGCCGCGATGTCGGACTACCTGGCGCGGCAGGAGACGATCCTCGCCCGCGGCGGCACGCTGGAAGCGGCCGGGGCGACCATCACCGCGATGGACGGTTCGACCATCACCTTGACCGAGGGCGCGATGGTCGCCGCGGCGCATCGGCGCGGGGCGGGGATGCTGGCGCGGTATCTGGCGCATCGGCGGGACACGCCGGATGCGGCGCTGACGCCGGCGCAGCGCAGCGCCTTCGACAGCGTGGAGCACCGGCTGAGAAGCTTCGCCGAGGTGGCCTATGTCAGTGAAAGGCCGGGCAACCGGATGATGGCCCGCCGTGGGGGACCGGCGGCGTAGCGCGTGATGTCCGTGGGTGCGAAAGCGCCGAAGGTCTGAATCACACGGTAAAACAAAGATCTAGAGCGTGCCATGCATGCCATGGTTCGACTGAGCGCCTGACCCGGGAATCCGGCACCAGCCCCCGCCCGTATCGGGGCACACCGCGCTGTGCGGCGGGTTTCGAGGTCTCCCAGCCTCTGGCCGCGCATCGTAAGCCGCCACCGCTCCTGCGGTCAGGGCGCGGCGATGAAGCGGCCGAGATCGCGCACGCTCCGCGCGCCGGTCTTGTCCAATATAGCGCGGACCTGGCTGCGGATGGTGGGCACGCCCACCTGGCGCGCCGCGGCGATCTGTTCGGCGGTTTGGCCGGCCAGAAGGGCCTCGGCCACCGCGGTCTCGGCCCGGGTGAAGGCGTACAGCGCCTGGAGCGCATCGAACGGCAGCGCTCGGACGGCGCGCATATCCTCGACCAGCAGCAGCGCCCGGCCGGACCCCGCGGCGTCATCCATGACATCGGGCAGGGGCGTGATGAGGATGCGCAGCGCCCCGTCACCCGCCCCGAACAGGCGCATGGCCCCGCCCGGGCCGCCGCGCGCGGCGATTCCGGCCAAGGCATTCAGGCGCGCGGTAGCGGCGGGGGTCGGTCCGTCCAGGCGCAGTGCCGGCTGGCCCGGGCGGCGGCGGTCCAGCGCCGGCACCAGCCGCAGCGGGCCACGCTGCATCAGGCTATGCGCCGCGCGGTTGGCGAACACCAGAAGCCCTTCCTGGTCCAGCACGATGGCGCCGGTGCCGAAAGCTTCCAGCACCGCATGGTCGGGCAGGCGCAATGCGTCCGATTGCCGCGCCATGCGTTTCAGCGGCATGGCGTGGCGGGGTTCCGGCAGCAAAGGGTCCAGCCCTCCGCGTTGTCGAATTCGGGCATGTGATTCTTCAGGCCAAGGCGAGACAATGGGTCGATCACGGTAGCGCGATCGCGCACTATGTATACAATTTCAGTTTTTCATCACTTCTGATGATGTGAACCATCTCATTGGCGCCATAGGCTGCCTCGGCCGGTGAGACAGCCCCCTTCCGGCCGTCGGCTGCGGGGGGTGGGCGGTCGCGCGCTGGCGCCGGGCGGGTCCCGCCACGTGACCGGCAGGGCGCATCACCGGAACCGGGTTGAGCCAGGCGCGGGCCGGGAGAGTCTGGATGTCTTGGACCAACAGCGGCGGCGACACGATCTCCGGGCCGACCGGCGGGAATGACGTTTTCACCGGCGATGACGCCGCGGATCTCCAGGATGGGCTGGGTGGCAACGACACGATGTCCGGCGCCGGGGGCGATGACAGCCTGGTGGGTGGCGCGGGCAATGATGTCATCCAGGGCGACGACGGCAATGACACGCTGGTCGGTGGCGCTGGATTCGACTCCCTGATCGGCGGCGCGAATGACGACAGCATCACCGATTCCGGGGGTAACGGCTTCGTCCTCGATGGCGGGGCGGGCAATGACACGATCGCGGTGACGGTCGATGGCGTCTATGCCGGCGGCCCACAGATCCTTGGCGGGGACGGTGACGACAGCATCGTCGCCAGCGGTCCGGGGCTGAACAATGGTGGCTTCCTGGTCGCGCCGGACATCCTCGGCGGTACCGGCAACGACACCATCATCGGCACCGATATCGATGACCCGAACTATCAGGGTGATGGGCTGTACGGCGGCACCGGTGACGACAGCATCATCGCGGGCGGCGGAGGCGACTACATCAACCTCAACATCGGCTCGGATTCAGCCGATGCCGGCACCGGCGATGACAGTATCTATGCGATGGGCACCGTCTCGGTGGATGGCGGGGCGGGTGACGACTTCCTGGATCTCACCCGTTTGACCGACCCGGCGCTGAGCTTCACCGTCGATGGCGCCGGTGTGCTGACGGGCAGTGACGGCAGCCGCGTCGTCAATGTCGAGGACTTCACCATCCGCACCGGCAGCGGTGCCGATACATTCATAATGGGCGGCAGCAACGATGCCATCCTGTCAGGGGGCGGTGCCGACCTGGTCGAGGGCGGCGCGGGCGATGACCTCCTGCGCGGGGAGGCAGGAAACGACACGCTGGTTGGTGGCGCGGGATACGACAACCTGTATGGCGGCTCCAACGACGACAGCATCACCGATTCCGGCGGCGATGGGTATTTCATCGATGGCGGGTCGGGCAATGACACGATCGCGGTGACTGTCGATGGCGCCTGGACCGGAATCCAACAGATTTCCGCCGGCGAGGGCAATGACAGCATCGTCGCCAGCGGCGTGGGGTTGGATGATGGCAGTGGCGCCCGGATCGGGCCGGCCCTCAACGGCGATGGCGGCAACGACACCATCATCGGCAGTGCCATGGATGATGCCACCCATGGCGGGGACTACATCTACGGCGGCTCCGGCAATGACAGCCTCATCGGCGGGCAGGGCAGGGATTACGTCAGTGCCGGCGATGGCGACGACACCGTCGTGTGGAATATCGGCGATGGCAACGACATCGCCTTGGGCGGCGCCGGCACCGACACCCTGTACCTCGAAGGCTGGAGCACCGTCCCCGACGAGAACGCGTGGTCCGTCAGCACCGTGGGCGGAGCCACGTGGTACACCCACACAGCCAGCGGCGCGGTGGTGCGGGCCTACGAGTTCGAAAGCGTCGTCTGCTTCGCCGAAGGCACCCGCATCCTGACGCCGCGTGGCGAGGTTCCGGTCGAAACCCTGCGCGCGGGGGATCTGGTGGTTGTCGTATCCGGGTCTGCACGCATCCAGGCGCTGCGCTGGGTGGGTCACATGGACATCGACTTCGCCCACCTGCGGGACCCTGCGGCGGTCGCCCCTGTGTTGATCCGTGCCGGCGCGCTGGGCGCTGGCGTGCCGTTCCGCGATATGCGGGTTTCACCCGAGCACGGCATGCTGCTGGATGGCCGGCTGGTGCCGGCGCGGATGCTGGTGGATGGCGCCGGCATCATCCAGGAAACCTGGTGCCGCGCCGTGACGTATTGGCACCTGGAGTTGGACGCGCATGGCGTGCTGGTTGCGGATGGCGCGTTGTCGGAATCGTATTTCGACGATGGCAACAGGCACCTGTTCGACAACCCCGGCGTGGTTGCGATGCGCCCGGGCTTCGACCGCGCGCCCGGAAGCCGCTATGCGAAGGCGGCCTGCGTGCCACCGATCCTGGATGCCGCGGACCCGGCGCTGGGCCTGATCCGCGCCCGCCTGCCGGTGCTGCGACGCACGGCGTAATAGGCGACAGGTTGGAGGGGTTTCACCCCAGCCAAAGGACCTGAAGCCTTTGGTGGGGTGAGGTTTGGAGAGGGGCAAAGCTCCTCTTCAACTGTCCGTTCCACGCGATGTGAGCGCCAAGGAGGCGGCGCCCCTCCACCACTCAAGCCGTGCGGTCGCCCCCACCACTGGCCAGCGCCGCCTGCGCTGCCGCCAGACGTGCCACCGGCACGCGATACGGCGAGCACGACACGTAATCCAGTCCGACGCTCTCGCAGAAATGGATGGATGCAGGATCGCCGCCATGTTCGCCGCAGATGCCGAGCTTGAGGTCCGGCTTCACGCGCCGCCCTTTCTCGGCGGCGATCTTCACCAGCGCGCCGACGCCATCCGGGTCGATCGACACGAAGGGGTCCTTCGGGAAGATGCCCTTCTCCACATACAGCGGCAGGAACTTGCCGGCGTCGTCGCGCGACAGGCCGAAGGTGGTCTGCGTCAGGTCGTTGGTGCCGAAGGAGAAGAAGTCGGCGCCCTCGGCGATCGCATCGGCGGTGAGGCAGGCGCGGGGCAGTTCGATCATCGTGCCGACGCTGTATTCCACGTGGTACTTCGTCTCGGCGAAGACTTCCTGCGCGATGCGGTCGATCTGCGCTCGGGTGATCTCCAATTCGCGGCGCGTCGCCACCAGCGGAATCATCACCTCGGGGTGCGGCGCCTTGTGGGTCTCTTTCCCGATCGCGCAGGCGGCCTCGAAGATCGCGCGGGCCTGCATCTCGTAGATCTCGGGGAAGGAGATGCCGAGCCGGCAGCCGCGATGGCCCAGCATCGGGTTGGCTTCCGACAATTCCTGCGCCCGACGATGCATCGCATCCACATCGGCGCCGAGTGACTTCGCCACTTCGGCGATTTCGTAGTCGCTATGCGGCAGGAATTCATGCAGCGGCGGGTCGAGCAGGCGGATGGTGACTGGCAGCCCCGCCATGATGCGGAACAGGTCGATGAAATCCTGCCGCTGGAACGGCAGCAGGCGGGCGAGGGCGGTGCGCCGGCCGGATTCCGTCTCCGCCATGATCATCTGGCGCACCGCGCCGATGCGCTCGGGGTCGAAGAACATGTGTTCGGTGCGGCACAGGCCGATGCCCTCGGCGCCGAACTTGCGGGCCGTTTCGGCATCCAGCGGGGTTTCGGCATTGGCGCGGACCTTCAGCCGCCGCACCTGGTCCGCCCAGCCCATCAGCGTTTCGAAATCGCCCGACAGCTTCGGTTCGACCATGGCGACGGAACCCACGAAGACCTCGCCGGTGCCGCCATCGATGGTCAGGATCTCGCCGCCGCGCACCTGGATGCCGCCCGACGACAGCACCTGGTTGTTGTAGTCCACCGACACGCCGCCGCAGCCGGCCACGCAAGGGCGGCCCATGCCGCGGGCGACGACCGCCGCGTGGCTCGTCATGCCGCCGCGGGTGGTCAGGATGCCCTTGGCGGCGTGCATGCCGTGGATGTCCTCGGGCGAGGTCTCGATGCGCACCAGGATGACGGATTCACCCTTCTGCGCGCGGGCTTCGGCTTCATCCGCGCTGAAGACGACGATGCCCGACGCCGCACCGGGGGAGGCCGGCAGGCCCTTGGCCAGCACCTTGCGCGCGGCCTTGGGGTCGAGCGTCGGGTGCAGCAACTGGTCGAGGGCTGCGGGGTTCACGCGCTTCACGGCTTCGGTGTGGTCGATCAGCCCTTCGCGTGCCATGTCCACGGCGATCTTGAGCGATGCGGCCGCGGTGCGCTTCCCGTTGCGCGTCTGCAGCATGTACAGCTTGTTCGACTGCACCGTGAACTCGATGTCCTGCATGTCGGTGTAGTGGCGCTCAAGCGTCTCACGCACCTTCACCAATTCGGCGTAGGCGGCGGGCATCGCCTTTTCCATGCTGCGCTCGCCCGGCTTGGCCTTGAGATCGGCCATGGGCTGCGGCGTGCGGATGCCGGCGACGACGTCCTCGCCCTGCGCGTTGATCAGGTATTCGCCGTAGAAGATATTCTCGCCGGTCGACGGGTCGCGGGTGAAGCAGACGCCGGTCGCGCAATCCTCGCCCATATTGCCGAAGACCATCGCCTGGACATTCACCGCGGTGCCCCATTCGGCGGGGATGTCATGCAGGCGGCGATAGGTGACGGCGCGCTGGTTCTGCCAGGATGAGAACACGGCGCCGACCGCGCCCCACAGCTGTTCCCACGGGTCCTGCGGGAAGGGCTTGCGGGTGACCTCTGCGACCATCTCCTTGTAGCCATCGACGACGCGATGCCATTCGGAGGCGGTGAGTTCCGTGTCCTCGATCTTGCCGGTGTCGAGCTTGATGTGCTCGATGATTTCCTCGAAGCGGTGGTGGTCCACGCCGAGCACCACCGAGCCGTACATCTGGATGAAGCGGCGGTAGCTGTCCCACGCGAAGCGCGCATCGCCCGATGCCGCGACCAGCCCTTCGACCGTCGCGTCGTTCAGGCCGAGGTTCAGCACCGTGTCCATCATGCCCGGCATCGACACCCGCGCGCCGGAGCGCACGGAGACGAGCAGCGGCTTGTGGTGGTCGCCGAATTTATTGCCCACGGCCTGTTCGACGCGTTCGAGGCCCGCCTTCACCTGGGCTTCGAGGTCGGCGGGATAGTGCTGCCCGTGCTGGTAGTACCAGGTGCAGACTTCGGTGGTGATGGTGAAGCCGGGGGGAACGGGCAGGCCGATCGAGGCCATTTCCGCCAAATTTGCGCCCTTGCCGCCAAGCAGGTTGCGCATCTCCGCGCGCCCCTCATTGCGGTCGGCGCCAAAGCTATAGACCCACTGAGTCATCGCGGGTTCCCCCTCAGGCTTCGATCTTCGAGAAATCGGCGACCGCATCCATCGTGGCGCGGAGCCGGGCGAGCAGTTTCAGGCGGTTTTCGCGGATGGCGGCATCCGCGTCATTGACGATGACTTTGTCGAAGAAAGCGTCAACGGGTGTGCGGAGGGTCGCCATGGCGTCCATCGCGGGTTCGAACGCTTCGGCGGCAAGATCGGTTTCGATTCGTGTGGCGGCGGCTTCCAGTGCGGTGGCGAGGGCGTCTTCCTCCCGCGCCTTCAGCAGATCATGCGCATAGCCGGTGTCGAAGGTGTGGCCGTCGCGCTTTTCCTCGATTCGGAGGATGTTGGCGGCGCGCTTGTAGGCGGCGAGCAGGTTCGCGCCGGCGTCGGATTCGACGAAGACGCGGACGGCAGCGGCGCGGGCGAGCAGGCGGTTCAGGTCGTCATCCGGGGTGGCGCCGAGGACGGCGGTGACGACGTCGTGGCGGGTGCCCTCGGCGCGGAGTTGGACGCGGAGGCGGTCGAGGAGGAAGTCGAGGATCGAACGGACCTCGTCCGAGGTGACCTCGCGTATAACGTGACCGCGCCCACGAGAAGACTCGCCTAGATGCTCTTCGTAGTCAGCCTTTACGTCCCGCAATCTATCGCCCTGCACGCGCGCGATAGCCAGCTGCGCAAGGTCCACCGCCTCTGCGAGAATGAGGGAAAGCGGCAACCTCAGGCCGTTCTCCCGGACGATACGGATGACCCCAAGCGCAGCGCGACGTAGAGCGAATGGGTCGCCGGAGCCAGTGGGCTTCTCGTTCGCGGAGAAAAAGCCAGCAAGCTGGTCGAACTTGTCCGCCAGTGCCACGGTGATCGCTACGGGTTCCGACGGCACCTCATCCACTGGTCCAAGCGGCCGGTAATGCGCGCCGATCGCCTCCGCGACCTCAGCCTTCTCACCCTGACCGAGCGCATAGTACCGACCCATCACCCCCTGCAATTCCGGGAACTCACCCACCATCCCGGACGCAAGATCAGCCTTCGCCAGCTTCGCCGCCCGCGCAGCCAGCACCGGATCAGCGCCGACCTTCTCCGCAATCAGCGCAGCCAACCGCTCCAGCCGCGCCACCCGCTGCCCCTGCGTCCCCAACTTCTTATGGAACACCACCGAATCCAGCTTTGGCAGGAAATCCTCCAGCCGCTGCTTCCGATCCAGATCCCAGAAGAACCGCGCATCGGACAGCCGCGCCCGCAGCACCCGCTCATTGCCCGCGACGATCGCCGCCCCGCCATCCGGCGCCGCAACGTTCGCCACCAGCGCAAACCGGGCCGCCGCCCCACCCCGCAAAGCGTCGCTTTGCGGGGACCCCGGGTTCGACCCATCCGCATTTCGCAGCGCGAAATACCGCTGGTTCACGCGCATCGTCGTCCGCATCACTTCCGGCGGCAGGTCCATGAACGCATCGTCGATCCGCCCGAGCAGCGGCACCGGCCACTCCACCAACCCGGCGACCTCGGTCACCAGCGCCTCATCCGGCACAACAGCCAGCCCCTCGGCCGCGCACAGCGCGTCGATGCCCTCGCGGATCAGCCGCGCGCGTTCCGTCGCATCCAGCACCACCCGCCGTTCGCGCAGCCCTTCCGCGTAATCCGCCAGCCCGCGCACCGCGAAGGCACCCGGCGCCATCATCCGGTGGCCCTCGGTCAGGTCACCCGATACCAGCCCATGCCCATCATCATCGCCGGCCCGCAGGTCGAACGGCACCACCGCCCCATCCAGCACGCACAGGATGCGCTTCAGCGGCCGTACCCAGGTCATCGCCGACGACCCGCCCCAGCGCATCGACTTCGGCCAGGGAAACGCCCGGATGATCGCCGGCACCGCCGCCGCGACCAGCGCGCGCGCCTGCACCGTCTCGCCCGGCTTCGCCAGCACCCAGAAGGCGCCCTCCTGCGTCAGCGCATCGCGTGCGACGCCATGCTTGCGCACGAACCCGTCCAGCGCCTGCTCCGGCGCGCCAACCCGCGGCCCGCGTTCCTCGCGCCCTTCCGTCGTCACCGCATCGCGCAGCAGCACCGACAGTCCGATCCGCCGGGGGCCGTGGAACGTCACCGCCGGGGCCTCGATCAACGCCGCACAGCGTTCGGCGAACATCCGCGACAGGTCTTCCGCCGCCCGCGCCTGCATGCGCGCCGGGATTTCCTCGCAGAACAGTTCAAGCAGCAATTCAGGCACTAGATGGCAGCCTTCACATCGGTTTGGGCGAAGTCTTCGCCTTTGAACAACAGCGGTTCGTTGCGTTCCTGCGCCAGCGCATAGGCAAAGCAGTCACCCAGGTTGAGCCGGGCCGGGTGCCGCCCTTTGCCGAAGCGGCGATGCGCGTCCCGGGCACGGCGCGCCTGGTCCGGCGTGAAGGGCATGACTTCCAGGCCCAGCCGATCCATGAAGGCGTCGAATTCAGCCGAAGCCTGGACGCTCCTGTTATCCGCCACCAGCGCCGCCTCCACCCAGGATGCCGCGGAGATCCTGCGCTTCGGTGCTGTCTCGATGGCCCTGGCAAAGGCCGCGGCCTCGGGTTCGCCGAACAGCATGGCGATGACCGCGGAGGTATCGACGATCATCGCGGCAGGCCGTGCTCGTCATACAGGTCGCTATGGTCGCTCGTCACGCCGGGCGGCAGGGTCCGCCGCACACGGTCCCCGATGGCAAGGATGGCCGCGACCATATCGTCCTTCGCGGCTTTCTCGCGCGCCAACCGCTCCTGCACAGCCTCCCGAACCGCCCCGGTGGCGGAGGTGCCGAGCAGCGCCGCCAACTCCTTGGCATCGGCGATCAGCGCATCGTCCTTGATGTTCAACTGCCCCACGACACCCTCATGGTAGAATGACGTCATGATATGGTAGAACGCACCCCGCCACGCAAGATCAAACGGTCTCGCGCGCCAGCCAAGCCTCGCAGCATCCCTTCGCCATGGTCCGCACCCGGCCGATATAGGCGGCCCGCTCCGTGACGCTGATCGCGCCGCGCGCATCCAGCAGGTTGAAGCGGTGGGATGCCTTGATGCACTGGTCATAGGCCGGCAGCGCCAGGTTCCGTTCGAGCAGCGCGGCACATTCCTTCTCCGCATCCTCGAAGTGCCGGAACAGCATCCCGATATCGGCGTGTTCGAAGTTGTGGGCGGAATACTCCTGCTCGGCGCGCAGGAACACTTCGCCATACTTCACGCCGTCGTCGTTGTAGGCCAGGTCGTACACATTCTCGACGCCCTGGATATACATGGCCAGCCGCTCCAACCCATAGGTCAGTTCGGCCGAGGGCTTCTCACACGCAATGCCGCCGACCTGTTGGAAATAGGTGAACTGCGTCACCTCCATCCCGTCGCACCACACTTCCCAACCCAGGCCCCAGGCGCCGAGCGTCGGGCTTTCCCAGTCATCCTCGACGAAGCGGATGTCATGCAGGCCAGGATCGATGCCGAGCGCGCGATAGGATTCGATCAACAGTCCCTGCGGGTCGGGCGGCGATGGCTTCAGGATCACCTGGTACTGGTAGTAATGTTGCAACCGGTTCGGGTTTTCCCCGTACCGCCCATCCGACGGCCGGCGGGATGGCTGCACATAGGCGGCCTTCCACGGCTTCGGCCCCAGCGCGCGCAGCGTCGTCGCCGGGTGGAAGGTGCCCGCACCCACTTCCATGTCATAGGGCTGGAGAATCACGCAGCCCCGCTCCGCCCAGAAGCGATGGAGGCGCAGGATGATGTCCTGGAAGCTCGGCGGCTTCTGCGGCATTGGGCGATCCGGGTGTGCTGGTGTTGTTGCGGCGCACCTATAGAACACATCCCGCCTCGGCGAAATCACCCGGTCGGAGCGCTGTGCCCAATGGGCGCGAAGAATGGAGGGGCGCTGCCCCTCCAAACCACCCCGCCAGGGACCAACGGGTCCCTGGACCGCGGGACCCTGGCGTCTGTCACGCAGGGCGGGCCTCACGGGCAATAATCTTGGCACCGACTGTCGGCGTTCAGCACCAGGTTGGAGGTTTCCAAAGGCCTTAAGCCTTTGGTGGGGTGAGGTTTGGAGAGGGGCGACGCCCCTCTCCAAGGACTGCATCGCCAAACATTCGCGCGCATGGGCTATCGGTGACGGCGCGGGCGGCCTCGGTTATCCGGTGACGAACCATCCCTGCAAGGAACCCCGCCTTGGACGCCGCATCGGTAATCGCCGCCTATCTCGACGCCTTCAACCGCGGCGACCGCGCCGCAATGCTCGGCCTGCTCGCCGACGACGTGGCCCATGACGTGAACCAGGGCGGACGGGAGACCGGCCGCGACGCCTTCGCCGCCTTCATGACGCGCATGGACCGCTGCTACCGCGAACGCCTGGCGGACATCGCCATCATGGCCGATGCCACCGGCACCCGCGCCGCGGCGGAGTTCACCGTGGAAGGCGTATACCTTGCCACCGATGAGGGCCTGCCGGACGCCCGCGGCCAGACCTATCGCATCCCGGCGGGCGCCTTCTACGCCATCCGGGACGGCCGGATCGCGCGGGTGACGATGCATTATAACCTGGCCGACTGGATCGCGCAGGTCAGCGCCTGACGCGCTTCAGCCCGCGACGAAGGCCGCGATGCGCGCTGGTCCGCGCAGCCGCACCACCGGCACATCGGGCGCGATGGCGCAGCGCTCGCGCTCCATCCGCGGCGCGGTATTGCGCGCGAAGGTCCAGACATACCGCAGGAAGGCCAAATAAGCCCGGTCGAAGCGTTCCTCGCAGCCATCCGCCCGATCGGGCCGCGGCGCGTTGCGAAGGCTGCGAAGCAGCACCCGCGCCAGGCAGGTTGCCCGCGGCGTGTCCAGCCAGATCACCAGATCGGCGCGGGGCAGGCGCAGGTCGAAGGTCTTGCGGGAATAATTGCCCTCGCAGACCCAGTCGTCGCCGGCCAGCGCGCCGCGCACCCGCGCGCGGAAGGCCACGGGGTCCGGCTCCACCCAGCCCGGTTCCTAAAACAGCCGGTCGAGATGCACCACGGGCAGTCCGCGCCGTTCCCCAATCCGCCGCGCCAGGGTGGATTTGCCACTGCCAGCATTCCCCAGGATGACGATGCGCCGTGGCGCCACCGCCGGGCCGGGCCGGGCCGACCGCGCCGGCTGCCGGGCTGTCGCCGGCGCCGTTTCCCCTGTCATCTTCGCCCCATCATCCATGACGTCGCCGCATCGCGCGGAACCGGACGCCACGCAACCCGGCCTCCGGCGTCCAAACTCAACGCCGCGTCGTGACCACCGCCACGCCCGCCAGCACCACCATCCCGCCGGCCACCACCTGCCACGCCGGCACTTCCCCCAGCCACAGCGCCGCGATCACCGTGGCGAACACCGGCTGGAGGTAGCCCACCATCGCCGCATCCGCCGCCCGCGCGCGGGTCGCCAACCCCAGGAACAGCGTCAGCGGTATGGCGGTAGCGAAAATCGCCAACACCACAGCCAGCACCCAGACCTCGCCCGGCTGCACCAGCGCGGCTGGCCCATCGACCATCAGCGCCAGTGTGCCCGCGCCCAGGCCCGACACCGCCTGCTGCCCCAGCGCCAGGGCGGCCGCCGGCCCGCGTGGCGCCTTGCGCACCCAGATGGTGCTGATGGCATAGGACAGCGTCGCGATCAGCAGCAGCCCGACGGCCAGCAGCGTTCCCTCGCCCAGGCCGCCCGGCCCGATCACCAGCAGGATGCCGGCAAACCCGATGCCGATGCCCAGCATCATACGCGCCGTCGGTTTTTCCCCCGGCAGGAACAGCCCCGCGAGCAGGGTGATCATGAGCGGCCCGGTCGCCTGGATCAGCGCGGCCGGCGCGGCCTCGATCCGCATCAGCGCGATCGGTAGCAGCGTGTTGGGCAGCACGCCGCTGAAGGTGCCCAGCACCAGCGCCCCCACCGCGACCTTGCGCGTGAAGCCCCCCAGCTGCCCGCGCATCCACAGGAACAGGAACACCACCACCGCGGCCAGCACGCCCCGCACCCCGGCCATGGCGAAGGGCGTCAGGTAGCCCGAAAGGTATCGGATCAGCGGCAGCGCCCCGCCCCACAGGGCGGCGATGGTGACCAGCCGGACCCACAGCGCCGCACCCGTCAGTGGCGGCATGCTCACTCCCAGCCGAGGAAGCGGCAGAAGTCCCGCGCGGGCGCGCGTTCGGTCACCAGCGTGTTCACCGCGGCCGTCGGGTCGGCGCGGCCCAGCGCCATGCCGCAGACCACGACCTCATCCTGCGGGATCGGGACATGCTGGCGGATGGTGGCGTGATGGGCTGCGAAGGCGGCCTGTGCGCAGGTGTCCAGCCCCATCCCACGCGCCGCGGCCATGACATTGCCCAGGAACATGCCGTAGTCGAGCCACGACCCGATCTCCAGCCGCCGGTCGATGGTGAAGATGATGCCGACCGGCGCGCCGAAGAAGTCGAAGTTGCGCGCGTGCTGCGCCTGCATCTTCGCACTCTCGCCACGCTGGATGCCCAGCAGTCCGTACAGGTCCCACCCCACCTTGCGCCGGCGCGACAGGAAGGGTTCGGGAAAGGTCTCCGGATAGTAGCGGTATTCGGCTGTCCCATGCCGGCCGGCCATGTGTTCGGCAACCAGCGCGGCGGACAGCCGCTTCAACGGTGCCCCGGTCACGACATGGCCGCGCCAGGGCTGCATGTTGGTGCCAGAGGGTGCGCGCGCGGCGATGTCGAGCAACCGCTCGACATCCGCCTGCGCCACCGTATCCGGCAGGAAGGCGCGGATCGAACGTCGGGACGTGATGGCCTCCTCGGCCGTCAACGATGCGTCTCCGCGAAGGACACCGGCTTGCCCAGCGGCGCGCCCAGCACCTCGTCCTCGCGCATCACCGCCTGGCCGCGGATGATGGTCGCCACCGGCCAGCCGGTGCAGACGGTGCCGTCGAACGGCGTCCAGCCAGCGGGCGTCGCCAGCCAGTCGTTGCGGATCATCCGCTGGCGCTTGAGATCGACCAGCGTGAAGTCGGCATCGTAGCCGGCCGCCAGCCGCCCCTTGTTCAGCGCGCCATAGACCCGCGCCGGGCCGGCACACATCAGATCCACCAGCCGCGAGATCGACAGCCGCCCGGATGTCACATGGTCCAGCATCAGCGGCACCAGCGTCTGCACGCCTGTCAGCCCGGCAGCGGTGTTGGGCCAGGGGCGTTCCTTGGCTTCGCGAGAATGCGGCGCGTGGTCGGACCCGATGCAATCGACCGTGCCATCCGCCACCGCCGCCCAGGCGGCATCGAGGTGCCGCTGGTCGCGGATCGGCGGGTTCATCACCGCGTATCCACCCAGGCGGTCATAGGCTTCATCGGTCTGGGTCAAGTGGTTCAGCAGCACCTCGACCGTGCAGACATCGCGGAAGTCGCGGAGGTAGGCGAGCTCCTCGGCGGTTGAGACATGCAGGATATGCGCGGCGCGGCCGGTCTTGCGCGCGATCGCCATCAGCCGCTTGGTGCCCAGCATCGCGGTTTCCACATCGCGCCATTCCATGTGATTGCGATGCGGCATCCCTGGTGTGAACATCGGCTTGCGTTCCTGCAGCCGATACTCATCCTCGGAATGATAGCAGATGCGCCGGCGGCCGGACCGCATCACGGCTTCCAGGCTGGCATCGTCCTCGACCAGCAGATCGCCGGTCGATGACCCGGCGAAGACCTTCACGGCGCAGACATTCGGCTGGAGTTCCAGCTCCGCGAGTTCGGCGATGTTCTTCTTCGACGCGCCGACATACAGCCCGACATCGCACCAGGCGCGACCTTCGAGGAAGGCGCGCTTCTCGTCGAGGATCTCGCGGCTCACGACGGATTTCGTCGTGTTGGGCATGTCGAACACCGCCGTCAGGCCACCCAGCACCGCCGCCCTGGTGCCGGTCTCGATGGATTCGACCGTCGGGTCGCCGGGGTCGCGCAGATGCACATGCGGGTCGATCAGGCCGGGCAGCACGTGCAGGCCGGCGCAATCGATGGTCTCGGCGGCCTCGGCATGGCGCAGGTCGCCCAGCGTGGCGATGCGACCGTCGCGCACGGCGACGTCAGCGGTCTCCACCCCCCAGGCGGTCACCACATGCCCGCCCTTGAGGATCAGGTCGTAACGGTCGGTGGTCATCGGCGGGGCTCCCTGCTGGTCGGTCGTGTTTGTCGCACCGCCGCCGCCGGCCCGGAAGCCCTGGCGGGGCGGCCGTGCCAGTATGCGCCGGTTCAGCACCAGGATGGCCGGATGCGCTTGCCCCGGATGCCCGCCGGCATCGTGTTCGACATGGATGGCCTGCTGTTCGACACGGAATCGATCCACCGGGACGCCGCGCGCGCGGCGGCGCTTGATCACGGACGGGACCTGCCCGACGCGGTCTTCCTCAGCCTGATTGGCGGGGCCGCGCCCGACAACCATGCCCGGCTGCAAGCCCATTTCGGCGGCGGGTTCGACGTGGAGGCCTATGAGGCGACATGGACGCGGCACTACGCGACGCGCGCGGCCGAAGGGCCTGCGCTGATGCCCGGCGTGCGGGAATTGCTCGCGCTGCTCGACGCATGGGGGTTGAGGCGGGCGATCGCCACCTCCTCATCTCATGAGGCGGTGCGGCGCAACCTTGCTGCGCACGGCCTGGCGGAGTGCTTCGATGCCGTGGTCGCGCGCGGGGACTACGACCGCGGCAAGCCGGCGCCCGACCCGTTTCTGCGCGCCGCGGAACGGCTGGGACTGGCGCCCGAGACTTGCCTCGCCTTGGAGGATTCGCCGCATGGCCTGCACGCCGCCGCGGCGGCCGGGATGATGGTGGTGATGGTGCCCGATCTGCTGCAGGCGACGGAGGCGGATCGGCGCCTGTGTGCCTTCATCGCCGACGACCTGCATGCCGTCGCGCGGGCGATCGGCAGGATACAAGGCATGGATCGCGGGGGGTGCGAACGGTCGTTCGACGCGCCGGTCCGCGCAGGAGGCGCCTTCCCAGACCAATCAGGCGCGGGGAGGATCGCGCCACCGACACGGCGCGGCTGAGCGCAAGCCAAAGCGGCCCCGTCCGCAAGGACCAGGGGCCGCCCATATCAGGCGGTGACGGCGGGCGTCATGCCATGCCTTTCCGTCACCGGATGCCGCATGTCAGGCGGCGCGTTCGGATTTCCGGGCTTGCTGCGCCATGCGCGACAGGATGCGATCCAGCCTCGGTCCCGCGGACATCACCGGTGCGCAGGCCGCCCCGGCGTAAGTCCCGTTGCCGCGATGCATCTCGAAATCGACCGCAATCCGCGCGACGGAGGCGTTGTCGAAGAGGCTCCGATTGCCGTCGTCGAGGTAGCTCTCGGTCACCGCGCCGTCGGATACCAGCAGCCCATGGCCTTCGAGTTCGAGGTGATAGTAGGTCACGGTCCGGCACCAGTCTTCCTGGATGACAGTCTCACCGTTCACCAGCATCCGCGCCAGCACCAGATGCCCATCGAGGAAGATGGCGTGGTCGGGGCTGACGCGAAGGTCGCGGCAGGGCGCGCCGTCGAGGAGGGCGCCGGCCAGGATCCGCACGGGCGCCACCGCCGCCTTGTTGCGCTGGCGCGTGATGTCGATGCAGGTGCGGCCCACCCAGCGCAGCGGCATCAGCTGCGGCCCGTCATGCATGGTCAATACGAGGTCGCCTGTCTGCAGGCTTTCGACGGGGACCTCCCCGCGTTCGGTGACGATCATCGTGCCCTCCGCAAAACACGTGACGGCATCGTTGAGCGTGTCGAAGCCATAGACCGTCAGCGTGTCGGAGCCATTGCTGAATTCGGTGGCTCCCCCGCCACCGTCGACGGTTGACCATGGATTGCCGGGCTCGCCGGTCCAGCCAGCCAAGTCCAGGGTATCGCTGCCCTCGCCGAGGCGGATCGTGTCGTTGCCATCGCCACTCTGCCAGACAAGGCTGTCATTGCCGCCGCCCAGGTCGATGTCCTGCGCGCCGTCACCCGCGACGACTGTGTCAGCCTGGTCGGTCAGCGTGAATTCTTCGAAGCCCGAAATGCTGTCGGTGTCGCCATAGCCGTCCTGGGCGGTGCCGGCATCGATATCGATCGATACGCCACCCGGTGCATCGCTGTAGTCCAGCCGGTCGGTTCCGATCCCGCCGACCATGCTGTCGGCACCGCTACCGCCGGTGATCGTGTCGTCACCGCTGCCGCCGGTGACGGTATCGTCGCCACCACCGCTGCTGAGCGAGTCGTTGCCGTCGTTGCCGTCGATGGAGTCGGCGCCGTCGCCGCTCAGCAGCGAGTCGTTGCCGCTGCCGGCGAGGATCGTCAGGTTTTCCGTGCCGACGAACCCGACGGAATTCGCCGCCGCATCCTGGATGATGCCGGTGTAGCCCGTGGGAAGGTCGCCGGTGGTGACGCCGCCGGTCATGTCGGTGACCATGGCGCGGTAGTCGACGATCAGACTGTCCTCGTCCGCCCCGGCATCCACCGTCGCGGCGCCGCCCTGCACCGAGACCATGTCCGTGCCGGCCCCGGCGACGATGGTGGCGGCCCCGTTGCCGGAGAGGATGGTATCGTCACCGGCACCGGAGGTCAGGATGTTGGCGCCGTCACCGCCATCGATGATGTTGCCGCCATCGAGTGCCGTCACGACGTCCGCGCCGTCGCCGCCCGAGATGGTGTTGAGGCCGTTTCCGGCGGTGACCGTATTCGCGCCGGCGCCGGCGACGATCAGGTTGGCGCCGTCGCCGACCGTGAAGGTGTCCGCATTGACGCCACCATAGATCGTGTTGTCACCTGACCCGGTGGTGACAGTGTTGGCCCCGTCCGCCACGTCGATGATGTTATCGCCCGCACCGAAGGTCAGCGTGTCCGCCTGACCGCCAGTGGTGACGGTGAAGTTCTCGAAGGTGCCGTCGGTGATGGTGACCGAGCGGGCGCCGCCACCCGCTTCGGTGAAATTGGAGGCCGCATTGCCGGTGACGCTGCCGGTGGCGAGCGAATAATCGACGACGAGCCGGTCGATTCCGGCCCCACCGTTGACCGCATCGACACCCGAGGAGACGGTGATCAGGTTGTCGCCGGCATTGCCGACGATCCCATTGGCATCGGGGCCATCGATGATCGCGATCGGCGCGTCGCCGGTGATCGTGAAGGTGGCGATGCCGGTTCCGAGCTGCAGGACAATGCCCGTCGAGGTCGCGCCGCCGTCAATGATGACGCCGCCCTGGGTGATCGTCGCGGTCTCATTGCTGTAGCCGCTTTCGAGGACGATCGTGTCGCCGGGTGCGGTGAAGGCCATCGCATCGGTGATGGAGTCGTAGGTCGACGTCGGACCGACAGTAAGAATGGCCATGGGTATCTCCTGAGCGGCGACGGACGGCTGGTGTCAGGCACCGGCCAGTTCGCGCCATGATTGTTTACCGCCGAGATTTCTATCGGGGCACGGGAATTGCGGGTGCTGTTGTCATGCGCCGGGCGAGCCAAGTCCGCGTTTGTTGCGAACCAAATTCGATATCAGACTTTGTCGTACGCCGGCTTATACGAATGGCATTGAATGATGCAAAAACCAGGTGCTTCCCACCATAAAATGGGTAATGTTCTGACCAAGATAAATAAATAAAGAATAATAAGTTTACCTAGAGAAATAAATATTGGAAAAAAATGACCGTAGAATAACAAAAAATCATTTGGCGATGCGTAGTGATCGCGTTTCTGCATCATATTGAAACAAAAGTGAGTAAAGTTTTCATACTATGGAAGCGCCTCTTCAGGCCATTCTGTTAAAAGTGAGTGTATGAGAAGCGTAATTTTATTACAAGGACAAACTACCTCTAGTTGTGAAATCTGACATTTTTTCCCAATCATCAGCAAATTCCAGCTCCCCGTGCGCGCGGCGGGCGCTGGGTTGCGTGTTCGAATTGCGTGTAAGTGGTGGCCGCCAGCACCGCGGCGGGCGGGGGCAGTCGGTCCGAGCCATTCCAGCCGTTGTTCGTCGTGGCCTGATCATGAGCGCCGGGGCGACATTTCATTCCCACGACGGCCCACGGGATCGTCGCCGCTGCGAAAGGCAGCGTTAAACGACGTCCAACGCATAAAAGCCGCACGGCGATGTGTTAGAACACGTGCGAAGTCGGGCCCCCGCGCGCCATGCCCGCCGCGTCACGGCACGGGGCCGCGTGTTGGTTTGTTGCGACAGACCGCAGTGGCGCAAAGCACTCTACGCCCTTGTTTGGTCAAGCACCTTCACGCGCCCGACTGGTTCCGGTCAGGCGCGATCTGCACCGGCATCGATGCCGAGAAGGGCCAAGGCCCCTCCATCCGTCAGACCTGAACGAGAAACCCCGCGACGAAACCGGCCCCTACGCCGCCTGCTGTTCCAGCGTCGGTGCCACGTCCTGCAACGTCACGCGCCGCATATCACGCGGATAGACGCTGTCCTCATAAGCGCGGCCGCGATGCAGCGTGCAGCGATTGTCCCACACCACCAGATCGTCCTTCTTCCACTGGTGGCGATAGGTGAAGGCCGGCTGCGTCGCATGTTCCGTCAGGTCGCGGATCATCATCATGCCTTCCGGCACCGGCATGCCTTCCACCCGGCCGATATGGGCGGACAGGTACAGCGACACGCGCCCCGATCCCGGATGGCGGCGCACCAGGCGCTGCTGCACCGGGGCGAAGGCCTTCTTCTCCTCCTCGGTATAGGCATCGAAGCCGAGCTGCGCGCGCGAATAGATCAGCGAATGCCAGGTGGTGAAGTTGCGGACGCGGGCCTTCTCCTTGTCCGGCAGCGCATCCCAGGCGGCGCGCATGTCGGCGAATTCGGTCTCCCCGCCCTCGGGCGGGATCACGCGCGCATGCAGCATGGAATACAGCGCGGGGGTGGATTTGAACGATGAATCGCTGTGCCACAGCCGGTTGCCCAGGGCGAACATCCGCCGGCGATCATCGGCGGCCAGCAGCTTGCCGTCGGTGTCGAGGTTGGAGATGTCGTTCATCTCCTGGTGCTTCAGCCGATGCTTGTGGGCATCGACCACGCCGCGCGTGGGTTCCAGCGTTCCCAGGGCGCGGCCGAAATCCATCTGCGTGTCATCGTCCAGCGACTGTCCGGGGAAGACCAGCACGGCGTACTGGTCCATGGCGCGATGCACCTCGGCGGCCTGGTCCGGCGTGATCGGGCGGTGCAGGTCCAGGCCCGTCGCCTCGGCGACGAACAGCGGATGCAGCGGTCGGAGCGTGAGCGTCATGGTCGGGTCCCTCGATCCGTCCCGGGCCGCACGCGCGGCCGGGCTTCGTGATGGGGTAGCGTCGCGCCTCACAGGCGCGCGGGTCAAGCGCGCTGCACGGGCGCGCGGTCAAGCGCGCTGAACGGGCGTGCGCAATCAGGGGGTGGCCGCGCTGCCCGGTCGGACCTAGGCTGGGCCGCAAGACGCCGCAGATGCGTCGGGGGAAGGCCGCGCCACAGACCGCTGGAGAATCGCATGCGCGTTGGCGTCTTCCTGTTCCACGAATCCCGCGACCCGGCCGGCGACAGCCGGGTGATCGACGAGGCGGTGCGCGAGGCGAAGCTCGCCGAAGATGAGGGCATGGATGCCGTCTTCCTCGCCGAACATCACTTCGACGGCAATTGCGTCTATGTCGATCCGCCGACCTTCGCCGCCGCGCTCGCGATGGCCACCAGCCGGATCAAGATCGGCTTCGCGGTGCTGCAAAGCTCACTGTACCACCCGCTGCGCATGGCCGAGCAGATCGCGCTGATCGACAACCTGTCGAAGGGCCGGTTGATCGTGGGCCTTGGCCGCGGCAGCATGGTCAATCTGCACGAGTACAAGGGCTACCAGATCGACCCCACCAGCGCGCAGGACCGCTTCGAGGAAATCGAATCCATCCTGCTGAAATGCTGGTCCGGCGAACCGGTGAAGCATGAGGGCAAGTACTGGAACATCGACATCCCGATGCTCCGCCCGCTGCCCTACACCAAGCCGCATCCGCCGATCCTGCGGTCGGTGGCATCGGAAGGTTCGCTGGTCGGCCAGGCGCGGCAGGGGCGGCCGGTCATCATGGCGGCGGCGACGGCCGCCGGCGCGGCGCATAATATCGACATCTACCGCAAGGCGGCGACGCAGGCCGGCATTTCCGACCCGCAGATCGACCGCGCCATCGCCGAATCCTGGGTGTCGCGCACCGCCATCATCGCGCCGACCGATGAGGAAGCCGAGCAGGTCGGCCTGCCGTATTTCCGGCAGATGCAGCAGTACCGCGCGGCGCAGAGCTCAGCCTTCGAACAGCGCGCGGCGGATCAGAACAAGGCCGCCGCGCCGCCGCTGCAATGCGGGTCCCCCGCGACGGTGATGGAGGATTTCACCACCCTGGCCGCGACCGGCATCGGCGGGGTCAGCGTCCGCTTCCGTACCGGGCCGATGCCGGCGGCCTTCTCGGCGCGCGCGCTGAAGCTGTTCATGCAGGAAATCGCGCCGCGGGTCAGGGCCACCGAGCCGGTCGCGGCCTGACGCAGCAGCGTGCTGTGGCGGGTACTACCGCCGCAGCTCCATCTGGATTGGCCCCTCGCGCTCACCCCGCGCGAACTGATCCACCATCGCGTTGCCGGTATCCCCCAGCGCCGTGGCCGCGCCGGTCCACACGATCGTGCCCTTGTGCAGCATCGCGGCGTCATCCCCGATGCGCCGTGCTGACGCCATGTCATGGGTGATCGAAACCGCCGTCGCGCCCAGCCGCTTCACGACATCCACGATCAGCCCGTCGATCACCGCGCCCATGATCGGGTCCAGCCCGGTGGTCGGTTCATCAAAGAAGATGATGTCGGGCTGCGCCGCGATGGCACGCGCCAGCCCCACGCGCTTCTGCATCCCGCCCGACAGCTCCGAGGGCGAAAGATCGCCGACAGAGGCCGCCAGCCCGACCTGGGCCAGCACCTCGGCAGCCTTGTCGCGCGCCTGGGACCGGGTGATGCGCTTCTGCGCCAGCAGCTTGAAGCAGACATTTTCCCAGACAGGCAGGCTGTCGAACAGCGCGCCGTTCTGGAACAGCATGCCGATCCGGTCGTTCAACGCCTCCCGCTCGCGCCGCGGCATCGAGACGATGTCGCGCCCATCGATCTCGATGGTGCCGGCATCGGGCGCGATCAGCCCCAGGATGCATTTGATCGTGACGGACTTGCCCGACCCCGACCCGCCCAGGATCACCATGCCGTGCCCGGCACGAATATCGAGATCGACGCCGTCCAGCACGCGCTTCTCGCCGAACGCCTTGGACAGGCCGCGCAGGCGGATCTTGGGAACAGCGTCGGTCATCGCGCGAAGAACATCTCGGTCAGCACATAGTCGAAGGCGAGGATCAGGATCGACGACGCCACGACCGCGGAAGTCGTCGCCGCACCCACACCCTGCGCGCCGCCGCGCGAATTATACCCGCACCAGCAGCCCATCAGCGTGATGACGAAGCCGAACACCGCCGCCTTCACCAGCCCCGAGACGACGTCCATCACCTGCAGGAAATCCATCGTCGCCTTGAGGTAGCCGGCCGAATTGAAGCCGAGATTCGTCGTGCCCACGAACCAGCCGCCCATCACACCCAGGATGTCGGCCACCACCACCAGGAAGGGCAGGGCGATCACGCCCGCCAGCAGCCGCGGTGTCACCAGGTACTTCATCGGGTTGGTGGAAAGCGTGGTCAGGGCATCGATCTGGTCGGTCACGCGCATGGTGCCGATCTCGGCGGCGAAGGACGCGCCGATGCGTCCCGCCACCATCAGCGATGCGATCACCGGCCCCAATTCGCGCGTGATCGACAGCACCACGACATTCGCCACGGCGCCTTCCGCGTTGAAGCGCGCGAAGCCCGTATAGGACTGCAACGCCAGCACCATGCCGGTGAACAGCGCCGTCAGCGCCACCACCGGCAGGGAGAAATACGCGATCTCGACCAGATGCTTCACGAACAGCCGCGCGAAGAAGGGCGGGCGGAACAGATGCGACACCGCCTCCAGCGCGAACAGCGTCAGCGCACCCAGCGCCCGGCAGGCATCGATCACGGCGCGGCCGAGCGCCGCGACAGGATTCAGGACCAGGTCCAACGGATCAGGCCCGCACGTAGTCGCGCGCGTATCGCGCACCGAGGCTGGTCAGGATCTCATACCCGATCGTACTCGACAGCGCCGCCAGCGCGTCGGGCTGGCAGCCCGCCCCGCCGATCAGCGTCAGCCGGTCGCCGACCACGATCTCGGGGCAGTCGGTCACGTCGAAGGTGGTCAGATCCATGGATACCCGGCCAATGAGGGGAACGAGCCGGCCACGGAATTCCGCGACACCCCGGCCCGACAAGCTTCTCAGGTAGCCATCCGCGTAGCCCGCCGCAACCGTTGCAACCTGCGTGGGTCGCGGCGCGGTCCAGGCGGCGCCATACCCGACCGGCGTGCCGGGCGAGATTTGGCGCAGTTGCAGCACCGGCACTTCCAGCCGCACCACCGGCCGCATCGGGTTCGGCGCGTCGGGCGTGGGGTTGATTCCGTACAGCGCGCAGCCCGGCCGGGCCAGATCCGAGGCGAAATCAGCGCCCAGGAACATCCCCGACGAATTGGCGAAGGACCGGCGCATCTTCGGCAGCCCCGCGCAGGCCGCCGCGAAGCGCGCCGCCTGCGCCGCATTCATCGGATGCGCGGCTTCATCGGCACAGGCGAGGTGCGTCATCACATAATGGAGATCGAGCCCCGCCAGCAGCCCCGGATCGGCCGAGACCCGCGCGAGGTCCCGCCCATCCAGCCCAAGCCGCGCCATCCCGGTATCGACATGCAGGATCGCCCGCCGGGCGCCGCCCGCCGCGCGCCCCGCCGCCGCATGGGCGGTGGCGTCGCCCAGCGCATTCAGCACCGGCGTCAACGCCGCGTCGCCATCCTCGCCCGGTGCGAAGCCGCCGAGCACGCCGATCATCGGCCCGGGGCCGATCGCCGCGCGCAGCGCGATGCCTTCTTCCAGCAGCGCCACGAAGAAGTGCCGGCAACCCGCCGCGCGCAGCGCCCGCCCGACCTCGGCGGCGCCCAGCCCGTAGCCATCCGCCTTGACCACGCCGGCCACCGCGCCCGGGGCGCCGCGCGCCGCCAGATCCCGCCAATTCGCCACGATCGCCGGCAGGTCGATGGTCAGCGTCGCGGTCATCAAAGGTCCTTGCGATACAGCAGGAAGCCGCCATGGGCGGCGACGCGGTCATACAGAAGCCGCGCCGTCGTGTTGGTCTCATGCGTGTGCCAATAGACCCGCTCGGCGCCGGCCTCCCGCGCCCGGTCATACAGCGCGGCGATCAGCGCCCGCCCGATGCCGCGCCCGCGCTGGTCGGGTGCCGCGAACAGATCCTGCAGATAACAGGTGCTGCCCGCCAGCATCGTGTTGCGGTGAAAGATGATGTGGGCCAGGCCTACCAGCCGTCCGTCGGCCTCCGCCACCAGGCATTCCATCGGCTCCAGCGCATCGAAGAAGCGCGACCAGGCCAGCCGCGTGATCGCATCCGACGGAGCGGTGGGTCCATGCCGCCCGTAGAAGGCGTTGTAGCCGAGCCAGAGCGGCAGCCAGGCGTCGAGATCTTCGGGCGCGGCGGCGCGGACGACCATGCGCCTATCCATGCATCTGCTCGTCATGCGTGGTGTCGAGGTCGCCGAAGCGCGTGAACTCGGCCTCGAAATACAGCTTGATCGCGCCGGTCGGGCCGTGGCGCTGCTTGGCGATGATCAGCTCCGCCTTGTTGTGCGCCATCTCCATGTCCTTCTGCCACTTGTCCACCGCGTCGTGGAATTTCTCGGGGTTGTCGAAGGTCAGCTCCTTCGGCGCCCGCTGCATCAGGTAGTAGTCGTCGCGATAGACGAACATCACCACGTCGGCGTCCTGCTCGATCGACCCCGATTCGCGCAGGTCGCTCAACTGCGGCCGCTTGTCCTCGCGCGATTCGACGGCGCGCGACAGCTGCGACAGCGCGATCACCGGCACCGACAATTCCTTGGCGATCGCCTTCAGCCCCTGCGTGATCATCGAGATTTCGAGCACGCGATTCTCCGGCCGCGTGCCCGCCGCCGGGCGCATCAGCTGGAGGTAATCGACCACCACCAGATCAAGCCCCTTGGTGCGCTTGAGGCGCCGGCAGCGCGTGCGCAGCGCCGAAATCGTGATCGCCGGCGTATCGTCGATCCACAAGGGCAGGGCGGAGATCTCGCGGCTGACCTCGACGAAGCGGTCGAAGTCGCGCTGGCCGATCTCGCCACGACGGATTCGGTCGCCGGAAATCCGCGCTTCCTCGGACAGCAGGCGGGTCGCCAGCTGGTCCGCGCTCATTTCCAGGGAGAAGATCGCGCAGCCGCCGCGCGGCACCGCGTTGGGGTCCTTCTCCCGCGCCGCGCGCAGGATGGATTTCGCCGCGCCGAACGCGACCTTGGTCGCCAGCGCCGTCTTGCCCATGCCCGGCCGCCCTGCGACGATCAGAAGGTCGGACGGATGCAGCCCGCCCATCTTGGCATCGAGGTCGCGCAAGCCTGTCGGCAGGCCGGACACGCCGCCCGGCGTGCTGAACGCCTTCTCGGCATTCTTGACCGCCTCGATCAACGCGCGTTCGAAGGACACGAAGCCGCCATCGCCGGCGCCACCTTCCTTCGCCAGGTCGAATAGCGCCTGCTCGGCGGCTTCCAACTGGCCGCGGGCGTCGAGTTCCGCCTCCGCCCCGAAGGCGCGGTTCACCACGACTTCGCCGAGGTCGATCAACTGCCGCCGCAGATAGGCGTCATAGACGACGCGCCCGTATTCGCCGGCATTGATGATGCCGACCATCGCCGACAGCAGCTGCGCGAGATAGGCCGGCCCGCCCACCTCATCCAACAGCCCGGAATGTTCGAATTCTGCGCGCAGCGTGACGACATCCGCCAGCTGCCCGGCTTCGACCCGCCGCTGGATGCCCTGGTAGATTCGCCCGTGGATCGGGTCGGCGAAATGATCCGGGGCGAGGAATTCCGAGACCCGTTCATAGGCCTTGTTGTTGGCGAGCAGCGCCCCCAACAGCGCCTGTTCGGCCGCGAGGTTCGAGGGTGGCAGCCGCTGGGACAGACCCAGCAAGCCGTCGGGTGAGGCAGGCGCGTCGAAGCTGTTCATCGCCCCCCGTATAGCGCGGCCCGGCCCTGCCGGTCCCCGCCGATTCGGTCATCGCCCTGGGGATAGCGGGGATGATGTGGCGGCGCCGTGGTCATTGGCCGGTTTCAGGCCTGCGCCCGCGCCGCGGCCCGTTCCGCCTCCCACATGTAGTCGCGCGTCAGCGGCAGCGTGTCGTGCCGCCGCGTGACCTGGGTCTGCCAGACCATATGGCCCATGTGGCGGAACGAGAGTTCCGCGCCCGCCAGATAGAATTCGAACATCCGGCAGAACCGCTCATCGGTCAGGCTGGCGATGGTGTCGCGGTTGCCGGCGAAGCGCGCGCGCCAATGCGCGATCGTCTCCGCGTAATGCAGCCGCAGCACTTCGATGTCCGTCACCCATAGCCCGGCCTTCTCGATCTTCGGCAGGACTTCCGACAGGGCAGGGGAATAGCCGCCGGGGAAGATGTATTTCGCCAGCCAGGGATTGGTCGAACCCGGCCCGTCCGACCGCCCGATCGCGTGGATCAGCGCGACCCCGTCTTCCTTCAGCGCGGCGCGGATGGCGCGGAAAAAGCGGCGATAATGGTTGATGCCGACATGCTCGAACATGCCGATCGACACGATCCGATCCACCGGCCGCGTCCAGTCGCGGTAGTCCATCAGTTCGAAGCGGACCTGGCCGGACAGCCCCGCTTCCTCGGCGCGCTGACGCGCCACCGCCAACTGTTCGGCCGACAGGGTGATGCCGGTGACCCGCGCGCCCCAATCGCGCGCCAGGCTGATCGCCATGCCGCCCCAGCCGCAACCGATGTCCAGCACCTCCAGCCCCGGCCGGTCGAGATGCAGCTTGGCCGCGATGTGTCGCTTCTTGGCCGCCTGCGCCTGTTCCAGCGTCTCGGCGCCGGTGGTGAAGTAGCCGCAGGAATATTGCCGGTCGCGGTCGAGGAACAGGGAATAGAGCCGGCCGTTCAGGTCGTAGTGATGCGCCGCGTTGCGCCTGGCCCGCCCGGCGGGATTGAGCTGGTCGAGCCGCCGCCGCACGAGCCGGAACAATTCCATCGCGCGTTCGGCCGGATGCGAGCCGCCGCTCATCATATTGAGCACGAACAGGTCGAGCAGAGTGAAAAGGGAGCAGCCTTCCGGCTCGACCTCACCATTCATGTAGCCTTCGCCGAAGGCCAAAGCGGGGTTGAAGGTCATCCCCCGCAGCGCCCGCCGCGTGGTGATGCGCATGCCGGCTTCGGGTCCGGGTCCGCCGTGATACTGGCGCAGCGTGCCGTCCGGGTAGCGTACGGACAGGCGGCCGTGGCGGATCAGGCGCTTGAGGGCGAGGTGGAACAGCATGCGAGGCTCCTCCTGGCGTGGAAGAACTTTGCCGCGGGGTTCGAAACGGACAGCGCCGCGCTGCGGCATGTCCCATGTTTCGATAAAATGGGCGGAAGCGCAACGCAGACGAACGGCATGAATTCATGCCCGGCGGCGCAATAGTCGTGGGGGTGGCTCTCAGAGAGGGGCATTGCCCCTTTCCGAACCTCACCCCACCAAAGGCTTAAGGCCTTTGGAAACCGCAACTTGGCCATTCAGGCGCCAAGTATCCGCGGTCCAGGAGGCCGTAGCCTCCTGGCGGGGTGGCTTGGAGGGGCAGCGCCCCTCCAACCTTCAGCGGTCCTGGTCGGCCTGACCGGCCGCCAGTTCCGCCGCCAGCTCGGCTTCGAGCGACGCCGCCTCGGCTTCGTCCTCGGCTTCCACGCGCTCGCCGCGGGCCTGCTTCTCGGCTTCCTCGACCGACCGGGCGACGTTCACCGTCACCGGGATCGACACTTCCGGGTGCAGGGCGACATGCACGGTGGCGAGGCCGACCGACTTGATCGCGCTGCCCAGATGCACCTGGTCACGGCCCACGGTCAGGCCGGCCGCGGTGCAGCCCTCGGCGATGTCGCGGGTCGAGACCGACCCGTACAGCGCACCGCTTTCGCCCGCCTGGCGAATGACCGTGATGGACAGGCCATGCACGCGCTCGGCGACGCGCTCGGCTTCCTCGCGGCGCTTGATGTTCTGCGCTTCCAGCTGGGCGCGCTCGGCTTCGAAGCGGGCCAGGTTCGCCTTGTTGGCGCGGATGGCCTTGCCCGAGGGCAGCAGGAAGTTGCGCGCGTAGCCGGGCTTCACCTTAACCAGCTCGCCCATCTGGCCGAGCTTGTCGACGCGCTGCATCAGGATGAGTTCGATCATGTTGTGCCTCCGGGCGGGCTCGTGCGCCGCCCCCATTGCTCGTAGAAACCGAAGGCCGTCACCGCGATTGCGGCCGGCACGCTGAGGATGACCAGGCCGGCATAGAAGATGCCGAGCATGAAGTGGCGGCCGGACCGGCCGGCGGAACGGCGATGCACCGCGGCGATCCCCTGGAGGAACACCGGCAGCAGAAGCAGCAGCAGGACGGACAGCAACACCACGTCGCCATCCCCGCCGAAGGCGAGCCACGCGGCGGCCCCCAGTCCGGTAAGCGGCGGGTACCAGCCCGGCAGGCGCAGCTGGCTCCAAGCCGGGGTCGGCGACAGGGCAAGCCCGGTCCGAGTCAGGGCGGATTGCGCGGCCGCCCCGTTGACCGACAGCGAAACCGCCGACCAGAAGCCGACCGCCGCGGCCATCACCTGCACCAGTTCCGAAACCGGAAACTGCGTCGACGATGTCCCCATGCGCTGCAGGCCGTTGACCACCGCCGTGCGGATCGCCGCTTCAAGCCCGCCCGGATAGCCCGAAAAGGCAACCCCCGCGAGGATGATGACGATCGCCGGCCAGATCCCGAGGATGGCCAGCGGCACGCCGAGCTCGATGCGCCCATGGCGGAAACCGAACACGACGATCAGCAGCGCCGGTATCCCGAAGCCCGCCAGGAACACCGTCATCGGCAGCAGGCCCGCGACCGCGACATGGATCACCGCCGCCAGTCCCGCCGCCCAGGCCATCGCGGCCGGGCCGAAGCCCAGCCCGGCGGCAAACAGCGGCAGCGGGGTCAGCCAGAAGGCGGCGAAACCCAGCGGAAGCCCGCGCATGGCCCACAGCGAGAGGATGGCGGCGGTGAGACCCGCCGCCGTTCCCGCCAGCCATCGCGGATTGCCGAGCGCGCTGCCCATGACGGTATGCCCCGCCCTCCGTCGTCAGTCGTTGATGACGTAGGGCAGCAGCGCCAGGAAGCGGGCGCGCTTGATGGCCTGGGCCAGCTCGCGCTGCTTCTTGCCGGACACCGCCGTGATGCGGGACGGGACGATCTTGCCGCGCTCGGACAGGAAGCGGGATAGCAGTCGGACGTCCTTGTAGTCGATCTTCGGCGCCTGCGGCCCCGAGAACGGGCAGGACTTCTTGCGCCGGTAGAAGGGGCGGCGCGCACCGACGGCCGGACGGCGGCCAGCGGGGGTCATGTCATTGGATTCGGACATTGTCGCTTACTCCTCCATCCCGCCGGGGCCGTCCATGTCGTCACGCGGACGGGCGCGATACTCCTCGCGGTCGTCGCTGCGCTCACGGCCACGGCCGGAACCGAAGCGGCCGGCCGGACGCGGGCCGCGGAAGCCGCGGTCACGCTCACGGTCGTCGCCACGCTTGGCGAGCACGGCCGACGGCGCCTCGTCGATCTCATCGACGCGGATCATCAGCGACCGCAGCACGTCTTCATTCAGGCCGAGCTGACGCTCGACTTCCGGCAGCGCGGTGCCCGGCGCGTCGATCCCGAGGAGCATGTAATGCGCCTTGCGGTTCTTCTTCACCTTGTAGGCGAGGCCGCGCAGGCCCCAATACTCGCGCTTCTTCACCTCGCCACCGCCTTCGGTGATGAGCGTGGCGACCTGCTCGGCGATCGCCTCGACCTGCTGCTGGGTGATGTCGTTGCGCGCGATGAACACGCATTCGTACAATGGCATGTGATCTCCCTATGGCTGGCTCAGCCCTGGCCCCGGAATAGGGCACGCAAACGGGCATAGCCGGGCGATTGCCTCGCGCCCGGCAGGGGAGGGCGGCGTAGAGCACGGCGCGTGCGCCAAAGCAAGGGCGGCGTGGCCAAAGCGAGCCACCGCCCTTTGCGTCCGTTCAGCACGCCTTCGGTGCGCAGTCGTCGCCTGTGCCATCGATCACACGCCTGGCCGGGGGCATCAAGACACGGCCAGAGCCATGTGCCAGCTACCGGGCATGACGTTCCGGGCCCTTCTCCTCATCGTCTGCGCGGCGCTGATCCTCGGCAGCGCCGTCCTGGTCCTCGAAACCTCGGACCTGACGGGTGCCGTGGACGCGGCCTTCCGCGGGGTGCCGCTGGTCCTGCCCGAGCCGTTGCTGGTGGGGACCGCGGCCTTCTTCGCCGTGCTGGCGGTCGTCGCCGGCGGCCTCCTATGGCCGGTCGCCGCCCGGACCGACCGGCGCGACAAGGCCGCGGCCGAACGCATCGGGGCGGAACTCGCCCGCTTCCAACGGGAGGTCCGCACGCGGGACAAGGCCCGGCGCGCCGAGGTCATGCGCGCCAGGAGCCTGTGGGAGAAGGAGCGGCAGCAGGGGGCGGCACCGCCCCCCGGCGGATGGGCCCGGTGGGCGGGGCCGCTGCTGGCCGGCGTGGTCGCCGCGGGGTTCGCGGCGGCCTGGGCACCGGGGGTCTTCCCGGACTGGCTCCGCACGCGTGGCTATGAACCGTGCGGGACGCTCGATGAGAGCCGATGGGTCCGCACGCGGCACGGCCTGCGCGAGATACGCGAGCTCGGCTGGGCTCTCCCGCAGGACTGCCCGGCCGCGCGCGACTGACAAGGATGTCGCGCAACGCGGCTGCCGGCGGTCTCCGACGGCGAAACCGGGGCACTGGTGTTCGCGCACCAAGGCGGTGACACGGGGATGCACCATGGCACGCTTCGTGCTGCAATCGGCCCACACGCCCGGGAGCCTCAGCAATGAACCGTCGCCACGCCCTTCTGTTGCCCGTTGCCGCCCTGGCCGCGCCGCGCGTCGCCTCCGCCCAGCCTGCCTGGGCGCCGACCCGCCCGGTGATCCTGGTCGTCCCCTTCGCCCCGGGCGGGCCGAATGACGTGGTGGCCCGGCTTGTCGCGCCATCCATGCAGGCCGCGCTCGGCCAGAACGTCGTGGTCGAGAACCGGCCGGGCGCGACCGGCGCGATCGGCGCGCGGCATGTCGCCGCCGCGCCCGCCGATGGCCACATGATGCTGGTCGCGGCATCCGGCACCATGACCATCAACCCCGTCGTGATGGCCCGGCCCGGCTATGATCCCGAAAAGGACTTCGCGCCGGTGTCGCTGGCGATGACGGTCCCGAACATGCTGGTGGTCCACAAGGACGTGCCCGCCACCACCGTGGCCGGGGTGATAGCCTGGCTGAAGCGCGAACAGGGGCGGGTAAACTATTCCTCGGGCGGGGTGGGTTCGACCGAACAGCTCGGCATGGAGATGTTCCTGCACGCCACCGGCACCACCGCGACGCATGTACCCTTCCCTGGCGGGGCGCCGGCCGTAACGGCGATGATCCAGGGGCAATGCCAGGCCAGCATCCTCAACGCCGCGACGGTCCGCCCGCATGTGGTGTCCGGCGCGCTGCGCGGCATCGCGATCTGCCTGCCGCGCCGCTTCGCCGCGCTGCCGGATGTCCCCACCATGACCGAGGCCGGCTTCCCGCAGGTCGTCTCGGCATCCTGGTCGGCTTTCCTGGCCCCGGCCGGCACGCCGCCGGCGGCGGTTGCGCGGCTGAACGAGACGGTCGTCGCGGCGCTGCGCCAGCCCGAGGTGACCGAACGGCTGACCGCGGCGGGCTTCACCATCGATGCCAGCACGCCGGCCGAACTCGGCCAGACCATCGGCACGGAACTGGCCCGCTGGCGGCAAGTGGTGCGCGATGCCGGAATCCAGATGAACTGACAGTCCATTTGGAAAGATGGCCCGCCCGCACGGTCTTCGGATCGCGGCCGCGCCGCGATCCGAAGGGCACCGTGCGGCCGCGCCCGGACCATCAGCCCCGCCCATCGCGACCGGACACGGCGCGGCGCCAAGCCAGGCAGATGCCCGCCACCCGGCGCCTGACGGGCGCACCAAAGCATTGACAAGCGCGGCCCTGCGCCGCAATGCGCCGCCCTGACCGACTGAAACAACACGGAAACGCGCGCATATGGCAACCGCCTTCGTCTTCCCTGGCCAGGGCAGCCAGGCCGTCGGCATGGGCCGTGACCTCGCCGAGGCCTTCCCCGCCGCCCGCCACGTCTTCCAGGAAGTGGACGACGCGCTGTCGCAGAAGCTGTCGAAGCTGATGTGGGAAGGCCCGCCCGAGGACCTGACCCTGACCGCCAATACGCAGCCGGCGCTGATGGCGCATTCGCTGGCCGTCGTTCGTGCGCTGGAATCCGAAGGTGGCTTCGTCATCGCCGACCGGGTGACGCTGGTGGCTGGTCACTCCCTGGGCGAATACAGCGCGCTGACGGCCGCCGGCGCCTTCGACGTCGCGACCGCCGCGCGCCTGCTGCGCCTGCGTGGGGAGGCGATGCAATTGGCCACCCCGCCCGGCACCGGTGCGATGGCCGCGTTGCTGGGTGCCGAGATCGACCTCGCCCGCACCATCTGCGAGAAGGCCGCCCCCAATCCCGAGACGGGACAGAATGAGGTCGTCGAGGCCGCCAACGACAATGGCGGCGGCCAGGTCGTCATCTCAGGCACCAAGGCCGCCGTCGAACGCGCCATCGAGATCGCCAAGGCCGAGGGCGTCAAGCGCGCCATGCTGCTGCCGGTCTCGGCACCCTTCCATTGCGCGCTGATGGCGCCGGCCGCCGATGCCATGGCCGAGGCGCTGGCCAAGGCCGACCTGCGCGCCCCCGTCGTGCCTGTCATCGCCAATGTCTCCGCCGCAAAAGCCACCGACCCGGTCGAGATCCGTGACCTGCTGGTGCGGCAGGTGACCGGCACCGTGCGCTGGCGCGAATGCGTCGCCGCGATGGCCGCGATGGGCTGCGACCGCTTCGTGGAACTCGGCGCCGGCAAGGTGCTGACCGGCCTGATGAAGCGCAACGCGCCCGACGCCTCGGCGCAGGCGATCGGCACGCCGGCCGATGTCGAAGCCTTCCTGAAGTCCCTGTGACGCGAATCGAACGCATCGCCGCCCCTGGCACAGCGGAGGAGGACGCCATCATGGCGGTCCTCGCCGATGCCAATGCGCAGGCCGGCTGGCCGCATCTGCGCGAGGGCGTGGTGCTTCGGCTGCAGGGCGACGATGGCGCGGTGGCCGGCGGGCTGGTCGGCCGCATCGCCTGGCAGTGGCTGTATGTGCAGACGCTGGCGGTCGCGCCGGCGATGCGCGGGCAGGGGTGGGGCCTGCGGCTGATGGAAGCGGCCGAGGCCACCGCGCGCGCGCATGGCTGCCTCGGCGCGCGGCTCGACACCTATTCCTTCCAGGCACGCGGTTTCTACGAGAAGCAGGGCTATCGCGTCGTCGGCACCATCGAGGACTGCCCGCCGGGCCATGTGCGATACACCATGGCCAAGCGCTTCCACTGACCCTTCGCAGCATTCCCGTCCGGCAGGGCACAGCAGGAGACCCCAGAATGTTTGATCTGACCGGCAAGACCGCGCTCGTCACCGGCGCCACGGGCGGCATCGGCGAGGCCATCGCGACCGCGCTGCACCGCCAGGGCGCGACCGTGGCGATCACCGGAAGGCGCGAGGCGGAGCTCGCCCGTGTCGCAGAGGCGCTGGGCGGCGAGCGCGTCATCATCGCCCCCGCCGACCTGACCGACCCCGCCGCCCCCGCCGCGCTGATCGAGACGATCGAGACGACGGCAGGCGGCCTGGACATCCTGGTGAACAATGCCGGCTTCACGCGGGACATGCTGGCACTTCGGATGGGCGATGCCGATTGGAACGCGGTGCTGGAAGTGGATCTGACCGCGCCGTTCCGCCTCGCGCGCGCCGCACTGCGCGGGATGATGAAGAAACGGTCCGGGCGGATCGTGTCGATCGCCTCCATCGTCGGCGTCACCGGCAATGCCGGGCAGGCGAATTACGCGGCGGCGAAGGCCGGGCTGATCGGCATGTCGAAGTCGCTGGCGCAGGAAGTGGCGACGCGCGGCGTGACGGTGAACGTCGTCGCACCCGGCTTCGTGAAGACGGCGATGACCGATGTGCTCGGTGAAGCGCAGAAGACCGCGCTGCTGTCGCGCATCCCGACTCAGCGCATGGGCGCGCCCGAGGACATCGCCGCGGCGGTGGTGTTCCTGGCCAGCACGGAGGCGGGGTGGATCACCGGCCAGACCATTCATGTGAATGGTGGGATGGCGATGATCTGAGGCGAGGCGCGATGCCGGGCGGTGTGCCCGGCGTCGCGACGGCGGCGTCCAGGGCGCGCTTCCGCCGCGACGGACCAGCGCGCTCCAAGCCGCGCCGGCCTATTCCAGGCGGATGTTCGCCTCGCGGATGAACGCTGTCCACCGCGATGTCTGTTCCCCGAAGAACGTCGCGAATTGCTCGGGCGTGTTCTGCCGCGCCTGCAATTCCAGGGTCCGCAGCCGATCAGCCACCGCCGGCGTCGCCAGCGTGTCGTTGAGCAGCCCGTTGAGTCGCGCGATCACCGCGGGTGGGGTGCCCGTGGGGACGAAGATGCCGTTCCACTCATAGGTCTCGAAGCCCGGCAGCGTGTCCGACAAGGCCGGCACGTCGGGCAGCGCGGCGAGCCGCTCCTGCCCCGTATGGCACAGCGCCTTCAGCCGGCCGCTGGTGACCAGCGGGATCGCGGTGTCCGCATTGCCCATGTAGAAACTGACCTGCCCTGCCAGCAGGTCGTTGGTGGCCGGCCCGCCGCCGCGATACGGGACATGGTTCACCTCGATGCCCGCGCGGCGGGAGAACAGTTCCAGCGACAGGTGCTGCACGCCGCCGCTGCCCGCCGAAGCCCAGTTCTGCGTGCCAGGGCGCGCCTTCGCATCGGCGATCACCTCCGCGACGTTGCGCGCCTGGACCGACGGATGCGCGAGCATCAACTGCGGCACCGTGATCGATTGCCACACCGGCACCAGGTCCCGCTTCGGGTCGAAGGTCAGTTGCGGGAACAGCACCGCGGTGGACAATGGCGTGGTGCCATACAGGATGGTGGTGCCATCGGGCGCGGCGGCGGCCACCGATCCGCTGCCGATCATCCCCGTCGCGCCGCCGCGGTTCTCGATGACGAATTGCTGCCCGGCACGCCGCGAGGCCTCGGTGAACAACACCCGTGCCACGCTGTCGGCCGTGCCTCCCGGCGGCCAGGGCACCACGACGCGCACCGATCGCGTCGGCCAATCGGCGCCCTGGGCACGGACCTGCGGCGCATGGACGGCCGCGATGGCCCCCGCCGCGAGCAGCGTGCGGCGTGACAGCCCGCCGGCTGTGTTGGAACCCTTCATCGTCGCTTCCTCCTGGTCGCCCGACGGCTTCGGCCGTCAGGATTTGCGCCGACGATAGAAGGGAACCTTGCCGCAGGCCATGAGGGCATGGTCGGCCGCGAACAGGTCCGCATAATACAGGACGTAGGCCTCGAAGCCGCGGCCATGAAAGGGCGCATTGGTGGCATGGGTCGCCACCGTGCTCACCACGCTGTGCGCGAAGCCGAGTTCCTTCAGCATCATCGCGCCGACAACGCCATGCGGCAGCTCCTCGGCGAGTTTCGAATAGCCCGCGGTGTCGCCGTTCCGCACATACAGCAGCGGCTTGTCGAGGTCGTGCAGGATGAGGATGGGCACCAGCACCTCGGGGTCGACCGTCGCACCCCAATCCGTCGCGGCACGATGCGCGAGGTCGATCCCCGCCCGCGTCACGTCGTTGACATGCGACATCAACGGGTAATCCGGCGCATCGGGCGTGAAGGGCATGCCGGCGAGGGTTTCGTAGGGGCTCGAGGCCCAGGAACTGACCCAGGCGGTGACGATGTCCGCCCGCATGGCGGGGGAGACGAGGTCTAGCCCGAACAGCCATTGTTCCACCGCCTCGCGCCGCCAGTTGCTGCTCCGGTCGATCGTGTATGGCTCCATGCCCAGCCCTTCCTTCCCAGAATCAACTCTTCAGTGTGAAAGGCTAGAGCATTTCGTGCCAGACTGTGCTGGCGCAAAATGCTCCAAGCCTTTGTCTGAGCGAGCATCTTCACGCGCCTGCCTGAGTCCAGTCAGGCGCGATCTGCTCTCGGACAGAACATGCGTGACGGGAATCGACCGGGCGCGTGACGATGACGCCTCGAAGACCCCTTGCTGCAGCGGCGACCACGCCGGCGAAGACGGAAAACGCGATGACCCGTGGCGTTCTCGCTGCCCTGCTGATCCTGCTCCTCGCGACAGGCGCTGCACGCGCCTGTGGCCCGGACACCGATTGCCTGGTCGGCACGCGCACCTATCGCATCCGCCTGCCACCCGGCGGCGCACCCAGCGGCGCCATCCTGCTGGCGCACGGCTTCCGCGACACCGCCGCGAACATGATGGCGAATGCCGAGATCGCCGCCGCCGTCTCCGATCTCGGCCTGGCGCTGATCGCCCCGCAATCGGATGGCCCGGGGTGGAACCTCCCCGGCCAACCCGGCGGCCTGCGCCCCACCATCGACGACATGGCCTTCATCGATGCCGTTGTTGCCGATGCCACGGCGCGCTTCCCCATCGACGCCAGCCGCATCATGGCGAGCGGCTTTTCCATGGGCGGCATGCTGGTGTGGAACCTGGCCTGCCAACGCGCCGGGCTGTTCGCCGGCTACGCCCCGCAATCGGGCACCTTCTGGGACCCGCCGCCCGAATCCTGCCCGACCGGCCCGGCCACCATCCTGCACACCCATGGCACGGACGACCCGACCGTGCCGCTGACTGGCCGGACCATCCGCGACGCCCATCAGGGCAGCGTGGTCCAGGCGGTGCGCCGCTATGCCGCCTGGGGCGGTTTCGAAGCCCCGGTCGAGACCATCACCCCCGGCCTGGTCTGCACGCGCCGCGACGGCCCGCAGGGGCGCGTGCTGGAACTGTGCCTGCGCCCCGGCGGCCACGACCTGCGCGCGGTGGATCTGGTGCGGGCCTGGCGCGACCTCGGCACCATCAACGGCTGGTAAGGCATGCGCGTCCCGGCGATCATCGGCGACGGGAAACGCCACCAGAGGCAACTGCAATGACGACGACACCATCACTCCGCCTTGCCCGCTGGGGGTCCTTCCATGTCGGCGGGCGCGAAACCCGCGTGGCTGGCGAACCGCCGCGCGAGGTCCTGTTCACCCCCGGCAGCGCCCCCGCGCTGATCGACCCCAACGGCACCTATCTGGTCGGCAGCCTCTACGCCCAGGCCATGACCCCGGACCCCTGCCGTGGCGCCGTGCCGCTGCTGCTGTGGCATGGCGGCGGGCTGACCGGCGCATGTTGGGAAACCACGCCGGATGGCCGCGAGGGCTGGCAGCATTTCTTCCTCCGCCAAGGGTGGGAGGTGATCGTCAGCGACGCCGTCGAACGCGGCCGTTCGGGATGGATGCGGATACCGGAGGAGACCGGCGGCGTCCCCGTCACCATCTCGGTCGAGAACCCCTGGACGCGCTTTCGCATCGGCACCGGCACGCCCGATGACGGCACGCTGCTGCCGGGCAACCAGTTCCCCGGCGACGCCGCATCCTGGCGCAACTTCATCCGCCAATGCGTGCCGCGCTTCACCACCACCGATGCGTTGACCCTCGATGCCTATGGCGCGCTGCTCGATCGGGTTGGCCCGTCGGTCGTCGTCGCGCACAGCCAGGGCGGGTACTTCGCCTGGCGCGCCGCACAGGAATGGCCCGACAGGGTGCGCGCGCTGGTGCTGGTGGAACCGGCCTCCATCGGGCTGATGGACAAGGTCGCGGCCCTGGCCGGCATTCCGGTGCTGATGATCTATGGCGACTACATCGAAGGCGATCCGCGCTGGCCATCCATCCGCGCGCAGGGCATTGCCTTCGCCGACGCCGTGCGCGCGGCCGGTGGCAGCGTCGATCTGGTGGACCTGCCGGCGATCGGCATCACCGGCAACAGCCACATGGTCCAGATGGATCGTAACAGCGACCAAGTCGCGGCGCTGGTGCAGGATTGGCTGGCCGCGCGTGGGTTGTGGCGCTGAAGCGCGCCGCCGTCACGCCAGCATCAGGTACCGGAACCAGGCCAGCACATCCGGCTTGCGGCTCACCTCCGCCCCGCTGCCATACAGGCTGGCGAGGAAGGTGATGCGGTGCGACCCGCCCGGCACCGCCGCGCCGTCGATCCGCTGCCCACCCGCGGCCAGGGGCTGGCGCGACAGGGCCGGGTGGATCGCCTCATCCGCCAGGCCGTAGAACAGGCGCATCGGCGCGGCGTAATCCCAGAAGGTCGCTCGGCTGTCGGCCAGATGGCGCAGGAATCCCGACACGACATCGGCGGTGAAGCCGTCGAAGAAGCCCTCGGCCAGCAGCGCATCGGTCCTGGGGAACAATGCCGGGTCGAAATCCAGTGCCTGCGTGCTCCAGAAGGTCCGCGCGATCTGCTGGTACTGCGTCCGCACCGCCGCATCCATCAACCCGCCCAGACCGTGCCATGCCTGGTAACTGCCCAGCAGCAGCATGATCGCCAGCGGCCCCCAATTCGGCGCGGCCGGATACGGCGTTGAACCGAAGGCCGGATAGGTCACCTGGCCGGTCCAGAAGCGCAGCGTCTCGTTCAGATCGTTGAACGGGCTGGCCGCCGCCGCGCCGCGCACCGCGCGCCCATCGCGTTGCAGCGCCTGCGCCAGCCATTGCGTGTTAAGCGCCCCCTGCGACCAGCCATTGAGGAACAGGTGCCCCGGCGTGATCCCCAGGTCCCGCAGCCCCACCAACCCGGCATCCAGGATGTCGAGGCAGGTCTTGGTCGAGGCGCCCTGCACCAGATACGCCTCGGGCCGATACTCGGCATACGGCCCCTTGCCGACATAATCCGCCGCGATGACCGCGAAGCCGTTGGAAGCAAGGCGCTGGATGTTGAACAGCGTCTCGGCGGAATCGACGCCGTCGCGCATGACGTAGCCGGCATCGGCCAGCTTGGTCATGTTCGAGGGCACGGATTGCGGGCCGAAGACGGTCCCGTGCTGCCACGACACCACCGGCAACGTACCGCTTGCCCCCGCCGGCACCGCCAACAGGCCGGTGAGGGGAATGGTTCCACCCAGGCCGGGCAGGGCGCTGCGGGTGGTGATCTGGCGCACCACCACATCGCCACCGGCGCCCTGCGTCGCCGGGTCGAAGGCACGCAGCACCGACCCGGTATTGAACGCGGCGTGCCAGGTGGCGACCAACCCATCCAGCAGAGCCTTGTTCAGCGTGACCGGCGGGCCGATCTCCAGCCCGACCGCGGCAGGCTGCGCCAGCGCCGGACGAGGCAGCGCCCAGGCACCGGCCGCCAGCAGCATCGTGCGCCGCAAGGCGGGCGAGGTCTTCATCGTCATGGGCGCATTCTCCGGCACGGTGTCACCGCCTTTGGGCCAAGGACCTATCATGCAGCCGGATACTCGAATCGTCTTGATGAAGCGTATTCGGCGTCGAGCCATGAAGGGCAGACCAGAGAGGGCTTTGCCCGCTCACCTAGGCCCACTGGCCTTTGGTGGGTTGCCTTGCCGCGGCCCTGCCCCATAGGCGCGAAGATTGGAGGGGCGCTGCCCCCTGAACCCCCCTTTACCGAACCTGAAGCCAAAGCGTCGAGGGCGCCGCTGACAGCGGCGTCCTCCGGCTCGAGGGCGGCACCGCCGGCGCGCAGCATCTCGACGAGGCGACCCACGAGCTCGATCTCCGGTGGGTCGTCAGGCCCTTTGCCCGGGCCGACCACGACCGTATCGACCAGCGCTCGCGCCGCCTCCAGCAGCTCAGGGTCATTGCGACCACGGATCGCTTCGCGCAGCACGCCAACCCGATTGGCGTAGACCTGGGCCAAGTTGGGGTGCAGCGCCGGTGCCGGCGCTGGCCGATCCTCCAGCGCATCGGTCAGCTGTTGCCGCCGCTGATTGAGTTCGTCCAACTTGCGCTGCAGATCAGGTGATCGAACGCCCTCGGCGATCGCTTCGACCAGGTTGTCGATCTTGCGCTGGACGCCCTGCAGTTCGCGCTGGCGGACGGTCGCCTCGGCCGAGGCGTCAGCCTGCGCTGTATTCCATTCCGCGATAAAGGCTTGGCAGAACGCCGTCACCCGGTCCGGCTGCATCAGCTGGCGTCCCAGGGCATCCATGACCCTCGCTTCGAGCGGCCCCCGCCGCACCATGCGGGTATTCCGGCAGCCTTTGCCGTGACGTGCGCGTTTGCAGCCGAGATAGTCCCGCCCCACGGCAGCGAACTGCCCCCCGCAGCTGGCGCAGACCACCTTGCCGGTCAGCAGGTGCTTGGCCCGCCGCCGCTCCCAGAATGCGGGATCGGCCTGCTCCCGCTGGGGAGCAGCCTCAGAGGCCAGGCGTGCCTGTGCCCGCTCCCAGATCGCCTCGTCCACGACGCGCGGTTCAGGAACGTCGGCCCCGACAATATCCTCCGCTGCGTTGGAGCGGCCTCGATCCAGTCCTGTATGCGCTTGGCGGCGTCCAGTGCCTCGCGCGCATCGATCTGCAGCAGCGCGAGGTGCTCGGCGGGAAGCGCGATAACGTCACTCACCGGCATGTGGCGCAGCGCGTCGAGGGTGGGGCGGTTGGTGCGGAGCGCGACCATCACGCGGCCTCCGCGAGCAGCAGGGGCAGGATGAACGACGCATAGCGACGCGGCCGGCGCCGGGCGACGAGGATGTAGGCGTAGTCCTCGTAACCGTGCACGCCGAGTGGCAAGCCGAGGGCACCGCGAGCACGACGCGGCGCGAGCCGACGCATACGCCGGCCAACGATCTCGTCGGCCGGGCCTTCACCGCTACTGGACCGAACCTGCTGTGGGTGGCCGACATCACCTACTTGCCGACGGCGGCAGGCTTCCTTTTCCTGGCCGTTGTCCTTGATGCCTGGTCCAGGCGCATCGTCGGCTGAGCGACGGCCAACGACCTGCGAACGCGCCTGGTCTTCGACGCCCTCGACATGGCGGTGATCACCAGGAAACCCGCCGATGTCGTGCACCACAGCGATCAGGGCAGCCAATATATGTCGCTGGCGTTTGGGATGCGATGCCGGGAAGCAGGCGTGCGCCCGTCCACCGGTTCGGTCGGTGATGCCTACGACAACGCCATGGCCGAGGCAGTCTTCGCTACGCTCGAGTGCGAGCTGCTCGATCGGCGACGCTTCCGCTCACAAGCCGAGGCTCGCATGGCGGTGTTCCACTTCATCGAGGGCTTCTACAACCCAACCCGGCGTCACTCCGCCCTGGGCTACCTCTCGCCCATAGAATACGAAGCGAGGAAGATGCTCATGAGGGACTGATCGCTACCCACAAACCGTCCACGGAAGCGGGGCAACTTCAACTCCACCCATTGTACGTCGTTCAGCAAGAACAACTGCGACACGGTTCATCCCCCACCGTTTGGCAGGGTGAATCACCGCACCGCACTCACGTCAATTGCGTACAGGCCCTAACTGGCCACTGAGGCGGCAAAGACCCAATCCATTACGCCACATACCGGTTCTGCGGCAGCGCCAACCCTAGATTCTCCCGCAGGGTCGGCCCCGCATATTCGGTGCGGAACATCCCCCGCCGCCGCAATTCCGGCAGCAGCAGCTCCACTGTCTGGTCCAACCCCAGGGGCAGCACCGGCGGGCACAAGTTGAACCCATCCGCTGCGTCAGCATCCACCCAGGCCGCCATGTCGTCCGCGATGTCCGCCGGCGTGCCGACCAGTGTGCGGCCGCCGAACCCTGCCGCGATGGTGCCGTACAGTTGCCGGATGGACAGGTTGTCGCGCCGCGCGAGCGTCAGCAGGTTCTTCACCATGCTTTTCACACGCGGGTTCTCCGGCTCCGGCAGCGGCCCATCGATCGGGTAGGCGGATAGGTCGCCCATCTGCTGATACAGGTAGGACAGGCCGAGTTTCGGATCGACCAAACTGTTCAGCAGATCGTACTGGTCCTGCGCTTCCTGGCGGGTGCGGCCGATGAACAGCGTGATGCCGGGCATGATCTTCATCTCATCCGGCGCGCGCCCGTATTGCGACATGCGCGATTTGAGATCGGCGTAGTAGGCGCGGCCGGCCTCCATATCGAGCGGCGCGGCATAGACGACATCGGCGCTGCGCGCGGCGATCTCCATCCCCTGCTGCGCCGCGCCGGCCTGCACCAGGATCGGGCGGCCCTGCGGCGTGCGCTTGATGGTCAGCGGGCCCTTCACCTTGAAGTGCTTGCCTTCATGGTTCAGCGCATGGAGTTTCGACGGGTCGAAGAAGATACCGGTGTCCTTGTCATGGACCGGCGCGTCGGGTTCCCAACTGTCCCAAAGGCCCTTCACCACCTCCACGAACTCGGCCGCACGTTCATAACGCAGGCCGTACTCCATGTGTTCTTCGCGATTGAAGTTCCACGCCTCGGCCTCGGACCAGGATGTCACGATATTCCAGCCGGCGCGCCCACCCGAAAGGTGGTCCAGAGACGCCCATTTGCGGGCAATGTGATACGGCTCGTTGTAGGTGGTCGATGCGGTGGAGACGAGGCCGATATGCGACGTTACCGCCGCCAGCGCTGAGAGCAGCGTCAACGGTTCCAGTTCCAGCGTCTGGTGTGATCGCGCGAGCGCGCCGGCGGGCTCGTCCTTGGTGCGCAGGCCGATGCCGTCGGCCAGGAACACCATGTCGATCTTCGCTGCTTCGGCGGTCTGCGCAATGTATTTGTAGTGGCTGAACTTCGATGCGGCGTCCGGGTCGGCGGATGGGTGCCGCCAAGCCGCGGCATGGTAGCCGAGGTAGCGCATGGAAAGGCCGAGGCTGATCTGCTTCGGGCTGGTCATGGGTGATGTCTCATCATCAGGGGTGTGGCGGCCGCCCTGCGACGGGGTGCAGGGCGGCGCACAGGGTCAGTAGCGATAGCCGGCGCGTTCCAGATACTGGCGCGCCATGTCGAGGTCATAGGCGATCGGCTTCAGCAGATCGTGGTCGTATTGTTCGGAGGTGAAGGGCAGCGGAACAGTGCCTTCCTTGCCGTAGCCACCGGCGATCTCCTGCACGATCTGCTGGCGCGGCATGGCGTGGCTGATCGCCTTGCGGATATAGGCAGCGGCTTCCGCGGCGCGTGCCGGGTCCTGCTTGCCGAGCGGCGTATCGACGCCCGTGCCGAACACCGGGTGACGCAGATTGTAGCAGATGTGTTGCCACTTATAGCTGTCATAGGACTGCACCTTGCCCCAGGAGGCATCGATGGTGCTAACCAGCGGGCCGATATCGTACATCGGGTCATGCGCGTCGATCGCGCCCGAGCGCAGCGCGGAGAGAACGGAATCCGTACCCTGGATGTTGACGACGTAGAAGGTCTTCACGTTGCCGGTGTGCGGCTTCCAGTAATTCTCGTTGCGGATGAACTTGTAGGCGCGGCGCTGCGGGTCGAAACCCTGCGCGATCCACGGCCCGGTGCCCACGCCGCCGAGCGCGGTATAGTTGCGACCGTCGGATGTGCGGACGGTGTAGCGGCCATTCCAGGTGGCCGCGACATGGCCGCGCATCGACGCCGGCGCGATGCCCTCATAGGCGTGCTTGGGGATGATCGCCTGCGCGCCCATCAGCCAATCGAGGAACAGCATGTTGTAGGCGGGTAGTTCGACGGTGATCTCGTGCTTGCCCGTCACGCGATAGGCATTCGGGCTGCCGAGTACTTGTTCCGTCGGCGCCTGGATCGGCGATCCATAGGCTTTGCTGAGCAGCGTATCCCAGGTGAACTTCACATCCTCGGCGGTGAATTCCTCGCCGGAATGCCACTTCACACCCTGGCGCAAGGTGATGACCCACCGCTTGCCGTCATCGGACATGGTGTGGCTCAGCGCCAGGCCCGGCACCAGGCGCTTGTTCTCCCAGTTATCGTATTCGTACAGGCGATTGTAGACGGGTCCGAAGATGTTCGAATCCGAATAGCCGTTGGAATACATCGGGATCAGCGACATCGGCGGCGCCCAGGATGCGAAGGCCGCCGTTGCGTTGTCGCCGCCGCCCTCGATCGTCCACTTCTCCGGGTTGGGGAAGAACACCGGGTTGAAGGTGGTGAAATCGAAGCCCGACAGTTTCGGATTCACCGCGATGACATCCTGCGGGTAGAACAGGATGGTCATGGGTTCGGTGTCGTACCAGCGCTTGGCGAAGTCCCGATACGCGCCCATGCGCTGCGCCGGATCGACAGTGGCCGCCATTTTGTCGAGCGCCGTGTCGATCTGCGGGTCATTGACGTAGTAGAAGTTCTGTCCCGAAGGTGGCATCAGCCGGCTGTGGAACAGCGTGTTCGGCGTCGGCGTGATGGCATTGTAGTAGTAGCGTTCCAGATACGCATCCCAGCCGCCTTCCGCATGCGGCTTGCCGTCGCCGCGCGACCGGCGTGGCGAGATGACGGTGAAGGGCACGAAGCTCGAAACCACATCGATGCCGATGCGCGACATCTGCTGCGCCGCCAGCGTGCCCCAGATCATTCGCGCCGGCTGATTGTTCGGGATCATCAGATACAGCCGGAAGAAGGGCGGCGCGGCACGGGCTGGGCCCACCGCCGCGGCGGTAAGCGCGCCCGCAGTGGCCTTCAACATCGTCCGGCGTTTGCTGGTCATGGCCATGCTCTCTCTCCGTTCATGCAGGGTTGTGGCAGGCGATGCCGTGGCCCCCGGAGGGGGGTTCCAGCATGGGCTCGATCTCCGCGCAGACCGGCAGGGCGGCGGCGCAGCGGGGATGAAAAGGGCAGCCGGTGGGGCGGCGCATCGCGCTCGGCACTTCGCCCTGCAGCACGATGCGGGTCTGTGCCGCACCGGGTTCGGGCACGGGGATCGCGCTGAGGAGGGCACGCGTGTAGTGGTGACGCGGATTGGTGAAAACCTCGTCCACGGCGCCGATCTCGACCAGTTTGCCGAGATACATCACCGCGACGTGGCTGCTGATGAAGCGTACCGAGCTGAGGTCATGCGAGATGTAGAGATAGGCGACGCCGAGCCGGTCCTGGATCTCGGCCAGCAGGTTCAGGATCTGCGCGCGCACCGAGACATCAAGGGATGAGACTGGCTCGTCTAGAATCAGCAGTTTCGGTTCGACCGCCAGCGCGCGTGCGATACCCACACGCTGGCGCTGCCCGCCGCTGAACTCATGCGGGTATCGCCAGGCGTGGTGCGGTTCCAGCCCGACCATCTCCAGCAATTCCTCGACGCGGGCATTCCACCGTGCCGGCTCGTCGGGGCGATGAACGCGCAGCGGTTCCTTCAGCGTCTCCCCGATCGTCCAGCGCGGGTTCAGCGACAGCCAGGGGTCCTGGAAGACGTATTGCAGCGAGCGCCTGATGCCGAGTACCCGCGCACGGTCGCCTTCGCGGAAGATTGGCACGACATCCTCGCCCATGAAGCGGACGATGCCGTCGGTCGGTTCCACCAGGTTGAGGATGGCACGTGCCGTCGTGGTCTTGCCGCAGCCGGATTCACCCACCAGGCTCAGCGTCTGGCCTTCCTCGATGCGGAAGGACACGTTGTGCACGGCGCGGATCTCGCTGCGGATGCGAGCGCGGAACAGCCGGCGCTGGTGCACCGGGTAGTGCTTGGACAGGCTCTCGACATCCAGCAGCGCCGTCATGCCGCGACCCCCGTGCTGCCGCGTCGCAGGCAAGAGACGCTGTGGCCCGGCGCGATGGTGGTCTCCACTGGCATCATTTTCCGGCATTCCGGCATCGCTTCCGGACAACGGTCATGGAAGCGGCAGCCGGGCGGTGGGTTCAGCAGGTTCGGCGGACGACCCGCGATGGTCGGTAACGTCTTGCGGGCGCTGCCGGAATAGGATTGGTCGATGCGCGGCATGCTGTCGAGCAGCGCGCGCGTATAGGGATGCTGTGGCGCGCTGAAAATGGTGCCGGCATCGGCGGTTTCGCAGACGCGGCCGGCATACATCACGGTGATGCGCGTCGCCATGCGCGCCACCACGCCCATGTCGTGGGTGACCAGCACCATCGACATGCGAAAGCGCGCCTGGAGGTCCGCCAGCAATTCCAGGATCTGCGCCTGGATGGTGACATCCAGCGCCGTGGTCGGTTCATCCGCCAGCACCAGCGACGGGTTGCACATCAGCGCACGCGCGATGCCGACGCGTTGCTTCATTCCGCCGGACAGTTCATGCGGAAACTGCCGCAACCGCGCGCCGGGGTCGGAGATTCCGACCAGGCCGAGCAACTCGACAACCCGTTCCTCCGCCTGCCGGCGGCTGGCCTTCTCGTGCCACATCAGGATTTCGCTGAGCTGCGCGCCAACGGAATAGATCGGGTTCAGCGAGGTGGCCGGGTTCTGGAAGATCATCGCGATTCGCCGGCCGCGCAGCGCCGCCATCTGCTTGGGCGTATGGGCCAGCAGGTCTTCGCCTTCGAACAGCACCTGGCCGCCCATGGTGCGCGCGGGGGGCGGCACCAGGCGCAGCATTGCCAGCGAGGAGACCGTCTTGCCGGAGCCGGATTCACCGACAATGCCGAGTGTCTCGGCGCGGTTGACGCTGTAGTCCACGCCATCGACGGCGCGCACCACACCGTCGCGCGTGAAGAAATGTACCTTGAGGTCGCGCACCTCCAGCAACGGGTCAGCCGTGTTCATGGCCGGCGCATCACTGGCGCAGACGAGGGTTGAAGGCATCGGTCAATCCGTCCGCGAGAAGGTTGAAGCCCAGCACCGTGCAGAACAGTGCGCCACCGGGTGCCAACACGGCCCAGGGCGCGACCTTCAGCGCTTCATAGTTGAAGTACAGCGACTGGCCCCAGGACACCGCCTTCGGGTCGCCGAAGCCCAGGAAACTGACCATCGTCTCGGCCAGGATCGCACCGCCGATACCCAGCGCGACCAGTACGATCAGCGAGGGCAGCGCATTGGGCAGGATGTGGCGCACGAGGATGTCGCGCCGCGGCGTGCCGATGCAGACCGCGGCTTCGACGAATTCGGCGTTGCGTAGGCGCAGGAACTCGGCACGCGCCATGCGTGCGATCGGTGGCCATTCGAAGCAGCCGAGCAGCACGATGATGGTCAGCAGGTTGAGGTTCGGGATGTCCTCCATCCAGGTGCCGACCACGACGATGCCGAACAGCCGCACCACCGCCAGGATCACGATGAAGACCGGGATCACCATGAAGAACTCGGCGAAGCGCATCAGCAATTCGTCGGTCATGCCGCCGGCATAGCCTGCAATGCCGCCGATGATGACGCCGATCAGCGATGCGATGGTCATGGCGCCGAGGCCCACCAGCAGCGCGGTGCGCGCGCCATACAGCAGGCGGCTGAACACGTCATACCCGTTGCGGTCGGTACCGAGCCAATGGATCGCATCCGGCGGCCGGCGCGCGGCGCCGCGCAGCATGGCGGATTGGTCGGTCGGTTCGAAGGGCGCGACGAAGGGCGCGATCAGCGCCACGACCACGACCAGCGTGACCAAGCCCAGCCCGAGCATCCCGGCCCGGTTGCGGCGGAAGCGATACCAGGATTGGCGCCAGACGCCCGGGGCGCGCTGCACGGCATTCAACGTAGCGGTTTCGATTGCCATGGTCAGCCCAGCCTGATGCGCGGGTCGATGACGACATAGGCGATGTCGGTCAGCAGCGTCGCCGTCACCAGCATGACCGTGATGATCATCGTCGCCCCCATGATGAGCGGATAGTCCAACTGCTGGATCGCCATGATGTAGAGAGCGCCGAGGCCGGGCCAGGTGAACACCGTCTCGGTGACCGGGGCGGTGCCCAGCATCAGCCCGAACAGGATGCCCAGATAGGTCAGCACCGGGATGAAGGCGTTGCGCAGCGCATGGCCGAACACCACGCGCCGTTCCGGCAGGCCCGATGCGCGCGCCGCGGTGATGAAGTCCTGCCGCAGCACATCCACCAGCGATGAGCGCAGCAGCAGCGTGAGTGTCGCGGTGTTGAAGAACACCAGCATGCTGACGGGCAGCACCATGTGCCACAGCCCGTCGATCACCTCGCTGCCCATCACCGGGTTGCGGGTGGAATACGCGCCATAGGATGGCAGGATCCCGAGCCAGTAGGAAAAGATCAGGATCAGGATGATGCCGAGCAGGAAGCCCGGCAGCGAATGGCCGACCATGGCGCCGGCGATGACGCCGAAATCCACCTTGCTGTATTGCCGCGTCGCCGCGAGCACCGAGATCATCACCGACACGAACAGCGCGATGACGATGCCGGGAATCTGGATCTTCAGCGTCTCCATGCCGTAGATCACCAGCATCTCGGAGACCGGCAGGTTGTAGATGATCGAGGTGCCGAAATCGAGCCGGACGATCGCCCACAGCCAGGTGAAATACCGATCCGTGACGCTGCCATCCAACCCGTAGTATTTCGTGACGGATTCGATGATCTCATCGGTGATGCCTGGACGTTCGGCGAGCAGGATTTCGATCGGGTTGCCGATCGCGTTGATCATTGCGAACAGGATGACGCTGACGCCCCAGATCAGGCAGACGGCAAAGATCAACCGGCGGGTGATGTAGCGGGCCGTGCCCACGGTTCAGATCCTTCCCTGTGGTGTGGGGCGCATCAGCCGAGGGCCTCGGCGCGTGCCGGTGCCGCTGCCATCCAATCCGCGGCGTGCCAGCAACGCACGTCGTGGCCTGTGGCCAGGGCGGCCAGCGGCGGCATTTCCGCCCGGCACTGGTCGGTCGCGTGCGGGCAGCGCGGATGGAAGGCGCAGCCGGATGGCGGGTTGAGCGGGCTGGGCAATTCGCCCTCGATCACCGCATCGGCGGCGCGACGGTCGGGGTCGATGGAGGGAGACGCCGCCAGCAGCGCGCGCGTGTAGGGATGCAGCGGCCCGGCGAACAGCGCGGCCGCCGGCGCCGTTTCCACAATGCGGCCGAGATACATCACCGCCACGCGGTCGGCGATGAACTCCACCAGGTGCAGATCGTGCGAGATGAACAGGTAGGACAGGCCCAGCCGTTCCTGCAATTCCATCAGCAGATTGACGATCTGCGCCTGAACGGACACGTCCAGCGCCGAGACGGGTTCGTCGCACACGACGAAGGAGGGATGGAGCGCCAGCGCCCGCGCGATGCCCAGGCGCTGGCGCTGTCCGCCGCTGAACTCATGTGGGAAGCGCTGCGCGAAATCGGGGCCGAGGCCCACCAGCGTCAGCAGCTCGGCCACCCCCGCATCGCGTTCAGCGCGGGTGCAGCCGTGGATCGTGAAGGCCTCGCCAATGATCTCGGCGGCGCGCAGGCGTGGGTTCAACGAGGCGTGCGGGTCCTGGAACACCATCCGCATCCGGCGGCGTGCCGCCTTCAAGTCCCGCTTGCCGAGGTGCAGCAGGTCCTGGCCCTCGAACCGTACTTGCCCGCCGCTGGGTTCCTGCAACCGCAGCACCGCACGACCCAGGGTGGATTTGCCGCACCCGGATTCACCGACGAGCGCCAGCGTCTCGCCCGGCATCACGCGGAGCGACACGCCATCCACCGCCCGCACCGTGCCCGCGCGTCGGCGCAGCGGCCCACGGAACACCGGGAAATGGACGTCGAGGTCTTCGACCTCCAGCAGCGGCGCTGTCATGCGGCGGCCCCTTCCACATACAGCCAGCAGCGCACTTCGCGTTCCGGGTCGCCATTGGCGGGCACAGCGAGCGGCGGCTCGGCTTCCGCACACAGCGCGAAGGCGCGCGGGCAGCGATTGCGGAAGCGGCAGCCCTTCGGCAGCGCGGCGAGGTTCGGCACAGTCCCCGGTATCGCCGGAAGGCGTCGCAACCCGCTGCGCGGCGCGGTGCCGGGCACCGAGGCCATCAGCCCGACAGTATAGGGATGCAGTGGGTCGCGCAGCAGCGCGCGCACCGGGGCGCGTTCCACGACCACGCCCGCGTACATCACGCAGACCTGCTGCGCGATCTGCGCGACCACGCGCAAATCATGCGTGATGAATACGATGCCCGACCCCAGCCGATGCTTCAGCGCGTCGATCAGCGCCAGGATCTGTGCCTGGATCGTGACGTCCAGCGCCGTGGTCGGTTCATCCGCCAGGATCAGCATGGGGTCGCAGGCGATCGCCATGGCGATCATCACGCGCTGGCGCATCCCGCCCGACAATTGGTGCGGGTAATCCTGCGCGCGGCTTTCGGGGGAAGGGATGCCGACCATGCGCAGCAAATCGACCGCGCGGTCGCGCGCGGCGCTGCGGGAAATGTCCTCGTGCCGGCGCATTACCTCGGCGATCTGTGTGCCGACGCGGAACACCGGGTTCAGTGACGTCATCGGTTCCTGGAACACCATGCCGATGGCGCGGCCGCGGATCTCGGCCATCGCGGCATCCGACAGGCCACGCAATTCGCCATGCCCGGCCAGGCGGATCGACCCCGCCGCCACGCGGCCGCTGCCGGATGGGATCAGGCCCATAACCGACAAGGCGGTCGCACTTTTCCCCGAACCGGATTCACCGACGATGCACAGCGTCTCCCCACGCGCCACAGCGAAGGACACGCCATCGACGGCACGCACGGCGCCGAAGCGGGTTTCCAGCCCCGATACTTCGAGCACCGATGCGGATCGCACATCGGCGGGGTCGATCATCGCATTCACCGTGCGGGGTCCTGCTGCATGTCGGCTGTCTTCACGCTCCTGGAATTGAGTGGAGCCGCTGCCATCCCCTCGCTCTCACCCTCGGGGACGGCAGCGCGCTCCTGGCCTCGACGCAGCCTGCGCTACGCCTTGGTCACCTGGTTGAGCAGCGGGATCTCGAAGGCGAAGGCGTCGAAATTGTCGATGCCCCTTTGCATCGCGATGATCTGCTGCTGGTTGTAGAGGAACAGGTTGGGCGGGTCCTCGGTCCAGAGGATGCGGTTGGTCTCGTGATACGCGGCCATCCGCTTGGCCGGGTCGAGTTCGCTGCGCGCGCCATTCAGCAGCGCATCGACGCGCGCATTGCTGTAGCCGCCGAGATTGGCGCTCTGCCCCGTGACCAGTCGCCGGCTGAGCCGCCAATCCGCCGTGGGGATGGAGGTGCCCAGCACCCACATATGCGCCGCGCTGCTGCCGTATCCGGTGCCGCTGCCGGGCTGGCGGCGATACAGCGTCTGTTGGTAGCTCGCCCATTCCCACACGCGGAACTCGGTCTGCAGCCCGATGGCGTTGAGGTAGCCTTGCACCGCTTCGGCCACCTGTTGGTCCTTGAGGTAGCGGCCCGAGCAGGTCCACATCACCAGCTTCTCATTGAAGCCGCCCGGATACACGGCGGCGAACTCGGCCTTAGCGAAATCAGGATCGAAGCGGAACGGCGTCTGCGGCTGGTAGCTCTGCACGCCCGGCGCGACAGGCGCATCTGGGACCGAGCCGAAGCCACCGAGGATGCGCTCGACAATCGTCTTGTGGTCGATCGCGTGGTTGATCGCGCGGCAGATGCGTGGGTTGTCGAAGGGCGGGCGCTTGTGGTTCAGCTCGAAGAACACCTGGAAGGAGCTGGGGATGACGGCCAGTTTCAGGCGCGGGTTGGCGCGCACGCGCGCGGTCGCTTCGGGCGTGATGCCGGTGGCAATGTCGGCGGTACCCGCTTCCAGTTCGATCAGGCGCGCCTCGGCTTCCGGCACGGGGCGATAAATGATGCGGCGGAACTTCGCCTCCGGCGTCGCACCGGCCAGCACAGCGCGTTCGCCAGGCGTCCATTCCTCGAAGCGATACGGTCCGCTGCCGACGGGGTTGCGGCCGTAGTTGCGGGCGTGGCGCTGGATCGCCGCCGGGCTGCTGATCGACGCCGATGATTCCGACAGCACTTCCAGCATCCCCGCCATCGGTGCGGCGGTGCTGAGCGTGATGACCAGCGGCGATTCCACCTTGATGTCCGTGATGACTGTGAACAGCGACCGATTTGGCGACCCGAAACGCTGGTCGCGCAGCCGATCGAAGGTGAACTTCACCGCCTCGGCATCCACGGCGGTGCCGTCATGGAACTTCTGGTTCGGCTTCAGACGGAAGGTCCAGGACAGGCCATCCGCGCTGGTCGTCCAGGATTCCGCGAGGTCGCCTTCAATCCCCGACAGCGACGTGTCCTTCCACCGCACCAGGCGTTGGAACATCAGCGTCAACAGGATCTCGGCCGATCGCGTGCGGCTGATGGCGGGATCGAGCGAGTCGAAATCCGAACCCTCGATGAAGGTCAGCGTCTCGCGTGCCGATTGTGCGGCGGCGCCGCGGGGCAGGGTCGCTGCAAGCGCCGTCGCCACGAGCAGACTGCGCCGGTCGATGGTGGGCATCATGGCTGGCCTCCGTTCTGTGGGTGTCATCATGCGGGCCGCGCGATGGCGCGGCCGGCCTTGGGGTCGGTGAAATCACGCAGGCCGTCGCCGACCAGGTTGAGCGCCAGCACCAGCAGGAACAGCGCGATGCCCGGCACCAGCACGACATGCGGGCTGGACATCAGGTGTGAACGGGACTGCGCGATCATCGCCCCCCATTCAGGCACTGGCGGCTGCGGCCCGAGGCCAAGGAAGGACAGCCCGGAGGCGATGAGCACCGCTTCGGCCAGCGAGATGCTGCCCTGCACGATGATCAGCGCGGAGATGTTGGGCATTACATGGCGGAACAGCAGTCGCATGTCGCCCGCGCCCAAGGAGCGTGACGCCAGCACGAAGTCGCGCGTCTTAAGCGACAGCACCGGCCCGCGAAACAGCCGCGCAAAGACCGGCACCGAAGATATCGCGATGGCCAGCGTCAGGCTCGCCATGCCGGGGCCGAGGATGGTGATCAGCATGATCGCCACCAGGATGCGCGGGAAGCTTATGACCGCATCCATCGCCCGCATCGTCACGAAGGTGATGCGGTTGTCGTAGTATCCGCACAGCCCACCGATCAGCAGCCCGGCGACCAGCGCGACCGATACGCTGGTTCCCGCGACGATCAGCGATACCCGTGCCCCCCAGACCAGCCGGGCGATCATGTCGCGGCCCATCTCATCGGCGCCCAGTGGCAGGGTGAGCGATGGCGGGGCCAGTGCCTGGCTGAGATTGACCAGCGTGGCCGCCGACCAGCTGTAGATCAGCGGCGCGGCAAGCGCGGCGGCGAAGAACACCGCCAGCACGCCAAGCCCGACGATCGCCATGTAACGCCGTGTCGCCAGTAGGAAGATGATGAAGCCGGTCATCCGCGGGCTATCCGGGGATCGAGCACCGAGTACAGCAGGTCCACCATCAGGTTCACGACCACGATGGCGGTGGCGAAGAACAGGATGCAGCCCTGCACGACCTGCAGGTCGCGCTGGATGATGCCATCCACCATGTAGCGGCCCAGGCCGGGCCAGGCGAAGATCGTCTCGACGATCACTGCGCCACCCAGCAGCCGCCCGAAGTAAACACCCAGCAAGGTCACCAGCGGGATGGCGGCGTTGATCAGCGCGTGGCGCCAAATCACCGCGCGCTGCACCAGCCCCTTGGCACGGGCTGTGCGGATATAGTCCTCCGACAGAACCTCCAGCATCGTCGAGCGCGCGACACGGGCGAAGGTCGCGACATAGGGCAGGCCCAGCGTGACGACCGGCAGCACCAGATGGGACCAGGTTCCGCGCCCGCTCGGCGGCAACCATTGAAGGCGTGCCGCGAATACCATCATCAGCAGCAGGCCCAGGAAGAATACCGGCACCGATATGCCGAAGGCCGATAGTGCGCCGATGATCTGGTCCAGCCAGGAATTGGGCCGCATGCTGGCGACCACACCCATGCCGACACCCAGGATGACGGCGAAGATCATGGCGTAGCCGGCGAGTTCCACGGTGGCCGGGAGGCGGCGCAGCACTTCATCCAGTACCGGGCGGCGGCTGCGGAAACTCTCGCCAAGGTCGCCCTGCGCGACGCGCACCAGATAGGTGCCGTATTGCGTCCACAGCGGCTGGTCCAGGCCGTAATGCTCGCGGATGAGGGCGATGTCCTCCTCCTCCGCATCCGGGCCGGCCGCGTTGCGCGCCGGGTCCCCGGGCACCAGATGGAGCACCAGGAACACGGCGAGCGACACTGCGAACAGTGTCGGTACCAGCACGGCAATGCGGTAGATCGCGTAGTCGATCACAGCGAGCCCCCAATGTGGCCGCGTGCAAACTGCATTCCCCGACGCGCCGATTGATCGACGTCAAGGACAGGCTAGGGAGTCATGTGATTGACGGTCAAATGCCATAATCGACAGTCTTCATATTAAAATGTTATGAAGCGACATGCAGCGACGATTGACGCTCCGCCAGGTTGAAGCCTTCCGTGCCGTCATGCTGCGCGGTTCCATCTCCGGCGCCGCGGACATGCTGGGCCTCACACAACCCGCCGTCAGTCGCCTGATGCGCGACATGCAGGATGGCCTGAAGCTACGACTGTTCGAGCCGCGCGGCACCGGCATCGCACCAAATGCCGAGGCCAACCTGCTGTATGAGGAGGTGCAGCGCAGTTTCCTCGGCCTTGATCGCATCGAGCACACAGCACAGGAGATCAAGCGCGCCCGGCGCGGCAATCTGCGGATTATTGCCATGGCGGGACCGGCACATGGCATCCTGCCGCGCCTGATCGGCCGCTTCATCGCCGACCATCCGGACATCTTCGTCACGCTGCACAACCATGTCGCGCCCACCGTGCTGGAACGGGTGGCGATGCGGCAATTCGACCTGGGCGTGAGCTACGCGCCGACCGAGTATCCCGGCGTGGATATCGAGCCGCTGCCGCAGCTCGACGCCGTTTGTGTCATGCCGGCCAGGCACCCTTTGGCCGCGAAACAGGTCATACAGGCGGAGGACCTGCACGAGCAGGATCTGGTGAACCATGGCCCCGGCAGTCACATCACGGTCAAGCTCGATGCCCTGCTGCGGATCGCGGGCGCCACGGTGCGCGAGACCGCCGAGGCGACATCGGCCGAGGCGATGTGCCGTCTGGTCGGCCAAGGCCTTGGCGTCGCATTGCTCGATCCCTTCACGATGACTGGGGTGAACGATCCGGCCATTGCGGTGCGCCGGTTCGCGCCACGGCTCGATTACCCGGTGAACCTCATCTTTCCGTCCGGCATGCCGCGATCGCGCGCGGTCGAGGAGTTTACCGCCATACTGCGGACCGAGGCGACCATGGCCAGGCTGCTGCCCGACTTACCCTGATTCATGCGTTTTTGTTCTGAATACCCTTGCGCGGCGTCGGGCGCCTGTGCATCCTTGGCTCTCTCACCCTCTGGCCGGCTTTGCCGGTCATCGCATTCCGGCAACCGGCGCGATCGGCGCCTCGGCTTTTGGCGCGTCGGCGCCTGAGGATGATGAGCAATGGCTCGACGCGGAATGATGAAGCTCGGCATGTCGATGCGCGGGCTTGGGTATCATCCGGCCGCCTGGCGGCACCCGGATGTGCCGGCCGACGGCACGTTGCGCTTCGAGCACTACGCGCACAACGCGCAGATGGCCGAACGCGGCCTGTTCGACATGATCTTCTTCGCCGATGGCATCGGCCTGCGCGAACGCGACGAACCGCGCGGTTCGCTGGCACGGTCAGGCTATGAGCTGGTCGAGATGGAGCCGATGACGCTGCTGCCGGCGCTGTCGGTGCTGACCAAGCATATCGGCCTCGTGACCACCGCCTCGACCACCTACAACGAACCCTATCACGTGGCGCGCAAGTTCGCGACGCTCGACCTCATCAGCGGCGGGCGTGCGGGGTGGAACATCGTCACCTCCTGGTCCGAGGCGGAGGCGAAGAACTTCAACCGCGAACAGCATCTGGAATACGACACGCGCTACGAACGCGCGGCCGAATTCGTCGAGGTGGTGAAGGGGTTGTGGGATTGCTGGGAGCCATCCTCGCTGGTCTATGACAAGGCGGGTGGACTGTTCTACGACGAATCCCGGATGCACCTGCTGAACCACCGCGGCAAGCATTTCCAGGTGCGTGGGCCGCTCAACGTCGCGGGGATGCCGCAGGGCAGGCCCGTGATGGTTCAGGCTGGCGCGTCGGAACCGGGGCGCGAGATCGCGGCCGCCACCGCCGATGTCGTCTATGCCGCAGCCGATTCCATCAAGGCGGCCAAAACCTACTATGACGACGTGAAGGGCCGCATGGCCAAGTATGGCCGGGACTGGGACGACCTCAAGATCATGCCAGGCGTGCGCACCATCGTCGCGGCGACGCGCGCGGAAGCGCAGGCGAAGTTCGACCGCTTGCAGGAACTGACCGATCCGCTGGTGGGGTTGGCGCGGGTCTATGCCGCACTCGGCGACCTGTCGGGCTTCGACATTGACGGCCCGGTGCCCGAACCGCAGCGCGAGGCCGAGGTGCGCAGCAGCACCGACCGCATCATGCAGCGCGCCCGCGAAGGCAACCTGACCATCCGCCAGCTCTATACGCAGATTGTCGGCGGCGGCTTCTACCTGATCGGTACGGCATCCGATGTCGTGGACGGGTTGCAGGAGTGGTACGAGGCCGAGGCTTGCGACGGCTTCAACATCCTGCCGCCCTATCTGCCCGGCTGCTGCGACGATTTCGTTGAGTTCATCACGCCCGAACTACAGCGCCGCGGCCTGTTCCGCACCGCCTATGAAGGCAAGACACTACGCGAGAATCTCGGTCTGAAGCCGCATGTGAACCGCCATGAGGCAGCGCGCGCCGCTGCCTCCGCCGCGGCCGAGTGAAGGGATGCCGCCGATGACCCGACAGATGAAACTCGGCCTGAACCTGGTGGCCAGTGGCGCCCATGGCGGCGGCTGGCGGATGCCCGACGCGCATCTGGGTGCCGCCATGGACATCAGGCTGTGGAAGCGCCTGGCGATCGAGGCCGAACGTGCGAAGTTCCATTTCATGTTCTGGGCCGATGGCCTGGCGGTGCGGAGTTCCGCCAAGGATGAGGCGCAACTCAGCTACGACAGCCGCATCGACGTGTTCGAACCGATGACGCTGCTCGCTGCGCTTTCGGCGGTGACGGAACGGATGGGCTTCATCGCCACCGCCTCCACCACCTATTACGAACCCTTCCATATCGCGCGGCTGTTTGCCTCGCTGGACCACATCACCGAAGGTCGGGTCGGCTGGAACGTCGTCACATCCTGGTCTGAGCAGGAGGCGCTGAATTTCGGCCGCGAGAGCCACATGGAGCACGGCGCGCGCTATCGCCGTGCCGGTGAGTTCGTCGATCTGGTCAAGGCATTGTGGGATTCGTGGGAGGATGAGGCCTTCATCCGCGACAAGGCGTCCGGTCAGTATTTCGACCCCGCGAAGATGCACACGCCGCACCATCGTGGCGAGCATTTCACCGTACGCGGGCCGCTGAATGCCGCGCGGCCCATCCAGGGGTATCCGGTGCTGGTGCAGGCGGGATCGTCCGGGCCGGGGCAGGACCTGGCGGGCCGCACGGCCGAGATGGTCTATACGATGCAGAAGTCGCGTGACGATGCGGTGGCCTTCTATGCCAGTGTGAAGGGCCATATCGCCGCCCATGGTCGCAACGCGGACACCGCGCTTGTGATGCCGGGGATGATGCCGATCCTGGGCCGCACCATGCAGGAAGCCCGTGACCGAGCCGACCGGATGGCGGAGCTGATCCATCCCGAACTCGGGCTTGCGGCGCTGATCCCGTCCTTCGGGGATCTCAGCGGATACCCTCTGGACGGGCCGGTGCCGCAGCTGCTGTCCGACACCAACAGCGTGAAAAGCGCCCATGCCCGGCTGGCCAAGCAGTTGGAAGGCCAGCCCATCACCATCCGCCAGTTGATCCATCAACGCTCGGCGTCGGGGCACCATGTCATTGTCGGCACGCCGGCCAGCATCGCGGATGAGATGGAGGATTGGTTCACCAGCCGTGGCTGTGACGGCTGGAACATCCTGCCGCCTTTCTTTCCCGGGCCGGTGGAGGAAGTGTTCCACCTTCTGATCCCCGAACTGCAACGCCGCGGCCTGTTCCATACGGAGTATGAAGGCCGCACGTTGCGGGAGAATCTTGGCCTGCCACGGCCGGAGCACCCCGCCGCGCGCAAGGCGGCGGTCGCGGCGGAGTAGGGTCGCCATTTACGTCGGGACCAAACACCTAGCTGGCAGAAGGTCTCGCCTGCCTACCTTCCGAGACCGATGCTACGCGGGAAGAGGCCGAGCACTTCGACCTGCTGCCGCTGGGCCCACAATTGCGCGCGCTGCAGCACGAAGCGGGCCGCGACTACCCGCGGTCGCGGGCTGCTGAGATTGCCGCGCATTGGAGGAACAGGCGACCATCCTGAGCATCCGGGCGGTACTGGAAATGATCCAGGATTTGCAGAGCGGCACCTGGTTGGAAGATGTGACGGTTGGGACGCTCGACAAACCGATGTTTTCGCGAAGCTCTTCGGGGTGTGCGCGGACGAACCTGACCTGGCCTACGCCATGGTCGATACCACGCTCGTCAGGGTTCACCGCCACGGCCAGAGGGCGCAGTAATACCAACTCGCGTGATGTGTGGCTCACGAGAGGGATTCCCCGACGCGGCGGTGATGTGCTTCAAGCAACTGATCCTCGGAGGTTCACCATGCCTCGCGACATTGCCCTGCGTCCCGACTTTTGCGCAGCCTATTTGCGCTGCCTGACGCGGGGGAGCAGGGAGGCGGCCCAGTTGGGCAGCGTTACCCTGCAAGTCGTAAGAAGCTGGGTGGTGCGCTTCAACGCCGCAGGGCCGGACGGGCTGCGCGACCGCAAGGCACCGGGTCCGCCGCCGTTGATGACGCAGGCGCATCGCCAGGCGCTTGCAGCGCAGGTCGACCGCGGCCCGATCCTGGCGATCCACGGTGTGGTGCGCTGGCAGCTGTGCGATCTCGGCCAGTGGCTGTGGGAGGCCATCGGCCACGCCAAAGTTGGCGTGACCACCAAGATCCTCGCCGCTCCGTCAGGTCAAGGCCGGATTCGGCTGACGCTTACCCGCCAGGGACGCGCCCGCTTCAGCGGAGAAGACGGGGTAGAACCTGCAATCTCGAGTTCGCAATGGGTGATCAGATTGCCACCTCGTTGTATTGGGTTCGTCGACTGCGTGTCCCCGAATTGAACCTGCTGCGCGGCTTTGGATGGGTTGGCGAGGCCAAATCGTTGTTCGGTAGAAAGGGGTCCAGGCCCTCCAAACCACCCCGCCAGGGACCAACGGGTCCCTGGACCGCGGGACCATGGTGTTTGTCACGCCGGGCGGTACCAGAATCGTGCATTCGTCGTGGCATCGACCGCCGGCATTCAGCACCAAAAAAGGAGGTTTCCAAAGGCCTTAAGCCTTTGGTGGGGTGAGGTTTGGAGAGGGGCGACGCCCCTCTCCAATGGGTGCATTGCCCATATATTCGCCCGCATGGCGCAAAGCCCCTCCAACCTTTTCCCCCGCTATTCCGCCGCGGCCGGCTGCGCCTTCGCCATCCCGCCCCCCGCCAGCACCGGCCAGCGCGCACAGGCGAACAGGAACCCCGCCATCATCGCATAGGCCAGCGCCACCCCCGGCGTGACCGCGAACCCCACCGCCGGCCCGTGCATGAAGCCGAAGAAGGTCAGCACCGCGCCCGCACCCGCGAAATACGCTGCGTTGATCCAGTCCTTCTCGATCACGAACACCGCGATGGCGGCCAGGATCAACCCCGACAGGATCGCGCCTTCGCCCAGCACTTCCAGCCCCGGATACAGCACGCCCAGCGTCGCGAGCTTGTCCATCCCGACAGCCGCGGCGGATGTCCCGGCCGCCCCCAGCGCGCCGTCGATCAGCGTCTTCGCCCAGGCCGCCAGATGCGGCACCAGCCCCAGCACCACGGCGGGCGCGTGGGATTTCGGCGTCTCCTGGAAGGCCTGCGCGCCGATCAGCATGCCGATGTACAGAAGGATGGGTGAGATCGCGACGACCGGGATCAAATCCAGCAGCAGCGACACCACGCCCAGCCATGTCACCACCAGCACGGCCAGCCCGGTCGCGGCGGAATACCCGATCCGCCCGCCCATCGACTTCCAACCCGGATGGCCGATGTAGACCGCATTGATGAAGGGGTTGCCCATAAGGCAACCGATCAGGCTGACTGCGCCATCGGCCGTCAGAACCTGCGTGGTCGGGAAGGCATCGCCGGCCACCTCCGCGCTCTCGACATTGTCCATCGCCTCGACAAGGTCGTAGATCCCGAAAGGGATTGCGGTGACGAGGATGATCCCGATGAATTCGAACCCGCCGAACACGTGCCCGATCGCCGGCACCGGGATCGAAAAGCCGATATTCGCCAGCCCGCCGAACAGCGCATCCACGCTGCGCCCGCCGGTGCCCAAGCCCAACAGCGCGGCGAGCCACCCCACCGCCATGCCGAAGCCGATCGCGATCAATCCCGCCGGCGTCCCGCGCGGATAACGCAGCCCGCCGAACCATGACGCCAGCACGATGGCGAAACACGCCAGCCCGATCACCGGCGTCATGAACATCTCCAGCGCCGGGCGCATGGAGATGAAGGTGATCGACACCCCCGCCAGCGTGCCCAGCAGCGCCGCACGCGGCGTGATGCGCCGGATATACGGGGCGACGAACCCGCCCGCCATGAGGATGAAGGACTGGATGAACACCCAGGTGAGCCCCGCCTCCCACCCCTTGATCGGGTCGCCGGTGCGCTGCGCGATCGGCAGCATGATGACCAGCACGACGACGAACATGTGCGGCACGGAAATGCCCGACGGCAGCGCGCAGACATCATTGCGCCCGGTCCGCGCCGCCAGCCGGTACGCCAGGAACGCGTAATACCAGGTGGACAGCGCCATCATCAGCCCGGCCGCCGGCAGGATGCGGCCGAACACGATCTCCGCCGGCAGGTCCAGCACGAAGCGCAGCAGCCCCGTCAGCACCAGCAAATTGACCAGGATGTTGGTGCCGAAGCCGAACAGCGCGTTCCAATCCCCCGGCGTCCACAGCGCGGGTCTGGCGGTCGTGATGCTCATGCCCTGTCTCCCTCCAAGGCGGCGGTCAGCCGCGCGGTGTCGGTCACCCAGCCGAAGATCCCGCCCTGCGCGCTGACCATCGCCAGCGCGGCGGCATGGAATTCGGGGAAATACGAAGCGCAGGCATCGCCCAGCACGGCGCAGCGGAAGCCGCGGTCATTGGCCTCCCGCAGGGTGGTGTGGACGCAGACCTCGGTTGTCACGCCGGCGATCAGCAGCGCCTCGATGCCGCGATGGCGCAGCATCGGTTCCAATTCGGTGGCGTAGAAGGCGCCCTTGCCGGGCTTGTCGATCACCGGCTCGCCCGCGATGGGCGCCAGCGCCGCGACGATCTCGTGCCCCGCCTCGCCACGCACCAGGATGCGGCCCATCGGCCCCGGGTCCCCGATGCGCCGGGACGGCGCCCCGCGCGCGATCTTCGCTGGCGGCGCATCCGAAAGGTCGGGCCGGTGGCCCTCCCGTGTATGGATCACCAGCATCCCGGCGGCCCGCGCGGCGTCGATCGCCACCCGGCACGGGCCGATGGCCGCCGCCAGGAGGGACACGTCATTGCCCAGCGCCGCACCGAAGCCACCCGGCTCCAGGAAATCGCGCTGCATGTCGATCACCACCAGCGCCGTCCGCGCGGGGTCGAAGGCGAAAGCGGAAGGGTCGGCAGGAATTTCAATCATCGCGCGGCACGCCCTTGCATCAGGGTGCACTTCACCATGCAAGTGGCGTGCAAACTGTATGCGCGACTGTATGCAACGGACGGTCCGGGGGTGCCATGCGCGAGGGTTGTGCAATCAGCGCGCAAGGTGCCGAATTTGCTGGCGAAGTGGGGGGCGATCGGGTGCAGGAATATGATCCAGGCGCATGGAGGGGTTTCACCCCTCCAAACCACCCCACCAGGGGCCAGCGGGCCCCTGGACCGCGGGAACTTGGCGCCGGACACCGCGATGTGGTCCCATCCCGATAGCGTCGGCCGCAGGAAGCCGGACAGGGGGGAACGCAGCCATCTTCAAGATCATCCGATTTATCTCACGCCGCCCGGGCATGACAGCCGATGCCTTCCTGGATCATTGGCAGGGGTGCCACGCGACTCTGGCGCGCTCCCTTCCGGGGTTGCGCGGCCACCTGCTCAACATCCCGCTCGAGACCCATTCCCGCAGCGACGTCGCACAACTCGACATCGCCGCCTTCGACGGCATCGAAGAACTTTGGCTCGATGACGCCACGGCCACGGCATCGCCCGCCGCCCAACCCTGGCGCGATGACGCCACGACTTTCATCGGCGCCATGCGCAGCCTGGTCACGCAGGAATCCTGGCAGGTCCCGCTGCCCCCAGGCGCCCGGCCGGGCGTCAAATCCTTCACCGCCATCCAGCGCCGCGCGGATGCCTCACCCGAAGCCTTCCAACACGCCTGGCGCAACATCCACGGCCCGATGGCCGCGACCGTACCGCTGCTGCGCGGTTTCGTGCTGTCAGGCATCATCGGCGAACAGGCACCGGACCCCATCGCGCCGCTGCGCATGGCCCTGCCACTCGACGGCATCGCCGAAAGCTGGTGCGACGACATGGCCGCCCGCCGCGCCATGGTCGTCTCACCCGAAGCGCAACACTGGTTCGCCGACGGCGCCACCTTTCTCGGCCAGGTGAAGACCGTCCTTCTGCGGGAGATCGTGGTGGTCGCCCCGCCGTGCTGACCGGTTCGACCCAAAGGCGCGCGAATGCCTGGCGATGGCGCGCCTTGGAGAGGGGCGTCGCCCCTCTCCAAACCTCACCCCACCAAAGGCTTAAGGCCTTTGGAGACCTCAACTTTGGCGCTGCACGCCGTCGGTCGGTGCCAGGAGGATTGTCCCATTCGTGCCACCGTATCGAGAAAAGCGCCAAGGTCCCGCGGTCCAGGGACCCGTTGGTCCCTGGCGGGGTGGTTTGGAGGGGCAGCGCCCCTCCATCCCCGCACGACGCCACTGATGTTAAAGTGTTAAATTGCAAAAGTTCAAAGTGACCTATCGGCCACAGCCGCTGCCACCGCGTGACGGCCGCAGCACCAAATCGCGCGGTTGAACAAGCCGCCGGAGCGACCACCCTTCGTGCTCAGCGCGGCGCCGCCGCCCGCGCCAGCCGGTCGTTGATCGCCGCACCCAGCCCCGCCATCGGTACCGGCATGACGGCGATCCGCGCCAGGCCCAGCCGCGCACCCTCGGCATCCAGCCAGCGCAGCCCGGCGAACAACCGTGTCGCCGCCTCTTGTGGGTCGCCGACCGCCGACATCTGCCAGACTGCCCCGGCGCCGGGCAACGGCGGACCGAAGGCGAGCAGCGCCTCATCGGCGGCGACGCTTTCAGCACCAAGTCGCACCGGCAGCGCCGGGGCGTAATGCGACAGCATCATTCCCGGTGACCGCAGGCTGCGCGACGCCTCCGCGGCGGCCAGCGGGATCGGGCGGGCCACCGGGCCGATCACCGCCTCGATCGCCTCGACCGGCACGCCGCCATGGCGCAGCAGCGCCGCCCCGCCGGCGGCGAGATCCAGCACCGTGCTCTCGACCCCCACGGCGCAGGGACCGCCATCCAGCACCGCCGCGATGCGCCCCGAAAGCCCGTCCAGCACATGCCCGGGGGTGGTGGGGCTGACCTGGCCCGACCGGTTCGCCGAAGGCCCCGCCACCGGCACCGCCGCGGCGCGCAACAGGGCCAGCGCCAGAGGATGCGCCGGCACCCGCACCGCGAGCGTATCCAGCCCGGCGCCGGCCAGCAGGTCGATCCGGCACGCCGCCCGGCGCGGCAGGACCAGCGTCAATGGTCCCGGCCAGAAGGCATCCGCCAGCGCCTGCGCGCGGGCATCGGGCACCACCTCGGCGAAGGCCGCCCCGGCATCGAGAAAGTGGCAGATCAGCGGATTGAAATGCGGCCGGCCCTTGGCCTCGAACACCGCGGCGACGGCGCGCGCATCCCGCGCATCGGCGCCCAGGCCATAGACCGTCTCGGTCGGGAAGGCGACGAGTGCCCCCGCCCGCAGCAGCGCGGCGGCGCGATCGATCTCGTCCGGCGCAAGCCGCTCGGTCACGCCGGCCGGCCCTCACAGATGAAGGGCGGATTGGCCCAGCCGGGCTTGCGGTACAGCAGCGGGCCGCCGCCATCGAACAGGCGCAAGGTCCCGCCGGCCGCTTCCAGCACCGCCTGGGGCGCCGCGGTGTCCCATTCCATGGTCCGGCCGAAGCGGGGATACAGGTCGGCGCTGCCTTCCGCGACGCGGCAGAACTTCTCCGCCGAGCCGATGTTCACGATGCGCGCGACGCGACGGCCGTCCAGGAACCGGCCCATCCGCGGATCGTCCTGGTAATGGTGGCTGCCCATCACGGTCACGCCCTCCGCCGGCACGCGGCGCACGGTGATGGCGCGCGTTCCGTCGGCGTCACGTTTCCAGGCCCCGCTGCCCACCCGGCCCCAGAACAATTCCCCGGTCGCCGGGATGGCGACGGCGCCGAGCAGTGCGCGGTCATTCTCGACCAGCCCGATATTGACGGTGAAATTGTCCCGCCCGGCGGCGAATTCCCGCGTGCCGTCCAGCGGATCGACCAGCCAGAAGCGGCGGCCGGGATCGGTCGGGGCGGTACCGGCCTCGATTTCCTCCTCCGCGATCACGGTGATCGCGGGGCATGCGGCGCGCAGGCCCTCGACGATCATCGCTTCCGCGATGCGGTCGGCCTCCGTGACGGGGGACCGGTCGGATTTGCGCTCCACCGCGAAGCCGGCGGCGCGCACGGCATTGATCGCGGCCGCCGCCTGGTCGGCCAGGCGGGCGGCGAGGGAGAGCAGCGCATCATCATCCATCGGGCGGATGTGCCGCCGCCGGATCGTCGCGGCAACCCCCCCGCCGCGGCCCGCCCGCCCGCGCGCCCCTTGGCCCGCC
>JALHQB010000006.1 GCA_022842185.1 Acetobacteraceae bacterium
ATGCCGGCGGCGGCGCTGGTCGTGGCGCTGGGCAGCCGCGCGCTGGAGCGGCGGAGCGCGACGCGGCGGGCGGCGGCGTTCGGGAACGACTGAGCGTTGGCACGTGTGACGTGGCGCCTTGGAGAGGGGCTTTGCCCCTCTCCAAACCTCTCCCCACCAAAGGCTTAAGGCCTTTGGATACCTCAACTTTGGCGTTGTCCGGGGAGGTCGGAGCGAGGAACGCGGTAGAATCCTTGGCGCTTGAACACGGAAACACGCCCCGCCCCAAAGCGCCAACATCCCGCGGTCCAGGGACCCGTTGGTCCCTGGCGGGGTGGTTTGGAGGGGCAGCGCCCCTCCAATTCCTACCCTCACCGCACCAGCGGACACCCGCCTTCCGCCAGCGGCCGAAACGCCTCCGCCCCCGGGATGGTCTGCGCCACTTCCAGCAGGTCCCATTCCCCCCGCGCCTGGGATGGCTGCTTGGCCTTCATCAGGTACATGTCGCGGATCACGCGGCCATCGGCGCGCAGCGACCCGTTCGTCGTCATGAAGTCGTTGATCGGCAGTTCGCGCATCTTGGCCATCACCGGCTGGGATGCGTCCGTGCCGGCTGCCTGGATCGCCTTCAGGTAATGCGTGACGGCGCCCCACATGGACGCCTGGAACATCGTCGGCGGGCGGCCATGGATGCGCTGGAAGCGGGCGGAGAAGGCGCGCGTCTGGTCGTTCTGGTCCCAGTAGAACGCCTCGGTGAAGACCATGCCCTGCGCGGTTTCCAGGCCGATCGCCTTGACGTTGGTCAGCAGGCACAGCAGCGCGGCGGGCTGGATGCCGCGCCGGTTCAGGCCGAATTCGCCCATCTGCTTCACGATGTTGATGAAGTCCGTGCCTGCCGCGGCGATGCCCACAACATTGGCGCCGGATTGCGCGGCGCGGATCAGGTGGGATGAATAATCGGTCTCCCCCAAGGGCGCGCGGGCGGCGCCGGCCACTTCCCCGCCCAGGCTGCGGATCACCGCGGTGGCATTGGCTTCCAGCGAATGGCCGAAGGCGTAGTCGGATGTGATGAAGAACCACTTCCGCCCGCCGCCCTGCATCACCGCGCCGACGGTGCCGCGCGCCAGCGCGTAATTGTCGTAGGTCCAATGCACGCCGAAGGGCGAACAATCCTTGCCTGTGAGGTCGGTGGTGCCGGCGGCGACCACCACGTCGATCTTCTGCTTCTCCCGCGCCAGGTTCTGCACGGCGAGTGCCACAGCCGAATTGCCCAGGCCGAAGATCGCATCAACGCGTTCCTGGTCGTACCAGCGTCGGGCGATCGAAAGCCCCACATCGGGGCGGTTCTGCAGGTCGCCGAACACCACCTCGATCGGGGTGTTGTTCACCCGGCCGCCGAAATCCTCGACCGCCATGCGGGCGGAGACGACATCGCCCATCCCCTGCTGGTCGGCGAAGACGCCGGACATGTCGTCCAGCACGCCGATCTTGACCACGCCATCGGACATGGCCGTTTGCGCGCCGCCTTCGGTGGTGCGGATGGCAGCGAGCGGCAGCGCGGCCGCGCCGGCCAGGAGAAGCCTGCGATTCATGGTACGGTTCCTCTGTTGACGGTTCTTGCCGCGCATCATGGCACGGGCGCCGCGCAGGACCAGGGGGCCGCGTTGCCGCGCGACCCAGGCGGGCGCCATCAACCCGCGTGATGAACGCTTATCAGCCTTCGTGCGGCCAGATGCCCGGCGTGGCGAGTTCGCCCAGATGGCCATCGGGGTCGCGGAAATACAGGCTGGTGCCGCCGCGCGGCCACTGTGTGCGCCCTTCCTCGGCCACGCCATGCGCGGCGAGCCAGGTGGCCCAGCCCGGCAGGTCCGCAGCGGCGATCGAAAGCGCGTAATGGATGCGTCCGGCGCCATCATGCCCCGGGATGACGCCGCCCGGCATGACGACCGCTTCGGTGGCGCCGCCGCGGAGGAAGACCAGCAGCACCGACCGGCCGATGGGATAGGCCACCAGCCGCGCATCGGTGAACATCGGCGACAGGCCGAGCACATCCTCGTAGAACGCGCGCGATCGTGCGAGGTCCGCGACATAGATCGCGGTTTCCAGCACGCCGGCGATCGGGGGCGCTGACATGGCGCCATCTTGCCCCCGCGACGCCGCTGGGGGAACCTCCGCGTCATCTTTTTGGGGAAATCATGCCATGGCCCATGCGCTTGGTGCGCCTGCAGCGCCCGCCATCCTGCGGAATACCGAACTCGATGCCGATGCCGTGCGTCAGGCGCGGGTCGACCTGGCCGCCTGCTTCCGCATGGCCGCGCGCTTCGGCATGCATGAAGGCATCTGCAATCATTTCTCCTTCGTGGTGCCGGGGCGCGACGACCTGTTCCTGGTCAATCCCTATGGCTGGGCCTTCAGCGAGATCACCGCGTCGCGGCTGCTGGTGTGCGATTTCCACGGCAATGTAGTGGCCGGAGACGGCGTGCCGGAAGCGACCGCCTTCTACATCCATGGCCGCGTCCACAAGAACGTGGCGCGCGCCAAAGCGGCCTTCCACACCCACATGCCGAATGCGACGGCGCTGGCGATGCTCGAAGGCCCGCCGCTGGTCTGGGCCGGGCAGACTGCGCTGAAATTCTACGGTCGCACCCTGGTGGATGAGGAATATGGCGGCCTCGCACTCGATGAACAGGAAGGCGACCGCATCGCGGCGAGCATCGGCGATGCCGACATCGTCTTCATGAAGAACCATGGCGTGATGGTGGTCGGCGGAACGGTCGCCGAGGCGTGGGACGATCTGTATTACCTGGAACGCGCCGCCGAGGTGCAGCGCATGGCGATGGCCACCGGCCGCACGCTGAAGCCGGTGCCGGCCGAGTTGGCGCAGCGCACCTACGATCAGATGCGCGAGGGCGACCGTGAAAGCGCGCGGCTGCATCTGGAAAGCGTCAAGCGCATCCTGGCGCGGGACGAGCCGGACTTCATGCATTGACCATCCTCGGTTCCACCGATGGGGCGGACCTCGTCAGCGTCGGCGCGCGTTACCGGTTTTGACGCCGGTGCGCGCGCGCCCGGATGGCGCCGGGTTGGCGCTGCTCGCCATGACCACGATCGGCTGGGGGCTGAACTGGCCGGCGATGAAGCTGCTGCTGGCGGTGCTGCCGGTGCTGACGACGCGCGCAGTTGCCGGTTCGGTGGGCTTCGCCGTACTGCTGGGCGTGGCGCTGGCGCGGCGGGAAAGCCTCGCCGTGCCGGCCGCGCTGTGGCCGCGGCTGGTGCTGGCATCGCTGCTGAACGTGACCGCCTGGATGGGCCTCGCTTCCTTTTCCCTGCTGTGGCTGTCGGCGGCGGAGGCGACCATCGTCTGTTACACCATGCCGGTCTGGGCAGCGCTGATGGCCTGGGCGATCCTGGGGGAACGGCCGGGCCTGGCGCGCGTCGCGGGGCTGCTGCTGGCGCTGTCGGGGCTTGCCTTCCTGGTGCTCGGCCACGGCGTCGTGGCAGGGCTGGAGAAGGCACCGGGGCTGGCCTTCGCGCTGGGATCGGCGGTGCTGTTCTCGCTCGGCACCGTGATCACCAAGCGCTGGCCGCTCGGGCTGCCGCCGACCAGCGCGACGGTGTGGCAGGTCGGGCTGGGCATCCTGCCGCTGGTTATCCTGGCGGTCATCTTCGACCGGCCGGACTTCGCCGGTCTGCCGCTGATGGACTGGGCGCTTCTGGCCTATGGCGGGGTCTTCGCGCTGGGGCTCTGCTACCTGTCCTGGTTTGCCGCGCTGCGTCGGCTGCCGGCCTCGCTGGCCTCGCTCGGGACGCTGATCACGCCGATGGTCGGCGTGGCCAGCGCCGCGTTGTTCCTCGGCGAACCGTTCGGCTGGCGGGAGGGTGCGTCGCTGGCGCTGACGCTGTCGGGGGTGGCCCTGGCGGTGCGGGGGTAGGGCGGCGGAAGTCCGCCTGTGCCGGCGAAGCCGGTTGCGGCGCCGCGTCCGGCCCGAACGCGCCAGATGATGTGGCGCGAACGGGCTGGCCCCGCCCGATCTTCATGCGCCCGCCAGGCGCGATCAATGCAGGTCAGCCGCGCCGCGCGGCCTCGATTGCCGCGACGTCGATCTTGCGCATCGTCATCATCGCGGTGAAGGCCCGCTTGGCTTCTTCTCCGCCGGCCGCCATCGCCTCGGTCAGCACGCGCGGCGTGATCTGCCAGGAAATGCCCCAGCGATCCTTGCACCAGCCGCAGGCGCTTTCCTGGCCGCCATTCCCGACGATGGCATTCCAGTAACGGTCGGTCTCCTCCTGATCCTCGGTGGCGACCTGGAAGGAAAAGGCCTCGGTATGCTTGAAGGCGGGACCGCCGTTCAGGCCGAGGCAGGGAATGCCCATCACGGTGAAATCCACCGTGAGCACATCGCCCGCCTTGCCGGACGGATAATCGGTCGGCGCGCGATGCACCGCAGTCACCGCGGTGTCGGGAAAGATGCTGGCGTAGAAGCGGGCGGCTGCCTCAGCGTCCTTGTCGTACCAGATGCAAATCGTGTTCTTGGCCATGTCTCTCTCCTTGTTGGGTTGGAGCGGGCCTGCCGGTTGAAAGTGCCCACTCAGTGAGGACGCGGGTGGCTCCCCTGCACGAGGACCCACTGCTTTTACGTGGGCCGGCGGGCGGGGGCTGGTCGCCTCCGGTCAAGCCGGTGAGCGGCGGCTGTAGTCGTCGCGCAGGTGCAGCCAGCTATCCCAGAACGGTGCCGGGTCCTGGCCCGATGCGCGGGCAACCAGCACATCCAGATGCGCGTGCCAGCCGGCGCTGACCTTCTGCAGCAGGTCCGGGTCGGCCACCCGATGATGCGTCACCGTCAGCAGCACGCGGTTGCCTGCGGGTGCGAGCTCGAAGGTAACGCCCCCGGTGGTGCCCCAGGTGATCGACAGCCGGTGCGGCGGATCGAATTCCGTGATCGTCCCCTGCATGCGGTGTTCGGCATCGAAGCCCGCGGGGCGCGCGCCGGGCGGTGTGGTCAGTTCGTCATTGCGCCAGACCAGTTCGAAGGCCGATCCAGCCTGCGTGCCCATCGCACCCGCCGCCAGCCATTGCCGGCGCAGGTCGCTGTCGGTGAGGTAGGACCAGATGCGCTCGATCGGGCCCGGAAGGTGGCGCTGGATGCGCAGCGTGGTCGGTTCGATCAGCACGCCATAGGTGCCAGGCGACGCGATGTCGTTCATGGGTCGTCTCCTTCGGGGGTGGGGGGCGGGGCGTCCTCCGCACGGAGGATGCGTTCGAGCGCGTCCAGGCGATCGGTCCAGAAGCGTTCGTAGAAGGTGAGCCAGTCATGCGCGCCGGCGAGCGGCCCAGGGTCGAGCCGGCAGTGATGCGTGCGGCCGCGCACCTCGCGCCGGATCAACCCGGCGGCTTCGAGTGCCTTGATGTGCTTGGACGCCGCGGCGAGCGAGATGGCGAAGGGTTCGGCAAGCTGGCCGACCGTGCGTTCACCCCTTGCCAGGTCCCGCAGCATGCGCCGGCGCGTGGCATCGCCGAGGGCGTGGAAGACGGTGTCCAGCTGGGGTGCCGATAATTCAACCATATCGTTGAATATTCTGGTCGATGAAGAAAAGTCAACCAAACGATTAACTGTCTGGCCGCCGGCACATTGGCGCGAGAGCAGATCGCGCCTGATTGGATCCGGTCAGGGGCGTGACGTTGCTTGAACAATCAAAGGCGTACAGCGCCATGCGCCGGTGCGGTCGGGCGCAAAACGGTCCGAGGTAGGCGTAGGAATTGGAGGGGCGCTGCCCCTCCAAACCACCCCGCCAGGGACCAGCGGGTCCCTGGACCGCGGGACCTTGGCGATTTTCCCGGCCCGGTGTGAGGCTTGGGCAATGTTCCTGGTACCGACCGACGGCGTTCAGCACCAAAGTCGAGGTATCCAAAGTCCTTAGAGCAGATCCGCCTGAATGGACTCAGTCAGGCGCGTGAAGATGCTCGCTCAAACAATGGCATGGAGCGTTTTGCGCCAATACGGTCTGGCGCGAAACGCTCCTTGCCTTTGGTGGGGGAGGTCCGGAGGGGGCAAAGCTCTCTCCGGTCTGCAATCATCAGACCGCAATATTATCCAGCAGCCGCACCGCCCCGAGCCTGGCCGCCGCCACCAGCCGCATCGCGCCATCCGTTCGGGCATCGAGCGGCTTGAGCGTCTCGGCCTCGACCAGCGCCAGGTAGTCCGGTGCGAAGCCGTGGTCGCGCAGCGTCTCCAGCCCGGCGCCGAGCGCCGCGGGCACCGCATCCCCGGCCGCGATCGCCGTCGCGGCCTGAATCATCACGCGCAGCAGCACCGGCGCCGTCGCGCGGTCGTCCGGCGTCAGGAACCGGTTGCGCGACGACATGGCCAGCCCGTCGGCCTCCCGCACGGTGGCGACCGGCAGGATGCGGATGGGGATGTCGAGGTCAGCAGCCATGCGCGTGACGACCTGCAACTGTTGCCAGTCCTTCTCGCCGAACACGGCGACCTGCGCTTCGCTTTGCAGGAACAGCTTGCAGCAGACGGTGGCGACGCCGCGGAAATGCCCCGGGCGGGCGTCGCCTTCCCACCCCGCGGTCGGGCCGGCGACGTCGATCACGGTCGCGCTGCCGGGCGGGTACATCGCCGCGACCGGCGGCATCCACACCAGGTCGCAGCCCGCGCCGCGCAGTTTCGCGAGGTCGCCCTCCTCGTCGCGCGGATAGCGCGACAGGTCCTCGTTCGGATTGAACTGAAGGGGATTGACGAAGATCGAGGTGGCGACGGCATCGGCGGCCAGGCGGCCCGCGGCGACCAGGGCGATGTGCCCGTCATGCAGCGCGCCCATGGTCGGCACCAGGGCGAGGCGTTTGCCGTCGGCGCGCAGGGCGGCGGTGGCGGCACGGAGGGAGGGCAGGTCACGACAGATCAGCATCCGGCACTCATAGTCCGAATTGCCGCGCGCCGGAATCCGGCGACGATGCGCCCTGCCCGGGCAGGGCGCGCTTGGCTTCAGCCGCCGCGCACGGTCGCTTCCATCGCGCGCGGGGATGCATCGGGGGAGGGATCGACGATGTCGTCCTCCCAGATGTGCAGGATGCCGAGCGGCGGGGTCGAGCGATCGCGCAGCTTGGCGTATGCGGCGGCTTCGATGCGCGGGCGTGCCTCGGCGAAGCGCGCCATCAGGTCGGGCGTCCGGAACGCGCCGCCGCCGCTGATGCCCAGCAGGGCGAGCCGCGAGATCGCGCAGCGCACCACTTCGCCATCATCCAGTGCCAGCATGAATAGCAGCCGATGGCCGTCCCAGCGCGGTGGGGTGTCCGCGCCGGTCATGACGGCATCCGATCGGAGGCCAGCGCCGTGGCGAGTTCCCGCGGCGTGATGGCCAGCGCCTGCACCAGCCGCCCGGAGGCCAGGCCATGCCGTGCGATAGTCATGCTGGTTCGCCGCCAGGCAGGGAAAGACAGGCCCGCCAGCATCTCCTCCTCGGTATCGACCCGGTAATGGCCGGCGGGCAGCGGGCCCGAACGGGGAGACAGCTGGAAGGGCCGGTGGAATTCCACCACCTCGGTCGTCATGCGGGATTCCATCGCGGGTCACCGGGCCAGCCGATCGGCGCAGGCGCGGGCCACGTCGGGGTCGATGTTAAGGCCGCCGGGGGGATTGGTCGCGAAGCGGCGCGACAGCGTGTTGCGGGCCGACCAGTCGAGCCGCGCAGCATCCGGCGTTTCCACCAGCGCACGGTCGGCGCAGTAGATCGCCTGCTGTTCCACCACGCCATTATGCGCCAGCGTCTGCGCCGTGCTGGTGCGCATCTGGAAGCCGACCATGCCGGAGATGATCGGCCCGGCCACCAGGCCGATCCCGAGGGCGAGCAGCAGCGGCTTGCCTTTGGTCCAACGCTGGGAAACGTCCGTCGAGAAGCGGCTGAAGGCGCTCGGTGTGCCAGCGGACATGATGGGTTCTCCAGGCGGACATGCCGTGAAGGCTAAAAAAACGCCTTGTCCAACGGAGACGGGAAAAATATTCCCGATCGATTCCGTGGCCATATCCGCAACATTCAGATGGGTATTATTTTCGACAATACAATGGAAGATTTGAAATAATTTCAGGAGATGCTGGAAATATTCGAATCCAAAGCGTTGGAGGACCCACCCGCGGGAAGGCTTGCCCCTGGCCGCCGGACGGATTAGGCGGCGTCATGTCCCTTGACCGCATGACCATCCGCCTGCAAGCCGGCCGCGACCGCCGCGTGAAGGCCGGCCACCCCTGGGCCTTCTCCAACGAGATCGTCATGACGCCCGCCGCCCGCGCGCTGCCGCCGGGCAGCGTGGTGCGGCTCGAAGGCGATGACGGGGTGAAGCACGGCGCCTTCCACTTCAATCCGCATCCCTTGATCGCCGCGCGGCGGCTGTCCGCCGACCCGGACGCCGCCTGCGACGCCGGCTGGTATCGCGCGCGCGTCGCGGAGGCGCTCACCCTGCGCGACCGCCTGTTCGACGCGCCGCATTATCGCCTGGTGCATGCCGAGGCCGATGGCCTGCCCGGCCTGGTCATCGACCGCTACGGCGATGTCGTCGCCCTGCAGGCGAACACCGCGGGAATGGATGCGGCGACCCCCCTGATCGTCGAGGCGCTGACCGCGCTGATCGCCCCACGCGGCATCGTCGCCCGCAACGACAGCGCCGTGCGCGCGCTGGAAGGCCTGCCTGAATCCACCACCTTGCTGCATGGCGACGCCGATGGCGCGGTGGTGGAGGAGAATGGCCGCCGCTTCCCCGTCGATCTGCTCGGTGGGCAGAAGACCGGCTGGTTCTTCGACCAGCGCGAACACCGCGCGCGCGTCGCGCGGGTGGCGAAGGGTGCCACGGTGCTCGATGCCTTCTGCCACACCGGCGGCTTCGGCATCGGCTGTGCCGTGGCGGGGGCCGCGCAGGTCACGCTGCTGGACCGCAGCGAACATGCGCTGGCGACGGCCCAACAGGCGGCGGCGATGAACGGCGTGTCCGATCGTGTCACGACCCAGCGCGGGGAGGCGATGGAAGCGCTGGAACGCATGGTGGGCGACGGCAGGCGCTTCGGCGTGGTGATCACCGACCCGCCCGCCTTCGCCAAGACCCGCAAGGACCAGCCGGCGGCACTGCGCGCCTATGGCAAGCTCGCGCGGCTGGCGGCGACCCTGACCGACCGCGGCGGGTTTTTGTTCATCGCATCCTGCAGCCACCACGTCAGCCTCGGCGAATTCGCCGATGCCGTTGCATGGGGCACCCACCGCGCCCGCCGCGAGGCGCGCATCCTGCATATGGGCGGCGCCGGGCCGGACCACCCGTTGCATCCCATGCTGCCGGAAAGCCAGTATCTGAAGGGCATGCTGCTGGTCCTGCCTTGATCCTGCGCCACGCCCGATTCCTGCACCCCGCGCCGCTGCCGGTCGGGCCTCGCTTGGCGCGGGGCTGGCGCATCACCGTCTATGAGGCCGCCGGCGCCGAAATGCGTTTCGGTCGACGTTCGGCGGCGGTGGATGCGCTTCTGGTGAACGGCGGTGCGCGGCAGGGCGCCTTCGTCGGCGCCTGGAACCCGATCAGCCGCGCCATGCCGCGCGGCTGGAACGACCGTGCGCTGGCGCGCCTGCGACGCTTTGCGCGGATGCCGTTCATCGAGGGCACCGGCCACGCCGCGCGGCCCCCCTGGTGCGAGCACCACCTGCTGGTGCTCGGCGACCCGCGCCGCATCGCGGTGCTGGCGCGCCGCTTCCGCCAGCACGCCATCCTGCGGGTGCGGCTGCGCGGCGTGTCGCGCCTGCTGGTGCTGCGGTGAAGACGGCGGCGATCTTCCTCGCGGCGGTGTTCACGCTGCGCGCCGCACTCGGCGTGCTGTTCCAGGCGCCGGGTGCGGCCGGGCCGGTGTTAGTGCCGTCCTTCGGGATGGACTGGACGCAGTTCGGCACGCTGGTCGGGCTGTTCTGGCTGCCGGGGCTGTTCCTGGCCGTGCCGATCGGCCTGGCGGCGCCCCGGCTCAACGACCGTTGGATGGTGCTGGCCGGCTGCGTGCTGCTGGTGGCGGGCGGGGTGGTCTCGGCGGCGGCGGGTGGGATTGCGCTGCTGTATGCGGGGCGGCTGCTGATGGGCACCGGCACCGTCATGGTCATCGTGTTGCTGACCAAGATGATGCAGGACCGCTTCAAGGGCGCGGACCTGTTTCCGGCCATGTCGATCTACGTGCTCGGCTGGCCGCTGGGCATCGCGGCGGCGCAGGCGGTGCTGCCGGGCATGGCCGTGAACCTCGGCTGGCAATTGCCGTTCCTGGTGGGGGCGGCCAGCATGGCGCTCGCCCTGGCCGGGTTGGCCGCGGCGTCCCGCCCGGTGGCCGGGGCGGCGCGGCCGCCGACGGCCGCGGGGCAGCTGACGGGGCGGGAGATCCGCCTGATGTGCCTGGCCGGCGGCTGCTGGGCGGCGGTGAATGGCACCTACATGATCCTGGTGACCTTCGCGCCGCCGCTGCTGGTCGCGCGGGGGCTGTCGGTGGCGGAAGCCGGCTTTGCCACGTCATTGATGTCCTGGGTGAACCTGATCGCGGTGCCGGCCGGGGCGATGCTGGCGCGGCGGCCGGCGCTGGTGCTGCCGATGGTGATGGGCTGCCTCACCGCCGCGGCGGTGCTGGCCGCGGCGCTGCCCTTCGCCGGGCTGGGCTGGGCGGCGGCGATCCTGGCGGCGCATGGGCTGCTGTATGCCTTGCCGATCACCGTGTTCGCGGCGCTGCCGGCGCTGGCGGTGCCCCCCGAACGCCGCGCGCAGGGGCTCGGGGTGTATTTCGTCTGGTTCTATGGCGGCTGCACGGGCTTTCCGCCGCTCGCGGGCTGGCTGGCGGACCGGATGGGCGGTGCCACGGTGCCGGTGATCTTCGCCGCGGCGCTGCTGGTCGTGGCGCTGGCGATGTTCCTCGCCTTCCGGCGGATGGTCGCGCGCGGGTAGCGCCTTGTCCTGCCGGCTGCCGTGCGGAACACTCGGCGCGGGAGAGATGCCATGACAGCCCGGATCGGGTTGACGGCCACGACGATGGCGGGTTCGCCCGGCCCGCGATGCTGCCGCCGGCCGTGCCACCGCACGCGCCGCCGCCCCACAGAAGGCATAACGCATGACCGAGATCGAACGCGGGCTGCTCAAGACGCCCCACGGCACCATCCATTATCGCGCCGCCGGCAGCGGCGAACCCGTCATGCTGTTCCACATCAACCAGCAATCATCGGCCATGATGGTCGAGCTGATGCAGGCGCTGGCACCGGATTTCCGCGTTGTGGCGATGGATTACCCCAGCCACGGCATGTCCGACCACGTCGCGGAACAACCGAGCATCGGCGACTACGCGGATATCGCCCTGCAACTGATGGACGCCCAGGGCATCGCCCGCGCGCATCTGATCGGCGAGGCGGTCGGTTCGCTGGTCGCCACCGACCTAGCCGGCCGCCACCCCGGCCGCGTGTCGCGGGTCCTGCTGGTGAATTGCCCCTATCTGCCCGGCGTGCCGCTCAACCAGACCGCGGGTGACGTCACCGCCGACCACCGCCCGACCGATGCTTCCGGCTTTCCGCTCACGCGCACGATGGAATTCGTGCTGGATCGGGACCCCGCCCATTCGCCGATGCACCTCACGCAATCCTGGATGGACCGCATCAACCGCGCGCAGGTCGAAGCCGGGCGGGATCGCTGGCAGGCGCTGGACGCGCTGCGTGCCTACGACCTGGCGGCGGGCCTCGATCGGCTGCGCCGGCCGGTGCGCGTGCTGATGGGCGAGCATTTCTACTTCCTGCAGCACCGCGATGGGATGATGGCCCACCTGTCGCCGGATGCGACGCTGAAGGTGGTGCCGAACGGGCGCTTCTGCGTCACCTGGGAACACGCCGAGACCGTGGCGCGGGAAGCGCGGGATTTCCTGCGCGAGGGCGCCGGCTGAACGGCGCGCGCCGGCCCTTCAGTTTACGCCCAGGGCGCCGCCCATCACCTCGCCGATGCCGTCATGGATCACCAGATCCGCGATGTCGTCGAGCGGCGTTTCCTGCATGTTGACGATCACCAGACGCGCGCCTTGGCGCTTGGCGATCTCGGGAAATCCCGCGGCCGGATAGACCACCAGCGACGACCCCAGCACGATGAACAGATCGGCCGCGAGGGTTTCCGCCTGTGCGCGCCGCATCGGTTCCTCCGGCATCGCCTGTCCGAAGGAAATCGTCGCCGTCTTCACCAGCCCGCCACAGGCCGTGCAGGGCGGCACATCGCCTTCGCTGTCGAAGGCGGCGCGCAAGGCGTCGATCTCGTAGCGCGTGGCGCAGTCGAGGCACCGCGCATAGGTCGAATCGCCGTGCAATTCGATGACCTGCGATTCCGGAATGCCGGATGCCTGGTGCAGCCCGTCGATGTTCTGCGTGATGACGGCGCGCGCCTTGCCCTGGCGCAGCAGCATCGCGACCGCGTGGTGGCCGCGATTGGGCTGGGCGGCGCGCATCGTGTCGTCGCCGGCGAAGCGGCGGCGCCAGGTCTCGCGCCGCGCTTCGGCCGAGGCGACGAAGTCCTGGAACTGGATCGGCTGCATCTTGGTCCAGATGCCGTTGGTGCCACGGAAATCCGGAATGCCGGATTCCGTGCTGATACCCGCGCCGGTGAACACCACGACGCGCTGCGCGTCCTCGATCATCCGGCGCAGCGTGGCGATGGCGGTCACGGCAGCCGCGCCAGGATGAACAGCCGACGGAACGGCAGCAGCACGGCGCCATCGGCCTGCGGCGGATAGGCCGCGCGCATCGCGGCGCGGTAGGCGTCGAGAAAGCCCTCCCGCTCCGCGCCCTGAAGCGCATCGAGGAATGGCCGCAGCGACGTGCCCATCGCCCATTGCACCACGGGATCATCCCCGCGCAGCACATGGACATATTCGGTGACCCATAGATCGAGCGACGCGATGCGCGGCCGCAGCAGGTCGTAATAGCCGCCCGGTGTCAGGATCGGCGGGGCACTGGCAATGCGCGACAGCGTGCCGGCCCAGGGGCCTTTGCGCGCGATGCGATCCTGTTCGGCGCGCAGCGGAGCGGCATGCATCGACGGCATCTGCACCGCCATCACCCCGCCCGGCGCCACCGCCGAGAGCAGGCGCGGGAACAGCGCGTGATGTCCGCCCAGCCATTGCAGCGCGGCATTGCTGAACAGCACATCGACCGGTTCGTGCGGCGCCCAGCTGGCGATCTCGGCCTGTTCGGTGGGGAAGTCCTTGGCTTTCGCGAGCATCGCCGCGGACCCGTCCACGCCGGTCACCATCGCGCCCGGAAAACGCGCGGCCAGGATCGGCAGCGCATTGCCGGCGCCGCAGCCGAGATCGACGACGCGCCGCGGCGCCGGATGCGCGATGCGTTCGATCAGGTCGATCGCGGGGCGCAGGCGTTCATCCTCGAAGCGCAGGTATTGCGCGGCGTCCCAGGTGGAGGTGGTCATCGGCGGGCCTGCAGGTTGAGGAAGGTTGGATCAGGGAAGAAGGTTGGAGGGGCGTCGCCCCTCCAAGCCACCCCACCAAAGGCCAGTGGGCCTTTGGAAACCGTCACCTGGCGCGGGGCGCCGCTGTCGGGATGCCTGCCCGCATTCACCTTGCTTGCCGGGGGCACAAACACTGGCGCCCAGATGACTGCACGATTCTGGTATTGGAATGGGTGAGGACCGCCCCGCGTGACAAGCGCCAAGGTCCCGCGGTCCAGGGACCCGTTGGTCCCTGGCGGGGTGGCTTGGAGGGGCAGCGCCCCTCCAATCTTCGCGCCTATTGGGCAAAGCCCCTCCCGGTCCGCCCGCCCCATCACAGAAACCGCGCCCTGATATCGACCGAGCTTTCCCGGCCGAGCTTGTCGAAATGCTCCCCGATCCAGGCTTCCGCCGCCTCGCGCCCGAACTGGCGCAGCGTGCACAGGAAGTCCCAGTCGCCGTTGAACTTGGTGGACAGCTTGAAGCCGCGCAGCCGTTCCTCATCCTCGATCAGGTGGATGAACAGGCGGCGGTAGCGCGGCTGTTCCAGCCGCCCGGTGTCGAGCAGCCGCTGCACGAAGTCGATTGCGCGCATCTCGGCCATCAGCGAACCGTTGAAGGTGATCTCGTTCAGCCGGTTGACGATGTCGGACACGCTCGTGGGATGTTCGTCGCGCACCTGCGGGTTCAATTGGATCAGGATGATGTCCGGCGGCCCGCCCTGGTCGTACAGCGGCCACAGCGCCGGATTGCCGAGATACCCCCCATCCCAGTACGGCTCGCCATCCACCTCGACAGCCTTGAACACCTGCGGCAGGCAGGCGGAGGCGAGCAGCGCATCGACCGTCAATTCCCGCCGCGTGAAGACGCGCGGCTTGCCGGTGCGCACCGATGTGGCGGACACGAACAGCCGCGGCGCCTTGGCTTCCATGCGCAGCCGTTCGAAATCGATGCTGTCGGACAATGCGTCGCGCAGCGGATTGAACTCGTAGGGGAATGGGTTGATCTGGTAGGGCGACAGCACGCGCGACAGGTTGTCGAAGGTGCGATAGGCGACCGACCAGGTCAGGTCATGGCCCCAGACCAGTTTCTCGAAGGGTGTGGCCTGGATCGGGGACATCGCCATGTGGCGCGCCATCGTGCGCCAGAAGCGGTCGAGCGCGGCGATCGCCGCTTCCGGCCCGCCTTCCAACAGCCCCTGCACGACCATCGCGCCGTTGATCGCGCCCGCCGATGTGCCGGACAGCCCGTCGATCTCCAGCCTTTCATCCTCGAGCAGCCGTTCGAGGACGCCCCAGGTGAAGGCGCCATGGGTGCCCCCGCCCTGGAGTGCCAGGCTGACGCGCCGCCTGGCCGGTGGCTTGGCGACCGCCGGCGCAGCAGGTGTCACTGCCTCCGCCGGCGCCGCAGGGGTCGTCCTTTCGCTCACGAAGCCGTCCAGCCGCCATCGGCCGAAAAGGCGATGCCGTTGATCCCGCCCGAGCCGGGCCCGCACAGGAACACCGCCATATGCGCGATGTCCTCGACCTCGACCCAGCGCTTGGAGGGCTGCTTCTCCAGCAGGTAGTCGCGCAAGGCGACTTCCTCGGACACGCCATGTTCCTTGGCGAGGGGCCCGACCTGCGCTTCGGCCAGCGGCGTGCGCACGAAGCCCGGGCAGATCGCGTTCGAGGTGATCGGCGTCGTCGCCACTTCGAGTGCGACAACCTTCGTCAGCCCGACCACGCCGTGCTTGGCGGTGACATAGGCCGCCTTGTGCGGCGAAGCGCGCAGCCCGTGGGCGGATGCGATGTTGATGATCCGCCCCCAGTTGCGCTGGCGCATTCCCGGCAGCGCCGCCTTGATGGCGTGAAAGTTGGACGACATGTTGATGGCGATGATCGCGTCCCACTTGGCGTCGGGGAATTCCTCGATTGGCGCGACGTATTGGATGCCGGCGTTGTTCACCAGGATGTCGAGGCTGCCGAGCGTCTTCTGCGCATCCGCGACCATGGCGCGGACCTCATCGGGCTTGGAGATGTCGGCGCCCGAATAGGGCGCGTCCCCCCCGCCCATCGCCGCGCCGACGGAAGCACGCGCCTCGGCGATTTCGTCCGGCTTGCCGAAGCCGTTCAGCATGACCTTCGCGCCGGCCTGCGCCATCAACAGGGCGATGCCGTGTCCGATGCCGGAGGTGGAGCCAGTGATCAGCGCCGTGCGGCCTTCGAGGGTGCGGTCCATGGGCGGGCGTCTCCGAATGCGGGGGTGGGCCGGCGGCGTGGCCGCCAGGCGGCGCATAGTGGCGAAGCGCGCGGATAGGGGGAAGCCCCGGCCGCGTCGCGGGTTGCAGGCGATGCAGGATGCATCGACGCCATCATGGTGGCGCGACGTTTCGCCGCGTCACGCGCTCTCAACCAATACTTAGCCTGATTGCCCGATAACGGTCCCGTGTCCGGGCTGCGTCGCGCCGCGTGCCCTTCGACTGTCCCCATGGATCGGCCCGATCGGCGGTCCGACGGGTTCCCCACCCCTACGCGCGTCAAGGATTGATGATGTCGAAGATGTCGATCTCCAACAAATTGCGCGCCGGGATCGGCGCGATCCTGCTTTTGCTGGCCGTGGTCTGCGGGGGTACCGCGCTGATGAACCGCAGCATGGTGACCAAGGCCGACGACATCGCCACGAACTGGCTGCCATCCACGCTGGCGGCCCAGGAACTGTCGCGCACGCTGCTGACGCTGCGGCGTTACCAGCTTGTCATGACCACGCTGGACACGCGCCAGGAACGGCGCGCGGCCACCGAGACGGCCCAGCGGATGGTAGATGAGGTGCGGGCGGCCGCAGCCGCATATCGGCGCCTTGCCAACCACCCTGACGAACAACGCGTGCTCACCCGTTTCACGCCCCGGCTCGACGCCTATCTCCAGGGCCACGCAGCCTTCGCCGCGGCGGATGCCGCCAACGACGTGCCTGCGCTGCGCGCCCTGGTCGCGACCGACACACCCGCCGTCAGCGCACTTGTCACCGACCTCGAGGAACTCACCGCGATCAATGCCCGCGAGGCGAATGTCGCGGCTGGCCTCGTCACCTCCGCCGCGGAAACCGGCACGATCATGGTCATCATCGGCGGGGTGGTGGCGCTCGTCCTGGGCATCGTCATCGCCGTCCTGCTCGCACGCAGCATCGCTGGGCGCATCGTGAACCTTGCCGCGGCGCTCGAGAAGCTGGCCAAGCGTGACTACGACTTCACCCTGCGCGAGACGGCGGATGGCGACGAGATCGGCGTCATGGCGCGTTCGCTCGACACCTGCCGCGACGGGCTCAAGGAAGCCGACCGCCTGGCCGCCGAACAGGCCAACCATGGCAGGCAGCAGGCCGAACGCGCGGCCCGCGTCGATACGCTGGTCAAGTCCTTCGAGACCGAGGCAGCCGGCGTGCTGCGCGCGGTCAGCAGCGCGGCGACCGAATTGTCCGCCACGGCGGGCGCGATGACCGAGACAGCCGAGGACGGCACGCGCCAGGCCGCCGCCGTCGCCGCCGCCTCGGAACAGGCGAGCGCCAATGTGCAGACCGTCGCCGCCTCGACCGAGGAACTGGCCTCCTCGATCTCCGAAGTGGCGCGCCAGGTGCGCGAGACCGCGGCGATCACCAACCGCGCGGCCGATGCGGCGCGCGAGACCGACGGCACCGTCCGCGGCCTGGCCGAGGCGGCCAACAAGATCGGCGATGTGGTGCGGCTGATCAACGACATCGCCGGGCAGACCAACCTTCTCGCACTCAACGCCACCATCGAGGCGGCGCGCGCGGGCGAGGCGGGCAAGGGCTTCGCGGTGGTTGCCAGCGAGGTCAAGAACCTCGCCAGCCAGACCGCCAAGGCGACCGAGGAGATCGCCCAGCAGATCACCGCCATGCAGGCCGAGACGACGCGGACCGTCGATGCGATCCAGTCGATCGGCCGCACCATCGAGGAACTGAACGCGACCACGGCGCAGGTCGCCGCCGCCTCGGAACAACAGGCCGCCGCGACGCAGGAGATCGGGCGCGCCGTCGCTGAAGCCGCCATGGGCACGCAGGAAGCATCGCGCAGCGCGGCGGGGGTGAAGCAGGGGGCCGAACGCACCGGCGGCGCGGCGCAGGACCTGCGGGGGGCGTCGTCCGAACTCGCGCAGCAATCGGAGAGGCTGCGCGGGCAGGTGGATGGCTTCCTCGCCGAGATCCGCGCTGCCTGACGTCCCCGCAGGATCGCGCCTGGCCGGAGCCGGTCAGGCGCGTGACGATGCGCGATCAAACCAAAGCACGGAGCGTCTTGCGCCAGCATTGTCGGGCGCAAGACGCTCCATCTTCGCCATCCGCGGCCGCCCCCGTCAGGGCAGGTGCTTCAGCCATCCGACCAGACGCTTCACCGGTGCCGACAGCAGCTTCGGTGTGTAGAATTCGGAAGCGGCGCGCTTCGCGGCCTCCTGCATCGTCGGATAGGGCAGCACCGACCCGGCGAGCGTGGACAGCCGCCTCCCGATCATCAGGACGAAAACCCCGGCCATGTCGCCCACCCCCGGCCCCACCAGGGAGGCGCCGAGCAGCCGCCCCTTGCCGTCCACCACCAACTTCACCAGCCCCTCGGCGCGGCCTTCGGCAACCAGTCGGTCATTCTCGGCCAGCGGCCAGCGCAGGATGGTCAGGTCGGCGCGGCCGGCGGCACGCAGTTCGGCCTCGGTCGGGCCGATCTGCGCCAGGCCGGGGTCGGTGTAGGTCACTCGCGGCAGCGCGTCGTAGGACAGCGTCGCCGGCAGGCGGAACAGCATGGACCGCGCGATGATCCCGGCATGCTGCGAACAGACATGGGTGAAGGCGCGCGGCCCGAGCCCCTGCGGGTCGGCGATGTCGCCGGCCGCCCAGACCCGGCGGTTGGACACCGACCGCAGCGCGCGGTTGGTGGCGATGCCGCGGGGGCTGGATTCGATCCCCGCCGCCGCCAGGTCCAGCCCCGCCAGCCGCGGCGCACGCCCCACCGCCAGCAGCAGATGTGTCCCGGTCAGCCGCGTATCGTCATCGAGCAGCAGCGCCACGCCGTCCTCGTCGGGTTCCACGGCGCGGACGCGCACGCCCTCCCGCAGGGTCACGCCATCCGCCGCGAGTGCTTCGCGCAGCGGCGGAATGCATTCGGGGTCCTCCCGCCCGGCGATGGCGGCGGCTTCCAGCACCGTCACCCGGCAGCCGAGCCTTGCATGGGCCTGCGCCATCTCCAGCCCGATCGGCCCACCGCCGAGGATCAGCAGGTGGCCCGGCCGGTCCTGCAGGCTGAACAGCGTGTCGTTGGTCAGGAACGGCACCTCCGCCAAGCCGGGGATCGGCGGGATGATCGCGGCGGACCCGGCGGCGACCACGGCGCGGCGGAAATGGAAGCGGCGCCCGCCGGCCTCGATGACATCCCGTGCCGAGAAGCGGGCGGACGCACGCACCACCGTCACACCCATGGCGCGGTAGCGTTCCTCGGAATCATTCGGGGCGATGGTGGCGATGGCGCCATCGACATGGGCGCGCACGCCGGCCCAGTCGATCTCGGGTGGGGGCAGGCGGATGCCGAAGCGGCCGGCGCGGCGCGCATCCGCCGCCGCATGGGCCGCCGCCAGCATGGCCTTGGACGGCACGCAGCCGGTGTTGAGGCAATCCCCCCCCATCGTCCCGCGCTCGAACAAGGCGACCTTCAGCCCCAGCCCGGCGGAGATCGCCGCAATCGAGAGCCCCGCCGCCCCGGCCCCGATCACCGCAACATCGACATCAGGCATCGCGCTTCCTTTTCCGCCACCAGGCCCCGAGCAGGGACAATGCCGCCAACCCGAGCAGCGGCAGCAGGATCTCCGGCGCCAGGATCACCCCGAGGTCGGGCCGTCCGCCCGCCGCCAGCACATCCCCCAGCCCCGCCCCGATCGCGGCGAAGACCGCCGTGCCGGGGATGATGCCGATCGCCGTTGCGGCGGCATAGGCGCCGAAGGGCATCCCGACCAGGGCCGGCGCCAGGTTGGCCAGCCAGAACGGCACCACCGGGATCAGCCGCAGCGTCAGCAGATAGAAGAATCCGTCGCTCTCCAGCCCCGGGCGCAGCCGATCCACCAGCCCGGCGGCCCGGCCGGCGACCAGCGGCGCCAGCGCGCTGCGCGCCGCCAGGAACAGCAGGCAGGCGCCGATGGTCGCGCCCAGCACGGTCAGCGCCGTGCCCAACCAGGGGCCGAACAGCAGACCTCCCGCCAGGGTCAGCACCACTGCGCCGGGCAGGGACAGCGTGACGGCGACGATATAGGCCAGCACATAGCCCGCCCCCGCGGCCAGCGGATGCGCCGCGACGATGCCGGCCAGCGCCGCCCGATGGCTGGCCAGCGCCTCGAAGGACAGGAACTGCGTCAGGCCGGAGGCCCAGGCCGCCAGCAGCAGCGCCGCCAGCAGCAGGACAGGCCAGAGGCGGAGCAGGAGCGGGGCGGGTTTCATCGTCGAAATGGGCTTCGGCTCCCGGGGCGGATGGGTTACGCAGGCGGCGCGAGGTTTCGCCCGTGCCGGGGCCGCGCAGCCGGGTGTGGCGGAGGTCGGCGCCCGGCGTTCGGAGTGAAGGGCACGCGGCCGTCGGTATTACATCGTCGGTATTACATACAGGAATTGCACCCTTGCGCGGTTGACGGGCGGCGATCCTGATCCCTATACCTCCGCCCCTCGCCGGGGCGCCTCATGCAGGGGGTCCGCCGGCGTGTCCTGCTGGCGGCGACGTTCGCGCGCGCCGGCACCGAGGTTCAGGAGACTAGTCGTGAAGCGTACCTACCAGCCCTCGAAGCTTGTCCGGAAGCGCCGGCACGGGTTCCGTGCCCGCCTGTCCACCGTGGGCGGCCGCAAGATCCTGGCCAACCGTCGTTCCAAGGGCCGCAAGCGCCTTTCGGCCTGACGGCCGCGCCGGGGACCAACCCATGTCGGGCAGCGCCGAGCCGGCCCCGCCTCAGACGGGTGTTCCCGCCGGACGGATCAAGAAGCGCCGGGATTTCCTGCGCGCCGCCTCGCGTGGCAAGCGCGCGGCGCGCCCTGGCGTGGTGATCCAGGCCCTGGCCACAGAGCCCGGTTCGCTGCGCCTGGGCTTCACCGTGACCAAGAAGGTCGGCAACGCCGTGGTGCGCAACCGCGCCCGGCGCCGGCTGAAGGAAGCCGCGCGGCTGACGCTGCCGGGGCTCGGCGTCTCCGGATACGACCTGGTGCTGATCGGGCGGGACGGCACCGGCAAGCGACCCTTCGGGCAGTTGATCGGCGACCTTCGGGGCGCCCTGAAGCAGGCCGGGGTGCTGCCATGACCGCCGCGGCCTTCGCGCTGAAGGGCTGTGTCCACGCGTACCGCTATACGCTGCGCGGCATCATCGGCAGCCATTGCCGTTTTCATCCGTCCTGCAGCGACTATGCGCTTGAAGCCATCACCACCCACGGCGCCGCGCGCGGCACCCTGATGAGTGCGACGCGCATCCTGCGCTGCAATCCCTGGAACCCGGGCGGCTACGACCCCGTGCCCCTTCCGCCGAAAGGCTGAGATTTTCCCCGATGGACCAGAAGCGCCTCTTTGCCGCGATCGCGCTCTCGATCGGCATCCTGCTGATCTTCGATGTGTGGAACCGCACCAACCGCCCGCCGGTGCCGCTGCCGCCGACCCCTGTCGCGCAGAACGCGCCGGCGGTGCCGGTGCCGAGCTCGGGCGTGCCCGCGCCCGCCACATCGGTACCCGGCCAGTCGGCCGAGGCGACATCGGCCGCCCCGCGCCCGCCCGCGGCACGCCTTGCGATCGAAAACCCGCGCGTCGCCGGCACCGTCAATCTGCGTGGCGCGCGCATCGACGACCTGATCTTCGTCACGCCCGAATGCCGGCAGGCCGGCACGCCGGCCTCGGAATGCCGCTACCGCGAGACCCTCGACCCGAATTCGCCGCAGGTCCGCCTGTTCGACCAGCGCGGCAGCGCCAACCCGTATTTCGCGCAATGGGGCTGGACCGCCGCGACACCCGGCCTGCGCGTGCCCGACAACGACACCGACTGGACGCCGAGCGGCGGCCCGCTCGGCCCCAACAGCCCGGTCACGCTGTCCTGGGACAACGGGCAGGGACAGGTCTTTCAGATCGTCCTGTCGATCGACAGCGAATACATGATCTCCGCCGACCAGCGCGTGGTGAACAACGGCGCCGAGCCGATCGCCGTGCTGCCCTGGGCGCGCATCCGGCGCGAGCACACGCCGACCACGGCCGGCTTCTACATCCTGCATGAAGGCTATACCGGCGTGCTCGGCGGCCGGCTGCACGAGATGACCTACGCCAACGCCAAGACCGAAGCCGAGCGCCGGTCCGGCGTGGCGCTGGACCAGGAGACCACCGGCGGCTGGGCCGGCTTCACCGACAAATACTGGCTGGCCGCCGTCATGCCGGCATCGCCGGACCAGACGCTGCGCACCAGCTACCGCTTCGCCAGCGAAGGCGGCGGTGCCGCCGGTGACCGCTGGCAGGTGGACATGGCGACGCCGCAGCCCATCACCGTCGCCCCGGGGGCGACCGGGCAGATGGCGACGCGCGTCTTCGCCGGCGCCAAGGAGGTCCATCTCCTCGACGGGTATATGGAACGCCTGGGCATCACCGACTTCGACAAGGCGATCGACTTCGGCTGGTTCTACTTCCTGGTGAAGCCGTTCTTCCTGGCGCTGGATTGGCTGTTCCGCCTGACCGGGAATTTCGGCGTCGCCATCCTGATCTTCACCGTGCTGATCAAGGCGGCGTTCTTCCCGCTGGCCAACAAGGCCTATCATTCGATGGCGCGGATGAAGGCCCTCGCGCCGAAAATGGCCGAGATCAAGGAACGCTACAAGGACGACCCGCAGAAGGCGCAGACCGAGATGATGGCGCTGTACCGGTCGGAGAAGGTCAACCCGGCCTCCGGCTGCCTGCCCATCCTGATCCAGATCCCGGTCTTCTTCGCGCTGTACAAGGCGCTGTTCGTCACCATTGAAATGCGCCACCAGCCCTTCTTCGGCTGGATCCACGACCTGTCCGCGCCGGACCCGACCAACCTGTTCAACCTGTTCGGCCTGCTGCCCTTTGACCCGGCGAGCTGGAGCCACTGGCTGCACATGCCGGCCTGGGCGGTGATCATGGGCATCACCATGTTCATCCAGCAGAAGCTGAACCCGCAGCCGCCGGACCCGATCCAGGCCAAGATCTTCGCCTGGATGCCGATCATCTTCACCTTCATGCTCGCCGGCTTCCCGGCAGGGCTGATCATTTACTGGGCGTGGAACAACACGCTGTCGGTGGCGCAGCAATACTACATCATGCGGCACGACCGGGCGGCGGCGAAGGCGGCGAAGTCCGGGACTCCGGGGAAGAAGTAACACCAACGGCTCGGCCTGCTGGGCCGACGCCGCGAATGCGGCGCGCCAGGAGTCCGGCGAAAGCCTAGCGAACCGGAGGTTTGCGCGTCACGCCGCAGGCGTGCCTCCGGCACGACGCGTCTGAGGGCACGAAAAGGCGAATTCCAGCGGTCCGTGCAATGGACCGCTGGTATAAGCAAGGGCGGGGGAGGGAACTCCCCCGCACCCCCTCCTTTTTCTGTCTGTCATCAAGGGGCGCCGACACCAACGCCACAGCCCATCCAGCGAAAGACACCACCATGACAGGGCTTGCCGAAGCACGGGACGAAGCCGAACGCGAAGCGCTGATCGACAAGGGGCGACTGCTGTTCGCCAAGCCCTGCAACTTCTTCTACGCGGCGCAGAAGTCCGAACAACTGCCCGACATCACGCTACCGGAAGTCGCCTTTTGCGGGCGGTCCAATGTCGGCAAGTCATCCCTGGTGAATGCGCTGGTAGGGCAGAAGGCGCTGGCGCGCGTGTCGCAGATGCCGGGGCGCACCCGGCAACTCAACTTCTTCAACCTGGCCGACCGCCTCGTGATCGTGGACCTGCCGGGATACGGCTACGCCAAAGCGTCCAAGGACATGCAGCGCGACTGGCAGGGCGTCATGTTCGACTACCTGCGCGGGCGGCCAAACCTGCTGCGCGTGATGCTGCTGCTGGATGCGCGGATCGAGACGAAATCATCCGACCGGGCGGCAATGGAACTGATGAACGTCGCCGCCGTCGCCTTCCAGATCGTGCTGACCAAGGCCGATGACATCGGGCCGGTGAAACTCGCCGCGCGCATCAAGGAAGCCGAGCAATTGGCCCGCGACCACACCGCGGCGCATCCGCTGGTGCTGGTCACCAGCAGTCAGACCGGGCAGGGGATTCCGGAACTGCGGGCGGAAGTTGCCTCGCTGGCGATCCCCGCGCCCTGACGGCCATCACGGCCGCTGCAGATTCTCCCGCAGCGTCGCGCCGCTGTATTCGGTTCGGAACAACCCCCGCCGCTGCAGTTCCGGCACCACCAGCCGGCAGAATTCCTCGAACATTCGCGGATGCGTCGTCGGTGAGATGATGAAGCCGTCGCAGGCGCCGGAGATGAAGTAATCCTCCAGCGTATCCGCCACGGTCTGCGGCGTGCCCACCAGCAATCCGCGCGGCTTCTTCGTCGCCTCCGAAAAGGTCAGGCGTTCCTGCTGCATCACCTGCATCACGCGGTCGATCGATCCGCTGATGCCCTGGTTGCCCGTCGCGGCGGCGAAACTCGCCGGATCCTGGTGCTTGGACAGATCCGCACCCATCAGGGATGAGTTCAGCATCTGCTGCGCCTCCGGGTCGATCAGCGATTGCAGGTATTCGTACTTCTCCTGCGCGATGCTCTCGGTCTCGCCGATCACGGTCATGAAGCTGGGCAGGATGCGACATGATTCGGGCGCGCGGCCGTGGCCTGCCATCCGTGCCCGAACGTCAGTGGTGAAGGCCAGCGTGTCGGCCTTGCTGTGCGGCGTGCAGAAGATCAGCTCCGCCCAGCGCGCGGCGAAATCCCGCCCGCGATCGGACGACCCCGCCTGCATGAACACGGGCCGCACCTGCGGGCTGCGCGGCATGGCCAGCGGCCCGCGGGTCTTCACCCATTGGCCCTCGAAATTCGTGTAGCGGACCTTGGACGGGTCGATGAAGACGCCGCCCTGCCGGTCCAACACCAGCGCATCCTCGTCCCAGGATTCCCACAGCGCGGTGCAGGCGGCCAGCACCTCATCCGCGCGGTCGTAGCGTTCATCCTTGCCGGGGATGCCGTCCATGCCGAAGTTCTTCGCTTCGAGGTTGGTCGCGGAGGTGACGATGTTCCACGCCATCCGCCCCCCGCTCAGCAGATCCAGCGAAGCGAGTGTCCGCGCAATCCAATACGGATGCAGGAAGGTGGTGGACAACGTCGCTCCCAGCCCGAGATGCTTCGTCACCCGCGCCATCAGCGGCAGCACCACCAGCGGGTCGAGGTAGGAAGTCTGGCCGCCCAGCCGCAGATAGGCGTCGAAATTGCCGCCATGGATGTCCGGCAGGCCGAAGGTGTCGGCGTAGAAGCAGGCATCGAAGCGTGCGTCTTCCAGCAAGCGGGCGATGTGTTCGTAGCGTTCGGGCGTGAAGATATCGTCCAGTGCCGATTCCGGGTGCCGCCAGCCGCCGGGATGGTTCGCCGTGGGGCCGGTCTTCAGATACGCGACCAGATGCATGCGGCGCTGGGTCATGCGGCTCGGGTCCGGCGGGGTGTGCAGTGGGCCATGGGGCCTCCGGTCAAATGCGGGCCGTGCGGCTTCTGGCGTCCGTTCCCCCGACTATGCGAGCCACCCCCCGGCCGGACAAGCCGGCTCACTCCGCCCGCGTGGTCCCAGCGGTAAAGGTAAGGCTTGCCGCGCGTTCATTCGCCACCAGCACCAGGCAGGTCACCTGCAAGGTCGCGCGCGCCACCATGCGCGGGGTGCACAGCGCGGACAGGCCCGATCCCTCCGCCGTGCCGCTGAATTCCACGGCGCGGTCGCGCGGCATCTCCCCCTGCATCGCCACCTGGCCGTTGACCGTCACGAACACTTCATGTTCGGGCCGTGATGCCAGGCCCGACCGGATGCGCCGTGTCTCCAGATGCCCGCCGATGCGCCATGCCTCCTTGGTCACGCTCGGGCGCCAGAATTGTGGGGCGGCTTCGACGCGGCCGGCCGTCGTGCGCGGGCCACAGGCGGCCAGGGCGGTCAGCAGGGCCAGGGTGAATGCGCGCGCCATGCGAACCTCATCGAAGGGTGCGGCCACTGCCATACCCCAGTGCTGACCCTGGCGCATCCGGCCCCCCGGCTTGACCGCCCCGCCATGCGCCGCCAGAAACCGCCACCCCCGCGACGGGTCGAGGAACGCGCTGATGACCGAGCCTGCCGACACGCCCGATGCCATGCAGATCCTGGCCGGCGCGCTGCCCTTCCTGAAGCGTTACGACGACGCGACCGTGGTCGTTAAGTACGGTGGCCACGCGATGGGCGAGGAGGAGACGGCGCTGCGATTCGGCCGCGACATCGCCCTGCTGGAACAGGTCGGCGTCAATCCGGTCGTGGTCCATGGCGGCGGGCCGCAGATCAACGCCATGCTCAAGCGCCTGAATGTGAAGTCCACCTTCGTGCAGGGCCTGCGCGTGACCGATGAGGAAATGCTCGATGTCGTCGAGATGGTCCTCGCAGGTCCGGTCAACAAGCAGGTCGCGGAAGCCATCACCCGCGCCGGCGTCGTCGCTGTCGGCATCTCGGGCAAGGATGGCGGGCTGATCCGCGCGCGCAAATTGCAGCGCACCTACCGCGACCCCGAGAGCAACATCGAGAAGGTGCTCGACCTCGGCTTCGTCGGCGAACCCGAGAGCGTCGATCCCAAGGTGCTGCGGCTGATGATGGGCGCGGACATCGTCCCGGTCGTCGCACCCGTGGGTGCCGATGAGAACGGCCAGACCTACAACATCAACGCCGACACCGCCGCCGGCGCGATCGCCGGCGCGCTGGGCGCCGAACGCCTGCTGATGCTGACCGATGTGGCCGGCGTGCTCGACCCTGAAAAGCGCCTGATCCCCGAGATGTCGGTGGCCGAGGTGCGCGCCGGCATCGCCGCCGGCTGGATCAATGGCGGCATGATCCCGAAGGTTGAGACCTGCATCTACGCGGTCGAGCGCGGCGTGAAGGGCGCAGTGATCCTGGATGGGCGCGTGCCCCATGCCGTGTTGCGCGAATTGTTCACCGATGGTGGGGCCGGGACGCTGATCCGGCCCTGATGCCCTGGGCGTGAGGCGGCGCCGCGTTATGCGCTGACAGGCGTTGAAGGGGCGTCGCCCCATCGGCGCGAAGATTGGAGGGGTGCTGCCCCTCCAAACCACCCCGCCAGGGACCAACGGGTCCCTGGACCGCGGGATCTTGGCGCTGGTCACGGGGGGCGTTCCTCACCCGGTCAAATGCCAGAAACGGGCATTCATCTTGGCACCGACCGACGGCGTTGAGCACCAAAATGGAGGTTTCCAAAGGCCTTAAGCCTTTGGTGGGGTGAGGTTTGGAGAGGGGCGACGCCCCTCTCCAAGGAGCACCATCGCCATATATTCGCGCGCATGGGGCAGCGCCCCTCCGAGCCACCCCACCAGGAGGCGACGGCCTCCTGGACCGCGATGACTTGGTGCTTGGCGAGATACCGCTTATGGCGCCGCGGCGCGTGACAGCGCGTCGATCCGCCAGCGCAATTCGCCGTCTCCCAGCAGGGACGGGGCCACCGTCACGGTGGCCGCCATCGGCGCCAACAGCTCGACGACGGCCTCGGCTGCGGCATCCGACAGCCCGGCCTGGCCGCATAGCCCGGCCAGGGATTTCGCGCAGCGCGTCACCACCGCGTGGTCCACGACGGATTGCGGCACCTGTGCCAACCCGGCGAGCGCCGCGGTGACGAAGGGCGCCTCCCCACCGCGGCACGCACGCAGTATCGCCGATTCATCCAACACCCCGGCCTGCAGCAGGATGCCGGCGCGCGACGCCGCGTCGTCGGCGCTCTCGCCCGGGCGGGGCGCGCCCGCCAGGCGATCGGCCACCGCGCCGCGGATGCGCACGGCGATGTCCGCCGGCAGATCCGCGCGCGCGATCAGCGTGCCGAGCAGTTCCTCCGCGACGAAGCGGGCCAGCGCCAATGCGGCGCGCGGCGGCAGGTCCGGCCGGCGCACCAGCGGTTCCTGCCAAGCGGTGCGCTCTGCGGCCTGCACCACCAGCGCGTCCAGGGTGCTTTCGCGGATCGCGGCGGTGCCGTTGCCGAGCAGCGTGGTGATGGTTGCGGCATCACCGGTCGCCACCAGCGCATCGGCCACCGTCTCGCTGATGGCGGGCCGCCGCGCGATCGCGGCCAATGTCGCGCCGATCGGCGGTGCGGCGACCAGACCCAGCAGGTCCTCCTCGGTCAGCAGCGGGCACAGGCGAATCACCGGTTCTGCAACGCGCAGGCTGGTGTCGCGTGCCAGCGCCAGCATCATCGAGCGGGGCGCGGCCGGCAGGTCCTTCACCGACTCGGCAATGGTCACGCGGATCGACTCCGCTGCGTCCTCCGCCAATGTGGCAAGCGCTGCCCAGGCCACCTGCGCGACGCGGTCCTGCTGGTCGGGCGGCAGGCCGGGGGCAAGGTCCGCCAGGCGGGTCGCCAGCGCCTGGCGCACGGTCTGGTCGTTGTCGGTCGCCAGGGTTGCGAAGGATTGGTGCGGGCTGGCCGGGTTGGCGGCGACCGCCGCACGGATGCCGGGCGCGGCATCGCCCATCAGGTAGTACAGCGCCTCGGGCGGCGCATCAGGGTTCGCGGCCAGGGATGCGCGGGCCGATTCCGGCCCTTCGTCCAGGATGCGGGCGATGTCCGTGAGGCCTGTCATGGTTCCGGCTCCGCCAGGCGCCAGCCACCACGCCTGACCCGCTTCGCGTCATACAGGGCCGCATCGGCGCGCGCGACGAGGCGCCCGGCGCCATCCTCGCTGCGTGGCTTGCGACAGGCGAGGCCGATGCTGAAGCGTGGTGCCGGGCGATCGATCGGCAGTGCGACCGCCGCGGCGAGCAGCGCCTCCGCCTGCGCGATGGCGGCGGCTTCCGTCGCACCGGGCAGCCACAGGGTGAATTCATCCCCGCCGATCCGGGCGGCGGTGCCGCTGGACCCCGCCGCATCCCGCAGCAGGCGCGCGGTGGCCAGCAAGGCGGCGTCCCCCGCCTCGTGACCGTGCTGGTCGTTGAGCGGCTTGAGATTGTCGAGGTCGAGGAACAACAGCGCGCCGCCCGGTCCGCCCCGGCCATCGTCCATCGCCGCGGCCAACGTGCCGAGAAAGGCGCGGCGATTGGGCAGGCCCGTCAGCGGGTCGGTATGCGCCTGGCGTTCCAGTTCCGCCTGCATCCGCCCGAAGCCGAACACCGCGCCCAGGGTTGCGGCCATGGCACGCAGCACGGCGAGGTCCTCGGCATCCCAGTCCCGCCCGCCGGGCGCCCGCCAGGCCAGCAGTGCCGAGGCGGCGGCGGGGCTGCCATGGTGGCCGAACAGCGCGACCGGCAGGCGGTCCTCCACCCGTCCGACCCAGTCGCGGGCGGCCGCCATCGCCTCTGCGGCGATCGCCGGTAGGCCGCCGGGGACATCCGTGGTGCTGGCGGCGATCTCGGCGGCATCGTGCCCCGGCACGACAATGGCGGTGCCGGCGCAGCCCAGCGCATCACGCAGGCCCCCCAGCCCCTGCACCAGCGCATCGCGCGGCGTGCCGGCGTGGCGCACCGTCTCGCCCAGCGCATCGAGCAGCGCGGCGCGGCGCAACCCTGCTGCGGCGGCGGCCGCCGCGGTTTCCTGGTCGGTCACGTCATGGGCGGCACCCCGCAGCCCGGCGAAATGCCCCCGGGCATCGCCGAGGGGGGCGAGCGACAATGCCACGCAGCGCGGCCGCCCGCTGGCGCCGGCGACCCAAACCCGGTGGTGGCGCACCGCCTGGCGCAAAGCGAAGGGGTCCGTCGCGGTGCCGAGCAGCAGGGAGGCCGCCCGCCGCCCCAACAGCCCGGCCGCCGCATGGCCGAGCACCCGGTCGGGCCAGAGAAAGCTGAAGCGGCCGGCGGTGTCGGTCTCGAACACGAAGTCGGCGGCGAGGCCGGCGAGGTCCTGCCATCGTTGGCGGGATTCGAGCAGCGCGCCATGCAGCGCCGCCGCCGCGGCGACCGCGGGCGGTATCGTCGCCGATCGTTCCTCGGGGCGGAGGGCCGTTGTCATCGCCACCATGAAACGGCGGTGCCGGTGAACGCCCGGTTAGCGTGGCGTTGCGTCCCTCAGACGGCGGGTGCCGCACATCCGTGCGGCTTGCCTTCGCGCCCTGCGCTGTCGGGTTGTGGCCGGCGGGCGGTCTGGGCGCGGTCGCGCTGTGCGCTCCTGCTTTTTTCTTGTCCCTCGAAGGGTGGGCCAGCCGCCGCGTTGACAGCGCGGCGCGGTGGCGCCAAGCACCCTTGCCCCTTCCGACCGCCCGAGGACGCCATGGACCATACCGCGCTGCAGGCCCGCATCGAATCGCTCTGGCAGACCCGTGACACGGTGAATCCCGGCACCGGCGGCGCCGATCGCGCGGCGATCGAGGACGCGCTGGAACTGCTGGATTCCGGCAAGGCCCGTGTGGCCCAGCCGGACGGCAAGGGCCATTGGCAGGTCAACCAGTGGCTGAAGCAGTCGGTGCTGCTGTCCTTCCGCCTGGTCGATTCCGCCCCGATGGACACCGCCGCCGGCGCCTATGACAAGGTGCCGCTGAAGTTCGCCGATTGGGGCGAGAACCGCTTCCGCGAAGCCGGCTTCCGCGCCGTGCCCGGTGCCGTGGTGCGCCGTTCGGCCTTCATCGCGAAGAATGTCGTGCTGATGCCATCCTTCGTGAATCTTGGCGCCTATGTCGATGAGAACACGATGATCGACACCTGGGCCACCGTCGGGTCCTGCGCGCAGATCGGCAAGAACGTGCATATCTCGGGCGGCGTGGGCATCGGCGGCGTGCTGGAACCGCTCCAGGCCAATCCGGTGATCATCGAGGATGACTGCTTCGTCGGCGCCCGTTCGGAAGTCGCCGAAGGCGTGATCGTCGAACGCGGCGCGGTGCTGTCGATGGGCGTGTTCCTCGGTGCCTCGACCAAGATCATCGACCGCGCGACCGGCGAGATCTTCATCGGTCGCGTGCCGTCCTATTCGGTCGTGGTTCCCGGCTCCCTGCCGGGCAAGCCGCTGCCGGACGGTTCGCCCGGTCCGTCGCTGTACTGCGCGGTGATCGTCAAGCGCGTGGACGCCCAGACCCGCGCCAAGACCGCGATCAACGAATTGCTGCGCGACTGATCGCCAAGGCGGTCAGAACACAGGACGTGCCGCCGATCACGGGGCACGGCAGCGAGCGAGAGGCTGACGAGCGTGGCCACCGACCCGATCCCCCTCGCCCAGGCGATGATCCGCTGCCGGTCGGTCACGCCCGCCGATGACGGCGCGCTGGATGTCGTGCAGCGGGCGCTGGAACCGCTCGGTTTCGCCTGCACGCGGCTGGTCTTCGGGCCGGATGACTATCGGGTGGACAATCTGTTTGCCCGCCGCGGTACGACCGGCCCGCATCTGTGCTACGCCGGACATACCGATGTGGTGCCGCCGGGCGATGTCGGCGCCTGGACCGACGACCCCTTTGCGGCGGTGGTGCGGGACGACACGCTGTTCGGCCGCGGCGCCTGCGACATGAAGGGCGGCATCGCCGCCTTCATCGCCGGAATGACCGATTTCATCGCCGCGCGTCCCGACCATCCCGGGTCGATTTCGCTGCTCATCACCGGCGACGAGGAAGCGCGATCGGTCGATGGTACCGCCCGCGTGCTGGAATGGATGCAGGCCGAAGGCCAGGTGCCGGACATGGCGCTGGTGGGCGAACCGACCAGCCGCCGCGCGCTGGGCGACACCATCAAGATCGGCCGCCGCGGTAGCCTGACGGCGCATATCGCCGTGCAGGGCAAACAGGGGCACAGCGCCTATCCGGCACTCGCCGACAACCCGATCCACCGGCTGGTCGCGGCCCTCGGGCCGCTGCTCACCGCGCCGCTCGACAACGGGTCGGAGTTTTTTCCCCCCACCACCTTGCAGGTCACCGGCTTCGACGTCGGCAACAGCGCGTCCAACGTCATCCCGGCCGTGGCCCGCGCCATGCTCAACATCCGTTTCAACGACCTGCACAGCAGCGCTTCATTGACCGAACGGCTGCACGCCGCCCTGCGCGCGGCGGGCTGCGCATATGAGTTGAAGGCGGAGTGTTCGGGCGAATCCTTCCTCACCCGCCCGGGCCCCTTCGTGGATGCGCTGTCGCGCGCCATCGCCCGCAGCACGGGGGAGACGCCGGCGCTCGACACCGGCGGCGGCACCTCCGATGCGCGCTTCATCGCGCGGTATTGCCCGGTCGCGGAATTCGGCGCGGTGGGTACCACGCTGCACCAGGTCAATGAGAACGCCTCGGTCGATGAACTCCGCCACCTCGCGGGCACCTATCGCGCCATCATCGAGGAGATCCTCGGCTGAGCGGCGCCGCACCCCCGCCCGCCGGCCCGGCGGTGCGTGGCATCGCCGGCGCGCTGCTCCTCGGGCGTGGCCGGGCCGACGGCATCAACGCGTTCCACCCGACCATGGAGGATGCGCGCGCGTCCTTCCTCGCGGCGCTGTTCTGCCTGCCGATCTTCCTGATGCTGCGCATGGGGGCGGTGGCGGGGATGGACCCGCTGCGCGTGCTGGCCGCGGACCTGATCGCCTTCGTCTGTTCCTGGACCGGCTTTGCGCTGGCATCCCTGCCGATGGCCGAGGCGATGGGCCGCCGCGCCGTCTGGCCGCGCTTCATCGCCGCCTGGAACTGGGTGAACCTGGTCCAATACGCCGTGGTCGCTGCGCTGTCCCTGCCCGGGCTGCTGGGGCTGCCGGAGATGGTGGCCGATACGCTGGCGCTGCTCGGGCTCGGCTACGCCTTGTGGCTGCAATGGTTCGCGACGCGGGTCGCGCTGGGGCTGCCGGGCGGGCGGGCGGCCGGCTTCGTCGCGCTCGACCTCGCGCTGTCGCTGTTCCTGTCGGGGCTCGCGGCGCGCCTCGCGATCGCCTGAAATCAGGCGATCGCTGGATTTTTTGCGTCCCTCAGACGGCGGGCGCCGCACATCCTTGCGGCTTGCCTTCGCGCCCTACGCTGTCGGGTTGTGGCCGGCGGTCGGTTTGGGCGCGGTCGCGCTGTGCGCTCCTGGTCCGATGCGGGGTATCGGACCGATTCTTTCTTGCCGCTCAGACGGCGGGCGCCACACATCCGTGCGGCTTGCCTTCGCGCCTTGCGCTGTCGGGTTTTGGCCGGCGGTCGGTTTGGGCGCGGTCGCGCTGTGCGCTCCTGGTCCGATGCGGGGCATCGGGCGTACGTGTGGGGTCAGGTCCAGTTGATCGGTTCGGGATATCGCACGCCGGTCAGCACCAGGCCCTCCGGCGGCGCGGTCTGGCCGGCCCGTGCGCGGTCACGCGCATCGAGCACGCTGCGCGGCCAGGACGACGGGCGCTTTCCGATGCCGACATCATGCAGCGTGCCGACCAGGTTACGCACCTGGTGGTGCAGGAAGGATCGCGCGGCGGCGGTGATCACCACCTCATCGCCCAGCCGCGCCACATCCAGCCGGTCCAGCGTGCGCAGTGCCGACTTCGCCTGGCAGGATGCCGCGCGATAGGCAGAGAAATCATGCTGGCCCAGCAGCCCCTGCGCCGCATCATGCATCGCCGCCGCATCCAGCCGCCGCTGCACATGCCACACCCGGCCGAGGTCGAGCGCCGGCCGCGCGCGGCGGTTCAGGATGCGGAACCGATAGGCTCGCCCGATGGCGGAAAACCGCGCCGACCAATCCTCCGGCATCACCGCCGCGCCGATCACGCTGATCGGGTGCGGCCTGGTGTGGAAGTTCAACGCTTCCCGCACGCGTTCCGGTGGCAGGTCGGCGGCCAGCGTCACCTGCGCCACTTGGCCTTCCGCATGCACCCCGGCATCGGTGCGGCCGGCGGCGGTGACAATCGGGACCTCCCCGTCATTGAGATGCGCGGCGGCTTGCTCCAGCACCTGCTGCACCGACAGGCCATCGACTTGCCGCTGCCAGCCGACGAAGGGCGCCCCATCATATTCCAGCAGCAGCGCGTAGGAGGGCATCAGCCGAGCATGCCGCCACGCTGGGGCAAGGCGAAGCCACGCAGGAAGGCCTCGGCGTCCATCGCGGCGCGGCCGGGGCGTTGCAGCCGCAGCAGGCGCAGCGCGCCGGCGCCGGTCGCGACCAGCGCGGCATCGTCCAGCATGGTGCCCGGCACGCCGTCGCCGGATTCCACACGGGCGGCCAGGACGCGGATCGGTTCGCCATCATGCAGAAAGAAGGTGCCGGGCCACGGGTTCAGCGCGCGCACCCGCCGTTCCAATGCGGCGGCGTCAAGCGACCAGTCCAGCCGGCCATCCTCCTTCGTCAGCTTGGGGGCGTAGGTGACGCCGTGCTCCGGCTGCGCAATGGCGGGCGGGGCCTCGGCCAATGCGCGCAGCACCAGCCGGGCGCCGATCTCGGACAAGGCATCATGCAGCGCCTGCACCGTGGTGTCGGGGCCGATCGGCGTCGCCTCCTTCAGCAGCATCGGCCCGGTGTCGAGACCTTCATCCATCCGCATGATGGTGATGCCGCTTTCGGTGTCCCCGGCGATGATCGCCGCATGGATCGGCGCCGCCCCGCGCCAGCGCGGCAGCAGGGAGGCATGGATGTTCAGGCAGCCGCGCCGGGGTGCATCCAGCATCGCGCGCGGCAGGATCAGCCCATACGCCGCGACCACCGCGGCATCGAGGTCCAGCGTCGCGAAGGCATCATGCTGCGTGGTGTCGCGCTTCAGCCGCGCGGGCGTGCGGACCGGCAGGCCGAGGTCCAGCGCGGCGCGATGCACCGGGCAGGGCGTTTCCTTCTGCCCGCGGCCAGCCGGGCGCGGCGGCTGGCAATAGACGGCGGCGATGTCGTGGCCGGCGGCATGCAGGGCACGCAGGGCGGGGACGGAGAAGTCCGGGCTTCCCATGAAGGCGATGCGCATGGCGTCAGGTCAGGGAGGTGAAGGTTGGAGGGGCGCTGCCCCTCGAAGCCACCCCGCCAGGAGGCGACGGCTTCCTGGACGGCGGGCAATTGGCGCCCAGGGCCGGGTCACGACGGCGCGGTGCTCCGCCGATCGGATCAGCACCAAAATTGAGGTTTCCAAAGGCCTTAAGCCTTTGGTGGGGAGAGGTTCGGAGAGGGGCAAAGCCCTTCTCCGAGGCGCCAGCAGCCTCCTGGACCGCGTTGAACGATCCGACGGGCCGGCCAAGCGTCACGCCGCGTATCGGTGTCCCAGTTCCCGGAGAGACCGGAAACCCTGCGATAGGGGTACGCCGCATCGGCGGGTGCTCCAGAAGGTTGAGGGTTTCCAAAGACCTTGGGCCTTGTGTCGGAGCAAGGTTTGCAGGCGCCGCCCAGCGTCGCGCGACGCACGCTGCGCCCCTCAGTGCCGATCCTTCAACTTCAATTCCTTGGCGAGCTTGCGCAGCAGCATGTTCCGCTTCAGCGCGCTCAGGTAATCCACGAACAGCACGCCGTCCAAATGGTCGATCTCGTGCTGCAGGCAGGCGGCGAGCAGGCCTTCGCCCTCGATCTCCCGCTTCGCACCCGACAGGTCGAGGTAGCGCACCTTCACCCGGGCCGGGCGCGTCACTTCGCCATACTGGCCGGGCAGGGACAGGCAGCCCTCCTCGCGGGTGGCGGTCTCGGCGCTCTCCGCGACGATCTCGGGGTTCACCAGCACCAGCGGGTCGCGCGACTCCTCCTTCTGGAGGTCGATCACGACCAGGCGCAGCATTTCCCCCACCTGCGGCGCGGCCAGGCCGATGCCGGGGGCGGCATACATCGTCGCGAGCATCCGGTCTGACAGCGCGCGTATGGCATCGCCGCTGGCGGCCGCCACGGGCTTGGCCTTGGCACGCAGTCGTGTATCGGGGACGAGCAGGATGGGCAGGAGGCTGGGGTCGGTCATGGCGAAGGCGAGGGGATACCGCCCGTCGTCCCCCCTTGCAACAGCCGGCCCGGCCGCCAAAATCTACACCCGGCGGGGTGCTTCGGGTCCCGCCACCCGCTTCGCTCTCGGATGAGGAGGCCTGACGCCGTGTCTCGCCAGTCGCTGTTCGGCTCGCCGTTGTTTCTCGGCTTCGATCACCTTGAACAGATGCTCGACCGCGTCGGCAAGAATGCCGATGGCTACCCGCCATACAACATCGAACAGATCGGGCCCGACCGGCTCCGCATCACGCTCGCCGTCGCGGGCTTCGCGATGGATGACCTGCAGATCACGCAGGAGGACAACCAGCTGGTGATCCGCGGCCGCCAGGTCGAGGACGCCGAGGGCCGCATTTTCCTGCATCGCGGCATCGCGGCGCGGCAGTTCCAGCGGGCCTTCGTGCTCGCGGAAGGCATGGATGTCGAAGGCGCGTGGCTCGACAACGGGTTGCTGCACCTGGAACTGAAGCGGCCGCAGCCTGAAACGCGGGTCAAGACCATCCGCATCGGTGCGCGCACCAACGGGCCGACGACGATCATGGAACGGATCCCCGACCAGGGCTGATGTCTGGCCGTTCCACAACCGGGCCCATCCGGGCCGGATTCAGTGCCGCGCGTGCCCCAGCGGACGCGGTGGCAGGAGGATACAGTGATGACCGACCAACATGACGATTTCGACGACGCCGACGACAGCACCGAAGATCTGGTCTGGACCACGGCCGAATTGCGCCGCCTGTCGCCGATCGCCTGGGCGCGGTACGGCGCGCAGCACATCGCCTATACCCGCCCGGTTCTGGTGAACGGCCAGCCGGCCGTGGCAATCCACGCGGCGGACGGCACGCCGATTGGTGCGGCACCGACGCTGGCGCTGGCAACCGCGGCGATCGTGCAGAACGGGATGGGTGCCGCGCTGGTGCATTGACGGCGGGCGGGCAACAATGCCCGCATGTCGGCGCGCGTGATTTTTGAGGATGACGAGGTCCGGGTCGTTCATCGACCCGGCGCGACAGACTACACGCTGCTGACCTTCGCCGCGCTGGCGCATCGGCCCAAAGGCACCTGGATTTGGGCTGACCGGCCGGTGGAGAAACTGGACATCGAGGCGATCGGTGTCGTCGGCAAGCGGGAGAATTGGTACCCCGCTGCGTCGATGCTTGCCGCTGCACCAACCATCCGTGCGCTGCTTCGCCCCGTTGCCATCGGGTACGGCTACAGCATGGGTGGTTATGCCGTGCTGAAATATGGTCGGTTGCTTGGGCTGACCCATGGCATCGCGGTCTCGCCACAGACCACCATCGATCCGGTCCAAGTGCCAAGCGATCGTCGCTTCCACCGCTTCCACAACCCCCTGCTGCATGGCGGCATGGCGGTATTGGCAGGTGATGCGCCGCCCGTCACGTTTGCGGTTGGTGACACGATGTGGGACCTGGATGGGTCGCATCTGCGGCGTGCCGCGGCATTGCCTGGCGTCAGTCTCGTCCCGCTTCGCTTTATGAAGCACGCTGCGATCGATCGTTTTGCCTCGACGCGGGAGTTAGCGGCCCTGATCAGTCTTGTGCTTGCGGGCGATGCGGCAGCGTTACGGGCACATTTGCGACGCGGCCGACAACATTCGGCCGAGCAGCATTTGTGGGTCGGGCGGTCCGCCGCTTCGCGTGGTCATCTGAAGATGGCGACGCGGCTCTGGGCGCGCGCTGAGGCGCTGGGCGCCAAACCGGCCAAGATTGTCGGCGTGCGCGGTTTGGCGTTGCGCGAAAGGCAGATCAATCTTTTCGTGGCGCACCGAATTCCAGAGGCGCGGGCATTTGCCGATATCGCAATCGACGGCCAGGGCGACAGTGCAACGGGCCTGGTACGGTTGGGTCAGTTCTTGCAAGGTCGGCGGATGCCTGGGAAGGCGATGACCTGCTTTCGCCGCGCGCTCGCAGCGTCCCCGCGGATGGTCCAGGCGCATGTCGGGCTCTTGGAGGTACTTCGCGATGTCGCACCTCCCGGGCCGACGATCACGACGGCACGGGCCGCCGCGATCGAGGCGCTTGGCGACCGGCCGGCTGATCTGGCGACCGTCTTGGCGCTCGACATCAGCTACGGCGGATGACGCCGGACGGAACGCCAACTGCCTGAAGTTGCCGGCTGAAAGTCCTTCGGCCGGCGGCGGTCGGATTTCTTCTGATGGCCCGCCGCCGACATCAAACGATGTCAGGCGCATCACGAACAAGCCAGTGTTTGCCGGCCAGCGGCGGTTGCGGGGGCAGCCGCATTGATTGCTCCAGGTCAGTCTGGAAGCCAAGGTCAGCAAAGGTGACCTCCGGCATGTGGCGGCTGGCGTGCGTATAGGATGCGAGCAGCACGTTTTGATCGATACCCCACTTGCCGCTGGCGCCAGTGGTCATGGCGCGCGAAAGTGCCTCATGGCTGACGCGGGCAACCAGGTCGGCGAATGCCGTAGCCTCGGGAGTTGCCGATAGCGCCACCGCCCATGCCGCGACCGTGTGCCACGGCACGGTGGGAGGATACAAACGTACGATGCCCGGAAGGCCTAGCCTGGTGCCGAGCCTGACCCGTCCGCGGAGCGACAGTCCGACATCAGCTTCATGCATCATGCGGCGGCTGAAATCGAACGGCGATTCTGGCCACCCGAGGTCGATGTCCGTCACCAGCATCGTTCCCGGGAGCAGCCGCCTCAATTCGGCGAGGCGCAGGAAGCGGGCAAGCGCGAAATAATACGGTTCCGCGACTGTGAGAGGCTCGCTTGTCATCGTCAGCCGGGTGCCCGCCAGCGCCGCGCGCATCAGCTCCAACGTCGCATCGTGTGCGGCGGGATCGCCAACCAGATGGACATGCAACCCCGTGCCATGGGCATGCGGGGCAAGCTTCCGCGCATAGGTTGGGCCGAAGCGTTCTAGGTATGCGCCATTGGCGCTGATGACCAAGGTCATGGCCTGTTCCACGCTGCCGGCGCGATCCTGCAGCGTGGTGACCAACAGGGGATCGGGCGTGCCGGTGGACACGGACCCTGGGTTAGCCAGCGGGGGCACATCGCGACTGTCGAAATAAGTCGACGGCCCTATCGGTGCGGGTACCGCCTTCGATAGGCGCGCAAAGGCATCGCGCGCCGCATCGTGGTCCTCTGCCATGAAGGCAAAGAGGCCTAGAAAGGCATCGGTTTCGGCATGATTCATCCGGTTCAGCAGGGCCACCATCCGACTCGCCTGGCTGCGTCGGAAGCCGTGGTCGCACCAGAATCGCTCGCAACTGGGGAGGAGATTGAGGACCGCTGCGAATGGCATGATGCTGCCACCCGCGATGTCCATCTGCGCCTCGGCAAGACCGCTGGCCTCGGCGAGCAGGGTTTCACGCGCCCATTCCGCGTCGGGATCATGAGCGCTCAGCAGCAGGCCCGTTATTGCTGACTGGCGCAGCATCCTGGCCGCGACAGACGGTTCAGACGCGCGGGCGGCGTCCAGCAAGGCCATCGTCTTGGCGCGGATATCGGCATCGGACGGCTCAATGCTCTCGAGGATCTCCGCGCCAGCGGGGTCGAGGTCCCGTAGCCGACCGATTACGTCGGGCTGTTGCAGGGCGACCCGTGCGCAAAGCGCGCGCATGAGCACGAAGACGAGCCAGTTTTCAGGCGCCGCGAACTGAATGTTGGTCGGTACGGCAAAGGCACGCGCAATGATGCCTTTTTGCAGCAGTGCCGTGAGCCGCCGACCGAGGATGTCGAGATACATGGCAGCGACGTCGCGAGGCATGTTCGGCGCAGCGGCGAGGTTATCCAGCGCCGCCCCTGGCACACCCGACGCATTCAGGATCGTGGCCTGCGCCAGTCGCGGAGCGACGGCCAATGGAGCCTTTTGGACGAACGCCCTTAGTGCAGCGGTAACCTGGCCTATCAAAACGCCACGTTCCGCGGGTGTCGCCAAGCGATTGAGCACCGCGGGCCATTTGCGGGCCAGCATTCTCATCGCGACATAGGCTTCTCCACGCCTGGCCGGCGCGGCTTCCGCCAGTTCAATGGCTGCCCGAACAAGACGAAGCGGATCGACCGCGATCCGCGCGAGCAGCAGGTGCGCCTCGGCGCGCTCGGCGGCGCTCCAGGACACCGCGCTCGCGGCCATTTCATACTCGTATGACGTGATCTCGACCCGGGCGCCGCGTCGCCAATCCGGTTCGACCGCGACCGCCCTTAGACGCAAAAGGAGGTCGGGTGTGCTCGGCGGCAGGGTCATGTCGCAGCATTAAAGCGGATCGCGACTAACTGGAATAAATCACGAGCGTAAGGTTGCGGATTTTAACAATGGCAAGGAGCGGTATTCGTTAACACAAGTTCCCGCCACGAATGCGCCAAGGAGATTGGACCCAGCACTGAAGTCGGAGGATGGATGGCCCAAGCGGATTGCTGAATGGCAACGCCGGGCAATGCGCATGACGCGCCAGAGGTTGGAAGTGGGCAGGCGTCCGCCGCTTCCGCCGTCCGAGCAAAGAACCGGCCTTGTTACCGGCTTTGCGCGATCCGCTCACGCCGCCCAAACATCGGTGCGCTTGGTCTGCGCCAGGCAGACCGGCGGGCCGCATCGCCGGACCCGGCTCGAGCCGAAAGGCTTGGGCCGGGGGCAACGCGTCCAGCTGGCATGCAGCCCGCCTTCCGCTGCCTACGCCTCGCCCGGATCGATCCACCCCACATGCCCATCCCCGCGGCGATAGACCACGTTGATCGCCCGCGTGGAGGCGTTGCGGAACATCAGCACCGGCACATGCGCGAGGTCCATGCGCATCACCGCCTCGCCCACGGTCATCAGGCCGATATCGGTCGGGTGTTCGGCGATGATCGCGCCATGGTCGGCGCCGTTGGCGGCGATGGGCTCCTCGCCCTCCTCCTCGCTGGTCTCCAGCACGCGCTCGCGCCCCGCCGGGGCTTCCGGATCACGCTCGGGGGCGAAGGACCGGGAGTGTTCATTCATGCGCCGTCGGTATCGGCGCAGTCGCTTGGCCAGGTGCTCGGCCGCTTCCTCGAAAGCGCGATGCGCATCCGGGCCTTCGCCCTCCGCTCGCATGGTCAGCCCTCGACCGGCTTTCAGGTTGATGTCGCAAGCGAAATGCGCGCGTGAGCGGTGGAAGGTGACGTTCGCTTCCAGCGCATGGTCGAAGTATTTGCGCGTGATGACATCGAGGCCGTCGCGCACATGGACCTTCAGCGCTTCACCGGTTTCGACCTGCTTGCCTGCGACAGTGACGTGCATGGGGCTGAGCCCTCCTTCCTTACATGAAGGGGAGGGGCCGCCCCGTGGCGACCGATCACCGGTCCGCATCCTCCGTGCGGGCCGACCAGGCTAGGATCGGGTCAGGCCGGGACGGCCTTCTCCCTTTTGCGCTGCACCGAAGATGGTATCCGCAACGCATCGCGGTATTTGGCCACGGTCCGGCGGGCAATGTCCACGCCTTCCGTGCGCAGCCGTTCAACGATCGCGTCATCGGACAGGATCTCCGCCGCGGCCTCGGCCTCGACCATGGCCTTGATGCGGTGCCGCACCGCTTCGGCGCTGACGGATTCACCGCCCATCGTTCCGGCAATGGCGGTGGTGAAGAAATACTTAAGCTCGAAGGTGCCGCGCGGCGTGGCGATCGCCTTGTTGGAGGTGACGCGGGACACGGTGCTTTCATGCATCCCCACCTCCTCGGCCACGTCGCGCAGGATCAGCGGGCGCAGATGCGCGACGCCATGGCGGAAGAATCCATCCTGCCGCCGCACGATCTCGGACGAGACCTTGAGGATGGTGTTGGCCCGCTGTTCGAGCGACTTCACCAGCCACGACGCGGTCTGGAAGCGTTCGGCCACCCAGGCCTTCTCGTCGCGGGACTTCGCGCCGACCACGGCGCGGGCGTGGAAGCCCCGGTTGATCAGCACGCGCGGCAGCGTCTCGGGGTTCAATTCCACGATCCAGTCATCGGCCGGGCCGCGGCGCATCAACACGTCCGGCACCAGCGTGATCGCCGGCGGGGCGTCGAAGGATGCACCGGGCTTGGGGTCGAGCCGCTTCAGCTCGGCCACCATCTCGGCGATGTCCTCGGCATCCACGCCGCAGATGCGCTGCAACCCGCGCAGGTCCCGCCGGGCGAGCAGGTCGAGGTTGTCGAGCAACGCGGCCATGGCGGGGTCGAAGCGGTTGCGGTCCTGCAACTGCACCATCAGGCATTCGCGCAGATCGGCGCAGAACATGCCAACCGGGTCGAAGCGCTGCATCCGTTGCCGCACGGCGGTCACCACCGTGTCCGCGCACCCCAGCGCGGCGGCGATCGTCGCATCTTGTATCGCGATCCGGCCCGCGCCATCGACCAGCGCGAGCAGGTTCGCGGCGATCATGCGGTCGCGCGGTTCGGTGAAGGTCAGCCGGACCTGCTCGCCGATGTGCTCGCGCAGGTTCTTCTCCGGCGCCGCCATCGCGTCGATGCCGGACAGGTCATCATCGAAATCGGCGCGGCCGCCACGGCCGATCGGCGCGGCGCCGCTGTCATAGACATTGTCCCACTCGGTATCGAGCGGCGCGGCGTTCTCCGATGGCAGCACGTCCGACGACGCGGCGGCGGCGGTGTCGGGCGCTGCGGCCGGGGCGGGCAGCGGGTCCGATGTGCGCCCGGCATCGGGGCCGGGCGTGGTGCGTTCATCGCGTTCGAGCAGCGGGTTCCGCTCAAGCTCCTCCTCGACGAAGGTTGTGACTTCGAGGTTGGAGGATTGCAGCAGCTTGATCGCCTGGCGCAGCTGCGGTGTCATCACCAGCTGCTGCGAATGCCGCATGTCGAGGCGCGGGCCGATCGACATCACTCGCCGCCCCGCGCCGGCGGCCGTCGATCCGGTGTTGCTGTGGCGGCCAGATGCACGGCGGGCAAGCTAAAGACTGAACCTTTCGCCAAGGTAGACGCGGCGGACGCCTTCATGCGCGACGATGTCGCGCGGGCTGCCCTCCATCAGCACCTGGCCGTCATGCAGGATGTAGGCGCGGTCGATGATCTCCAGCGTCTCGCGCACATTGTGGTCGGTGATCAGCACACCGATGCCGCGATCCTTGAGATGCTTGACCAGGTCGCGGATCTCCCCGACCGCGATCGGGTCGATGCCGGCCAGCGGTTCGTCCAGCAGGATGTAGGACGGGTGGGTCGCCAGCGCGCGGGCGATCTCGCAGCGGCGGCGTTCACCGCCCGACAAGGCCAGCGCCGGCGCGCGGCGCAGATGGGAGATGCCGAATTCCGCCAGCAGCGCATCGAGCATCTGCTCGCGCCGGTCGCGCAGCGGTTCCACCACTTCGAGTGCCGCGCGGATGTTGTCCTCGACGTTCAGGCCGCGAAAGATCGACGCTTCCTGCGGCAGGTAGCCCAGGCCGAGCCGCGCGCGCCGGTACATCGGCAGCGTGGTCACGTCGTGCCCGTCCATCATCACCTGGCCCTCATCGGGATGCACCAGGCCGGTGATCATGTAGAAGGTCGTGGTCTTGCCGGCACCGTTGGGGCCGAGCAATCCCACTGCCTCCCCTCGCTTGACCGAGATCGACACGTTGCGCACGACGGGCCGCTTCTTGTAGCGCTTGCCGAGGCCACGGGCGACCAGCCCGCCGGTGGGCACGGCGCCGTCCACGACGCGCAGGGAGGCGTCGCTCATTGCGCCGGTTCCGGCTGCGGCGTCGGCTGCGGGCCGGGCAGGGGCTGGCCCTGCTGCGGCACGACGAGGCCCTGCACCCGCGCCCCGGGGGCCGAGACGAGCCGCGCGACGCCCGTCTTCATGTTCACGATGGCTTCCTGACCGGTCAGTGTGTTGTCCCCGCGGGTGATGCGCACGGCGCCAAGCAGGCGCGCCATGCCGGAATTCGGATTGTAGACGGCACGGTCGCCGCGCACGACTTCCTCGGCGGTGCGGATATCGACATTGCCATAGGCCTCGACCCGTTCGATGGAAGAAGGCTGCGTACCCTCGGGCTGGCCGGGCAGCACCGCGGCGGGCTGGGCGCGCGGCGGCTGCGCGGCGGCCGTCGCACCCGGGGCGGCGTTCTCGACGAAATAGGCGACCAGCGTATCGGCGCGCACGCGCCGTCCGTCATTGGTCACCACCACGGCGTTGCCCCGCGCCACCGCCATGCGGCGCTGCGCCCAGTATTCGATGCTGTCGCGCGCCGTCAGCGTGTTGTCGGGGGTGATGAGGCGGAGGTTGCCGCCGGTCATCACCATGACCGCCTGGTCCATGTCATAGACGGCCCGATCGCCCTCGGCGCGGTCGGTCGCCGAGGTGACGACGACATTGCCCTCGGCCTCCAGGCGCCAGATCTCGCCACCGCCGGTCGGGCCGTCGGTGGTCGGACGCTGGGCGGCGGGGGCTTCCCCGCCACGGGGGCGATAACGCGCGACCAGCCGGTCGGCATCGACGGTGACGCCGCCGCGCGTCGCGCGTGCCTGCCCGCGGGCGATCACCACCTGGTCCTGCTGGCGCCATTCGATGCCATCGACGGCGGTGACCTCGATCGGCCCGCCCTGGCTGAGGTCGATGCCCTGCGCGATGGCTGCCGAGGACAGCAGCGCGGCCGCAAGGCCAAGGATGGTCCGTCGCATCGTCGGGATCACTGCCCGCCCTCCAGCACGGCGCGGGAGCGCCCGGTGAAGATCACCACCTGGCCGCGTTCGGTCAGGCGAAAGCCCTCGCTGACCAGCGTGCCAAAGGGGCCCTGCGCGGCCACCGGCTTGTCACCGGATGCCGAACCTTCCTGCAACTGCACCTCCGCCGCGGCGGTGACCAGCAGATTGCCACCATCCTGCCACAGCGTGACATCGCCCCACAGGTCCAGCCGGTGCCGCCCCTTGTCGAAGCGGCCATCATTGGATTCCAGCAGGACCCAGCTGCCATCGGTCAGCAGCACATCGGCGCGGGGGCGGTCGAGATCGACGATGTCGGCGTTCTCGGTCTGCGTCGCGACATCGGCGGTCACGGTGAAGGGGCGATTTTCTTCGTCGAGGCCCTGGTAGCGCGGATCCATCAGCCGCACCGCGTCGGGCTGGGTCTGGATGACGCGGCGGAAGGACACCCGGGCGCGGTCCTCCATCCGGTCCAGTTCCGGCCAGACCGCGATCGCCAGCAGCAGCCCCACGCCGGCAAGGGGCAGCAGCCACTTCCCCAGCTGCACCGCGACGCGCCGCCGGGCGATCTGCCCGGCCGAGGGCGTCCAGCGGCTGCGCGAGGGCGGCAGCATATGGCGTGAGGCGACGGCGGCCGAGCGGTCGGCCACCGCGCGCAGGGGGACGGCCGGTGCCGGCGGTGCCGCCCGGGGCTCGTCCCGGCCGGTCACGCGACCCCGGCCCGCAGCAGGTCGTGGATGTGCAGGATGCCGATGGGACGCGCCTGCTCATCGACCACGAACAGGGTGGTGATGGTGCGGGTGTTCATCTCGTGCAGGGCTTCGGCCGCCAATGTGTCGGGGCCGACGGTGCGCGGGCCGCGGGTCATCACATCCGCCGCGCTGCGCGTCAGCAGCGCATCGACGCCGCCGGTCTCCAGGCTGCGGCGGAGGTCGCCATCGGTGATGATGCCGAGCAAGGTGCCATCGGCGCCCTGCACGCCGAGGCAGCCGAAGCGCCGCGCCGTCATCGCCACGATGGCGGCATCCATTCGTGTCTCAGGCGGAGCGAGCGGCAGTTCGGCTGCGCCGTGCATCAGGTCCCGCACGCGCGACAGACGCGCGCCCAACTTGCCGCCCGGGTGGAACACCCGGAAATCGGCGGCGGTGAAGCCACGGCGCGTCAGCAGCGCCACCGCGATGGCATCGCCCAGGGCCAGTTGCATGGTGGTGGAGGTGGTGGGCGCGAGGCCCATCGGACAGGCCTCCTGCGCTTCGGGCAGCACCAGCGCGACATCCGCCGCGCGGGCCAGCGTGCTGCCGGGCCGCCCGGTGATGCCCACCAGCGGCAGGCCGAAGCGCTTGGCATGGCTGACAAGGTCGGCGAGTTCCGGGGTTTCCCCCGAATTGGACAGCGCCAGCACCGCGTCGCCGGCGACGATCATGCCGAGGTCGCCATGGGAGGCCTCGGCCGGGTGGACGAACAGCGCGGGCGTGCCGGTCGAGGCCATGGTCGCGGCGATCTTGCGCGCGACATGGCCGGACTTGCCCATGCCGGAGACGACGACCCGCCCCGACGCTGCGCTGGACAGCAGCGACACGGCCTGGGCGAAGCGGTCATCGAGACTGGCCGCCAGCGCTGTGAGGGCTTCGGATTCGAGCGCCAGAACCTGTCGGGCGACGGCGAGATCGGGGTGGGGAATGGACGTGTTCACCGCGTCTGTATGGTGCCGCGGGACCGCAGGGTCAATAAAAGCCGCCGCGTTTAATCAAGAACCGTGCCAGGGCGGTTTTGCGGCCGGGCCAGCGGTTGGGCCGCACGTCGCGGGCGACCCTGGTGGGTTGTGTTGCGGCCGGCGTCAAATCCGCCGGGCACAAGCCAGGAAGGCATTCGTGACCGAACGCGTGCCGCGCAGGTCGGCGCTCCAGGGTGCGACATTCTCGCCCGGGAAGGTCACCTGCATCCGGTTGCCGAGCGCGAAGGCGCGGACGAAATTGATGAAATTGTCAAAGGCGCCGCGATAGGACCCTTCGATCATGTCGGTGCGCGACGTGCCGGTGTAGTTCAGCTCCGCGCGGCGGTTGTCGATGGCGATGACGATGCGTCCGGTCGCCGCCTGGCGGACGTTCCAGCTGCGGTCGCCAATCTGGACGAAGCCGTGCAGCGCGCCGCTGAGGCGTTCGAGCTTGATCCAGAAGAAACGGCCCTGCGAATTCGCTTCCGTGCCCATGCCGCAGAGCTGGCCGTTCCCGCTTTCCGCGATGTAGGCGACCCAGCCATTGACGGCGGCGAGGTTGCGGACCTGCGCCGAGGCGGGCGCGGCCATGGCGAGGGTGGCCACCAGGGCCAGGACAAGTCGGCGCACGGCACGGCTCCCTTCCTGCGACGGGCGGGCTGCGCGTCGGTCAGGGCAAGATTAACGCGCCGTCATGGAAACGGAAGATGCCGTTGCGTCGCCGGGTGAAGCGATTCACCCGGCGACGTGCGCCACATCACTCCGCGGCGATGGCCGCGGCCTCGGACATCGGCACCGGCAGGTAGGTCAGGAATTCGCGCGGCACGACATGCCAGAAGCGACCGCGTTCCACCGCCCATTCGTTCAGCAGGCGGGCGGCGAACCGGCTGCCGGTCTCCGCCACGTGCCGGGCGATCAGGTCGCACAGCACGCCTTCCCAATGCGGGTGGGCCAGGCGCGCCCAGACCAGCGTCTCCGGATTCACCCGCACGCCGAAAGTGTCGTCGGCGTCATAGACGAAGGCCTGGCCGCCGGTGAAGCCGGCGCCGAAATTGTCGCCCACGGACCCAAGGATGGCGACCGTGCCACCCGTCATGTACTCGCAGCCATTGGCGCCACAGCCTTCGACCACGGCGGTCGCGCCCGAATTGCGCACCGCGAAGCGTTCGCCCGCCTGGCCGGCGGCGAACAGCTCGCCGGCCGTAGCGCCATACAGGCAGGTGTTGCCGATGATGGTGTTCTCGTTCCACACCAGCGGCGAGGACGGCGCCGGCCGCACCACGATGGATGCGCCCGACAGACCCTTGCCGACATAGTCGTTGGCGTCGCCGAACACTTCCAGCTTCAGCCCGCGCACCGCGAAGGCGCCGAGCGACTGCCCTGCCGTGCCACGCAGCCGCACGGTCAGATGGCCCGATTGCAGCCCGGACATCCCGAATTGCCGCGTGATGCGCGACGACACCTTGGTGCCGATGGCACGATGGGTGTTCCGGATGTTGTACTGCAGCTGCATCTTCTCGCCGTGGCGGAACAGCGCCTCGGCGTCCTGCAGCATCTCGGCGTCCAGCGTCTCCGGCACCTCGTTGCGACCTTCCAGCGTGCAATACGCCGCATGCGGGCCGGCATCGGCCTGCACCAGCAGCGGATTGAGGTCGAGGTCGTCGAGATCCTCCGACCCGCGGCTGACCTGCTGCAACAGGTCGGTGCGTCCGATCACATCGGTCAGTTTGCGGAAGCCGAGGGCGGCGATGATCTCGCGCACTTCTTCCGCCACGAAGGAGAAGAGGTTGATCACCTTCTCCGGCGTACCGGTGAACTTCTCGCGCAGGGCTTCATCCTGCACGCAGACGCCGACGGGGCAGGTGTTGGAATGGCACTGGCGGACCATGATGCAGCCCATCGCTACCAGCGAAGCGGTGCCGATGCCGAATTCCTCCGCCCCCAGCATCGCCGCGATCACCACGTCCCGCCCCGTCTTGAGGCCGCCATCCGTGCGCAGCTTCACCCGATGGCGCAGCCGGTTCAGCTGCAACACCTGATGGGTCTCGGACAGCCCCATCTCCCAGGGCAGGCCGGCATATTTGATGGAGGATTGCGGCGAGGCCCCCGTGCCGCCGGAATGGCCGGAGACCAGGATCGCATCCGCCATGGCCTTGGCCACGCCCGCGGCAATCGTGCCGATGCCCGACCGCGACACCAGCTTCACGCAAACCGACGCATCCGGGTTGATCTGCTTCAGGTCATAGATGAGCTGGGCGAGATCCTCGATCGAATAGATGTCGTGATGCGGCGGCGGGGAGATCAGCATCACCCCCGGCGTCGAATGGCGCAGCTTGGCGATCAGCCCGGTCACCTTGAAGCCGGGCAGCTGCCCGCCCTCGCCGGGCTTGGCACCCTGGGCGACCTTGATCTCGATCTCGCGACAGTTGTTCAGGTACTCGGCAGTGACGCCGAAGCGGCCCGAGGCGATCTGCTTGATGGCGGAATTGGCGTTGTCGCCATTCGGGCGCGGCTTGGCGCGCGCGGGGTCCTCGCCGCCCTCGCCGCTGTCCGACCGCGCGCCGATGCGGTTCATCGCGATCGACAGGGTCTCATGCGCCTCGGGGCTCAACGCGCCGAGCGAAATGCCCGGTGCCAACAACCGCTTGCGGATGGAGGTGATGCTCTCGACTTCCTCAAGCATCACCGGCGTGCGGCCTTCCATGCGGAAGTCCAGCAGGTCGCGCAGCGCCACCGGCGGCAGGCGCCGCACGGCCTCGGTGTAGCGCTTGTAGGTCTGGTAGCTGTCGGTCTCGACCGCCTTTTGCAGCGTGTGGATCAGGCTGCCGTCGAAGGCGTGGACCTCCCCACGGCGGCGCAGCTTGTACAGCCCGCCCACCGGCAGCGTGACCGCGCCGATCTGCCAGGCCTTGTCGTGCAGCGCGAGCAACCGCCGGGCGATGCCCGACAGGCCGATGCCCGAGATGCGCGACGGCGTGCCGGGGAAGAATTCCGCCACCAGCGCGCGCGACAGGCCGATCGCCTCGAAATTCATGCCGCCGCGATAGGAGGACAGCACGCCGATGCCGATCTTGGACATGACCTTCAGCAGGCCCTTGTCCACTGCCTTCTTGTACTTCGCCACCGCCTGGCCGAGGCCGGCATTGCCGAACAGCCCGCGGCGATGGCGGTCGGCAATGCTCTCCTGCGCCAGGTACGCGTTCACCGTGGTGGCACCCGCGCCGATCAGCACGGCGAAGTAGTGCACATCCATGCATTCCGCGGCGCGCACATTCAGCGAGGTGAAGGTCCGCAACCCGTGCTTGATCAGATGCGTCTGCACCGCGCCGACCGCGAGGATCATCGGGATCGCGGCGCGTTCGGCGGACTGCGCCTCATCGGTCAGGATCACATGCGCGTGGCCGGACCGGACGCCTTCCTCGGCCTCGCGCCGGATGCGCTCGATCGCGCGCCGCAGGCCGGTCTCACCATCAGCCACTGGCCAGGTGCAATCCACGGTGCAGACCGTGCTGCCCATATAGCCGACCATCGCGTCGAACTGCGCGTTCGACAGCACCGGGCTTTCCAGCATCAGCATGTCGCACTGGGACGGATCCTCATCGAGGATGTTGCCCAGATTGCCCAGCCGCGTCCGCAACGTCATCACCCGCGTCTCGCGCAGCGAATCGATGGGCGGGTTCGTCACCTGCGCGAAGGATTGCCGGAAATAATGGTGCAGGCCGCGATACTGCTCCGACAGCACGGCGATCGGCGTGTCGTCGCCCATCGAACCGAGCGCCTCGGCCGCCTCATCGGCCATCGGGTGCAGGATGCTTTCCAGCTCCTCCAGCGTGTAGCCCATCGCCAGCTGGCGGCGGCGCAGCTCCTCGGTGGCGAAGTTGGCGCGTTCGTCGCCCTCGGCCTTCACGATCTCATCGATGCGCGTGGTGCGTTCGGTCCACTTGCCATAGGGCTTGCGCGCGGCCATCGCATCCTTCAGCGCGCCGTCCTCGTAGAACTTCGCCTCATCGAGATCGACACCGATGCACTGGCCGGGGCCGACGCGGCCCTTCTGGATGATGCGGTCCTCGGCCACCTTCACCATGCCGGTCTCGGAGCCCACTATCAGCAGGCCATCGGTGGTGACGGTGTAGCGCATCGGGCGCAGCCCGTTGCGGTCCAGCCCGCCGATCACCCAGCGGCCATCGGTCGCGGCAATCGCGGCCGGCCCATCCCAGGGTTCCATCACCGCGTTGCAGTACATGAAGAATTCGCGGTGGTTGACCGGCATGGTCGCGTTGTTGCCGGTGCTCTCGGGGATCAGCATGGCCTTGGCCATCGGCGCGTCTCGCCCGCCACGCACCAGCAGCTCGAACACATTGTCCAGCGTCGCGGTGTCGGACCCACCCGCCTGCACGATCGGCTTCAGATCCTCCATGTATTCGTCGAGCAGCGGATGCGACAGCCGCGTCTCATGGGACTTCATCCAGTTCGCGTTGCCGTGCAGCGTGTTGATCTCGCCATTATGGGCGAGCATGCGGAAGGGCTGCGCCAGCCGCCAGGTCGGGAAGGTGTTGGTGGAATACCGCTGGTGATAGATCGCGAAGCGCGACACGAAGCGGGCATCGAGCAGGTCCGGGTAGAATTCCGTCAGGCTCGCGGCGAGGAACATGCCCTTGTAGATCAGCGACCGCGCCGACAGCGAACACAGATACAGCTCAGGGATCTGCGTCGCGATCGCCTGCTTCTCGATCCGCCGGCGGATCACATACATATCGCGTTCGGCGGTCTCGATGTCGCGCTGCTCGGGGTCGAAGATCAGGATCTGCTCGATCTCGGGGCGCGTCGCATTGGCCTTCTCGCCGATGCAGGCGACGTTGATCGGCACCTGGCGCCAGCCATAGATGCTGTAGCCGGCGTTGAGGATCTCGGTCTCGATGATCTGGCGGCAGCGTTCCTGCGCGCCGAGGTCGGTCTTGGGCAGGAATACCATGCCGACGGCGATGCGGCCCGGGCGCAGCCGGTCGCCGCCGCGTTCCACGACTTCGGCGAAGAAGTCCTGCGGCACCTCGATATGGATGCCGGCACCGTCGCCGGTCTTGCCATCGGCATCGACAGCGCCGCGGTGCCACACCGCCTTCAGCGCATCGATGCCGGCCTGCACGACCTCACGCCGCGGCTTGCCGTCGATGGCAGCGACCAGGCCGACGCCGCAGGCGTCGTGCTCGGTCAGGTCCAGATGCGCCGAGGCTTCCAGCGCGGTGCGGCCGGCGGCGAACGCGGTGACGAAATCAGTGCCGGATTCGATCTGCGACATGGTGCCTTCACTCCGCCGCGATGGCCGGGCTTTCGCCCCGGGCCTGGATGTAGCTGTGGATCTGGTCGGCGGCATCGCGTCCGTCGCGGATGCCCCAAACGACCAGGGACGCGCCGCGCACGATGTCACCGGCGGCGAAGACGCCGGGCAGCGGCGTCATCATGGTGCGGTAATCGACCTTCAGCGTGCCCCAGCGTGTCACCGCCAGCGCTGGCTCGCCGAAGGCGCCGGGCAGGTCCTCGGGGTCGAAGCCCAGTGCCTTGATCACCAGGTCGGCCGGCAGGTCGAAATGCGCGCCGGGGATCGGCTCCACCTGCTGGCGCCCGGTGGCATCGGGCAGGCCAAGATGCATGCGGCTGGCGCGCACGCCCTGCACATAGCCTTCGCCGGTGAAGGCGTCCGGCGCTGCGAGCCATTCGAAGCGCACGCCTTCTTCCTCGGCGTTCTTCACCTCACGCATCGAACCCGGCATGTTCGCCTTGTCGCGGCGATACAGGCAGGTGACCGAGGCCGCGTCCTGGCGCACCGCGGTGCGCACGCAATCCATCGCGGTATCACCGCCGCCGACCACGACGACATGCTTGCCGGCGGCATTCAGCGCGCCATTGTCGAAGTCCGGCACGTCATCGCCCAGGCCCTTGCGGTTGGACGCGATCAGGTAATCCAGCGCGGCGACGACGCCGGGCAGCCCTGCGCCGGGGTTGGTGATGTCGCGCGCCTTGTACACGCCCGTGGCCACCAGCAGCGCATCATGCTTCGCGCGCAGGTCATCCAGCGTGATGTCCTGGCCGACCGCGACGTTCAGGCTGAAGACGATGCCGCCTTCCTCGTATTGCTTCTGCCGGCGCTGGACGATGTCCTTCTCCAGCTTGAAGTTCGGGATGCCGTAGATCATCAGCCCGCCGGCGCGGTCATGCCGGTCATAGACGGTGACCTGGTATCCCATCACGCGAAGCCGTTCGGCCGCCGCCATGCCGGCGGGGCCGGCGCCGATGATGCCAACGGATTCACCGCGTTCCCGAACCGCCTTGGGCGGCTTCACCCAGCCTTTCTCCCAGGCGGTATCGGTGATGTATTTTTCCACCGCGCCGATGGTGACCGAATCGAAGCCCTTCTCGATCACGCAATTGCCTTCGCACAGCCGGTCCTGCGGGCAGACGCGGCCGCAGATCTCGGGGAAGGTGTTGGTCGCGGCGGCGATCTCATAGGCTTCTTCCAACCGCCCCTCGGCGGTCAGCTTCAGCCAATCCGGGATGTTGTTGTTCAGCGGGCAATGCACCTGGCAGAACGGCACGCCGCATTGTGAACAGCGGGACGCCTGGGTCGCTGCGGCTTCCTGGGCGAAAGGCTGGTACACCTCGGCCCAATCGGCGCGGCGCTGTCCGGCGTCGCGCTTGTCGGGCTGGCGCTGCTGCAGGCGGACGAACTGGAGCATCTTTTCAGCCATACGAACCCCCGCGGCGGCATAGGTCTTGCATTGAAACCGTAAGAAATCTGCTTCGGGCGCCCGGCGGACATGCGCGCGCGCATGATCCGCCACGGCGGTCCCGGCCGGGGTCACATACGGCATGCTGACGGCCCGCGCGAGTCCTTTTTACGCCGATAGGGCAGTTGGCGTGTCCTAAATGGCGATGATATGAGCCGTTATCGAAACGACCAATCTGTGACGGTCGCAATACTGGACCGATTCGGACCTAATACCCCGCCCCGGTCTTGCGCAGCCCGCCTCGCCGATACCGCGCCAGATAGGCCGGCGCCACGCCTTCGACCGCCTTGGGCGCGATGCCCAGTGCCGCCAGCCCTGCGGCATCTGCACCGACCACATTGTCCCGCTTGAGCAGCAGCAGCTGGTCGCGCGTCAGCGGCGGATTCGGCAGAAATTCGCCAAGCCTCGCCTGGAGGGCCACCAGCGCGTGCGGCAGCGCGACCATGCGCCGGCGGCGATGAGTGTGCTCCAGCACGAAATCCAGCACGTCCCGCATCGTCATCACCCGCGGGCCACCGAGTTCGAAAACCCGCCCCGGCGCATCGTCGCGCGTGATGGCCGCCAGCACCGCATCGGCCACGTCACCTACATACACCGGCTGGAACCGCGTCTGCCCTTCGACGACCGGCATGAAAGGCAGCATGGCGGCGAGGGCGCCGAAGCGGTTGAAGAACTGGTCATCCGCGCCAAACACCACCGAAGGACGCAGGATGGTCGCGGCGGGGAAGGCCGCGCGCACCGCTGCCTCCCCTTCGCCCTTGCTGCGCGCGTACAGGCTTTCGCTGCCCGCATCCGCGCCGATCGCCGACACATGCACCAGCCGCCGCACGCCGGCCGCGGCCGCGAGGCGCGCCACCCGGCCGGCGCCTTCGGCCTGGATGCGCTGGAAATCGCCGGATTTCTTCTCGGACAGGATCCCGACCAGGTTCACCACGACCGTCGCACCCGCAACGGCCCGCGCCACCGAGGCTTCATCGGTCACCGATGCGGCGATCGGCACGACCTGCGCCACATCGCCCAGGGTCCGGAGCTTGGCCGCCCGTTCGGTATCCCGCCCGGCGATGCGCACGACATACCCCGCCTTGGCCAGTCGCTGGACCACATGCCGGCCGATGAACCCCGCCCCGCCGAAAACCGTCGCCACCTGCTGGATCATGCCGGACTCCATCCATGTTTCGCGCCGGGCTCAAAGGGCATCAGTGCCGCCCCTCCAGCCGTATGCCGCAGCCTACCAGACGCGGTGCCGTGGCAGCAGGCGCCACGCCACGTCAACGATAAGTAGAACTGTCCTGCGCGCGGCTGCATAAGCACCACATTCGCGTTCTCAGGATTCGCCGCCGATGATTTTGCTGTCCCATCTCCTTCGCCGCTTCGTGCGGCGCGGCCGGTTGAACGTGGTGGACCACGCGGGCGCCACCCATGGCTTCGGGTCCGGGCAGGACGGTCCGGAGGTCACCATCCGCCTGACAGACCGCGCGGTGGAACGCGAGATCTTCCTCAATCCCGAACTCAAGACCGCCGAGGCCTATATGGATGGGCGGCTGGTGATGGAAGGCGGCGCGCCGGTCTTCGACCTGCTGTACCTGTTCTCGATCAACCGATCCGGGCTGGCCGCGCATCCGGTGCAGCAGGCGCTGCGCCGCGCCTGGCGGTCGGTGCGGCGGCTCCAGCAGCGCAATCCGCTCGGCCTCGCGGCGAAGAACATCCGCCACCACTACGACATCCCGCCCGACTTCTATCGGCTGTGGCTCGACCCCACGATGACCTATTCCTGCGCCTATTACCCCACGCCCGAGACATCGCTGCACGATGCCCAGATCGCCAAGCTGCGCCACATTGGTGCCAAGCTGCGGTTGGAACCCGGCATGACGGTCGCCGAGATCGGGTCGGGCTGGGGTGCGCTCGGCACGTTCCTGGCGCGCACCTACGGCGTGACGGTCACCTCGGTGACCCTGTCGCCCGAGCAATGCGCCGTCGCCAGGCAGCGTGCCATCGATGAGGGCGTGACCGACCGCGTGGAGTTCCGCGAACTCGACTACCGCGTGCTGGAGGGCACCTATGACCGCGTCGTCTCGATCGCCATGATGGAGGCGATCGGCATCGACGAATTCGATACCTATTTCCGCAAGATCAAGGCGCTGACCAAACCCGGCGGATTCGCGCTGGTGCATTGCATCGGGCGGATGTCCCCGCCCGGCACCACCGCGCCCTTCATCCGCAAATACATCTTCCCCGGCGGCTATGTGCCGGCGCTGTCGGAGGTCTTCGCCTCGCTGGAGCGCACCGGCACCTGGTGCGACGACTGCGAGAGCCTGCGCCTGCACTACTACTGGACCATCAAGCACTGGCGGGAGGCTTATGACGCCCGCCGGGACGAGGCCGTGGCGATGATGGGCGACCGCTTCTGCCGCATGTGGGATTTCTACCTGGCTTCAGTGGAACTGGGCTTCCTGCACGGCTCCAACTTCGTCTTCCAGCTGTTGCTGTCCGACCGGCGGGACGACGTGCCGGTGCTGCGTGACTTCATCCAGGATGAGGAACGCAGGCTCGCCGACGTGGATGCGCGGTGACGCCGGCCGACGCCCGCGACAGGGCGCTTGACGGGCCGCACCACCACGGGTAATTCCCCGGCCCTCGCCGAAAGGCGCCGACCCCCTTGCCCAGGTGGCGGAATTGGTAGACGCGCTGGCTTCAGGTGCCAGTGACCGCAAGGTCGTGAAGGTTCGAGTCCTTTCCTGGGCACCACGTTTCTCCGGCGGACACGCCGCATATCGGCCCCGGTGGGCCGATACACCGGCGCCGGTCGGTCAGGTCGGTTCCGCGGCGAAGACCTGGAACATGTCGACGACCACCCGCCATCCCGAAGCCGAATTCTTCAGATACAGCATCGACCGGACACGCCGGCGCTGCGGCGGCTGGCCAGGGCGCGCGATCTCCATCTCCCAGATCCAGATCACCACACCGGCCTCGGGGCCACCATCGGACCGCGCATTGACCAGCCGCATCGGCGGCTGGCCGGAGGCGAAGTTGCGCTCATACACCGCCCGGATTCGGTCACGTCCGTGCACGATCTGGCCTTGCGGGGTCATCAGCATCGATTGTTCGGAATAGAAGCCGGCGATCTGGGCGACATCCCGCGCCACGATCGCGGCGGCAAGCTGATCCATCAGGTCCTTCGGCGTCGCTGACCGGCCCTGGGCCTGGGCAGGGCGCATGCCGCCCAACATCGCTGCGCCCACACCCACCGCGCCGCGTCGTGTCATCTGGATCGCCGACATTGTCCCGCTGACCTCACATGTCCTGGAAGTAATCTTGGGCATACCATAGCCGGAATATTTCGCCAGAAGAATTGACGCGGGACGTTCGGCGCAGGTCCCGGCGCCGATGCCGCTTCCCGCGTCCCCCAAACTGGTCTAGGGCCGCATGGCGGTAAGGATGACCCGTCGCCGCAGACACCATCCACTGAAGGGCGTGCATACCGTGGGCACCACATTGTTCACCCATGCGGGCGTGACCATCCGCCTGCATCGCAACGACCTGCCGGACGGGCTCGACCTCGGCCGCATCGTTGCCATCGACACCGAGACGATGGGCCTCAACCCGCATCGCGACCGGCTGTGCCTGGTGCAGCTGTCCTGCGGCGACGGCTCGGCGCATCTGGTGCAGCTGGTGCCCGAAAGCCTCGGCGGGCAGGGCTATGCCGCGCCGAACCTCAGGAAGATGCTCACCGACCCGGCGGTGACCAAGCTGTTCCACTTCGCCCGCTTTGATGTCGCGGCGCTGTATCAGTATCTGGGCGTCACCACCGCGCCGGTGGTCTGCACCAAGGTCGCGGCCCGGCTGGTGCGCACCTTCACCGACCGGCACGGGCTGAAGGACCTGTGCAAGGAACTGCTCGGCGTCGATCTGTCCAAGCAGCAGCAGACCTCCGATTGGGGCGCGCCGGAATTGACGCCGGAACAGCTCGCCTATGCGGCGTCGGACGTGCTGCATCTGCATGCGCTGTGGGCGAAGCTGGAGGGGCTGCTGAAGCGGGAAGGGCGGCTCGACCTCGCCGAGGGCTGCTTCCGCTTCCTGCCCACCCGCGGCAAGCTGGACCTGCTGGGCTACGACGATCCCGACATCCTGAACCATTAGACGGGGCCGCCCATGCCCGCGCGCGGGCGAAGCGGAAGCGCTTCCACGCCCGCGCGAACCGCTCCGGGACCGACCCGATCGACGGCGGATCGAAGGCGCCGGACAGCCATCCGGCCTTTGCGCCGCGGCGGCACGGGTGTCATAAGCGGGCCATCGTGAGACTGCTGTTCCACCTCCCCCTCTCTCCCTTCTCCCGCAAGGTGCGCTTGGCCCTGGCCGAAAAGCGCATCCCGTTCGACATGCGTGTCGAACGGGTCTGGGAAAGACGCGACGATTACCTGGCGATGAACCCGGCCTGCACCGTGCCTGTGCTGCAGGAGGACAACGGCCTGACCATCGCGGATTCCACGGCGATCTGCGAATATCTCGACGAAGCCTATCCCGACACGCCGCTGCTCGGCCGCACCTTGGCCGAACGGGTGGAAGTGCGCCGCCTGGTCGCCTGGTTCGATGGCAAGTTCCACGCGGAAGTCGGGATGAACCTGCTGTATGAAAAGCAGATGAAGCGGCTGATGGGGCGAGGCAATCCCGATGCCACGGCGATCCGCGCGGGCTACGCCAATATGCGGCCGCACCTCGAATATATCGGCTGGCTCGCCGAGACGCGGCCCTGGCTGGCCGGCACGTCGCTGACGCTGGCGGACATCTCGGCCGCCGCGCATCTCTCGGCGCTGGACTTCATCGGCGATCTCGACTGGACGCTGAACGAAGCGGCGAAGGATTGGTATGCGCGGATGAAATCCCGCCCATCCTTCCGGCCGCTGCTGACTGACCGTGTCAGCGGCGTGGTCCCGCCCCCTCATTATGCGGATCTGGATTTCTAGGAAAATCCTTGAGCGCCCAGCCGGCGGGCACCGCCTATCCGTGCGGCTTGCTGCGCGCCAGGCATCGGCGCACTGGGAAAGGGGTTGGTCTGGGCACGCTCGCGGGTCGAGGCGTGCCGCGATCCGTTGTCTTGCTCGTGCGGCGGCAGCGCCAGCGACTACCGCCGCGCGGGCCCAGCCTCGATCAGCGCCATGTTCTGCGCGGCAAGGTCCGCCGCCCCACCGTCCGGCGCCAGCTCGATCACGCGTTCCCAATCGGACCGCGCGCCGGCCGCATCCCCCTGCGCCTGGCGGATGATCCCGCGCTCCAGCAGCGCCTCGACATTGTCGGACTCCAGCCGAAGCGCCTGCGTCACGCTTTCCGCCGCCGGCGCCCAGCGTTCCAGCCGCCGCAGGGCCGCCGCGTGGATCACCCACGCCTCCGCGAGGTTCGGGTCGGCCACCACCACGCGTTCCACATCGGCCAGCGCTTCCGCCGGTCGGTCGAGTGCGAGTGACGCCAGGGCGCGTTCGGCCAGCAATTCCGGATCGGCCGGTGTCAACGCCAAGGCCAGCGTCAGCGCGGAATGCGCGCGCGCGGGGCGCCCGGCGGCAATCCAGGCTTCACCCGCCTGGCCGAACACCGCCGCGCGGGCCGCGATTCCCGCCTGGCTGCGGGTGGCGATGCGCTCCAGCGCCTCCGCCGCGCGCTCGGCCTCGCCCAGGGACAGCATGGCGAGCGCCGCGCAATGCGCGGCACCTTCGCCGCCACCCTCCATGCCCCAGGAATCGGCCAGGCTGCGGGCTCCATGGGGGTCCTCATCGAGCATCTGCAGGCAGCGTTCGTATTCCGGCGCATCCACCAGCCGCGGCGGCTCGGGCGGCGTGGGCAGCACTTCATCCGCGGTGGGGCCGGACAGCCACCACCACGCGCCGCCCCCTGCCGCGATCAGCAGCATCGCGGCCCCGGCCAGGAGGATGCGGAAGGGCGTCATGCTATGCAATCTAGTGTCCGCTTCCGGACCGTGCCAGACCAGTGACGGAGGGGCGGCCATGCTTCTGGTGATGGGCCTGGGCTATGCGGGACTGGCGACGGCGCGGCAGGCGCTGGCGGCCGGCCATGCGGTGCTGGGCACGGCGCGGGACCCCGCCACGCTGCCGGCACCCATGCATCCCCTGGCGATCCGATTCGCCATGGCGGGGGAGGCGATTCGCAGCGCCACCCACCTGCTTGTCACTGCGCCACCCGATGATGCGGGCGACCCGGTGCTCGCCACCCATCGCGCGCCGCTGGAGTCGGCACTCGCCGCCGGGACGCTGCGCTGGGTCGGCTATGTCTCCACCACCGGGGTCTATGGCGATCGCGGCGGCGGCCAGGTCGATGAAGCCACACCCGTCACCCCCGGCCAGCCACGCAGCCGCCGCCGGCTGGCCGCCGAGCAGGCCTGGGCCGAGGTCACCGCCGGGCGCGCGGCACTCGACTTGATGCGGGCCGGCGGGATCTACGGGCCGGGCCGCTCCGTCCTCGACAATCTGCGTACCGGCACGGCGGGGCGCGTGGTCAAGCCAGGTCACGCCTTCTCCCGCATCCATCGCGACGACATCGGGTGGGCCGCGCTGGCCGCGATGGCGCAGGACCGCGCGCCCGCGCCGCGCGTGCTGCATCTGGTCGATGACGAAGCGGCGGACAGTGCCACCGTGACAGAATACGCCGCGCGGCTGCTCGGCGTCGCGCCGCCGCCGGCCATCGCCTTCGAGGTGGCGCGCGCCACCATGTCGCCCATGGCGCTGTCCTTCTGGTCGGAGAATCGCCGCGTCGCCAATGCCGCGACCAAGGCCGCGCTCGGCATCGCCTGGCAGTATCCGACCTATCGCGAGGGCCTATCCGCCATCCTGGAGCAGGAGCGGCGCTAGGGTCTCGCCGAGTAGCGCGAGGTCCGCTGGCCGCGACAGCCGATGGTCGCCATCCTTGATCAGGTGGACGCGCACATCCGCCCCGGTCACCACCTCCGCGATACGCAGCGCATGCCGCCATGGCACATCCGGATCGCACTGCCCCTGCAGGATGCGCAGTGGCGCATCGATCGCCAGCGGGGCGCGCAGCAGCAGATGCCGCCGGCCATCCTCGATCAGCGCGCGGGTGATGGGGTATGGCGCGCCGTAGTCGCTCGGCCGCTGCCACAGCCCGTCGCGCTCGATCGTCGCGCGGATGTCGGGCGTGAATTCCGCCCACATCAGATCCTCGGTGAAGTCGGGCGCGGGGGCGATGCCGACCAACGCGCGCACCGGGCTGCGGCGCGCCAACAGCAGCGCGATCCAGCCGCCCATCGACGACCCCACCAGGACCTGCGGACCCGGCGCCAGCGCCTCGATCACGCAGGCGGCGTCCTCCGCCCAGCGGCTGATCGTGCCGTCGGCAAAGCGCCCGTCCGAAGCGCCATGGCCCGAATAGTCGAAGCGCAGGAACGGCGTGCCGCGCGCCTCGCACCAGCCGGCGAGGAATTCCGCCTTGCTGCCGGTCATGTCGGAGTTGAAGCCGCCGAGGAACACCACGCCGGTGCCACGGCCCGCAAGGCGGCGCCAAGCGAGACGGGTGCCATCGCCGCGATCGAGGGTGCCGGTGAGTTCCTTCATGGGCACGGCGATGGGAGGGGCGCGAGACGATGTGGCGATGGTGCTGATTGGAGAGGGGCGTCGCCCCTCTCCAAACCTCTCCCCACCAAAGGCTTAAGGCCTTTGGAAACCTTAACTTTGGTGCTGAACGCCGGCGGTGCGTGCCACGATGGATGACCCATTCTCGGCCATGGGGCGGGCACGGATTGCCCTGCGTGAAAGACGCCAAGCTCTCGCGGTCCAGGGGCCCGTTGGTCCCTGGCGGGGTGGTTTGGAGGGGCAGCGCCCCTCCAATATTCGCGCCCATTGGGCGCTGCCCTTCCAAGCCACCCCGCCAGCAGGCTGCGGCCTCCTGGACCGCACGCCCTGTGTCCCATGCCCAGGATGGCACCGTGCTGCTTGAACTGGCCCGACACCATGGTTGGTTCGGAGAGGGGCGACGCCCCTGTCCGAGACACCCGCCGCCTCATGCCCGCGGCAACCCGCGTCGCATCAGCGACGCGAACAATGCCCCGGTCCCGAACACCCAGGCGGGGCATTCATCGGTCCGGTCCACCTCATTCACCAGCGCGCCGAGCCGAGGCGACGCCACGCGCACCACATCGCCTTCCTGGTGGGTGAACCCCATCCCCGCCGTGCCCCGGTCCTTCGAGGGCGAGAAGGGCGTGCCGAGATACAGCACCGCCCCGTCCGGATACTGGTGATGCGCGCCGATCATCTGGCCGACGATTTCGGTCGGGTCGCGGCTGATCGATCCGACCGCGCCGCGTTCCTCCAGCGCGAAGCCGTCGCGCCCGGAGATGGTCAGCGTGATCTCCGCCCGCCGAACGTCCTCCAGGCCGAAGCCCTCATCGAACAACCGGATCATCGGCCCGAGTGCGGCCGAGGCATTGTTGTCCTTCGCGCGGCCGAGCAGCAGCGCGGACCGCCCTTCGACATCGCGCAGGTTCACGTCGTTGCCAAGGGTCGCACCCTGGATGCGGCCGCGACTGTTGACCACCATCACCGCCTCGGGTTCCGGATTGGACCATTCGGATTTTGGATGCACGCCGACCTTCGAACCCGTGCCAACCGCGGCCATCGGCGGGCATTTGGTGAAGATCTCGGCATCCGGGCCGATGCCGACTTCAAGGTACTGGCTCCACCAGCCTTTCTCGACCAGCGCGGCCTTGACCTTCATGGCTTCCGCGCTGCCCGGTACCAGCGCGGCCAGGTCGTCGCCGATGATGGCGCGGACCTCGCCGCGCACCGCCTCGGCGCGCGATGCATCGCCGCGGCAGCGTTCCTCGATCACCCGTTCCAGCATCGACCGCACATAGGTGACGCCGGCGGCCTTCACCGCCTGCAGGTCGATCGGCGCCAGCAGGTACGGCTTGGCGGGATCGCGCGCGTCATGGGCGGAATTGGCGAGCAGCGCATCGAGGTCGAGCCCGAGCGGGGCGCCCTGGTGGCGAATGCAGGCGGCCGCCGTGTCGTTCTCCATCCAACGCGCCATGGTGCCGAAGGCGGGCGTCATGTCGAAGGCGGCGGCGCCGATCCAGCCGACGATGCAGGGGCCGTCGGCGGTCATCATCCGCGCGGCGAAGGCGCCTTTTGCGAAATCTGCCGGCAGGCAGGTGCGGTCCAGTTGCATGCGTTGTTTCCCCCGATCGGTGCAGGCTGGCGCGTGGCGCGGGTGCTGCCAAGGGGGGGTGCAACCGGAGAGGGCCTTGCCCGCTCCGGACCTCACCCACCAAAGGCTTAAGGCCTTTGGAAACCTTCGCTCTGGTGCTGAATGCCGTCGGTCGGTGCCAAGCTCAATGCCCCTTTCCTGGCATTTGCCAGGTGAGGACCGCCCTGCGTGACAAACGCCAAGATCCCGCGGTCCAGGGACCCGTTGGTCCCTGGCTGGGTGGTTTGGAGGGGCAGCGCCCCTCCAACCTACGTGTCGCGCCCGCCGATCAATTCGCCAACCGTTCCGCCGCCTCGATCAGCGGCTTCCACCGCGCGATCTCCGCCTGCCAGAAGGCCTGCGCGCCGGCTGGGGTGGTGCGTTCGCCGTTGGCCGGCAGGCTGCCCAGTTCGACCATGCGGCGCGTGACGGCTTCATCCCGCAGCACTGCCAGCAGCGCGCGGTTCAGCCGCGCGACGACCGGTGCCGGCGTGCCGCCCGGGGCGAACAGCATGTTCCAGCCGGACATGCTCATCGCCGGCAATCCGGCTTCGGCGGTGGTCGGCACGTCCGGCAGGGCAGAGGCGCGCGCGGGCGTGCTGATGGCGTAGGCGCGGATGGACCCGGCGCGGATCTGCTCGGCGTTGTTGGTGGTCTGGTCGCAGCCCATGTCGAGCGTGCCGCCCATCAGGTCGTTCATCACCAGGGCGTTGCCGCGGTACGGCACCAGCGTCACCGGCGTGCCGATCGCCGAAACCAGCAGCAGGCTGCACAGATGGCTGGTGGACCCGACCCCGGCATTGCCGAGGTTCAGCGCCCGCCCGTCACGGCGCACGATCGCCACCAGCTCGGCGAGGTTCGCCGCTGGAAAGGTGGGGCGCGCGATGATCGACATCGGCACCTCATTCACCATCCCGATCGCTTCCAGCGCCAGTGGATTGAAGCTGGGATTGCGGATCAGCGTCGGGATCGTCGCCTGCGCCAGGCTGCCGAACAGGATGGTCTGGCCATCCGGACGTGCCGCGGCGACGCGGGCCTGGCCGATGGCGCCGCCGGCGCCCGAGGCATTCTCGACCACCACCGGTTGGCCGAGATCAGCGCCGAGCGCAGGGGCAATCAGGCGCGCGATGACATCGGCCGGTCCGCCCGGCGCGAAGCCCACGATCATCGAGATCGGGCGCGTGGGGAAATCCGCCCCGGGGCTGCCTTGCGCGAATGCCCCGCCGGTGGTGCCGACGGCGAGTGCGGCCGCGAGCACGCTGCGGCGAAAGGTCCTGAACATCATGTTGCTCCCGGGGGGTTGCTGCCGGGAGGCTCGCAGCATCCGCGCCGGATGGATAGGCCGCCCGTGGCTCCGAGGAGCGGGCAGCGGCCGCCCCGTCAGGCGTCAAGCGCGCCCCTGCCGCGGCATGTTCACCCCGGCGGCCGCTTCGCCCAATCGAAGCCATGGCGCGCACGGGCAAAGCCGTAGTCATACAGGGACCGCATGTAGGTCGCCTCGAAGCGTTCGGTGAAGGGCGTGGTGAAGCCCGCCCCGATCGAGGCGAGGTTGAAATCCACCCCGTCGCGCTGCGCGGTATCCCAGATGCGCACCACGTCGTTGTACCCACCCGAACTGACCATGGTGGAGATCGCCCGCTGCGCGATGGTGAGCGTGCTGCGCCCCACCTGCTCCCACGCCGCGTTCAGCCGCCCGTTGCGGATGATGTAGGCGCGCGCCGGCAGGTCCCGATGCCGGCCGAGACCGCCGCGCCGCCCTTCGGTGAGGCGGCGCGGATAGAGGAAGACCTGCGTGAAGATGCCGCCATCGACATGCATCTCCTGGAACGGCCGGCCATCGGCCATCACGTCCAGCATCACCGGCGGGAAGGTGCCCGGCAGCGCCGCCGACGCCAGCAGGATGCGATGGATCAGCTGGCGCGCCCGGGGGTGGCCGCTCGCGGCGATGGCGCCGATGTTCCAGGTCACCGGCACCTGGGCGTCGAGGTTCGCGGTGCCGACCATGAGCAGCCGGCCTTCGCGATAACCCTCGGCGATGGCGGCCACCAGCCGGTCGTCGATGGTGCGCCGGATGGTGCCGAGCAGCGGCGTGTTGTCGGCCAGCGCGTCGTTGTTCAGGGCGGCGAGGATGCTGCGCGGCAGGAACACGTCGCTCGGCGTCAGGTCGGTATAGACCTGCCGCAGCACGTCGTCCCACGCACTGCCCGCGAAGGCGAAGGCGGCGATCAGCGCGCCGGTGGACACGCCCGTCACCAGGTCGAAGAGCGGACGGGTGCCGTGCTGGGACCAGCCATTCAGCAGCCCGGCGCCGAAGGCCCCGTCCTCCCCGCCGCCGGAGATGCCGAGCATGACATAGGTCCGGGTGCGGCCGCCCGGCCGCAGACGCCGGCGTTCGAAGGCCGCTTCGTATTCCGCCACCAGCGCAGCCATGTCGTGCGGAATCAGGAAGCGTTCATTGGGCAGGCCGAGCACCGCCGCGTCATGCACGCCGGACGGCGGCACCGCGGGGCCGCGATCGGGCACTGCGCAACCGGCCTGCGTCACCAGCGCGGCCGAGGCGCCAAGGCGCAGCAGCAGACGCCGGCCGAGCGCCGGGCGAGGGGCATTCATCGCTTCAAGCATCCGGCGCATCCGCGTGTCGGGAGAAGCTTCGTCCATAACCGCTCCCGCCGACGCACCCAAGGGCCAGGTGAGACGGTTGCCGTGGCGGCGGCACCCGTCCACTCTCCGCGCAACAACGAACCGACCGGAGGACACCACCATGACCATCACCCGCCGCGCCGCCTTGGGTGCAATCGCCGCGACCGGCGCCCTGGCGCTGCCGCGTGCCGCTCAGGCCGCCTGGCCCGCCGACCGGCCGATCGAGGTCATCGTCCCATACCCGCCCGGCGGCGGCGTGGATACCATGGCGCGCATGGTGCTGCCGGTGGTGCAGGCGCGGCTGCCGGGTGCGCGCTTCGTGGTGGTGAACCGCGCCGGCGCTGGCGGGCAGCTGGGCTGGGAAGCAGCCTTCGCCGCGGCACCGGATGGCTACACGCTGGCCGCGACATCGGTGCCGGCGATGATCACCTATCCGATGGAACGCACGGTGCGGTACCGGCCGATGGAATTCAGCTTCATCGCCAATGTCGTCGATGATCCGGGCGGGTTGTTCGTCGCGGCCAATTCACCGCTGCGCTCGCTGGCGGACCTTGTGGCGGCAGCCAAGGCGCGGCCGGGGCAGATCAGCTACGGCACCACCGGCATCGGGTCCGACGACCACCTGCTGGTGCTGGGCTTCGAGGACAAGATGTCCCTGCCGCCGATGACGCATGTGCCCTTCAACGGCATGGCGCCGCTGTCCACCGCGCTGGTCGGCGAACACCTCCAGGTCGGCGCCTTCAACATGAGCGAGAGCCTCGCGCTGCTGCAATCCGGCCGCATCCGCAGCCTGGGCCAGGCGGCCGCCACGCGCTGGTCCGGCACGCCGGAGGTGCCGACCTTCAAGGAACAGGGTGTCGATCTGATCAGCGGCGCGACGCGCGGCATCGTCGGCCCGCCCAACATGCCTGCCGAGATGCGCGCGACGCTGGAAGGCGCCTTCCGCGCCGCCCTGTCCGACCCCGATTTCGTGCGGGAGGCACAGCGGCTCGGCCTGCCGCTGGCGCCGCGCATCGGCGCGGATTTCCGCAATGACATCGCGACGCTGGAAGTCGAGCTGCGTGGCCTGTGGCAGCGCAAGCCCTGGAAGGAATCATGACCGAAGCCGATACCGTTCACGTCGAGGCCCCGGCCCTCGGCGATTTCCTGCGCGCCATCGTGGCCGCGACCGGTTCCACCCAGCAGGAGGCGGCGGAGGTCGCCGCCCACCTGCTGGAGGCGAATCTGCAAGGCCATGACAGCCACGGCATCATGCTGCTGCCGCGCTACGTCCTGCATGTCCGCGAAGGCAAGCTGCACCCCAACGTGACGCCAACGCCGATACGCCAGGACCCGTCCCTGGCGCTGTTCGACGGCAATATGGGCTATGGCCAGCATGTCGGGCGCCAGGCGATGGACTGGGCGATCGGCGCGGCGAAGCAGCACGGCCATGCGGTGATGGGGCTGCGCAACGTCCATCACATCGGGCGCGTCGGCACCTATGGGGAACAGGCGGCGGCGGCCGGGATGATCTCCGTCCATTTCGTCAATGGCGTGTCCGGGCCGCCATCCGTCGCGCCCTTCGGCGGTTCGGATGGTCGGCTTTCGACCAACCCGGTTTGCGTGACGATCCCTCCGGCGGTGGAAGGCGGGCAGCCGCTTGTGCTCGACTTCGCGACTTCGGCGATCGCGCTGGGCAAATGCCGCGTGGCGTTCAATGCCGGGCGGCCGGTGCCCGAAGGCGCGCTGGTGGATGCGAAGGGCCAGCCGACCACCGATCCGGGCGTGCTGTACCGCGACAATCCGCGCGGCGCCTTGCTGTCCTTCGGCGCACACAAGGGCTACGGCCTCGCGCTGGTCTGCGAGATCCTGGCCGGCGCGCTGCTGGGTGGCGCCACCGCCTGGCGGCCGGAGATGCGCGACCGCGGCATCGTCAATTCTTGGCTCGCCTTCGTGCTGGACCCGACACGCTTCGGCGATCTCGCGGCGTTCCGCGAGGAGCTCGCGGCGGTGATCGCCGATGTGAAATCCTCCCCCGCCGCCGATCCGGACAACCCGGTGCTGGTCGCCGGGGAGAAGGAACGCATCACCAAGGCAAAGCGGCTGGACGGTGGCATCCCGGTGGATGCGACCACCTGGGGGAATTTGGTCGAGGCGGCGCGCAGCCTGGGGATCAATGCGGTGCCGGCGGTGCGGTAACGCCTGACGATCGCTGCTGCGTGCGGCGTGCCCAAGCCGCCGGCGCGGATCAGCCGCAGCGTCCGCTCCCCGCGCGAACTGTGACGCGGGGCTTTTCGGCCGGCGCGGGGCCGCAGCACGGTTCCGTGGCCGCCAGTGCTGGCTTCGGTGCGCAGCAGGCACCTTGTGGTGTCGCCGGCGTGCAGCAGGACGTGGCCTCGGTCGCGCGATCCGTCGCGCACACGCCGGTCTCCGGCAGGTCCAGCCGCACCTCGCGCGCCGCCGCCCAGTCCCCCGCCAGCGCGGCGGCGATGCTGCGGACCTGTTCATGCCCTGTCGCCAGCAGGAAGGTCGGCGCGCGGCCGTAGGACTTCATCCCGGCAATCCAGAAATCCTGCTCCGGATGGCGCAGTTCCGCTTCGCCATGCGGGCGGACGGTGCCGCAGGAATGCAGGTTGGGGTCGATCAGCGGGGCCAGCGTCGGGGTCGCTTCCACGGCAGGGTCGAGGCCAAGACGCACTTCGCGCAGGGCACCGAAATCGGGCCGGAAGCCGGTCGCCACCACCATCCGGTCGGCATGCACGGTCGTCTCGCGCCCATCCTGCCGGCCTGTGATGTGCAGCCGGCCATCGACCTGCGCGACGCGATCGATCAAGAAGGGGGCGAGGGCCGTCACCACGCCGGCCTCCACCAGCGCCTGCGCCCGCGCGCCGAGCGCGCCGCGCTGCGCCAGCCCATCCCGCGCGCCGCCGCCGAAATTCACCGCGCCCAACGGCCGGCGGAACGCCCACAGGATGCGCGTATCGGGCGCCGCCTCCGCCAGCGTCGCCAAGTCGAGCACGACATTCATCGCCGAATGTCCCGCACCCACCACCAGGGTGGTGCGGCCCGCATGCAGTGCACCGTCGGCACCCAGCACATCGGGGATGCCCGCGGCGATATGCGACGCGGCGGCGGCCTCCCCAATAGCCGGCATGCCGTGCGCGCCCGCCGGGTTTGGGCTGCCCCAAGTGCCGGAACAATCGATGATGGCGCGCGCGGCGATCGCCTCAGCGCTGCCATCGGCCTGCGTGACGTGCAGGATGAAGGGTGCTTCCGCACGCCGGTCATCGACCAGTCGCCCATGGTCGGCCCGCGCCACGCCGATGACGCGCGCATCGACGCGCAGATTCGGTGCGAGCGCCTCGGCCAGCGGGTCGAGATACTGCGCGGCGAGGTCGGCGCCGGTCGGATAGGCCTCGGGATCGGGGGGCGACCAGCCGCGCGATTCCAGCAGTGCGCGCGCCGCCGTGTCGATGTTGAAGCGCCAGGGCGAGAACATCCGCACATGGCCCCATTGGCGCACCGCATGGGCCGCCCGCGGGCCGGCTTCGAGCACCAGCGGCGTCAGCCCGCGTGCCAGGATTTCCGCCGCGGCTGCCAGCCCGACGGGGCCACCACCGATGATGGCAACGGGAAGGGCGGCGGTCATGCGCAGCATCCTTTCACAGCAAAGGCGCGGCCGGTGTCCTGCAGGACCGCGGTTGCTTCCATCCAGGCATCCAGCGCCACCCGGAATGCCGCGCGGCCTGAATCCGTCAGTGCATAGACACGCCGCTGGCGGCCCTGCACGACTTCCTCCCGTACGGTGACGAAGCCACCGGCCTCGAATTCACGGAGCACCGGATAGATCGTGCCCTCGGTGGGCGAACAGCAGCCGCCGGTCACGCGTTCGACGCAGCGCGCCACGTCGTAGCCGTGCATTGGCTCGTCATGCAGGACGCGCAGGATGAAGAACTTGGACAAGCCCATCTTGATGGTGCCGGCCCAGTAGTCACGGCTGGCATAATCGATGCGCGGGGGCGTCGGGAGGAGGATGGGAGCCATGCGGGCATTTGATGCATTGACCTTCAATGTGTCAACCATCAAGGCATCAAGGTGACTCGAGTTGCCACCACTTAGAGCAGATCGCGCCTGACCGGACTCAATCAGGCGCGTGAAGATGCTCGTTCAAACCAAGGCATAGAGCGTTTTGCGCCAGTATGGTTTGGCGCAAAACGCACGAAGGTCTTTGCAAACCTCGACCTGGTGCTGGGCTGGAAGGTCGGGATCCAACGCAAAGTGCGTGCCGGGGAGCAGACCTGAATCCTGGCATCGATGCTGTTTGCCGCGCGATGCGCTCCAAGCCTCTCCCCGACCTTCCTTCAATCCACCCGCGCGCCCGATGCGCGGATCAGCGGCGCGAAGGCGGCTTCGTTCGCGGTGCGGAAATCCGCCAGGCCTTCGGGCGTGGTCCACCACGTCGTCGCGCCGTTCTCACGGAAGCGTTGCATCAGGTCGGGGCTCTCCAGCGCCTGCTTGGTCAATGCGTTCATGCGCGCGACGATGGGCGCCGGCACCCCGGCCGGGGCCAGCACGCCACCCCAGGATGTGATCTCGAAGCCGGGCAGGAATTCCGCCATGGTCGGGATCTCAGGGGCCATCGGGCTGCGCTGAAGCCCTGTCACCGCCAGCGCACGCACCTGGCCGGCGCGCGCCTCGGCAAGACCCTGCGGGATGTTGTCGAAGATCATGTGCACACGTCCGCCGATCAGGTCCACATGCGCCGGCGCGCCGCCGCGATAGGGGACGTGAAGGATGTCGAGCCCGGCAAGATGCTTGAACATCTCCCCCGACAGATGGACCGTGGTACCGGAACCCGAGGAGGCATAGGTGTACTTCCCGGGATTGGCGCGCAGCAGCGCGATGAGGTCCGGGACGGTCTGCGCCGGCAGGTCGTTGTTGACGATCAGCAGGTTCGGCAGTTGCCACAGGCCGGAGACGAAGGTGAAGTCGCGCCGCACATCGAAGGGCAGGCGCGCATACAGCGTCGGCGCGATCGACAGGGAGGACACCGAGGCAAGGCCGATGGTGTTGCCATCCGCCGGCGCGCGGGCGATCGCCTCGGTGCCGACATTACCCGCGCTGCCGGAGCGGTTCTCGACGACGAATTGCTGGCCGGTGATCTCGCTCATCTTGGCGCACCAGAGGCGCGAGAGGATGTCGGTGCCGCCGCCAGGCGGGAAGATGCCGATGAAGCGGATCGAGGTGTTGGGCCAGATGGATTGGCTGAGCGCCGGCGTGGCGAGTGCAAGCCCGGTTGCCGCGAGCAGCGCCCGGCGTGATGGCAATGTCATTGGAACTCTCTCCCTGCCGGCTCTCGGGGCCGGATGAATGGCATGTCACAATGCCTCTTCGGCCAGCGTCAAGGGTGTGGTGTCATTCCACCACCGCGCCCGAGGCACGGATCAACGGCGCGAAGCGGGTCTCGTTCTCGCGCCGGAAATCGGCGAGGCCCTCCGGCCCGGTCCACCACACGGTCGCGCCTGCCGTCTCATAGCGGTTGCGCACCGCGTCGCTCTCCACCGCTTGGCGGCCGAGTTCGGCCATGCGCGTGACGATCGCGGGCGGGATGCCGGCGGGTCCGATCACGCCGCCCCAGGAATTGATCTCATAGCCGGGCAGGAATTCGGCCATCGTCGGCACCTCGGGCGCCTGCGGGCTGCGTGCCGCCCCCGTGACAGCGAGCGGCCGCAGCTTGCCTTCGCGCGATAGGCGCAGCGCTTCGGGGATATTGCCGAACACCATGTCCACCCGGCCGCCCATCGTGTCGGTATAGGCCGGCGCGCCGCCGCGATAGGGCACGTGCAGGATGTTCACCCCGGCCATCTGCTTGAACATCTCCCCCGCGATGTGCAGCGTGGTGCCGGCGCCCGAACTGCCGAAGGTGTAGCGGCCCGGTTCCTGGCGGCACAGCGCGATGAGTTCGGGGATGGTCCGCGCCGGCAGGTCCGGGCGAACCACCAGCAGGTTGGGCAACTGCCACAGCCCGCAGATGTAGGTGAAGTCGCGCATCACATCGAAGGCCAGTCGGCGATACAGCGATGGCGAGATCGACAGCGACGACACCGAGCCGAGCCCGATCGTGGTGCCATCCGGGACGGAACGGGCGATCGCTTCGGTCCCGACATTGCCGCCCGATCCGCTGCGGTTCTCGACCACGAAGGACTGGCCGGTGATCTCCGTCATGCGGTTGCACCAGATGCGCGACAACTGGTCGGTCGAAGCGCCGGCGGGGAAGATGGCGATGTAGCGGACCGGACCGCCTGGCCAGGCGGGCTGCGACAGGGCCGGTGCGGCGAACGTCGCGGCAGCGGCGGTCAGGATGGCGCGACGGCCTGTCGCCGCGCGGTTGCGTGCCTGATGCATCGGTGGCCTCCCATACCCGGTCACGCCGGGCTTGGGGCCATGGCAGACGAGGCGCGCCCCCCGCGTCAAGCATTGTCTCGATACCGGGCCGCGGCAGGTCCTGCGTGCCGGCGATCAGGGATGCGCGGCCGGCACCGGCACCACGTCGCGGCGGAAGCAGCTTTCGCTGTGGTCGTTGACGATGCCGACGGCCTGGAGCCACGCCTGCACGATGGTCGGCCCGACGAACTTGAAGCCGCGCCGCTTCAATTCCTTCGAGACACGCACGGCGAGTCCGGCCGAGGCGGCGACCGTCTTCCCATCGCCGCGCAGCACCTGGCCATCGGTGAAGGACCAGCAGAAATCGGCGAAGCCTTCGCCGCGCGCCTGCATCTCGCAATAGATCTGCGCGCCGCGGATCGTCGCCTCGATCTTCGCGCGCGAACGGATGATGCCGGCATCGCCGAGCAGCCGCAGGATGTCGGCTTCGGTGAAGCGGGCGACCTTATGCGGATCGAAGCCCGCGAAGCCGGCGCGGAAGGCATCGCGCTTGCGCAGCACGGTGATCCAGGCCAGCCCGGCCTGGAAGCCTTCCAGCATCAGGCATTCCCACAAGGCGCGCGGGTCGTGTTGGGGCACGCCCCATTCGGCGTCGTGGTATGCGGTCTCCAGCGGGTCCTTCACGGCCCAGCGGCAGCGTTGACGGTCTGTCATGGTGTTGTCCTGGTCAGCGCGTGGCGATGGCGGCCGCGGCACCCGCCATGGCGACGCCGCTGCCACGGTTGACGATGCGGATGGCGTGCGGCGAGGTGAACACCCGGCGCGCCCGCGCGGCGGCGAGGGTGTAGGCGGTCATCACCCCGGCCACGATGACGGCGATCACCCCGGCGAGTTCCGTGAAGCCCGCCAACGTCAGTGTCTCAAGGCTGACGACCGATGGCAGCAGAGCGAGGAAGAACAGCACCGCCTTCGGATTGCCGAGGTTGATGGCAAGACCCGCCATGAACAGCCGCCCCGCCCCGTCCGGCGAGACATCCACGGTCCCGATCGGCTTTGCCGCCGAGGTCCAGAATTTCCAGGCCAGGAACAGCAGGTAGGCGGCACCGGCGTAGCGGATCACGACGAACAGCCCCGCGAAGGTCGAGACGATGGCCGCCAGCCCGGTGGCGGCGACGGTGAACCAGACCAGCGCAGCGGCGACGAAGCCGGCAATGAAGGCGGGCGCACCCCGCGTGCCGCGCGACAGCACCCGCGCGACAAGGGCGGTGACGCCCGGTCCGGGCAGCGCGACGACCGCAAGATAGGCGGCGGCGAAAAGGAGAAGGCTCGCGAGATCCATGGGGCGGGGGCTTTCGGGGGCGGCGTATGGTGGTGCCGCCAGGGGCCGGGGTGTCGGACGGTAGGCCGTCGGAATCCGGCGGCGCAAGACCATGCGGCGGAGGTCAAGGAGGACGGAACTGCGCGGCGATCCGTGCCGTGCGGGCGAGGAAAAGGCGGGTGCGTGCGGGGCTGGCGCGGGTTAATGGCTGCGCGGCCTGCGACCGGGACCGAGTGTGCGCGCCGGCAATGCAGCGCGCGGCGTCATCGATTGCGGTCAGGGGCAGGGCGGGATAGCGGCCCCAGAGAGCGTCGCGAATGGCGGTGATGGTCGAATCCGCGTCGCGGCCCCGCGCGTGGCAGTCTTCGCGCGTCCGGCGCAGGTGGCGCAGGGTCGCGTCGTCCAGCCAGTCGGGCGATGGCGCGGCCGTGAGGGGCATGGGCGGACCATGACCTGACGGAAGGAACAAATCAAGAACTGGCAATTCTGCCGGATCATCGACGGTCGATTTTTCTAAGCAAAAATCGTGCCCTTAACGCTCACCAATGGTTGTGGGGACTGGCACCGCCCTATCGCAACAGGAAGCGAAGGCGTGCGAGTCACCGACCCATGATTGCAGTCGTGTCGGACCTGCGCGGTGATGCCGTTCTGGCTCGCGCCCAAAAGAAAGGCCCAGAAAACCGAGGTTTTCCGGGCCTAAGTCAACAGGGAGGCTTCACGTCTGGGAGACGAGGGATCCAAGGGACCCCTTCCGACCTAGTCGCCGGATGACCAAACCCTAATGCGGAATCGGACATGCGTGATTCTCGATATGCACCACCCCGGTATGCGATACGTGCATGGCATCCGCTCACCCTTGTGTGATGTGCGGGGCTGCGGCGTTAGCTGCCCGCATTCACCAGTTCCGACACCAGGAAGTCGCGAAAGACCGATACGCGCTTGGAATGACGCATCTCCTCCGGATAGACGAAAAACGCCTCGATCCGCGGCGCCTTCACCCCCGGCAACACCTGCACCAGGTCGTCCAGCTGGTCGATGTAATCCGGCAACGCCGCCAGCCCCAGGCCGCTGCGCACCGCCTCCAGCATCCCCGGCAGGGAATTGATCTCGATCGCGGCGCGGCGCGGCGTCCCGGCGCGGCGGCCAGCCTCGGACAGCCAGTTGATGTTGTCGATCGGCGGACGGTAGTCGCCATAGACGATCAGCCGATGCGCATCGAGGTCTTCGACCCGCTGCGGAATCCCCGTCGATTTCAGGTAGGACACCGACCCGCACACCTTCCAGCCGAAGGTCGCGATATGCCGCTGGATCAGATCCGGCTGCCGCGGCGGGTGCATGCGGATGGCCACGTCAGCCTCCCGCATCGCCAGGTCGAGGTCGGAATCATCCAGCAGCAGCGTCACGCTGATCTCGGGGTGCAGGTCGAGCAGCCGGCGCAAGCGCGGCGCCAGCCAGGAACTGCCGAACCCCGTCGTCGTCGTCACCTTCAACCGTCCCGCCGGGCGCTCGCGGCTTTCGGTCAGCAGCGCCTCGGTCATCGCCAGCTTGGCGAAAACCTCCCGCACGGTGCGGTTCAGCGTCTCCCCCTGCTCAGTCAGGATCAGCCCGCGCGCATGGCGGTGGAACAGCGGCACCGTCAGCGCTTCCTCCAGCGCCTGGATCTGCCGTGACACGGCCGATTGGCTGAGGTTCAGCGTCTCCCCCGCATGGGTGAAAGACCCGGCCTCCGCGACCGCGTGGAAAACGCGCAGCTTGTCCCAGTCGATCGGCATCAGGCGGCTGCTTGCTCGGTCTCGGCGTCGATGGCGGCGAGGAACTTCTCCGCCTCCAACGCGGCCATGCAGCCGGTGCCCGCGGCGGTGACGGCCTGGCGGTACACCTTGTCCTGCACGTCGCCCGCGGCGAAGACGCCAGGGACCGAGGTCTGCGTCGTGCCCGGCTGCGTCATGATGTAGCCCTCCGCATCCATCCCGACCTGCCCCTGGAACAGCGCGGTCGCCGGCGCGTGGCCGATGGCGACGAAGATACCGTCGAAGGCGCGTTCCGACCGCTCCCCCGTGCGCGCATGGCGCAGCGCCAGGCCGCGCGCGACCGGCACGCGGCCGGACGGATCGGCCAGCACCGATTCGGTGATGGTGTCCCACAGCACCGTGATGTTGGGCTTGGCGAACAGCCGCCGCTGCAGGATCTTTTCGGACCGCAGCGTATCGCGGCGATGGATCAGCGTGACGTGCCGGGCCAGGTTGGACAGGTACAGCGCCTCCTCCGTCGCGGAATTGCCGCCGCCGATCACCGCGACATCCTTGCCGCGATAAAAGAACCCATCGCAGGTCGCGCAGGCGGAAACGCCGAAACCACCGAGTTCCTTCTCCCCCGGAATACCCAGCCAGCGCGCCTGCGCGCCGGTGGCGATGACCACAGCCTCGGCTTCATACACCGTGCCCGAATCGCCGGTCGCGCGGAACGGCCGGCGCGACAGGTCGGTGGCGGTGATGACGTCGAACACAACCTTGGCACCGACATGCTCGGCCTGCTTCTGCATCTGTTCCATTAGCCAGGGGCCTTGGATCGCCTCGGCGAAGCCGGGATAATTCTCGACATCGGTCGTGATGGTCAGCTGCCCGCCAGGCTGCAGGCCCGCCACCACCAGGGGTTCGAGGCCCGCGCGGGCGGCATAGATCGCCGCCGTGTACCCCGCCGGGCCGGCGCCGATGATCAGTAGGCGGGTGCGGTTCGTCTCAGCCACGGCAGGCATTCCAACCCTTGTTGCAATTCTCTGGATATCGGGCACTCCACGCACCCTCACAACCCAATGCCTTGAAGGGCCGGGACTCTGCAATGATATTGCGCCAGAGCCCACGCCTGAGCAACGAAGCAAACGAGTTGGTACGATGAACCGCGAACACGACGCCGGGCTCGATTCGGTGGACCACCATATCCTCGCCGAACTCCAGCAGGATGGCCGGATGACCAATGTCGAGCTGGCGCGGCGGGTGAACCTGTCCGCCCCGCCCTGCCTGCGCCGCGTGCGCCGGCTGGAGGAAGCCGGCATCATCCGCGGCTACCACGCCGATGTGGACCCGGTTTCCCTGGGGTGGGAGATCACCTTCTTCGCGCTGGTCGGCCTCGAATCGCAGAAGCTGGCGGTGCTGGATGCCTTCGAGTCGCTGACCACGACCTGGCCCGAAGTGCGCGAATGCCACATGATCCGCGGCGGCGGCGATTTCCTGCTGCGCCTGGTGGCACGCGACACGGCACACGAAAACGAACTGACCACCCGACTGACCAACGCACCCGCCGTGCTGCGGGTGCAGACGCTGCAGACGATCAGGACAGCGAAGGAAATGGCGGGGGTGCCGATCGGGTGAGGGCTGGACGCCGAGAGGCCCTTAAGCCCTTGGCAGGTGGGGTCCGGGGCGGGCGGAGCCCCATGCGCGCGAATGTATGGCGATGGTGTTCCTTGGAGAGGGGCGTCGCCCCTCTCCAAACCTCACCCCACCAAAGGCTTAAGGCCTTTGGAAACCTCCATTTTGGTGCTGAACGTCGTCAGTCGGCACCAAGACAAGTGCCCCCTTCTTGGCATTTGACGTGTGAGGACCGCCCCACGTGACAAGCGCCAAGAATCCCGCGGTCCAGGGACCCGTTGGTCCCTGGCGGGGTGGTTTGGAGGGGCAGCGCCCCTCCAATCTTCGCGCCTATGGGGCAAAGCCCCACTCCAAGTCCCGCACTCACCCCCGGCGCACCACGTAATCCGCCGCTTCCATCGCTGCGATGATGGCGTCGCCCTGCATCTGGTCGCGCACTTCCACCATCAGGTGCAGTTCGGTGCTTTGCACGGTGGGTGCGCCGAACAGCTGCTGGTGCTTCACCTCGATCACGTTGCCGCCCAGCGCCGAGATGCGTGTCGCGATGTCAGCCAGCACGCCCGGCCGGTCGGGGATGTCGAAATGCAAGCGCATGATCCGCCCGTCGCGCAGCAACTGCCGCAACAGCACGTTGGACAGGGCGCGCGCATCGATGTTGCCGCCGCAGACCGTGGTGCCGACGACGCGCCCGCGGAACCGCTCGGGATAGGTCAGCACGGCGGCCAGGGCCGTGGCGCCGGCACCTTCGGCGACCACCTTTGCCCCTTCGGCCAGAAGGGCGACGGCCTGTTCGACCGCCCGTTCGGGCACCAGCAGGACTTCGACGCCCAGCCGCCGCAGCGCCGCGAGCGGCGCTTCGCCCACGTCGCGTACGGCGATGCCCTCGGCGATGGTCGGGCCGCCCACCGACACCGGCTGCCCGGCCAGGCGCTGTGCCATGGCGGGATAGCCTTCGACCTCGACGCCGAACACGGTCATGCCGGGGCGCAGTTCCGCCACCGCGCTGGCGATGCCTGCGCACAGCCCACCGCCGCCGACCGGGATGACCAGCACCTCGATCTCCGGCGCGTCTTCCAGCATTTCGAGCGCCATCGTCCCCTGGCCGGCGATGACGCCCAGATCGTCATAGGGATGGATGAAGACCAACCCTTCGCGCAGCGCGAGGTCATGCGCATGGGCCGCCGATTCGGCGAGTGTTTCCCCATGCAGGACCACGCGCGCGCCCCAGGATTCGGTCCGCACCACCTTCGTCGCCGGGGTGAAGCGCGGCATGACGATGGTGGCCGCGACGCCGAGCCGCTGCGCATGGCGCGCCACGGCCTGCGCGTGGTTGCCGGCGGACATGGCGATGACGCCCGCATCGCGTTCACGCGGCGTCAGCAGTGCGAGCCGGTTCGCCGCGCCGCGTTCCTTGAAGGCGCCGGTCGCCTGGAGGTTGTCGAGCTTGAGGAACACCCGGGTTCCCGCCGCCCGGCTGACCGCCGGGCTTTCGATGGTGGGCGTTCGGATGATGGCGCCGCGAATTCGTTCCGCAGCGGCGCGGATGTCGGCGAGCGTGACGCTCGGCGCGACAGGGGCCTCGGCTGGGCGGAGCGCGGTGACGGCGGACATCGGTGTTCCTTAACGCGTGATGGCTTGAGGCGGACTCATCGGAAAATCTGAATCACGCGATGAGACAACGGGTTGGAGCGTGGCTGGCGCACCAATGTGAACCAATCATGCCCTGACGTGTGGACCAGAAAGACGAAGGGCGCCCCGGGTGACCCCGGTGCGCCCTGGCCGCCGCGATGATGCGGGCGGTCAGGCGAAATTCACGGCGGTAATCTCGACCGACCGGGCGCCGCCGGGGGCGGGAACCTCGACGGAATCGCCGACGCTCTTGCCCATCAGCGCCTTGGCGAGGGGGGAGGTGACGGAGATCGACCCGTTCTTCATGTCGGCTTCGTGCTGGCCGACGATGCGATAGGTCTTCTCGTCCTCGCTTTCCTCATCGACGATGGTGACGCGCGCGCCGAACAACACCTTGTTGCCGGACAGGCGGCCGACATCGATGACGTCCACCGACGGGATGACGGCTTCCAGTTCGAGGATCCGGCCTTCGATGAAGGATTGGCGTTCGCGCGCGGCGTGGTATTCGGCGTTCTCCGACAAATCCCCATGCGCACGCGCTTCCGCAATGGCGCGGATGATGGCGGGGCGCTCTTCGGACCTGAGCACCTTCAGCTCCTCCTCAAGGCGCACGAGGCCTTCGGCGGTCATCGGGAACTTCTGCACGGCGAACCCTTCCCAAACAGTACGATCCCCCAAGCCGGCCCAGGGTTCGAGGTGAACCAGGCCTGGGCAGGCACATGGGGCAAAGACGCCACAGGGGCCAAAAAGGCCCCCATGTGGTCAGAACGACGTAGTAAAATACGCTTGGAGGGGCGCCACATCAAGGGTTCCGGCCTTCAGGGCCGCAATCGCGTGCACTGCGGCACGGGCGCCGGCCGCCGTGGTGTAGTGCGGAATGCCATGTGTCAGGGCGGATCGGCGGATGTCGAAGCTGTCGGCCACGGACTGCCCGCCGCCGGTGGTGTTGATCACCAGTTGAATGTCGCCGGACTTCATGGCGTCCACGCAATGCGGGCGGCCTTCGAGCACTTTGTTGATAACCTGCACCTCCAGCCCGGCGTCGCGCATGCGCGCGGCGGTGCCGCGGGTGGCCAGGATACGGAAGCCCATGTCCGACAGCCGCCGCGCCAGCGTCACCGCCGCGGCCTTGTCGCTTTCCTTCACGGATATGAAGGCGGTGCCTTCCTCCGGCAGCTTTACCCCCGCGCCGAGCTGCGCCTTGAGGAAGGCGCGTTCGAAGGAGTGATCCAGGCCCATCACCTCGCCGGTCGATTTCATCTCCGGCCCCAGGATGACATCGACATTGGGGAAGCGGTTGAACGGGAAGACGGCTTCCTTGACCGCGACATGGCGCGACACCGCGTCGTCATCGAGGTTGAAGCTGGACAGGTGTTCACCGGCCATGACGCGCGCACCGATCTTGGCCACCGCGATGCCGGTCGCCTTGGCGACGAAGGGCACGGTGCGGGAGGCACGCGGATTGACCTCCAACACGAAGATCTCCCCGTCCTTCACGGCATATTGCACGTTCATCAGCCCCTGCACCTTCAGCGCGCGGGCCATGGCTTCCGTCTCGGCCTTGAGTTCCGTGACGATCGCGGGGGGAAGCGAATAGGGCGGCAGGGAACAGGCGCTGTCGCCCGAATGGATGCCCGCTTCCTCGATGTGTTCCATCACGCCCGCCACATAGACCTGGCCGGCGGCGTCGCAGATGCAGTCCACATCGACTTCGATCGCGTCGGCCAGGTACTGGTCGATCAGGATCGGGTTCTCGCCGGACACCTTCACCGCTTCCGCGCCGAAGCGGCGGAGCTGTTCGTCGTTATGCGCGATCTCCATCGCGCGGCCGCCCAGCACGTAGGACGGGCGGACCACGACCGGATAGCCGATGCGGTTCGCCTCGGTGATCGCCTCGTCGATGGTGCGCGCGGTGCCGTTCTGCGGCTGCTTCAGGCCGAGGCCCTTGAGCAGGATCTGGAAGCGCTCGCGGTCTTCCGCGATGTCGATGGCCTCGGCACTGGTGCCAAGGATCGGGATGCCCGCCTTGTGCAGCGCTTGGGACAGCTTCAGCGGCGTCTGCCCGCCATACTGCACGATGCAGCCCATCACCTCGCCGGATTCCTGTTCCTTGCGGATCAGGGCAATCACGTCCTCGGCCGTCAGCGGCTCGAAATACAGCCGGTCGGAGGTGTCGTAGTCGGTGGACACGGTCTCGGGGTTGCAGTTGACCATGATGGTCTCATACCCGGCATCGCGCAGCGCATAGCAGGCATGGACGCAGCAATAGTCGAATTCGATGCCCTGCCCGATGCGGTTCGGCCCGCCACCGAGGATCACCACCTTCTTGCGTGCCGTCGGCCGGGATTCGCATTCCGGCGTGCCGAAGCCGCCTTCATAGGTCGAATACATATACGGCGTCTCGGAGGCGAATTCCCCCGCGCAGGTGTCGATGCGCTTGTACACCGGCTGCACGCCGAGCTTGCCGCGCAGCGCCGCGACATCGGCTTCCTTCACGCCGGCAATGGTCGCCAGCCGCGTGTCGGAAAAGCCCAGCGCCTTCAGCGTCCGCATCGCATGGGCGGTCTGTGGCAGGCCCTTCGCCTTCACCTCGTTCTCGGCGAGGACGATCTTCTCGATCTCGCGCAGGAACCACGGGTCGAATTTCGACGCCTCGTGGATTTCCTCCAGCGACACGCCCGCGCGCATCGCCTGCGCCGCGACCACGACGCGGTCTGGCTTCGGCGTGGCGAGTGCCGCATGGAAGGCCTGCGCGGAACCATCGCCAGGGATGTCGATTTCATCCAGGCCGGTCAGCCCGGTCTCCAGCCCGCGCAGGCCCTTCTGCAGGGCCTCGGCGAAGGACCGCCCGATCGCCATCGTCTCGCCGACCGACTTCATCGAGGTCGTCAGCGTCGCCGGCGTGCCGGGGAACTTCTCGAAGGTGAAGCGCGGGATCTTCACGACCACATAGTCGATCGTCGGCTCGAAGGAGGCCGGCGTGACCATCGTGATGTCGTTCTGCAATTCGTCCAGCGTGTAGCCGACCGCCAGCTTCGCCGCGACCTTGGCGATCGGGAAGCCGGTCGCCTTCGACGCAAGCGCGGACGAACGCGACACGCGCGGATTCATCTCGATGACGACCATGCGGCCATCGGCGGGGTTGATGCCGAACTGCACGTTCGACCCGCCGGTATCGACGCCGATCTCGCGCAGGCAGGCGATGGATGCATCGCGCATCCGCTGATATTCCTTGTCGGTCAGCGTCAACGCCGGGGCGATGGTCACGCTGTCCCCGGTATGCACGCCCATCGCGTCCAGGTTCTCGATGGAGCAGATGATGATGCAATTGTCCGCGCGGTCGCGGACGACTTCCATCTCATACTCCTTCCAGCCCAGCACGCTTTCCTCGATCAGCACCTCGGTGGTCATCGAGGCAGCGAGGCCGGAGGCGACGATCTGGTCGAATTCCTCGCGGTTGTAGGCGATGCCGCCACCCGTGCCGCCCAGCGTGAAGGACGGGCGGATGACGCAGGGCAGGCCGACGATCTTCAGCGCATCCCAGGCTTCGGGCATGGTGTGCGCGACTTCGCTGCGCGGGCTTTCGATGCCGATCTTGGTCATCGCGTTGCGGAACTTCTGGCGGTCCTCGGCCTTGTCGATGACCTCGGCCTTCGCACCGATCAGCTCGCAGCCGTACTTCTCCAGGATGCCGGCTTCCGCGAGCTTCAACGACGTGTTCAACGCGGTCTGCCCGCCCATCGTCGGCAGCAGCGCATCCGGGCGTTCCTTGGCGATGATCTTCTCGACGATCTCGACGGTGATGGGTTCGATATAGGTGGCATCCGCCAGCCCCGGATCGGTCATGATCGTGGCCGGGTTGGAATTCACCAGGATGACGCGATACCCCTCCGCGCGCAGCGCCTTGCAGGCCTGGGCGCCGGAATAATCGAACTCACAGGCCTGGCCGATGACGATCGGGCCGGCGCCGATGATGAGGATGGATTTGATGTCGGTGCGCTTCGGCATGGGGTCAGGCTTTCCGCGGAAAAAGAAGGAGAATGAGGAAGGCGACGACTGCGGTGATGCCGCCGCCGATCATCGCGCCGCAGATGGCGTCGTCGGCGAAGTTCGTTCGCTCGAACATCGCCGCCCAGATGCTGGCGCCGCCGACGGCGAGACCATAGGCCGCGCTGACGGCCACGAAGGGCCGCTGGGCCCGAGGCCCAGGCAGGCCGCGCGTCAGCCGCCAGAACAGCACGACGGCCGGCAGGAACACGACCAGCGCCGCCGTCGCGCCATGCGCGAGCGCATCCAGGCCATAGTAATTCATCGCCGGCCCTCGCTCGCGAGCTTCACCGCGATCAGCGCCAGCGCCGCGCCGAGGATCCACCGCTGCGCCGCCATCCAGCCCGGCCGCGTGCCGAGGAAGCGCGCGACACCGGCCGCGCCATAGACCAGCAGCCCGTCGAAGATGATGGCGACGAGGATCTGCACAGCCCCCAGCACCACGCCCTGCGTGAAGACATCGCCGCGCGCCGGGTCGATGAAGGGCGGCAACACCGCCACGTAGAACAGCGCGACCTTCGGGTTCAGCGCCGCGGTGGCGAAGCCCACGGAGAACAGCCGCGCCGCCGGTTCGCGCGGCATCGCGCGCGGCGCGAAGATCGGCTGCCCGCCCGGCCGCAGGCATTGCCACGCCAACCACGCGAGATACGCCGCGCCACCCAGCCGCAGCACGTCCCACGCATAGGGTACGGCAAACAAGGCGGCGGTCAGCCCGGCGGCGGCACACAGCATGATGACCAGCGACCCGACCTGGCAGCCGATCAGCGACACCATGCCCGCCCCGGTTCCCTGCGCGAGGGCGCGGGAGACGAGGTAGAGCATATTCGGCCCCGGCGTTGCCGCGAGGCCGAGCGAGAGCGCGGCGAAGATCAGCAGCGTCTCGACCGAAGGCATCAGCCGTGCACCGAAAACCCGCCATCCACCGGAATCGCCACCCCGGTGATGAAGGCCGCCGCATCCGATGCCAGGAACGCCGCCACGCCCTCGAAGTCGCCGGGCGTGCCCCAGCGCTTCGTCGGCGTGCGCCGCAGCACATCATCGTTGAGATTCACCATGTCCGTCCGCGCGTTGCGCGTCAGGTCGGTGTCGATCCAGCCGGGCAGGATGACGTTCACCGTGATGCCGTCCTCGGCCCAGGCCACCGCCATCGACTTCGTCATCTGCACGACGCCGCCCTTGGACGCGCCATAGGCCGCATGGAAGGGCAGGCCGAAGATCGACAGCATCGACCCGTTGTTGATCACGCGCCCGACGCCACCCTTCTTCAGCCAAGGATGCGCCGCCTGCGCCGCGATCATGCCGGAGGTCAGGTTGGTGGCGATGACGCTGTGCCAATCCTCCATCCGATAGACTTCCGGACGGTTGCGGATATTGGTCCCGGCATTGTTCACCAGGATGTCCAGCCGTCCGAGCCGTTCGGCGGTGGTGGCAACCATGGCGCGGATGGAATCTTCATCGGTCACGTCCACCGCGACGCAATCCGCGGTCGCGCCCAAAGCCTTCAGCTCCGCGACGGCCGCCGCATTCTTCGCCGCATTCCGCCCGGCCACCATCACGGCAGCCCCGGCCTTCGCCAGCCCCCGCGCGAAGCCAAACCCGATGCCGCCATTCCCGCCGGTGACGAGCGCCACGCGCCCCTTCAGATCGAACATGCGAATTCCCCTTGCCGCGCCCGGGTTCAGCCCCGGTTCGCCTTGGACGCCTCCATCATCTCCACGAAACGATGGAACAGGTAGTGGCTGTCGGTCGGCCCGGGATTCGCCTCCGGGTGGTATTGCACCGAAAACGCCGGGCGATCTGTCGCGGCGATCCCTTCATTGGTGCCGTCGAACAGCGAGACATGCGTGACCTTTGCGCTGTCCGGCAGCGTCTTCGGGTCCACCGCAAAGCCGTGGTTCTGGGATGTGATCTCGACCTTGCCGGTGGTCAGGTCCTTCACCGGCTGGTTCGCGCCCCGATGCCCACGCGGCAGCTTGTAGGTCTTGGCGCCGAGCGACAGCGCCAGCAGCTGGTGCCCCAGGCAGATGCCGAAGACCGGCACCTGGCGCGCCATCACGCCCTGGATCGCGGGAACGGCGTATGCGCCCGTCGCCGCCGGGTCGCCGGGGCCGTTCGACAGGAACACGCCATCGGGGTTGTGGCGCAGGATGTCCTCGGCGGTCGCCGTGGCGGGAACCACCACCACCTCGCAGCCGGCGGAGGCCAGGCAGCGCAGGATGTTGCGCTTCGCCCCGTAATCCACCGCAACGACCTTGTGCGTCGGCGCGCTCTGTTGCCCGAAGCCCGCGGGCCAGGCCCATTCTGTCTCGTTCCAGGTAAAGGTCTGGCGGCAGGTGACCTCTTTGGCCAGATCCATGCCCTCCAGCCCCGGCCAGCCGGCGGCCTGCGCGCGCAGGGCAGGGATGTCGAACACCCCGTCGGCGCGGTGGCAGATCACGCCATTCGGCGCGCCCAGGTCGCGGATGCGCACCGTCAGCGCCCGCGTATCGATGCCCGCCAGTCCCGGAATGCCATGCGACACCAGCCAGCCATCCAGGTGCTTCGTGGAGCGGTAATTGGCCGGCTCCGTCACATCCTGCTTGACGATCAGCCCGCGCGCGGCCGGCGTCAGGCTCTCCAGATCCTCGATATTCGTCCCGACATTGCCGATATGGGGGAAGGTGAAGGTTATGACCTGCCCGGCATAGGACGGGTCGGTCAGCGTCTCCTGATACCCGGTCATGCCGGTGTTGAAGCAGATCTCGCCGACCGTGGTGGTCTCGGCCCCGAAGCCGCGGCCCCAGATGATCGTCCCATCGGCCAGCACCAGGCAGCCGGTGGCACCTTCGGGGGGGGTATCGGCGGCAGAGGCCATGGTCGGCTCCGTCTTCTGGGGTTCGCCGGGCGCGCCCGGCAGGTCGGACAGGGAAAGGCCGGTGACGGTCAGGACCGCCGGCCAGTGCTTGGCCGGGATCGCCCGGGCCTGGCGCCATTTGCGGATCGCCTCGGTGCCGACGCCGCAATGCGACGCCGCCGCCTCGGGACCTCCGAGCAGGGCGATGATATCTTCCACGGTGCGCATGGGCGGGGTTATGCCGGGAAGTGATTTCCCAGTGCAAGATGATTCACGGGGGTGGGAAGTTTCCTCCCAGCCGGTCCAGGCGCTATACCGCCCGCATCCCAGGCGGGGTCGGGCTACATTCATGCTCCGGTCCCACGCCAACTTTTTGTTTTATCGTGTGATTCAGACCTCCGGTGCCTCCGCACCCGCGGCAATCACGCTCCAGTCGAGGATCACTGTCATGTCCCTGCGCGACCGCTTCACCGCCGAACTCAAGACCGCCATGCTGGCCAAGGACGCCGCGCGCGTTTCCACCCTGCGGATGATCACGGCGAAGTTGAAGGACACCGACATCGCTGCCCGCCCCGGCCCGCCGGTCGATGAAGCCGCCATCATCGCCATGCTGCGCGGCATGTCGAAGTCCCGCGCGGAATCCGTCGCCATGTACCGTCAGGGCGCGCGGGAGGAACTGGCGGCGAAGGAAGAAACCGAGATCGCCGTGATCGAGAGCTTCCTGCCCCAGCAGATGGATGACGCCGCCATGGCCGCCGCCGTCGATGCCGCCGTGGCGGAATCGGGCGCGACCAGCGTCAAGGAGATGGGCAAGGTCATGGCGGTGCTGAAAGGCAAACACGCCGCCGTGCTGGACATGGCCAAGGCCGGGCCGATGGTGAAGGCCCGCCTCGGCGGCTGAAGGTAGGCGGGTCAGGATGAAGGTTGGAGGGGCCTTGCCCCTCCAAGCCACCCCACCAAAGGCTTAAGGCCTTTGGAAACCGTCACTTGGCGCCGGGCAGCGGGCCGGATCGGTGCCCGGATTCAGTCTTGCGCCTGGGTCGGACTTTTCGGGGCGACAGTCTTGCCGGCCGGCACCAAGTCGAGGTGTCCAGAGGCCCTTAGTCCTTTGGTGGGGTGAGGTTTGGAGAGGGGCAAAGTCCCTCTCCAAGGCGCCGCTCCACCCCATCGACGGACCCCTCAGTTCGGCATCTCAAGGTCTTCGGACAGCACGACGATCTGCACGGCGTAGGAGACTTCGCCGTCTTCCGCATCGCGGTGGATGGTGCCGATGAACTCGTCGCCGACGCGCAGCTCGACGCTGGCCCCTTTGCGCTCCGGCGCCGTCACGGCGATGCGGTTGTTGCCGAACAGGCGGCGGAGATGGGCTTGCACGGCGGCGCGTTCGGCCGGGGTCATGGCGGGGTCCTCTGGTTTGATCGGGCGGCTGGATAGCCCCGGCGGTGCTGCGGCGCAAATGAACGGCGCGGGCGGCGGTGGTCCAAACTTTCTTGCCTCGGACCGGCTGCGGGGTCCTTTCCCGTGCCCGGCCCATGCTACAGGCTGCGGCGCCCATGGCCCTTTCCCCCGCGTTCCTGGACGAGCTGCGTGCCCGCACGCCCTTGCCCGGCCTGATCGGCCGCAAGACGCGCCTGCTCAAATCCGGCCGCAACTGGAAGGGCTGCTGCCCCTTCCATGGCGAGAAGACGCCGTCCTTCTACGTCTATGACGACCATTTCCACTGCTTCGGCTGCGGCGCGCATGGGGATGCGATCTCCTTCCTGATGCGGGCGGAAGGTGCGGCCTTCCCCGAAGCCGTGGAGCGCCTGGCCGCCGAGGCGGGCATGGACGTCCCCAAGCCCTCCGCGCAGGAGGTGGCGCGGGACCGCCGGGCGCGCGACCTGCATGCGGTGATGGAAGCCGCAGCCCAGGCATATCATCGCCGCCTGTTCCTGCCCGAGGGCCGCGCCGCGCTCGACTACTTGCTGCGCCGGGGCGTGAAGGACCAGACGATCCGCGACTTCACCCTCGGCTGGGCGCCGGGCGGGCGCGGGGCGCTGGCCGCCGACCTGCGAGCCGAGGGCGTCACCGAGACGCAGATGATCGAGGCCGGCCTACTGCGCGAAGGCGAGGGCGGCGAGCCGTCGCGGGATTTCTTCTATGCCCGCGTGATGTTCCCCATCCGCGACCGGCGCGGCCGGGTGATCGCCTTCGGCGGGCGCATCCTGGGCGACGGCCAGCCGAAATACGTGAACAGCCCGGAGACGCCGCTGTTCCGCAAGCGCATGGGCCTCTACGGGCTGGATCTCGCGCGGGAGGGCGCCTTCCGCGGCGCCACCGCCGTGGCCGTCGAGGGCTATACCGACGTCATCGCGCTGCACCAGGCGGGCTTCACCGGGGCGGTGGCACCGCTCGGCACCGCGCTCACGCCGGAACAGTTGGAAGAACTATGGCGCATCTCCCCCGAACCGGTGCTGTGCTTCGATGGTGATGCTGCCGGCGCGCGGGCGGCCGCGCGGGCGGCGGAACTCGCCTTGCCGCTGATCTCGACCGAACGGACCCTGCGCTTTGCCACATTGCCGGCGGGGGAGGATCCCGACACGCTGGTCGCCAGGCGCGGCCGGTCGGCGTTCCAGGCGGTGCTCGATGCCGCCCGCCCGATGTCCGATGCGCTGTTCGGGCTGATCACCGAAGGCCGCCCGGCGGTGACACCCGAACAACGCGCGGCGATGCGCAACCGCCTGGCCGGGGCGGCGGGGGCGATCCCCGACAAATCGCTGGCGGCGGAATATCGGCGCGTGTTGCTCGATCGCTTCTTCGCCGCGTCACGGGTGAAACCCGGCACCCGGCCGCCGCCCCGGCGCCCGGCGCGCCCGGCCATCGAAGCCGGCCCGGTGCGGGCCGAACGCGCCCGGATGATGTTCGCGATCATCCTCCGCCACGCCTGGCTGCTGCCCCAGGTCGAGGAGGCGCTGGGGCTGCTCGAACTGCCCCCGGGACCGGCCGCGCAACTGCGGGACGCGATTCTCGCATGGCCTGTGGCCGCTGAACCGCTTGACTCCGAAGGGTTGATCGCCCACCTCGCCCTATACGGTGCGGAAGATGCGGTGGCCTGGGCGTTGATGCCCACCGGCCTGCCCCTCGCGGCCGGGCCGCAGGCCCTGCCCGGGGAGGTCGAGGAAGGCTTTTGGCACTTCTTCCTGCGACTGCGTGGCGAGGCAGACTTGATCGAGGACCAGCAGGAAGCCCGGCAGACCCTGGCCGAGACGAACGATCCCGCGGCGCAGCGCCGTCTCATCCTGGTGACGGAAGCGCTCGACGCCATCCGCCGCGGGGAAGGGGCCTCCGGGGCATCCGGCGACGCCGCATAGTATAGAGACCTTTTTTTCGGGCATCCGGCTCCCCCGGATGCCCGAAACCGTTGGACGGAGCGACAGAGCGCATGGCGAGCAAGGCGGCGAGCGGGGCTGAGACGACCGAAACGCGCGACGAGCAGGTCGAGGGGCTGATGCTCGACACGCAGTCGGCGGCCGTGAAGAAGCTGATCGCCCGGGGCAAGGAGCGCGGCTACGTCACGGTGGATGAATTGAATGCCGCCCTGCCGCAGGACCAGGTCTCCTCCGAGATGATCGAGGACACCATGGCCATGCTGAGCGAGGCCGGGGTCAACGTCGTCGAGAACGAGGAAAGCGAGGACGGCGAGGCCGTCGCCAAGCCCGCCGAGAAGAAGGAAGGCGAGGAGGAGGAGGAATCCGGCGGCAACGTCGATGAGGAATCCCTCGGCCGCACCGACGACCCCGTGCGCATGTACCTGCGCGAGATGGGGTCGGTCGAATTGCTGTCGCGCGAGGGCGAGATCGCCATCGCCAAGCGCATCGAGGCTGGGCGCGACATGATGATCGGGGGCCTGTGCGAAAGCCCCCTGACCTTCCAGGCCATCCTGCGCTGGCATGAGGCGGTGAAGTCCACGCCGCCGCGCATGCTGCTGCGCGACGTGATCGACCTCGAGGCCACGCAGTCGGCCGGCAACCCCGACGGCACGCCCGCCGATGCCGCCGAGGAGGAGTTCGAGGAAGGCGAGGAGGGCGAGGGCATGGGCCTGTCGCTGTCCGCGCTGGAAGAAAAGCTGAAGCCCGAGGTCCTAGCGAATTTCGCCGAGATCGAAAGCCTGTACGGCAAGCTGCAGAAGCTCACCAACAAGCGCATGGATGCCTACCATGCCGGTGAGGAACTGGTCGGCCGTGGCGAGAAGACCTATGAGAAGCTGCGCCGCGACCTGATCGGGCTGGTGGAGAAGGTCCATCTCCACAACAACCGCATCGAGGAACTGGTCGATCAGCTCAAGGGGCTGAACCGCAAGCTCACGGTGCTCGAAGGCCAGGTGCTGCGCCAGGCCGAAGCGCACAAGGTCAAGCGCGAGGACTTCCTCCAGCATTGGCGCGGTTCGGAACTCGACCCGGCCTGGCTGGAACGCGTCGGTGCCCTGCCGTCCAAATATTGGAAGGCCTTCGTCGCCAAATCCTCCGATGACGTGGAACAGATCCGCGCCCGCATTGCCGAGGTCGCCAACCTGACCGGCATGCCGGTCGCCGAATACAAGCGCGTCTATGCCACGGTGTCGCGCGGTGAACGCGACATGACGCAGGCGAAGAAGGAAATGATCGAGGCCAACCTGCGCCTCGTGATCTCCATCGCCAAGAAATACACCAATCGCGGCCTGCAGTTCCTCGACCTGATCCAGGAAGGCAATATCGGGCTGATGAAGGCGGTCGATAAGTTCGAATACCGCCGCGGCTACAAGTTCAGCACCTACGCGACCTGGTGGATCCGGCAGGCGATCACGCGTTCCATCGCCGATCAGGCGCGGACCATCCGCATCCCGGTCCACATGATCGAGACGATCAACAAGCTGGTGCGCACCTCGCGGCAGATGCTGCACGAGATCGGCCGCGAGCCGCAGCCCGAGGAATTGGCCGAAAAGCTCGGCATGCCCTTGGAGAAGGTCCGCAAGGTGCTGAAGATCGCCAAGGAGCCGATCTCGCTGGAGACCCCGATCGGCGACGAGGAAGACAGCCACCTGGGCGATTTCATCGAGGACAAGGCCGCGGTCATCCCGCTGGATGCCGCCATCCAGTCCAACCTGCGCGAGGCGACGACCCGCGTGCTGGCCAGCCTGACGCCGCGTGAGGAGCGCGTGCTGCGCATGCGCTTCGGCATCGGCATGAACACCGACCACACGCTGGAAGAAGTCGGCCAGCAGTTCAACGTGACGCGCGAACGCATCCGCCAGATCGAGGCGAAGGCCCTGCGCAAGCTGAAGCACCCGTCGCGGTCGCGGAAGCTGCGCTCGTTCCTGGATAATTGAGCGCGACCGGAGAGCGGCTTTTGCCTCTCTCCTGACCTGGCGGCGATGCCGCCAGGCTGAAGGCGTCGGAACCTTCAACCTGCTTTGGCGCGAAGATTGGAGGGGCGCTGCCCCTCCAAGCCACTGTCCCTGGACCGCGGGATCTTGGAGTCTTTCGCGCCGGGCGGTCCTTGCCCGGTCGAGTACCGAGAATCGGGCACTTCTCGCGGTACCGACCGACGGCATTCAGCACCAAAGTTGAGGTTTCCAAAGGCCTTAAGCCTTTGGTGGGGAGAGGTTTGGAGAGGGGCGACGCCCCTCTCCAAGGAGCACCATCGCCCCATATCCGCGCGCCTGGGCCGGGGCCCCTCCAACCTGTTGACCGGGCACGCGGTCACCGCGACATTCTGTGCCGCATGCAAGGGTTCGCGCCGATGGCGGCAACGATGAGCGGCATTCAGGAGGTGGTGGTCGATGTCACCTTCCTGCGGATGGAATCCCGGCCGTCCGGACCGGCGCCGGCGCTGCCGGCGGATGTGCGTGTCGAACACGCGCGGCACTGTTCCGTGCCGTTCTATCGCTATCTGTACGACACGGTGGGCGAACCCTGGCTGTGGTGGATGCGCCGCACGGCGTCCGATGCGGACCTCGCCGCACTGCTGGCCCTGCCGGCCGTGACGATCCATGTGCTGGTGAAGGACGGCGAACCGGCCGGCTTCTATGAACTCGACCGCCGCCACCCGCATACGGTGAACCTCGCCTATTTCGGGCTGATGCCCTGGGCGATCGGGGCGGGGCTGGGCCGCGCCTTCCTGCGCCATGCGATCGACACCGCCTGGGCGGCGGGCCGGCACGCGGTGACGGTGAACACCTGCACGGCGGACCACCCGCGCGCCCTGCCGGCCTATATCTCTGCCGGCTTCCAGCGGTTGCGCACGGTGCGGGAGGTCTGGCCGGTGCCGACCAAGCTCGGCCTCAGGATCCCGTCGCACCTGGCGCGGTGAGCGCCTCCAGCACGATCCCCTCGGTCAGGATCTGCGGCAGGATGCGCGGCGTCCGCGCGCCGGCCGGGTAGAACAGGTACAGCGGCACCCCGTCCCGGCCCTGGGCGCGCAGGGCGGCGGTGATCGCCGGGTCGCCGCGCGTCCAATCCCCCGTCAGCACTGTGACGCCGCCGGACGCGAAGGCGCCGCGCACCGCATCGGTGGACAAGGCCAGCCGTTCATTGACCTTGCAGGTGATGCACCAGGCTGCGGTCAGGTTGACGAAGACCGGCCGGCCATCCGCCAGCAGGGCCGCGACCCGCGCCTCGGACCAGGCTTCGCCCTCGGCGGCGGCCCGTGCGGCGGGGGCCGGCGTCGCGTGCAGCACCGGCAGCAGCGCCAGCGCGCCGACCACCGCCACACCGCCCACCAACCGCCCCAGACGCCCGCCCGACGCCTGCGCCAAGCCCAGCGCCCAGGCGGCGAACCCGATCAACACGGCGCCGACCAGCGCCAGCAGCACCGCCGGCGGCCCGGCCTGTTCCGCCAGCACCCAGACCAGCCAGGCGGCCGCGCCATACATCGGGAAGGCGAGGCCCTGCTTCAGCCGATCCATCCACGCGCCCGGCTTCGGCAGCACGCGCGCCAGCCCAGGTGCTGCGCCCAGCAGCGCATAGGGCAGCGCGAGGCCCAGCCCCATCGCGCCGAACACCGCCAGCGCCTCGATCGCGCCCAGGCCCAACGCCGCGCCGATCGCCGCCGCCATGAACGGCGCGGTGCAGGGCGTGGCGACCAGCACCGCCAGCACCCCGGTGAAGAACGACCCGCCATGCCCGCCGCGCCCGGCCAGCGCCCCGCCGGCCGCCACCGGCCCACCCACGGTGAAGACGCCCGACAGGTTCAGCCCGACCGCCAGCATCAACCACGCCATGGCGCCGACGAAGACCGGGGAGGTGAACTGGAACCCCCAGCCCGCCACGCCGCCGGCCGCGCGCAGCCCGATCATCAGCCCCCCCAGCGCGAGGAAGGACAGCACCACCCCGGCCGTATAAGACGCCGCATGCGCCCGCACCGCCCCGCGCCCCGCGCCGGACAGCCGCGCCAGGGCAACCGCCTTCATCGCCAGGATCGGGAAGACGCAGGGCATCAAGTTCAGGATCAGCCCGCCGAGCAGTGCGAACAGCATCGCCTGCCACAAGGCCAGCCCGCCGGCGGTCGCCTGTGGCACCGGCCCCGGCGGCGCCGAGACGCTGTAGGCGCCGCGCAGCCCGGTGGCGTCGGTGATGGCGACCACGCCCTCGATCGCCGCGGGCAGCGGTTCCGCCCGCGCGCGCGTCAGGCCCAGTCGCAGCACGCCGTCCCGTACTGTCATCGGTTGCGGCGCGGCGTTGTCGAGGAGGTTGATCTCGCGGGGGAAGAAGAACGCGTCCCGCACCGCGCCGGGCGCGATGTCGGGGCCGATGATCTCGATCGCGCCCTGCAGGCCCTCGAAGCCGGCCCGTGCGGTGAAGACGCCGGCGCGGGGTTCGGCGGCCTCGGCGGCGGTGAAGATCGGGCCGGTAGCCGGGTCGGGGCGGGCGGTGGCCGCCACCGGGATGTCGAGCCGGAAGGCGCCCTCCTCGGGGATGCAGACCTGTTCGCAGATCAGCCAGGTGGCGTCGGCGGCGACGGTGAAGGTCTCGCCGGGCCGCAGAGACGCTGGCGGGGTGACCGGGATGGTGAAGACCGCCTCGCCGCCCTCATAGCCATAATTCACCAGCGGCCCGAACGGGATGCGCTGCGGCGCGGGGAAACGCATGGCACCCGCGGTGGCGCCTTCGGGCAGCGCCAGGGTGACCTCCGGCGGCTGCCCGGCATCGCCGGGATTGGTCCAATAGGTGTGCCAGCCCGGCGCAAGGCGCTGACGCAGCGCCAGCCGGAAGGGCTGCCCCGGGGCGATGGCCGCCTGGTCGGCGATCAGCGTCACGGTGGCGCGGGGCGAGGTGACGGGCGCGCTTTCCCCCGCCCACGCCGCGGGGGCGGTAGCCACGAGGGCGGCGAGCAAGGCGAAGCGACGCATCATGGAGGCGCATGAAGGGCGTCCCGGCGTCCGGCGCAAGGCTTTCTTCGCGGAATAACGCCTCCCGCGCGGCGATAGAGCCCTTCGCGGCGATTGCGCGGCGCCCGCGTCGGGCATGTCCGAGAGTCGGTTTGGAAAGACCGGCACCGGCCCGCACCCGCACCTGGCCACCCAACGACAATAGGCTGAACAGGGTGGCCGGGTCGGGTACGGGGCCGCGGCGCTGGAGTCACGCCTTTCGGCGCGATTCCAAAATGCTTCCCAGCGGTCGCGGCCAGCGTCACTCCAGAACGCTGCTCTCCCACGCGGCATCCGTGATGGCCGGGTGGCGGCGCAGTTCCGCCAGCACCGTCTCGATCTCGCGCGACACGACGGCGGTGCTGACCAGCACGGCCACCACCTCGACCGCCCCATCGCCGCGCGGGACCACCTCGACATCCGCGACCGGGTATTTCGCCGCCTGCAATCGCTCGATCAGATGGCGGCGGACCACCGGCAGGCTGGCGGGCCCGGTCGTCACGCGGACCTCGTTGTGCGTCTCGATCCGCGCCAGGTTGAGCGGGCGGCGTTCGACCCAGGTCACCAGCGGCAGCAGCAGCGTATTGCCGGCCAGCACGAAGGCGGTGATCAGCATTGCCTCGATCACCAGATCCGACCCGGCGGCGGCGCCGATCGCCCCGGACCCCCACAGCGTCGCCGCGGTGTTCAGGCCGCGCACATTCGTGCCGTCCTTCATGATGACCCCGGCGCCGAGGAAGCCGATGCCGGACACCACGTAGGAGATGACGCGCACCGCCTCGGCATCGCCGGCCAGGCGCTGGCCGATATCGACGAAGGCCGCGGCGCCCACGGCGACCAGCGTGTTCGTGCGCAGCCCGGCGCTGCGCTGGCGGAACTGCCGTTCGATGCCGACCAGCGTCCCGCAGACGAAGGCGACGAACAGGCTGAAGGCGCTGTCGAGGATCGGCAGGAGGTGAATGGTGTGGAGGAAGGCCAAGGGCTGAACCGTCAGGGAGCGAGGATGAACGGCGGTTTCCCTAGCACGGCCGGGGCGGCGGGGGGACGGGTGCCTTGAAACCGTCATGCCGGCCGATGGCATTGCCGCCTGAACGCAGAAAGGGCGCCCTGCGGCGCCCTTCCAAACCCATCCCGCCCCCACTTCGGATCGCGGCCAAGCCCCGATCCGGAAGCGCAGGGCGCGACCGCGCCCAGACCAACTTCAGCCGCCGGCGCGCCAGTCCGGGGCGCGAAAGCCAAGCGCGCGGATGCACGCGCCGGCGCTTGAGGCCAACTAACTATGCGCTAGCATCGCCAACAACAGCAGCGCCACGATATTGGTGATCTTGATCATCGGGTTTACCGCCGGACCGGCAGTGTCCTTGTACGGATCTCCCACGGTATCGCCGGTCACCGCCGCCTTGTGCGCCTCGGACCCCTTGCCGCCATGGTGCCCGTCCTCGATGTACTTCTTCGCATTGTCCCATGCGCCACCACCGGTGGTCATCGACACCGCGACGAAGAAGCCGTTGACGATCACGCCCAGCAGCATCGCGCCCAGTGCCGCGAAGGCCTGCGCCTTGCCCGCCACCGCCTGGATGCCGAAATAGATCACCAGCGGTGACAGCACCGGCAGCAGCGACGGGATGATCATCTCCTTGATCGCTGCCTTGGTCAGCATGTCCACCGCGCGGCCGTAATCCGGCTTCTCGGTGCCGGCCATGATGCCCGGCTTCTCGCGGAACTGGCGGCGGACTTCCTCCACCACCGACATCGCCGCGCGACCGACCGCCGTCATGGCCATGCCGCCGAACAGGTACGGCAGCATGCCGCCGAACAGCAGGCCCACGACGACGTAGGGGTTGGCCAGCGAGAAGTCGATCGCCGTCACGCCCAAGAAGTACGGATACGTCGCCGCATTGGTGATGAAGTAGTTGAGGTCCTGCGTGTACGCCGCGAAAAGCACCACCGCACCCAGGGCGGCGGACCCGATCGCATACCCCTTGGTCACCGCCTTGGTGGTGTTGCCCACCGCGTCCAGCGCATCGGTGGTCTGGCGGATTTCCTTGGGCAGTCCAGCCATTTCGGCAATGCCGCCGGCATTGTCGGTCACCGGCCCGAAGGCATCCAACGCCACCACCATCCCCGCCAGTGCAAGCATCGTCGTGACGGCGATGGCAATGCCATACAGCCCGGCCAGGGCGTAGGAGACCAAGATGCCGGCGATGATCACCAGCGCCGGCAGGGCGGTGGATTCCATCGAAACGGCGAGCCCGCGGATCACATTGGTGCCGTGGCCCGTCACGGAACTCTCCGCGATCGACTTCACCGGGCGGAAATTCGTGCCGGTGTAGTATTCGGTGATCCAGATGATCAGCCCGGTCACCGCCAGCCCGACCACGCCGCACAGGAACAGGTCCATCGCGCTGAACGTCGCCCCGGCCGCCGTCGCCGTGCCGGACCCGAAGATCAGGTAGGAGAGCGGCAGCAGCGCCACCAGCGACAGCACGCCGGTCACGGCAAAGCCGCGATACATCGCGCCCATGATGTTGTTGTTCGCCGGCAGCTTCACGAAATAGGTACCGACGATCGACGTCACGACGCAGACCCCGCCGATCGCCAGCGGGAAGATCATGCCCGCCCGCAGGAACTCCGTGCCCGCGAAGGCGATCGCCGCCAGCACCATGGTGGCGACCATTGTCACCGCGTATGTCTCGAACAGGTCGGCCGCCATGCCGGCGCAATCGCCGACATTGTCGCCGACATTGTCGGCGATGGTCGCCGGGTTGCGGGGGTCGTCCTCGGGGATGCCGGCCTCGACCTTGCCGACCATGTCGCCGCCGACATCGGCACCCTTGGTGAAGATGCCGCCGCCCAGCCGCGCGAAGATCGATATCAGCGAGGCACCGAAGCCCAGCGCCACCAGCGCATCGATCACCAGCCGCGAATTCGGCGCATTGCCGCCGATCACCACCAGCAGGAAGAAGTAGACGGCCACGCCCAGCAGCGCGAGGCCCGCCACCAGCATCCCGGTGATCGCCCCCGACTTGAACGCGACATCCAGCCCACCGGCGAGCGAGCCGATCGCCGCCTGCGCCGTGCGCAGATTGGCGCGCACCGACACGTTCATGCCGATGAAGCCGGCCGCTCCGGACAGGACAGCACCAACCAGGAACCCGATCGCCACCGTCATGCCCAGCCGCCAGGCGACCAGCACGAACAGCACCGCGCCAACCACCGCGATGGTGGTGTATTGCCGCTTCAGATAAGCGTTCGCGCCTTCCTGGATCGCCTTCGCGATCTCCTGCATGCGCTCATTGCCCGGGTCGCGGGACAGCACGTCCTTCGCGGTATAGACGCCATAGGCGATGGAACACGCCCCAAGCGCGATCACGATGATCAGCCAAACGGTCAACAAAATGCGGACTCCCCCTCGGAATTGCGCGGCGCATCGCCGCCCGGGCCCATCTTTCGCAGGCCAAACGGAAGGCTAAGGGGGGAAGGGGAGACGGCGCAATGACACAGGATTCCGCTTCCTGCGGGCGGGAAGCGTGCGGTATAGGAAAATTATCAAAGTCTGGCGTCTTGGCTTGCGGAAAGCTTGGACGGGCTTTGCCCCTCCAAGCCACCCCACCAAAGGCTTAAGACCTTTGGAAACCGTCACTTTGGGGTGGGCGTCGTGGTTCCCGACCGGTATGTCGGGCCCTGTCCGCTCATGGAGCGTTTGCCGATACCGCTGAACTGATCCCCATCAGGCGGGATCTTCTCCAAGTCGAGGTTTCCAAAGGCCTTAAGCCTTTGGTGGGGAGGTCCGGAGGGGGCAAAGCCCTCTCCGGCTACCGTCGGCGCCCAGGCTCGTCACAAATGCCCAGCCCGGTTAAAGGCTTAAAATCTTAAAATGCTTTATCTTCAGCCACCCGAAGTCGCGCCCCGGGCTACTTCTTGGCGCGCTCGATGGCCTCGACGATCAGCCGGCGCGCTTCCTCGGCGCCGCCCCAGCCCAGCACCTTCACCCACTTGCCGGGCTCGAGGTCCTTGTAGTGCTCGAAAAAGTGCTGGATCTGGTCGAGCGTGATCTTCGGCAGGTCCGTGTGGTTCTGCACATCGGCGTAACGCTGCGTCAGCTTGGCCGATGGCACCGCGATGATCTTCTCGTCCCCGCCGCCGTCGTCCTCCATGCGCAGCACGCCCACGGGGCGGACATTGATGACCGCGCCGGGGATGATCGGGCGGGTATTGGCCACCAGCACATCGATCGGGTCGCCATCCTCGGACAGCGTGTGCGGGACGAAGCCGTAATTCCCAGGGTAGCGCATCGGCGTGTACAGGAAGCGGTCGACGAACAGCGTGCCGGCCTCCTTGTCCATCTCATACTTGATGGGTTCGCCGCCGACCGGCACCTCGATGATGACGTTGACGTCCTCGGGCGGGTTCTTGCCGATCGCGATGGCGTCGATACGCATGAATTGAGTCTCCGTGGGGCTTCGCGCCGGCTGGTAGCAGACTGCGGCGGCGGGGCCAATCGCAGTGCAGCATGACCTTGCGCGGCGGGCCGGCGGCGGCAAGTCTCCTTGTCATGACCAGCGCCGCCCGCATCGCCTTCGCCGCCGACATCGCCGCCCGGGCGCCGGAGGTCGTCGCCATGACGCGGCGGCTGATGGCGGTGCCGTCACCCAATCCGCCCGGCGACGTCGCGGCCTGCGCCGAGGAAGCCGCGGCCCTGCTGCGGGACGTGGCCCCGGATGCCGAGGTCACGCTGCATGCCACGTCCGCGGAGGTCACCAACGTCGTCGCCCGCATCGCCGGTGCCGCGCCGGGGCGCCTGCTGGCCTTCAACGGCCACCTCGACACCTATCCGGTGAATGAGGCGCTGCCCTGGACGGTGGACCCGCTGCGCGGGGATGTGCGGGACGGCAGGCTTTATGGCCGGGGTGCGGCCGACATGAAGGGCGGGATCGCTGCCTCGATTCTCGCCTTCGCCGTGCTGGCGCGGCACCGCGCGGCGTGGCGGGGGGAAGCGGTGCTGACCCTGGCGGGCGATGAGGAATCGATGGGTCCGCTGGGGACAAAATGGCTGCTGGACCATGTGCCGGGCCTGAATCGGGCCGACGCCGTGATCATCGGCGATGCCGGCAGCCCCCGCGTGCTGCGCTTCGGGGAAAAGGGCTTCCTGTGGGTGGAGGTCGAGGCGACCGGCACCGCCGCGCATGGCGCGCATGTGCATCTGGGGGAGAATGCGATCGACCGGCTGCGGGTGGCACTCGATGCCGTGGTGCGGCTGCGGGACCTGCCAGCCGCCGCGCCGCAGGCCGTCACCGCGGCGATCGCCGCCGCCAAGCCGATGAGCGAGGTCCTGGCGGGGGTGGGGGAGGCGCATGTGCTCGGTTCCGTCACCGTCAATGTCGGGCGGATCGAAGGGGGCACCGCGCCCAACCTGGTCGCGGCATCCGCGCGGGCGGCCTGCGATATCCGCCTGCCGGTCGGCGTCACCTGTTCGGATGCGGAAGCGGCGCTGGCGGCGGGCCTGGGCGAGCTGCCCGGGATCACCTGGCGCATCCTGCGCCGCTTCGAACCGAACCACACCGACCCGGCCGCCGATATCATCCTGCGCACCCACGCGGCTGCCGAGGCGGTGCTGGGCGGCGCCGTGGCGGTGAACATGCGCGTGGGCGGGTCGGACGCGCGCTGGTTCCGGTTGTTTGGGCTGCCCACCGTCGTCTATGGCCCAACGCCCCACAACATGGGGGGCGCGGATGAATGGGCCGATGTGGCGGAACTGGAAGCCGTCGCGCGGGTGCATGCGCTGGCGGCGTTTGATTTCCTCGCCGGCTGAGGGCAATCAGGACGCTGCATGGGCCTGTAGCTCAATGGTCAGAGCGGACCGCTCATAACGGTTTGGTTGCAGGTTCGAGTCCTGCCGGGCCCATGCCATCACGCCGCCGCGAACCCTGCGCTGCTTGGCGCAGGGCGGTCAGGCGGGTAGAACCCTGCCCGAACCCACAGCTCTGTCAGGTCCCCCCGCGCCATGGCCGCCTATCAGTACGTCTATGTCATGAAAGACCTCACCAAGTCCTATCCGGGCGGGCGAGACATCTTCAAAGGCATCACCCTGTCCTTCCTGCCGGGCGTGAAGATCGGCGTGCTCGGCCCCAACGGCGCCGGCAAATCCACGCTGATGCGAATCATGGCCGGGCAGGACACGGAATATGGCGGCGAGGCCTGGAAGGCCGAGGGCGTGCGCGTGGGCTACCTGTCCCAGGAACCCGAACTCGACCCCAATCTGACGGTGGGTGAGAACGTCCGCCTCGCCTTCGCCGAGTTGAACGCCGCCATGGCGCGCTTCAACGAGATCTCCGAGAAATTCGCCGAGGAGATGACCGAGGACGAGATGAACACCCTGCTGGCCGAACAGGCCGAGTTGCAGGAGAAGATCGACGCCGCCGATGGCTGGGAGATCGACCGCAAGGTGGAGATCGCGCTGGATGCCCTGCGCTGCCCGCCGCCCGACGCCGCTGTGACGCACCTTTCTGGTGGCGAGAAGCGGCGCGTCGCGCTGTGCCGGCTGCTGCTGGAAAAGCCTGACATGCTGCTGCTCGACGAACCGACCAACCACCTGGATGCGGAATCGGTGTCGTGGCTGGAACAGACGCTGAAAGCCTATACGGGCACCGTGCTGATCGTGACCCACGATCGCTACTTCCTCGACAACGTCACCACCTGGATTCTGGAAGTCGATCGCGGCCGCGGCATTCCGTATGAAGGCAATTATTCGACCTATCTGGAACAGAAGCGCAAGCGCCTGTCGCAGGAAGAACGCGAGGAAAGCACGCGCCAGCGCCAGCTGGCCGAGGAACGCGACTGGATCGGCCGGTCGCCTTCGGCCCGCCAGGCAAAGTCCAAGGCGCGTGTCGCGGCCTATGAGGATCTGCTGCGCGCATCCCAGGACAAGGCGCCCGACCCCACCGAGATCGCCATCCCGCCCGCGCCGCGCCTGGGCAACACGGTCATCGTCGCCGATGCGGTGTCCAAGGGCTTCGGCGACCGGCTGCTGATCGACAACCTGACCTTCAAATTGCCGCCGGGCGGCATCGTCGGCGTCATCGGGCCGAACGGCGCGGGCAAGACCACGCTGTTCAAGATGATCATGGAACGCGAGACGCCGGACGCCGGCACCATGACCGTGGGTGACAGCGTGCAGCTCGGCTATGTGGACCAGAGCCGCGACACGCTCGATGACACCAAGTCCGTCTGGCAGGAAATCTCGGGCGGCGAGGACGTCATCACCATCGGCAAGCGCGCCGTCCCCTCCCGCGCCTACTGCGCCGCCTTCAACTTCAAGGGCGGCGACCAGCAGAAGCGCGTCGGGTCGCTGTCGGGCGGCGAGCGCAACCGCGTCCATCTCGCGAAGATGCTGAAGAAGGAGCACAACGTGCTCCTGCTCGACGAACCGACCAACGATCTGGACGTCGAAACCCTGCGCGCGCTGGAAAACGCGCTGATGGAATTCGCCGGCTGCGCGGTGATCATCTCGCATGACCGCTTCTTCCTCGATCGCCTGGCGACGCACATCCTCGCCTTTGAAGGCGACAGCCATGTCGAATGGTTCGAGGGCAACTTCGAATCCTACGAGGAAGACAAGCGGCGCCGGCTTGGCGATCACGCGACCGACCCGCACCGGATCAAGTACAAGCCGCTCGCGCGCTGATTTTCCGCCGCAAGCGCCGGCGCGCACATGCGTGCGCTTGGCTGACGCGCCTTGCGCTGGCGCTTTGATCTCGGCTGTTGGTCTGGGCGCGGTCGCGCGTTGCGCTCCCGGATTGCGGCGCGGCCGCAATCCGATGGCACTGACTTGTCTCAAGTGCCGTGGCCCCCATGCGGGCTTGGAGTCCGGCTTCGCCTCAGGCGTAGGCGCGCGGGTCCGTGTGTTTTGCTGCGGTCCTGACGGCGCGCGCTATTCCGCCGCCTTCGCCGTTTCCGCCCGCGCCTCGCTCGCCAGCGCCTGCAACGCCTCGACCTGCTGCGGCGTCAGCGTCGCCAACCGATCCAGCAATTCGGCGAGTGTTTGCTTGTGGGGATCGAAGAAGGCCAGCAGCCCGCGCACCCAACCGCGGGATCGTTCCCACGGGTAGGTCAGGCGCAGCTGCTTCGTGCCGTACAGGACATAGTGCATCAGCGGATTCATCCCCGCCCGCGCCACGTCTCCATTGCGTTCCAGGTAGTGCTGTCCGTCGAAGAACGGGTTGGGCCTGTGGTTCTCCCGCACGCCGGCATACAGGTAATGCTCGATCGGATCGATGCGCGGCGCGATGGCATAGGTGCTGCGATACCAGCCTTCCATGAAGATGCCGCTGGCGCGGACCTGCGCGATCTGACGCGCGACCACTTCGGGCGGTTCGGTGATGCCCGGGCGCACGCGATCGGTGAAGAAGCGCAGGATGTCCGGCGCCTTGTCGCCCGCCGCGACCGACAACATGCGGTACCATTCGTGGAAGCACAGCGCTTCCTGCTTTCCCGACAACCCGCCCTGCGAATAGACGGCAACATCGACATCGGCGTGATGGTATTCGCGCCCTTCGGCCAGCATCTGGTGGATGCGGGCATGGTCGGCGGCGATGCGGTAGGATGTGTCATAGCCCTGCGCGACCAACATCGTCCGTCGCGTCGCCGAGGATTGGTGGCAGGGCATCCCCGCGATGGTATGGAAATCAACCCGGCCCGCGGCAATCTGGCGATGGATGAAGCCGAGGTCGGCGGCGCGATGCCAGACCATCTCGCCATCCAGCAGTCGGTAGTAGTGATGGCCATAGATGAAGTCGGCGGTGGTCGGTGCGTGGCTGAACAGGGTCTCGAGCGCGGTCTCCGACGCGAAGCAATCGCCCGCATTCATGTACAGGATGTACTCGCCGGTCGCGAGGCGCGCGGCCTTGTTCATCGCGTTGTAGGGACCGCCATCCGGCTCCGACACCAGATGGTCGATGTGGTCGCGGAATTCCGCGACGACATCGAGCGTCGCATCGGTGGATGCACCATCGACCACCACGAGTTCGAGCGGCATGGTCTGCGCGATGATGGATTGCAGCGTGCCGCGGATCAGATCCTCGGCATTGCGGGTGACGACCGCGACGGAGACGCGCGCCATCAGGCGGGTTCCGGCAACCAGCGCTGCGCTGCCGCGCCGGCGGGTTCCAGCAGCGCCACGGGAACTGCGCCCCAGCGCTGTACATAGGTGTCGAGCCGCGCGAGGTCTTCGGCCCAGCGCGCCTGCCCCGTCGCACAGGACAGGTGCGCCCGTCGGCCGATTTCACGCGCGCGGGCCGGGGTCAGGTCATAGGCCCAGATGCCGGCGGCACCCGGTTCGTACAGCAGGCCGTTCACGCCATGGACGATGTATTCGTTCATCGTCGGATTGTTCTCCGCGATCACCACCTGGCCGCGCGCCATGGCTTCGAGGAAGGAGAAGCCGATGCCTTCGAAGCGTCGCGGCGCAACGAAGATGTTGAAGGTGGCGGCCAGGCGGTCGAAGCCGGCCCGATCCTCGAACCAGCTCGACGTCGTGACGTTCAAGCGGGCCGCGTCGGCGGGCGGCAGGCTTTCGGGATTGGGATAGGTCGGGTCGGGCGCTTCATGCAGATGCAGCCGCGCGACCGGCCAGGTTGCCGTCAGTTGCTTAAGGAAGTCCCACGCCAGGTCGCGCCGGCGGCGCCACCAGAAGATGCGCAGGTCGGTGTGGTCCGCCATCGTGTCTTCCGGCTTCGGCCAGTATTGAAGCCACAGGCTGGTCAGCCCGAGCCGGCGCAGCCGTTCATGCAGCGCGCGGCAGAAGCACACCATGAACAGATGGTCCTTGAGCGCGAGCCATTCCTCGTCGCGCAGCATCCGGCAGCTGTCGTACATGGGATAGAAGAACACCGGGCAACCCGGCGCCAGCTGCGCGAGCCTTTTTGCCGCGCGTTCGAGCTGCCAGACATGGATCTCATCGTAGCCGGCGGCGACCAGGGCTTCGAGGTCGATACCCGCGGACTTGTCTTGCCAGCTGTTGTCGAAGTGCAGATCGACATCGCGGGTCTGCCGGATGTGATCGATCATGAAGCGGGAAGACAGCGTCTTGGTGTGATACCCGTGCCCCAGGAAGGCGACCCGCTTACGCATTGCCATCGGCCCTCCGCTGGCAGAAATACAAGGCCCGGAACAGCGCTTCCTGGGATTCCTCATCGGCCTTCAGCGCCGATGGCGGCTGCGCGGGGTGGCGCCGGTTGGGCGGGCGCGCAGCCGGTTCGGGCAGGCGCGCGATGGCTTCAGAGCAGGCGGCGCGCAACCGGGCGGCGGCGGAAGCCTGGCCCTGCGCGGGCCAATCCTGAAGGCTTTCGCGCAGTGCCGCGATGAAAGCGTTGCGCTGGTCGCGCTGCGGCAGAAGGGCAGGCAGCCCCTGGCGCAATTCGGCCAGCCGCAGGATCACGAGGTCACCCCCATCGCCCGGCAGGCCGGCGCCGCCATCACCTGGCAACAGCACGGGGTTTTCGCTTGGGCGCAGGCAGAGCAACGCGCCCGCCTCGGCATCCACCAGACGATAGGTCAGGGTCGGCGACGGGACGCCCGCGCCGGGGCTGCGCCAGAACACATCGACCATGTCCCGGGCGCGGTGCTGTGAAAGAACGACTGACATGCTGGATCAGATCTCGTCGCGGTGACATGCCCCGGCGGGTGCGCCGCACGCCGCCCGGGCCGAGTCACATCGTACCCGCGTCACGTCCGACCCGACCCATGTCGTACCAGCGCATTCGCCATGCCCCGCCCCCTGGACTGCGTCGTCTATACGGGCCGACCGGTCGTGCTGTCGATACGCCAGCGCATTCGCGGCCGCGCGGCGGCAGGTGGTGGCATTGTCGTGGTCATGTGCGTTTCATTATTATATATGCTGTGCACAAGTCGGTGTTGCTGTAGGCAGTATTTGTAAAAATACCACATTACTTGACATCGATGTGGCGCCGTGGGACGTCTGACCCGGACATGTTCTGTCCGGCCACGAGGTCCGGCACCGATATCCCGAGAGGTTCCGCCTGATGCCTGAGACACTGTCGCTGCAAACCTTCTCGGGGCAGCCCTACACGATCACCTTCGAGCCGACGACGCGCGAGGACAGCGTCTACACCGTCGCGCTGCACAAAAGCGGATCGGTGCTGTTCGACAATCTGGTGAAGGCGATCTGCAAGGCGTCCGGGCGCAGCTGCGTCGATATCGAGGTGCAGCTGTTCCGCCAGGGCCTCAATTTCAGCCATTGCGACCATGTATTGCTGGATTTCTGCGGCCGTCCCGGCTTCATCTATTCCGGTTTCCGCGGCCTGTGGCAGTTGCTGCTGCTGCGGCGCTTCCGCGATTCGCGCAAGCTGATGCTGGTGCGCGACCCGCGCGACATCGCGATCTCCTTCTACCATTCGATGGCGAAGAGCCACACGGTGCCCGACGGTGCCGTGCGCGACGTCATCATGGAACAGCGCAATCGCGCTCAGGCGCAGGGGCCGTCCGAGTATGTGCTGAATGGCGGCGTGGATGGGGTGCTGCACAATTTCAACGCCTTCGCGGCGATCAGCCGAAACCCGAGCTCCGGCCCCTGGCGCGTCTATCGGTATGAGGACGTGATCTACACCAAGATCGACTGGGCGAAGGACATCGCCAGCCAGCTGAACGTCGAACTGTCCGACGAGACCATCGCGAAGCTCGTCGCCAAGGAAGACGTCTTCCCCGAAACCGAAGACCCCTCCAAGCACATCCGGCGCGTGCATCCCGGCGGCTACCGCGACTCCCTCTCTCCCGCGGCGATCGCCCATATCGAGGCCAAATGCGCCAAGGCGATGGACGTGTTCGGCTACGAGAAGGTCGCCGAGAAGGTCGCCTGACCTGGCCCGCTACCATCGGCCCGCGTGACGGGCCGATGGAGTTTCCTGGAGCGTTTTGCGCCGGACGTATTGGCGCAAAACGCTCGACGTCCTTGTTTCATCCAGCACCTTCACGCGCCTGACAGGGCCCGGTCAGGCGCGATCTGCGGCCCCGGATAGGCTGGGGCGACATGCCGCCTGGATCAGGTCTGCGCGCCGCCATTCACCTGCAGCATTTGCCCGTTGACATAGGCACCCCCGTCCGAGACCAGCATCCGCGCGATCGCGGCGACCTCCGCCGGCGTGCCTTCGCGCCCAGCCGGCACCTTCGCCACGGCGGCGGCGCGATATGCCGTCATCGGCACATCGGCTTCCCCGTCGGCGGCGATCGGCCCGGGGGATATGGCATTGACCGTGATGCCCTTCGGGCCGAATTCCTTCGACAGCGCCTTGGTCAGGCCATGCACGCCATGCTTGGCGACACTGACCGGCGCGCGCCCGCCGTAACCCTGCATCGCGTTCATGCCGGTGAAGTTGACGATGCGCCCCCAGCCGCGCTCCAGCATCTTCGGCAGGCATGCGCGCGACAGCCACACCGCAGCGTCCAGATCGACCGCCATCACCCGGCGCCACTCCGCCTCCGTCATCTCAAGGAACGACTTGGCCGGACGCAACGCCGCATTGTTCACCAGGACATCGACGGCGCCGAAGCGGGCGATCGCATCGGCGGCCATCCGATCGCATTCAGCCAGGCTGCCGACATCGCCCATCGCCACGACCGCATCGACGCCAAAGCCGCGTGCCGCTTCCGCCACGGCATCGCAGGCCGCACGATCGGCCGACCCGTTGATCACGACGTTGAAGCCATCCTCCGCCAGGCCCAGTGCGACCGCTCGGCCGATGTTGCGCCCCGCCCCGGTGATGAACGCCGTCCTGCGCTGCTGGGTCATGCCGTGGAATCCTCCCGCCCTGATTGGCTGGCCCTGCTTACCAAGCCCCGCGCCGCCCCGCGAGACGGCCGCACAGGCCGGGACGATTTCAGCGCCGCGCGAAGTGTTCTATGTCCTGGCCGGACCATTCCCCTGACCAGCGGAGACGACCATGACCACCCAAGGCCCTGTCACCCTGCGCTGGCGCGCGGCCGGCGCCGCGCCCGCGGTCGAGACCTTCGCCGATCTCGATGCCGCCCTCGATGCCGTCGAGGAGCGGTGGGAGGTGTTGCAGCATCAGGCGCCGCAGATCCTCGATGCCCGCCGCATCCTGCTGATCACAACCGAGCAATTGCACGCGGCGATAGTCGAGGAAGACGGGGATGCGGCGGTCGGCGAGCCTGCCGCGGGCTGAAGGTCCGCACGCGGCTTGGGGCCGCCTTTACCGACGCACTCCGCGCCCCTCCTTGAGCGAGGATCTGCGCGCGAACGCCGCCCCATGTGCGCGAATATCGCGATGGTGGTCCTTGGAGAGGGGCGTCGCCCCTCTCCAAACCTCACCCCACCAAAGGCTTAAGGCCTTTGGAAACCTCGATTTTGGTGCTGAACGTCGCCGGTCGATGCCAAGATAACGACCCAATTCTTGTTGCCGAACCGGGTGAGGAACGCCCTGTGTGACCAACGCCAATTTCCCGCGGTCCAGGGACCCGCTGGTCCCTGGCGGGGTGGCTTGGAGGGGCAGCGCCCCTCCAATCCTGCCCCCTACATGTCATCGGACGCGACCGCTGATACGATTCCAGTCCGGCACGAGGGGCTTTAGAAAACCGCGCCTGCGAGCACATCCTGGCGCACGAAGATGCGGTTGACATGGGTGCTTGCGTAGCTGGTGTAGCCATGCTGCGCGAGGTATTCCGACGGACCGTCGCTGCCCATGGTCTCGACCACCAACACCCAGGGCCGGTACCGGTCGAAATCGATCTCACGGACGATGATGTCGTCGATGCCCTCGGCATCGATCGAGACGAGGTGGAGCGGGCCATCGGCGAAGTGCCGCTCCAGCACCTCGGCGATCGTGATCGCCGGCACCATCAGCCGCTGTTGCACGCCGCCCTTGCCACGCTGCTGCGCTTCCACCGCGTGTTCGGCAAGGATGGTGGTCCAGCCGGGGTTCTCGCCCACCAGCAATTCGATCATCCCGTCCGCTGGCCGAAGACCCGACGGCACCAGGGCCGCGCATTCCACCAGGTCGCGCGGCCGCGTGGCGTGATAGGCGGGCCGGTATCCGGGATCGGGCTCGACCAGCACGCCTGAACCGCCCTGCTGGTAGAACAGGAAGGTATTGCTGTCGCCCGATGGCAGCGCGGCGCCGATATCAAGGTATCGGATCGCGGGCGGACCGCCGCAGACGCGCAGCAGGTACTCCACGATCCGGTCTTCCCCGCACTGGGCATAGGACGATCGCGCGGGCTCGACGCCGGCGGCCACGACGGGCGCGGCCGATGCGGCATGATCGGTGGCCTGCTCCTCGAATGACGCGAGCCGGTGGGCGATCGCGGTCATGTCCTTCTTCAGCGCGTCATACCGCCGCAGCATGTCCGCTTGCGCCTCGCCTGTCATTTCGTCGTGGAACGGCCGGCTGCGCTCCTGTTCGTTCTGCTGGTTGCGGAGCTGTTCGTACCGGACTTCATCCGCCGCGCTCGCCGCGAGTTGTGCCGCGATCCGCCGAAGCTCGGCCATTTCGTCCAGCAGGGCAGCGAAGTACGGCGCATGCAGCGGCCACAACAGCCGCCGCAGCGGGTTGGTGATCCAGCCGCGCAGCGCCGGCGATACGCCGCGCGCACGAAGCTCAACTTGGTTCATCGAACGCCCCCCAGCCTTCAACCGAAACGAAGGCGCATGGACAGGTTGTGTTTCAGGAAAGCCAGTGGCGCCAGGGCACGGTCATCGATGTGCGATGGGCCCGGGCGCGCTGCCGCGGTCTCCAGCAGGATCGCTTCGATCTGCATCAGGCACCGTTCGAACCGCAGGTCGGTCGTCACCAGGCGCTGGGCGGCCCGCCCCATGCGCGCGAGCGCCGCCGCATCCCCCGCCACGTGTTGCATCGCGGCGGCAAGATCCTCGGCCGTGCGGAAGATCTTCAGGCAGTGGACCCCATCCACCAGGCGTTCGCTCGCGCCGCAATTGGCGGTCATGATGGGCGGCGTCGCACAGGCTGCCGCCTCGATCGGCGCGAAGCCGAATGGCTCGCGTTCCAGGGTGGGGAACAGGAAGGCGTCGTAGCCGGCATACAACCCGACCAGTTCACGCTGGTCCCGCGGGCCCAGGAAGCGAACCCGGTGATCGAGTTGCAGCGCATGCGCGCGCCCGACGCAACGCGACACTTCGCCGCTGCCATAGATATCCACGGTGAAATCCAGCCCTTCCGCCTCCAGCAGCGCGGAGGCTTCCAGGATGAGGTCGGTGCCCTTGGCGGCGGCGACGGTGCCGGCGGCCACGAAGCGCGCCGAGCCATGGCTCAGATATGGTTGATGCGGCTGGGTCGCGCGAATATCGGCCCAGCCGGGCACGATGTCGGGTGGCTGCGCAAAGGCCGCGCCGATCAGCGATTCGATCTCCTGGACCAGATGCTCGCTCATCGCGATCAGCCGCCCGCGGCGGTAGGCTGCCGTGCCGGTGCCAAACAGACCGAGCACGCGATGCGGCGTCGTCGAGACGATCTCCGCCGGCCCGCGATCCATCAGGTGCTGCACCCAGGGCAGCCCCGCCGTGTTCAGCAGGTCGATCAGCGCGGCGGCACCGACGCCGACCAGATTCCACAGATAGACGACGTCCGGACGGAATGCGCGCAATTCCTGCAGCAATGCCATGGTGTTGCCGTAGCAGGAGCACATCGCCGCATGTGTGGTGAAGTCCCGTGCGCCGGGCTCGGCGGGCAAGTGCGGCAGGTACCAGGCCATGTCGAGCCGCCGCGCCACCTCGGCCGGTTCCGCGGCCGTGTCGGGCAGCGGGCTCCAACTGGTCAGGATGCGGGTCTCGTGGCCGCGGCGGCGCAGTCCGGCCGCGACATTCGCGCAGGCGAGTTCGTAGCCCCCGATCTGGACTGGCGGGAACAGGTTGCTGACGACCAGGATCCGCATCAGCTTCTCCAGCGCGGTGCGGCGACCGCCGCTCGGTACGCAGCCGCCAGGCGTTGGCCGATCGCCGCCATCCCATGATTCGCGACGACATGCGCGCGCGCCTGACCCGATGCATCCGGACCCGGCCACGCGCCCGCGGCGACCTCCGCGAGCAGCGCGGCAAGGTCGTCATGCGTTCTGAAGACCTGGCCGAAGCGCGGGTCGGGAACGAGTTCCGGCAGCGACCCGGCGTCGGAGACCAGCGCCGGCAGCCCGCAGGCCATGGCTTCGAGCGTTGTGAGGCCCATCAGTTCCGGCTTCTCGATGACATTGCCGAAGATGTCGCGGGCGGTGGAAGCCTGCACCAGCACGGCCGCGCTGCGATACAGATCGACCAGCCGCGCATCGTCGGCGTCATGGATGAAGTCGACATCCTTGCCCGCCGCCATCTCGACCAGCAGCGCGTGATAGCGCTGGTCATAGACCCGGCCGACGACGACAAGCCGAAGCGTCGCGGGCAGGGCGGCGATGATCCGGTCGATCCCCTTGTGCGGCAGGATGCGCCCGACGCACAGCACCATGCGCGGATCGCGCGCAGGCCCGGGCGCGGGGGAGAATGCATCGGTATCGACCGGCCCGATCAGGATGTCGGTCGGACCGAAATAGGCCCCGGTGAGCAGCCGCTGCGCGAAGGCGGAGATCGAGACGACACGATCCAGCAGTTCGATCCCGCCATGACGCATCATCAGCGCGTCGTCGCCGCCACCCAGGTCCGAGCCGATCGTCGCCACGCCGGCGGACCGGGCGATGGCGGTGCAATAGGCCCCGAATCCCGTCAGGCACTGGTGGATATGCACCAGGTCGAACGCCGGCACGACATCAGCCAAGGATGCCGAGACGGCATCCATCGCACCCGGCGACGATGAATCGTTGCGCAGGATGCGCAGCGTCGTGCCGTCGTAGATGCTGGTGCCTTCCGGCTGGCCGATCGAGACGACCGTCTGTTCAAAGCCGTCCATGGTCGCCAGGGCGCGCACCATATTATGGACGTAACGCTCACCCCCGCCCACCACGGAACTGTCGGCAAAATAGGTCGGCGTCAGATGTGCGACCCTCAGCATTCCATCCATCCGCGATTCAGATACAGCCCAGTCAAAGGCGGTGACATCGGCGGGCCAGCCTGCCGCCGCGGCGTCATGCGGTGTTGGCTGCGGCTTGTCCAGCATGGCGGCGCGACTGCGCCAGGGCCTATCGCGCCGGCGTCATCGCCACCCACGCCGCCAAGCCTGCCGTGACCGCCGCCGCGCCCGCGAAGACCGCACCATACCCCGCCGCGTGCAGCACCGCCCCGAAGGCCAGGGCGCCGACGCTCTGCCCCAGGAACAGCGCCATGGCAAAGGCCGAGACGGCGGTCGCGCGCGCATCGGGCAAGGCTTCCGTGGCACGCGCCTGCAGCACGCCATGGAACATGTAGAAGGCCATGCCGCAGGGCAGTTGCAGCAGCGCCACCACCCACCACGAAGGCGCCAGGGCAAGGCCGGCCAGGGCCAAGGCCAGCGACGCACCGCCGATCGCGACCAGCCCCTGTTCGCCGAACAGCGCGACCATCCGCTTGGCCAGCCTAGTGTAGAGGAAGGCGCCGAGGCCGAAGCCCGCCACCACCAGCCCGGCCTGTCCGGGCGACAGGCCGAAGCCTTCCATCAAATAGGCGCCCGTGAAGGGGAAGGCGCCGCCGAACAGCGCCGCGCCATCGATCGCCGCCGCCGCCATCAAGCGCCGCCCGGCCGGTGCCCGGAACAGCCGGACATACTGGTCGAAACCAAAGCCGCGTCCCTGGCCGGTCGGCCCTTCGACCATCGCCGGTCCCAGTCGGCGCGCCAGCAACCCACCCACCACCAGGGCCAGGACTGCCAGCATCAGGAACGACGCTCGCCAGCCGAAGAACTCCGCGGCCATGCCCGACAGCGGCCCGACCAGCAACTGAGCCATGACCATGCCGGTCAGGAAGCGTCCGATGGTTGCCTGGCGGTCCTCATAAGGTACGGCGTCGCCGATCCAGGCGATGGCGAGCGGGATCACCGCGCCGGCGACCAGCCCGGTGCCGGTCCGCAGCACGATCATCGATGACAGGTCCCACGCCAGGACGGATGCCGCGAGGCCGAGCCCGTAGAGCAGCAGCGCGATCGCCGCCACGCGCAGCTTGCCGAAGCGGTCGCCAAGCGGCCCGGTGACCAGTTGCCCGGCGCCATAGGCCAGCATGAAGCCCGCCACCACGGGCGCCACCGCCGCCACGCCCACCCCGAAATCGGCGGCGAGCAATGGCAGCAGCGGGTCCATCAGGCGCATGCCGCCGCCCGCGGCAAAGCCGGCGGCGGCGAGGAGCGGGAGGAGGCTGAGGTCAGGGCGCAAGCGGCACCATGCATCGGTGCCGGGCGGCGCATCGTCAAGCCATGGCGGGACAGGCCCGGCGCAGGACGCTACCCTGCCCCGAGCCAACCGCGGAGGTAGCGATGCCCGACACACCAGACGGCAGCGAGGATCCACTCGCCCTCGTGCTCGCCGCCACCGAGGCGGCGCGCCCGTCCGTCGCCATGGCTGGCGGATCGGAGGCGCGCGCGCTGGCGAAGGTCGATGGGATGATCGCCCTGATGCAGGCCGCGATCCACAATCATCCGCGCTTCGTGGCGCTGGAGGCGGCCTGGCGGTCACTGCATCGCCTGGTCGCCGCCCAGGAAGCCGCACCGGCGATCGTGAAGGTGATGCCGCTGACGAGGCGGGAGGTGGTGCGCGACCTGCGCGCCGTGCAGGACCCGGCCGAGAGCGAACTCGCCCTGCTGCTGTGGGATGAAGGGCTGGGCGCAAGCGAACCCTTCGGCCTGCTGCTGATGGACGACGCCTTCGATACCGAACCCGAGGATGTGCTGGCGCTGCGTGGCCTTGCCGCGGCAGGGGCGGGCGCCTTCGTGCCGGTGGTGGCACATGCCGCGCCGGGGCTGCTCGACCTCGCCGCCTGGGCGGAGCTGCCGGGGCGACGCGACCTTGCCCGGGTGCATGAAGGCCCGCGCCACATCGCCTGGCGCGCGTTGCGCGACAGCGAGGATGCGCGCTTCCTGGCCCTGGCCGGCCCACGCGTGCTGGCCTGCGGCGGGGAGGGGGCACCGCGCTGGACCGGCGGCGGCTGGGTTCTCGCCGCCCGCATCGCCGCCGCCTTTCGCCGGGACGGCTGGGCCGCCGGCATCGAAGGCCGCGAGGACGGCACCGAGACCGGCCTGCCGCCGATGGGCAGCGTGCCGACCGAATGCGACCCGGCGGATGGGCAGGAGGTGGCGCTCGCCAAATTGGGCCTGACGCTGCTGATCCCGCGCGGGGCCGACCGTGCCGCGGTGCTGCTGGCGCCCACGCTGCACAAGCCGCCGCGCTTTCATGCGCCGGCGGCGACGGCCGATGCCGCGACGGCGGCGCGCCTGCCCTGGGTGCTGGGGATGGGCCGCCTGCTGCACGCGCTGGCGCTACGGGCGACGCGGGAGTTGCATCGGGGCCATGGTGCCGCGGCGGCTGCCCAGGCGCTGAATGCCTGGCTCCAGGGCCATTGCGGCGAGGACGGGCCGCTTGCCGAGGCCAGCGTCGAACTGCCCGAGGCGAAGGGGCATCCGGGGGTGCATCTGCTGGCGGCGCGGCTGCGGCCCCGGCTGCCGGAGGGCACGCCCGGCGCCGCGCACCGGGTCATGCTGAACCTGCCGTGACAGCGCGCCGTCAGGCCGGGTCGAGGCGCAGGATCGCCGCGTCGGGTGCGTCGGTCAGCAGGAACACCCGGCCATCCGGCCCGACCACCACATTCCGCAGCCGCGCGCGGCCCCACAGCAGCCGCTCCTCCCCGGTCACGCGGTCGCCATCGGTGGTCAGCCGCACCAGGCCCGGCGCATTCAGCGCCGCGACGAACAGGCTGCGCTGCCAGCCCGGAAACGCCGCGCCGTCATAAAAGGCAATGCCCGACGGGCTGACCGAGGGCACCCAGACATGGATCGCGTCAGTGACGTTGGGCGCGCTGGTGTCGCGGGAGATGCGCGGACCCCAATATTCGCGCCCATGGCTCACCACAGGCCAGCCGTAATTCTGACCGCCGCGGATGACGTTGATCTCATCCCCGCCGCGCGGGCCGTGTTCGGCTTCCCACAGGCTGCCGGTCCAGGGATTCACGGCCAGGCCCTGCGGGTGGCGATGGCCGAGGGACCAGATCTCCGGCCGCGCGCCGGGGCGGCCGGCGAATGGGTTGTCGGCCGGTACGCGGCCGTCGCGCGTCAGGCGGATCACCTTGCCGGCGAGGTCGTCCAGGCGCTGGGCGCGGGCGCGTTCGTTTCGTTCGCCGGTCGACAGGAACAGGTGCCCGTCGCGGCCAAAGGCGATGCGGCAGCCGTAGTGCAGGCGCCCGCTCGCCTGCGCCGGGGTGATGTCGAGGATGCGCCGCACCGCGGTCAGCGTGTCGTTGCCCGGCGACAGGCGCGCGCTGATGAGCCGCGTCAGCGAACCGCCTTCCACGACCGCCGCCTGGCAGAAGAAGACCTCTCGCGTGCGGCTGAAATCCGGCGCCAGGGCGACATCGAGCAATCCGCCCTGGGTGGAGGCATCCACTTGCGGCACGCCCGCCAGCGGCGCCGAGACGCGGCCATCGGGCGTGACACGGCGCAAACGCCCGGGACGTTCGGTGACCAGCATCGACCCATCCGGCAGGAAGGCCGCGCCCCAGGGATGTTCCAGGCCCGTGGCGAGGGTGGTGACACGGAAGGTCGCGCGTTCCGAGGTAATAGGCCCGTCCTGCGCCAGGGCAGGCGTGGCGAGCAGGGCGAGGGCGAGCAGGGCGCGTCGGATCATTCCGGTGAGGTGGGCCTGCCCGCCGGCCCGCGCAACCTTTCCAGGGCGGTCTTCGCGGTGCAGGCTCGGCCGCAACAGGAGGAACGCAGCATGCAGGACAACACGCGCTTCGATGGCCGCGTGGCCATCGTCACCGGCGCAGGGTCGCGCGACCCTGGCGCGGGGGGCACCACGCTCGGCAATGGCCGCGCCATCGCCACCTTGCTGGCCAGGCGCGGGGCGCGGGTGCTGCTGCTCGATGTCGATCTCGCCGCGCTGAAGGCGACCGGCGACATGATCCATGGCGAAGGCGGGGTGAGCGCGAGCGCGATCTGCGACGTCTCGAAGCCCGGCGATTGCGCCGCCGCTGTCGCCGAAGCCGTGCGCCTGTGGGACCGGGTGGACATCCTGGTCAACAATGTCGGCATCAGCGGCCCGCCCGGCGATGCCGAGGCGGTCGATCCCGACGCCTGGGACCAGGCCATGGCGGTGAATGTGAAGTCGGTGATGCTGATGGCCAAGCACGCGGTGCCGCAGATGCGCCGGCAGGGCGGCGGCGCCATCGTCAACCTGGCTTCGGTGGCGGGGTTGCAGGGCGGGCATCCGGGCCTGCTGTACCCGACGAGCAAGGGCGCGATCGTGCAGATGACGCGGGCGATGGCGTCCCACCACGGTGCCGACCTGATCCGCGTGAACGCGGTGGCGCCCGGCTATGTCTATACGCCGATGGTCGCGTCGCGCATGTCGGAGGAACAACGCAACCATCGGGCGACGGCAGGCATGCTGAAGGTCGAAGGGTCGGCGTGGGACGTGGCCGAGGCCACGTGCTTCCTTGCCTCCCCGGCGGCGCGCTGGATCACCGGGGTCACGCTTCCCGTCGATGCCGGGCGGACATCGGGGCAGGCGAGCGCGTCGCCGCGACCGTCGGGCTTGGCGCGGTAGAGCAGCTCGCGGCTCATTGGTATCAGTCAGGCGCGTGAAGATGCTCGATACAACAAAGACGCTCCAAGGTTCGGGCTTAATCGCGCGCCGTTGATCCTGGGCTTCAGCAAGGCTTGAATTGCGGCGAACGAAGAGTGAACATGGGGCATGGAGACCGTTGCCGCCCCAGTGCGCACCCTTGCCGTCACCCGCGCCGCCGCCCGGTTCTGCGCGCTGCGCGGCTGGGGGCCGGTCGAGCAGGTGACCCTGCCCGATGGCCGCCGCGCCGATATCGTCGCCTTGCTGCCCAATGGGGACTTCGCGATCATCGAGGTGAAGTCCTGCGCGCGGGATTTCCTGTGCGATGGAAAATGGCCCGATTACCGTGCCTGGTGCGACCGGCTGTATTTCGCTGTGGACCTCGATTTCCCGCAGGTGCTGATCCCTGGCGATGTTGGCCTGGTGGTGGCGGACGACCGGGAGGCCGTGCTGCTGCGCGATGCGCCCGAGCACCGGCTTGCATCGGCGCGCCGCCGCGCGCTCACGCAGCGGGTGGCGATGCTGGCCGCGTGCAGGCTCGCGGCGCTGGCGGATCCGCTGGGCGCCGCGGAGATGCGCGCCGCGCTGCGGTTGGAATAGCGGCAGGGGTGGCGAGGCTTGCGCCATCGGCGCGAAGAATGGAGGGGCGCTGCCCCACCAAACCACCCCGCCAGGGACCAACGGGTCCCTGGACCGCGGGACCTTGGCGTCTTTCACGCAGGGCAGTCCTTGCCCGCCCCTTGCCAAGAATGAGTCATCCATCTTGGCACCAACCGACGGCGTTCAGCACCAAAAATGGAGGTTTCCAAAGGCCTTAAGCCTTTGGTGGGGGAGGTCCGGAGGGGGGCAAAGCCCTCTCCGGCTCACGGCCCATCGTTGTTCCGTTCGATCGACCCGATCGGCCGCAGCGATGTCGCCCAGCGATTGCCTGCCAGCCCCTGTTGGAACCCGTATTCGAACAGCGCGCGCATGTATGCCGTCTCGAAGGGTTCCGACCGCGGCGCGTTGAATTCCGGCCCGATATAGGCCAGCCGGAAATTCACCCCGTCGCGCTGGGTGGTCAGGAAGATGCGCGTGATGTCGTTGATCGCGCTGAAATGCAGCAGGGTCGAAGCCGACCGCGCGGTGATGCCCAGAACCGACCGGTTGGTCGAAGACCATTCGGTGTCGAGCCGCCCGTTGCGGACCACCCAGGCCGTGCGTTCGCGCGCCGGGCCGCGGCGGCGCGTGCGGTCGCGCAGGTCGAGCGTCGGCGGATACAGGAACATCTGCAGCGAGGCGCCGCCATCGACGTGCATTTCCTGGAAGCCCCGGCCGGCGACATCGACATCCACCAGCACCGGCGGGAAGGCGCCGGGGATCGATGCGGAGGCGAGCAGGATGGAGCGGAACAGATCGAGTGCCTTCGGGTGGCCGCTCGCGGCGATGGCGCCGATGTTCCACAGCACCGGCCGGCCGAGATCGAGATTGGTGGTGCCGATCAGCAGAAGGCGGCCGCGGCCGTATTCGGTGGCGATGGCGGCCATCATCGCATCGTTCACATGGCGGGAGATCAACTGGTACAGCGGCGAGGTATCGGCCAGCGCCTCCCCGAACAGCACGGCGCGCAGCAGGCCGCGCATCAGGATCAGGTCCTGCGGCGCGACCTCGGTGAAGACCTCGCGCAGCTGGGGGTCGTAGTCGGGGCCGAGGAACGCGAAGGGCGCGATCAACGCGCCGGCCGAAATGCCGGTGACCACGTCGAAGACCGGCCGGGTGCCCGATGCCGTCCAGCCCACCATCAGCCCGGCGCCGAAGGCGCCATTGTCCCCGCCGCCCGACAGCGCGAGGAAATTGCGCGCGGCCAGCGCCTGGCGCGGTTCGCCGATGACGGCGCGCCGACTGATCATCTGGGCGATTTCGGCCAGCAGCGGCGTGGTGTCGGCATCGGGCCAGAAGCGTGCGTTGTCGATGCCGAGGATCGGCAGGGACTGCGTCGCGGCGAGCGGCGGCGGGTCCAGCCGATTGATGTTGCCGCACCCCGCCAGTGCGAGAACCATGAGCAGGACCGTGGCGAGGCGGCCGCGGGGCCGTCGCGTGGCGTGAAGGGTCAAGGCCGATCCTCCCATGATCTATTTTCCCGACAGCAGCGTGGCGAACCAGCGGCTGCCGTCGAATCGATCGCAGATCGTCAGCACCGCGATCAGCGCCGGCACGCCGATGAAGGCGCCGGGCACGCCCCACAGGAAGGCGCCGAGGAAGACGGCGACCAGCACCATGAAGGGCGAGATGGCCAGCCGTGCACCCGCCAGCCGCGGTTCGATGTAGCTGCCCGACATGAACTGGATCACCTGGAGCGAGGCGAAGACGCCGATCGCCGCCTGCCACGACCCGAATTGCAGGATGGCGAAGACGGTCGGGAACAGGGTGGCGAGAAACGACCCGATGAAGGGGATGTAGTTGAGCACGAAGGCGATGACGCCCCATTCCGCGGCGAGTTCCAGGCCCATGGCATAGGCGAAGGCGAAGACCGCGAGGCCGGTCAGCGCGCTCATCACGGTGCGCACCGCCATGTAGGTCCGCAGCTTGGATGCGGTGTCGATCAACCCGTCGAGCACCGCCTGGGCGGTGCCGCCCATGGCGCCGAGCCGGCGTGCGGTGCCCCCGGTCTCCAGCAGCCCCAGGATCATGAAGACCAGCGTGACCGCGACGAAGGTCAGCAGGCCCTGCAACTGGCCGAGCACGTCCTGCGCCAGACGCACCAGCGATCGCATGTTGAGGTGTTCGGCGAGGATGGGCGCGACCTCGATTCCCTGCGTGGCGGCCCATTCCAGTTTCCGCAAATACAGTTCCTGCAACTGGGCCGCATTGGCGATCACCCAGCGCCCGACCCGCCCGAAGCCCCAGGCGGCGAGGAACACCATCACCGCCACCACGGTCAGCGTCACCAGCAGCGTGACGATCATCGCCACCGCCCCGCCAAGCCGGGGTTCCAGACCGCGTTGCAGCGGCCAGGCCAGCGCGATCAGGAACAGCGCGAAAGCCACCGGGGCCAGCACCGGCTGCGCCAGCGACAGGGCCGCGGCGCCGAGGATGGCCGTGCAGATGCCGGCCAGGGTGCGTAGCGCGCGATCAGAAGTCATCCCGGTCCAAACATCGTGTTGAAGGTTGCGTACCACCCTCCATCGGGGCGATGCAGGGCGCAAGGGTTGCACGGAGTTGTCATGGTCGGGTTTGTGTCACGCTGGCTGCGGCGCGCCATTGTGGTGGTGGGCGCGCTGCTTCTCATTATCGTGGCGCTGCGCGCCTGGGATGTGCAGAGCGGACCACCGCTTGGCCCCTGGCATGAATTCGTCCCGCCGGAGCTGACCGTCGCCGAACTCGACCGCGCCGACTGGGCGGGCTGGATGGCGGCCGAGGACGCCGCCTTCGCTGCCACGCGCGCGGCGGTGACCGACCGGCTCGACGCGGCCGATCGTGTGGCCATCAATCGCTGGTTCGCGGGCAGCCCGGTCAACCCGGCCCGGCTGGCGCGGGATTGGAACCGGTCCTTCGTGCTGGAGCCGTCAGGCCCGCCGGCCGGCGTCGCGGTGTTCCTGCATGGCCTGACCGACGCGCCGTTCAGCCTGCGCCACCTGGCTCAGGCATATCGCGCACAGGGCTTCGTCGCCATCGGCATGCGCATGCCCGGCCACGGCATGACCCCCGGCGGGCTGACCGAGGCGGTGTGGGAGGATTGGATGGCCGCAACGCGGCTGGCGATGCGGGCCGCGCGGGCGCGCGTGCCATCCGGGCCGCTGCATCTGGTGGGATATTCCAATGGTGGGGCGCTGGTACTGAAGCACGCGCTGGATGCGCTGGAGGATCAGCGCCTGCCGCAGGCCGACCGGCTGGTGCTGCTCTCGCCCATGGTGGGCGTCACAGCGTTCGCGCGCTTCGCCGGGCTGGCGGGGCTGCCGGCCTTCCTGCCGCGTTTCGCCAAGGCGGCATGGCTCGACATCCTGCCGGAGTTCAATCCGTACAAGTTCAACTCGTTTCCGGTGAATGCGGCCCGGCAGACGCACCGGCTGACCGCGGCGCTGCAGGCGCAGCTCGACCGGCTGGCGCAGGGCGGGCGGCTGGCCGCGCTGCCGCCGGTGCTGACCTTTCAATCGGTGGTGGACGCGACCGTGTCCACGCCGGCGGTGCTGACCCGGCTTTATGAAAGGCTGCCGGACAATGGGAGCGAAGTGGTGCTGTTCGACCTGAACCGCAGCGTGAAGTTCGGGCCGTTATTCGCCGCGGGGGCGGATGCGGCCCTGCAACGCATCCTGACGCCGATGCCGCGCCGCTATGCCGTCACCGTGGTGGGCAATGACGGGGACAGCCTCGCAGCGGCTGCGCGGCGCGTGCCGGCCGGCGGCACGGCGGAGGGGGTGACGCCGCTCGGCCTCGAATGGCCACGCGGCGTCTATTCGCTGTCCCATGTCGCGCTGCCGTTTCCGGCAGCGGACGGGCTGTATGGCGGCGAGCCGGACCCCGCGGATCAGATGGGCGTCGCACTCGGTGCCATCGCGGTGCGGGGCGAACGCGGCGTGCTGGTGATGGACGCGAACCACTTCGCGCGCATCACCTGGAACCCGTTCTTCGCATACCTCATGGACCGGGTGCGGGAAGGACTTTCGCCGCCGCCATGACGGGTCAGCGATAATAGCCGCGACGCTGCTGCGGGGCTGTCAGTGCGCCGACAGCCGCACCGCCCGCGCCACCGATCGCCGCACCGGCCAGCGGCGACCCGCCGGTCAGTGCGGCGATGCCCGCGCCACCGGCCGCGCCAAGGCCACCGCCCACCAGGGCGCGCTGCCCGACCGGGTCGGCGCAGGCGGCGACGCCAAGGGCGAGAATGGCGGCGGCGGTCATACGCAAGCGGGACATGGTCATGGCTGCAGTCTCCATCGGTGAAAAAGCGATGGCGCCACTACGTCCGCCCCCTGTGTCACCAGACCGGCCGAAAAGCGGCAGAGGCTGCCCCAGCTGTCACGATGCCGTCAGGGGCCGCGGCGCTTGCGGGCGCCGCCCTTCACCTTCTTCGGGTCATAGCCGCCGCCGCCCGGCCCCAACGGCTTGGGCTTCCAATCGGCCTTGGGCGTCGCCTCGCGTAGTGATCGCCCGGCGAGGTTCGGCTCCAGCCCGAGGTCCAGCGCCTCCAGCCGCTTGATCTCGTCACGCAGCCGCGCCGCCGTTTCGAATTCCAGTTCCGCCGCGGCGGCACGCATGCGGCGTTCGAGGTCGGCGATCGCGGCGCGCAGATCCTTGCCGACGAAATTGGTCTCCTCCTCGCCCTCGACCGCATCGACGGTGACGTAGTCGCCCTGGGAGACATCGCGCAGCACATCGGCGATCTCGCGCGTGATGGAGGTGGGCGTGATGCCATGCGCCTCGTTCCACGCCGTCTGCTTGGTGCGGCGACGGTCGGTTTCCTCCAGCGCGCGCTTGAGGCTGTTGGTCATGGTGTCCGCATAGAGCACGACGCGGCCTTCGACATTGCGCGCGGCGCGCCCGATGGTCTGGATCAGCGCGGTGGCCGATCGCAGGAAGCCTTCCTTGTCCGCATCGAGGATCGCGACCAGCGCACATTCGGGAATGTCCAGCCCCTCGCGCAGCAGGTTGATGCCGACCAGCACGTCGAAGACACCCTTGCGCAAGTCGCGAATGATCTCGATGCGTTCGAGCGTATCCACGTCCGAATGCAGGTAGCGCACGCGGATGCCGGCCTCGGTCATGTATTCCGTGAGGTCCTCGGCCATGCGCTTGGTCAGGGTGGTGACCAGGATGCGGCCGCCCTTCTGCGTCACCTCGCGGCATTCGGCGAGCAGGTCGTCCACCTGGCCCTCGACGGGCCGGATCTCGCAGACCGGATCGACCAGGCCGGTCGGGCGGATCACCTGCTCGGCGAAGGCGCCTTGCGTGCGCTCCATCTCCCACGGGCCGGGTGTCGCGGACACGAACACCGTCTGCGGGCGGAAGGTGTCCCATTCCTCGAACTTGAGCGGGCGGTTGTCGATGCAGGACGGCAGGCGGAAGCCGAACTCGGACAGGATCGCCTTGCGCGCGAAGTCGCCGCGATACATGCCGCCGATCTGCGGCACCGTCACATGGCTTTCATCGACCACCAGCACGGCGTTCTCGGGCAGGTATTCGAACAACGTCGGCGGCGGGTCGCCGGGGCGCCGGCCGGTCAGGTATCGGGAGTAGTTCTCGATCCCTTTGCAGGACCCGGTGGTCTCCATCATCTCGATGTCGAAGATGGTGCGCTGTTCCAGCCGCTGGCGCTCCAGCAGCTTGCCCTCAGCCTCCAGCACGGCGAGCCGTTCCTTCAGCTCGATCTTGATCTGCGTGATCGCCTGGGTCAGCGTCGGGCGCGGCGTGACATAGTGGCTGTTGGCGTAGATGGCGACGCGCTCCATCTCGCCGGTGATCTCGCCGGTCAGCGGGTCGAATTCGCGGATGCCGTCGATCTCGTCGCCGAACAGGGAAATCCGCCAGGCGCGGTCATCCAGGTGGGATGGCCAGATATCGACGCTTTCGCCGCGCACGCGGAAGGTGCCGCGGGCGAAGAAGGCGTCGTTGCGGCGGTATTGCTGTTCGACCAACCCCTTCACCAGGGCATCGCGGTCGATCCGCCCACCGCGTTCGAGCTTCACGACCATGCGCGAATAGGTCTCGACCGACCCGATGCCGTAGATGCAGGACACGGATGCGACGATCACCACGTCATTGCGTTCGAGCAGCGCCTGCGTCGCGGAATGCCGCATGCGGTCGATCTGCTCGTTGATCTGGGAATCCTTCTCGATATAGGTGTCCGTGCGCGGGACATAGGCCTCCGGCTGGAAGTAGTCGTAGTAGGAGACGAAGTATTCCACTGCGTTGTCGGGGAAGAACGACTTCATCTCCCCATAGAGCTGCGCCGCCAGGGTTTTGTTCGGTGCCAGCACCAGCGCAGGCCGCTGGAGGTTCTCGATCACCTTGGCCATGGAAAAGGTCTTGCCCGACCCGGTCACGCCCAGCAGCACCTGGTCGCGCTCGCCATTCATCAGCCCGGCGGTCAGCTCGCGAATCGCCGTCGGCTGGTCGCCATTCGGCTCGAAGGGGGAGACGACCCTCAGCGCCCGCTCCATCGGCGGGGCGGGGCGCTTTTCGGGGATGAACTGGACGGGGCCGGGGACGATCAGGTTCATGGGGCCGAAGATGGTCCCGCAGGGTGTGAAACGCCACCTTTCCGGCTGGCGATCGCTGCTCCATCGTCAGCGCATGAACCGAGCCCTTCATCTGTCTGCCATCACGATTGCGCTGGCGCTCATCGCCCTTCCGGCCGCCGCGCAGGAACGGCGCTGCGGCTGGCTGGAGAACCCGACCCCCGGCAATTGGTGGCTGACCGACCGCGATGGCGAATGGGTGCTGTCCACCCAGGGGCAAGACCCGGTGGCAGGCATGGACAACGTGCCGGACATGACGACACGTGGCTGGGTCGCGACCAATGGCAGCTACGGCTATGGCTGCGCCTGCCTGACGATGCAGACGGCGCCAGGCCGCCGGGTTGTGCGGGTGCTGGCGGCCGAACCCTTGCCGATCAGCCGGTGTCGGGCGGACCGGGCGCTTCCCGCGCCGGGATAGGATTGCGCCCCGGCCGCCGCGACGGATGGATCTTCGTCAGCCTTCAGTGCGAGGCGCCGGACGCGCGCGGCAAGGCGTAGGGTTCGCCGCCATGTTCCGCCCAGACCCGAGTGACCGCGGCATGCAGCGCGATGGCGAGTTCATCGAAGGCCGGTGCCGCCACAGCCGCCGCCTGTTCGCGTTGCCGCGCCAGCAGCGCCGAGATGGTGCGCGACAGCCCGTCAAGCGTCGCCAGCGGGCTGTCCTGATCTGCAATATGGTCGCGCAGCACCTGTGCGAAGGCGCTGGTCAGGTCGCGGCTCAGCAAAGGTTCAGCCAGCACGGCACAGCCCGGTTCATTGGAGCGACCAGCGCCGGATCAACTGGCGCGAAGCGCTCCATGCCTTTGTTTGATCGAGCATCATCACGCCCGACTGAATCCAGCCAGGCGCGTGACGATGCTCAAGGGAATGCCGGCAGGTGTGACCGACCCGCCTATAATTTCCTTGGCATGGGTCTGACTGCAAGCGTCGTGTTGGGGGCGCCCGTGAACGGTCTGTCTATTGTGAGTGAACGGCGAGTTAGGGGCTGTCGCCCCGGCCCGCGCATCGCTAGCGTGGTGCAATACCTGATTCCCCGGCGCGAAATCGTCGTGAACGTAGCGTCATAGAATTCCGTTAATCGCGTTATTTCAGCGTGTTAGCAGTATTTTCAGAGAATTCACGCGGGCGGCGGAAACGCCAGAGTCCTGTGGACGGCTGATGATCCAGGCGCATAGATCATGGCACGACGTGTCGCCTGGAGGGCTCGCGATGTCCCAGATCCTTCAATTCACCCCACCATCGCGAGACTTGGTGGTTCCCGTCTCGCATCGTGAATCCGCCGGCCTTCCGGGCACGGACACCGCGGCGCTGGCCGATGCGGCACGGGCGATCGATACCATCCTCGCCCAGGCCCATGAACAAGGTGCCCTCGACGCCGTCCGGGTGCTGGGCAATCTCTCGAGCCTGCTGCGCGCCCTGCCGCGCTGAGCGTTTCGCGCCAGACCGTATGGCGCAAAACGCTCGACGCCCTTGTTTGAGCGAGCATTTTCAAGCGCCCCGCTGAGTCCAGTCGGGCGCGATCTGCTTCAGTCCAACAGCAGGGCCGCGCCCGGTCGGATCCGGGCGGACGCCCGGCGGCACCTGCCGGGCCGCGCGGCACCGGCAGGCCCCCGCCATCATGCCGGCTTCGGCCCGATCCGCCGGGTCGCCACCATCACCGCCGACAGTGCGGCAAACAGCCCCAGCGCCCCGGCCAGCAGCGCCACGCTTTCGGACCGCAGCACGACGTACAGGAAGCCGAACAACGCTGCGAGCACCCCGGCGAAGATCGCCGCCAACAGCCGCCGACCGGTGACCGCCGCGGTGTAGAGGCTGGCTTGGCCCATCACCATCGCGGTGCTGACGGCATAGGCCCAGGCGAAGCCGGACGGTTCCGCGATCGCCAGCAGCAGCAGCGGGAACAGCACCATCGACAGGCCCAGCATCGCGTACTGCACCAGGTGGATGCGGATGCGGGCCGTGGTCTCGAACAGCCAGTACGTCATCAGCGCGAGCAGCACGAACAGCGTCGCGTATTTCGCCGTGCGATTGACCATGCGGTAGGTCGGCACCGCCTCCAGCAGCGCGACCCCCATGCCGGCCGGCAGTGCCGAGACCGCGCATTGCCCGCTGCCGACCCGGATCGCCTGCGCCGCCATTCCGCCCACCCATTCGGCGCGGAAGCCATCATCCTCGGCTACCGCACGCAGTGGCAGATCGGCGCCGACGTAGCTCGGGCTGGCCCAGGCGCCGGTGGCGGCAAGCCGCGCGCGTGCCGCGGCCGGCAGCAGGGACAGCGTATCGGTGCCCCGCAGTTCCATCGTGCCGGCGAAGGCCGTGCCAGGCACCGGCGGGCCGTCCAGGCCGAGCGGCCAGCGCATCACGTCCCGAACCGCGCCGCAGGACCGGCCGCCTTCGCCCATGATGGACAAGGACCGTTCGCCCCAACGCAATGCCGGGGCTTCGGTCGCCGGGCGCAGGTCGCTCGCGCCGGTCAGCAGGTAGGCACCGGCCCAATCGGCCTCGACATCCGGCGGCAGCGCGCCGGCCACGTCTCCGAAGCGGCCCGACGCCTCGATTCGCGCGGTATAGACCACGGCCTCGAACAGGCCGCGCCTGCGGGTTTCGGGGACCAGCGCCGCGGTCATGGTCAGTTCCGCGGCAGGGATGACGATGGACCGGGGCTCCGCTGCCCCGCTCGCAGGCCCGGCGACGTCGCGGACCGGCACCACCAGCATCGGCCCCAACACCGTCTGCGGTCGGCCCCAGGCGCGGCCGATCTCGGCGCGCACGTCCCGCTGGCGGTGCTCGCGTTCGGCGATCAGCTGCGCCACGAAGAATTGCGGGACCAGCAACGCCAGCACCAGCGCGCCGATGGCCAGCAGCTTGAAGCCCATGGTGCCGGCGCCGCGCGACAACAGGGTGTCCCCCATGGCGCGGGTGTACCCGGCCTGGCTGAAGGGGCGCGCGTCGTCTCCAGCGCCGGCGGATGGAGGCTGCGGGGCGGGTTGCGTGTCGGACATGCGGTCGGTTCCCTTCGACGGTGGTTCCGGACCAGCCTGGCGATGCCGCATGCAGCCGCCATGTCGCGCGCTTGCAGGGGCGGGGGATGTTTGGTGCAAATGCGGTGCAGACGACGAAGCGCATGCCCAAGATCCTGATCGCCGATGACGACCCGCATATCCGCAACGTGATCCGCTTCGCCCTGGCGCGGGACGGCCTCGCGGTGGTCGAGGCCGCGGACGGCGCGGCGGCCCTCGACCTCATCGCGCGGGAGGCGCCGGACCTGCTGATCCTCGATGTGATGATGCCGGAGATGGATGGCACTGAATTGTGCCGGCGCCTGCGCCGGACCAGCGAGGTGCCGATCATCTTCCTGTCCTCGCGCGACGAGGAGATCGACCGCGTGCTCGGCCTCGAACTCGGTGCCGACGACTACATGACCAAGCCATTCAGCCCGCGCGAATTGGTGGCGCGGGTGCGCGCGGTGCTGCGCCGGCTGGCGCGCCCGGCCGAAACGCCGGTGGCGGTGCTGCGGCGCGGGCTGCTCAGCCTCGATCCGCAGCGCTTCGAAGCGCGCTGGGGGGACCGGCCGATCACCTTGACCGTGACCGAATTCCGGCTGTTGCAGGCGATGGCCGCGCATCCCGGCCGGGTCTTCACCCGCGATGCGCTGATGGCCGCCGCCCATGACGATCATCGCATCGTGTCCGACCGCACGGTCGACAGCCATGTGCGCCATCTGCGCGCGAAGCTGGCGGCGGCGGGGGCAAACCCCATCGGCACGGTCCATGGGCTGGGGTACCGGTTCGCCGAGGATGGCTGATCCCGCCCGGCCGCCGCCACGGCGCGCCAAGCCGCGCATCCGCACCGTGCTGCTGCTGGTCAACCTGGTGCTGCTCGCCCTGCCGCTCGGCGGGCTGTGGATGCTGCGGTTGTATGAAAGCGCCCTGGTGCGCCAGACCGAGACGGAACTGGTCGCCCAGGCCGCGGTCATCGGGGCCGCCTATCGCGCCGCCTGGCTGCGTGCTGCGGGGGAAGACGCGCCGGCAGCGCTCGCAGTGCTGCCCGAGGCGCCGCGGGCCGAAGGCTGGGCGCCGCGCGCGGCGGCGCTGGACCTGGCGCGCGACCCCGTGC
>JALHQB010000007.1 GCA_022842185.1 Acetobacteraceae bacterium
CGCGGCAGCGCGGGGGATGCGCGCGGGCGACCGGGCCCGCGCGGGCGCCCATGCGGCGGCGGCAACGGCGGCGCTGGCGCTGGGTGTGGCGATGGTCCTGCGCGACCAATGGCTGACTCTGGCCGTCGCCCTGTTCCTGCCGCCCCTGGCGATGATCGGCGCGCGAACGGGGCTCGACGCGCTGCGCCGCGTCGGCGCCGTCGTCGCGGCGCTGGTGCTGGTGCGGCTGGGGCTGAATGGCTTCGTGCTCGGCTATGACTGGGGGCAGGCGCCGCTGCTGAACGGGCTGCTGCTTGCCTATGGCGTGCCGGCGGCATGCTTCTGGTGGGCGGCGCGCATCTTCCTCCGCCAGCGCGACGGCATCGTGGTGCGGCTGCTGGAATGCGGCGCGGTGTTGTTCGCCACGCTGCTGGTGCTGCTGGAGATCCGCCATGCTTTCCAACGCGGCGCGCTGGCCAGTGAACGGTGGGATTTCGCCGAGGCCGCCTGGCAATGCACGGCGCTGTTCGCCTGCGCGACGGTCGCGTTGCTGGTGCACCGCCGCAACAGCCGTGTGGCGCTTCTGTGGGCGGCGCGTGCGGCCGGGCTGGCCGGCTTGCTGGTCGGGTTGTTCCTCCTGATCGACAATCCTTGGATCACCAACAGCGGTGTCGGCGCAGTCCCGGTGCTGAATGCGCTCGCACCAGCCTACCTGCTGCCGGCCCTGCTGGTCGCCTGGGCGGTCGCGCGCGCGCCGGAAGCCCGCCAGCCGCCGGGTGCCGCGCAGCTGCTGTCGCTCTATGTGCTCGGTGCCGCCTTCGCCTGGGTGACGCTGGAAGTGCGACGCGCCTTCCATCCGGAAAAGATCGGGGTGGCGTCAGTCGGCGAGGCGGAGATGTACGCCTATTCCGGCGCCTGGCTGCTGCTCGGGGCGGTTCTCGTCGCCATCGGCATCCGCAGCGGCCGGAAGGAAATCCGGCTTGCGGCGCTCACCGTCATCGCGGCGGCGACCTTCAAGGTGTTCCTGGTGGACATGGCTGCGCTGGTCGGGCTGTGGCGCGTCCTGTCCTTCCTGGGGCTGGGACTGGCGCTCATCGCGCTGGGGGCGATCTACCGGCGCTTCGTGGTGGCGCGGCCGGCGGCGGGGGGAAGCGGTGGAGCAGCGCTGCCCCCGACTTCGGGGGTTGCCCAGCCCGAGGCATAGAGCGAACTGCGCCAGTGCGGTCTGGCGCCAAACGCTCTACGCCATTGTTTGATCGAGCATCTTCACGCGCGTGACTGAGTCCAGTCAGACGCGATCTGCTCTAAGCCGGCAGATGCGGCAGCGTCACCGGGCTGATGTCCCACACCGCGCCGCTCGCCGGCGGCGAGCAGTAGGTGGGCAGCGCATTGGGCGTCCGCACATTCGGCGTATGCCCCAGCGCCCGCCGTAGCGCCCGGAACAGCGCACCATGCGCCACCAACAGCACCGGCCCCGGCAGGGCGGTGGCGCGGTTGATCGCGGCGACGGCGCGATCATGCAGGCCGTTGAAGGTCTCCGCGCCATCCGGCGTGTAGGTACCGTCGACCCAATCATCGTACCAGTCGCCCATCGGCTTGCTTTCCTCGGTGCCGAAGCAGACTTCCTGCAGATCCTCATCGGTCGAGACCGGCAGTTGCAGCGCCTCGGCCACGATCTCCGCCGTGCGCAGCGCGCGCGACAGGGGGGATGACACGATGGTGACGATGCCACGATCGACCATCGCCAGGGCCGCGCGGCTCGCCTGTGCCAGGCCCACCGTGTTCAGCGGGATGTCGGTGCGGCCCTGGCTGCGGCCCTCGGCGTTCCAGTCGGTTTCGCCGTGGCGCAGGAACCAGAAGGGAATGGGGTTCAGCAGGATGGTCATGCGGCGTCCTGTCCAAGGGCGATGCAGGCGAAGGCGACCTTCGCCTCGGTCGGCACGCCGAAGCGTGCGGTGTGGCGCGCCGGCAGCCCGTTCGGGAAATGCCTGACATATTCCGCGTTGCACTCGGCATAATCCGCCGGATCGGTGATCAGCATCGTCACCTGCACGGCGCGCGTCAGGTCGCTGCCGGCCTCGCGCAAGATGCTGTCCACCATCGCGAGCGCATTGCGCGTCTGCTCGGCCGCCGTCGCGCCGCGATGGATGCCCGCGACCGGATCGTGCGGGGCGGAATGCCCCGATACGAAGATCAGGCCGCCCGCGCGCGTCGCCCGGCTGAAGGGGCGGCGCTCACCAGGTTCGGGGTGGCCGAAGATGTCGAAGGGCGCAGTCACGCCAGGCCTTCGGCCGCCAGGGTGCGTTGCACGGCCGGGCGCGCCTTCATGCGCGCGTAATGTGCCGCGACATTGGCCGGCAAGTCCTTGTTCAACCGCCCGCTCCACCAAAAGCAGACGTAGAACAGCGCGCTGTCGGCAAAGGAGTAGTCGCCGGCCAGCCATTCCTTGCCCTCCAACGCCTTGTCCATCAGCGCGAGGCCCTTGGAGAAGATCTCGGCACCGCGCGCCTTCACGGCCTCATGGTCGGCTTCCGACGGCGCGAAATTGGCCGGGCGGAAGATGCGGGAAAAGCCCTGCATGTGCAGCGTGGCGACGCAGAAATCGGCGCATTCCAGCGCGCGCGCCTGGGCGTCCATGCCAACCGGCATCAGCTTGGCGGTCGGGTAGCGGGAGGCGAGCCAGAAGGCGATGGCGGGGTATTCGGTCAGCACCGAACCATCATCGCGTTCAAGCGTCGGGACCTTGGATTTCGGATTGACGCCGGTGAACTCCGGCTTGAATTGCGCGCCTTCCCGCAGGTTCACCGGCACCGCGTCATACGGCGTGCCGATTTCCTCGAGCAGCACATGGATTCCGAGCGAGCAGGCGCCGGGAGCGTAGTAGAGTTTCATGCCGCGTATCCTTCCGTCCCGCCGCCCCGGATGCGGCGACGGCGCAAGATCGGGCCGCCTGCGGGCCTTGGCAAGCCGCCCGCGAACAATCCCCCGCGGGGCGACGCGGAAGCTGCAACCCGCCCGCCCGGTTCGCGTTGGTTTCGTGGTGCCCATGAAGGGCACTGAACAGATGCAAGGACGCAGACCATGGACAAGGATCGTATCGCGGGTATGGCGAAGCAGGCCAAGGGCGCGATCAAGGACGCGGCCGGCAAGGTGACGGGCGACGCCAAGCTCCAGGCCGAAGGCAAGGCCGACAAGGTCGAGGGCAAGATCCAGAACGCTGCCGGCAGCGCGAAGGACGCCGTGCGAGACGCCGCGAGCAAGACGTGAGCTCACGCTACGCTTCCGAACCCGGGCTCCGCGACGCGGGCCTGGGCGCGGCGGATGTCCGGTGGGGCCAGCCGATCGGCGCGGTGATCATCGGAACCGCCGTGGCGCTGGCTGCCGGGGCGGCGTTCGCGGCGCTGGGCACCGCCATCGGCGCTTCGACGGTCGATGCCGTGGCGCGTGATACGCCCGACGCCGCAACCTTCGCGGTGGCGGGTGGCGCATGGGTCGCGGTGAGCCATGTCGTGGCCGTCGGGGCCGGTGCCTATGTTGCCGGCCGACTGGCACCCGCCGGGGCGCTGGACCGAGCCGGGTTTCACGGCCTGGGCGTTTGGGCCTTTGCCATCCTGCTGACCCTGTCGCTGGTCGGAGGTGCCGTCTCACGGCTGGGGTCGACCGCGTCAGGGGTGGTGAGCGGAGTCGCGCAATCCGCGGCGGCTGGTGCCGGGGCTGCGGTTGGCCAGGTCGATCCGCGTGCCGTTCTCGATCGCGCCCGCGCGGCCTTGTCGGCGCCGGCGGATCCGGCCCGGATGACGGGCGACCAGCGTGCCGCGGCAATGGCCGATATCCTTGGCCGGAGGGTGGCGAACGGTTCCTTCACCGAGCAGGACCGGACGCGCGCCGCAGCGCTCGTCGCCGCCGAAGCCGGCATCTCCGAAGCCGACGCCCGCGCGCGAATCGACGCCTATGAGGCCGAGGCACGGCGGACGGCGGCGGCCGCGGAACAGCGGGCACGCGAAGCGGCGGATGCCGCGGCGCGCGGCGCGAAAACAGCGGCGATCTGGTTCTTCGTAACGATGCTGGCCGGTGCCCTCGCGGCGTTCTTCGCTGCCCGGGCCGGGGCGTCCCGTGCGTCCGTTCAGGACGTTCATCGCCTGGCCTGAGAGACGGGGCGAGGGGCGCCGAGAGGCGTCTCTCGCTCCTCAGCGCCGGGCGGACCGTTTACATATCGGAATGGTTATCGTTCCGCGTCGCGAGCCAGACGGTCCTGCCGCCAGAACTCGGATCTTCCACAGTGTGAGCGACGACGCGAAATCCCTGTTCGCCAAGAAGAGCCGTGTAGACATCGGCATCGAGGCTGGCATGGAACAGGGTCTCGCCAGCATAGCATCCGAGCGCCACGCCATGCGCCGGCCCACTGGTGAACATCAAGGCGGCGTCAGGCGCCGCATGCGCGGCAAACCGCGAGAACATCGCACGCTGGTCCGCATGGCCAAGATGAAAAAAGCTGTCCCAGGCGATCAGTCCGTTGAAGCTGCGCCCGAGTGCCATGTCTCGCATGTCGCCATGGATCCACTCGCCATTCGGGAACCGTTCGCGGCACAGGTTCAGCAGGGGCATGGACGCGTCGATGCCGGTCACCGCGAAGCCACGGGCGATCAGGGTGGACGCGATCGGCGCACCGCCGCCGCACCCGATGTCGAGGACGCTTCCACCGGCGGGCAGCAGCGCGGCAAAGCGGTCGATCCACGGACCCTCGGCCGGGTGCGTGCCACGATCAGCGGCCCAGGCTAGGCCGTGGCGGGTGTAGAGGTCGATGATGGCGTCGGCAGGGTCCAATCCGCGCATCCCCGTCTTCGTGCCCGGCGGCTACGTCGGGCGGGATGGAATCGATTGCGCCTGAGAATCAGTCAGGCGCGCGAGATGCTCGGTCAGGCCGATTCCATCACCGGCGAAGTCACCGCGACAGCAAGGCCGCCCGATTCGGTGCCCTGGAGATCAGTTGAACAGCGACGAGACGGATGATTCCTCGCTGATCCGCTTCATGGCCTCGGCGAGCAGCGGCGCGATCGTCAACTGGCGCAGATTGCGCGCCAGGCGTACGGCCTCGGTCGCCTGGATCGAATCGGTCACCGTCATCATCTCGATCGGCGCGGCGCTGATGCGCGCCACGGCGCCGCCCGAAAACACACCATGCGTCACATGCACGCCCACCGATTGCGCGCCGTTCTTCAGCAGCGCTTCCGCGGCGTTGCACAGCGTGCCGCCGGAATCGACGATGTCATCGACCAGCAGGCAGTGGCGGCCCTCGACCTCGCCGATTACGTTCATCACTTCCGACACCCCGGCCCGCGGGCGCCGCTTGTCGATGATGGCAAGGTCCACGCCCAGCCGCGCCGCGATCGCGCGGGCGCGCACCACACCGCCGACATCGGGGGACACGACCATCAATTCGCGCCCGGCATAGCGTTCCTGGATGTCGCGCGAAAACAGCGGCGCGGCGAACAGATTGTCCACGGGAATGTCGAAGAAGCCTTGGATCTGCGCGGCGTGGAGATCCATCGTCAGCACGCGGTTGGCGCCCGCCGCGGTGATCAGATTCGCCACAAGCTTGGCGCTGATCGGGGTGCGCGGGCCGGATTTCCGATCCTGCCGCGCATAGCCGAAATACGGGATCACCGCGGTGATGCGCCGCGCCGATGACCGCTTCAGGGCATCGAGCGTGATGAGCAGTTCCAGCAGATTGTCATTGGCCGGATAGGAGGTGGATTGCACCACAAAGACATCCTCGCCGCGGATGTTTTCATGGATCTCGACGAACACCTCCATGTCGGCAAAGCGGCGCACCGAGGCATTGGTCAGCGGAATTCCGCAGGCCGCGGCTACGGCCTCGGCCAGGGGCCGGTTGCTGTTGCAGGCGACGATCTTCATGGCCGGGGGGGCTCCGGGCGCCGCAGGGCGTCACTGGCGGGAGGAAGGCGGGCGCTAGGTAGCAACGTGACGCCTTTGTGTAAATCATCGGCGCGGTCGCCATGCGGCGGCCGCTTGAGTTTGTGCATGGCACTGACGCGGCGGGCGGCCGGCATGCGCCGGCGACCCAAACCAGCGGTCCCTGACACGGACCGGTACGACCCAGAGGGGCAGTGCCCAATAGGCGCGAAGGTTGGAGGGGCGCTGCCCCTCCAAACCACCCCGCCAGGGACCAACGGGTCCCTGGTCCGCGGGACCTTGGCGCTTGTCACGAAGGGCGATCCTTCACCCGGTCAAATGCCAAGAAAGGGGCGTTCAATTTGGCACCGACCACCGGCGTTCAGCAGCAAAAAAGGAGGTATCCAAAGGCCTTAAGCCTTTGGTGGGGTGAGGTTTGGAGAGGGACGACGCCACTCTCCAGGGAGCATCATCGCCACCTGTTCGCGCGTATGGGGCAGTGCCCCTCCATTCCTGCGGCCGCCAGTGCAAGGGCGTGATGCGTGGCCCGCCACATCCCCGCCCCAACTCTCCGCAACGATACCACCGGAACATCCCGAATGCCCCGCACCGCACCCCTCATCGCTGCCCTGCTGCTGTTGCTGGCCCCGGCCTTTGCAGGCGCTCAGACCGGGCGGCAATACGATGCGTCCGGTCGTTCAGTCGGCCGCACCGAAGGGCGCCAGGACACGCAGCGGCACTATGATTCATCCGGGCGCTCCATCGGTCGTTCCGAAACGCGTGGCGATACCACGCGCCACTACGATTTCTCCGGGCGCACCCAAGGCCGTAGCGAACAGCGTGGGGATACTGCGCGGCACTACGATTCATCCGGCCGATCGACCGGACGCACGGAATGGTCGGGCGATCGCGCGCGCCTTTACGATTCTTCGGGCCGCAGCACCGGGCGCATCGAACGCAGCGGCGATACCTGGCGCCGCTACGACGCGCAGGGCCACATGATCGGCCGCGGAACTGGACCTGCCCCCAACCGTTGAATCCGGTGGTGGCCGCCTGGCGCGATCCACGCACACTGGATGGATCGACGCCTCAGGTGCCGGTCGTTACTTGCCCTTGGGAACCAGGCCCTTCACCTCATCCATCGCCTCGGCGAAGCGCTTGTTCAGAACCGACAGCGCCTCGTTGTTCGACTTCTGGATCAGGTCCGCGATCTCCTGCAGATTCGCGACTGCCTTCTCATAGGTGGACTTGGCCAGCGCTGCCTGCTTCGCCGCCTTGTCCTGCGGGGCATCGGTGGTGGAGAACGCCTTCATGACCTCGGTCATCTCGGTGACCGAATTCTGCATGATCTCCATGTGCCGCCGCGCGACGGCCTGCGCGCCTTCCAGCGCCACGCGGTTGGCGGTGGACAGCGCCTCGATGTTGCGGCGTTGCGCCGCGGCCAGGGCTTCCATGTCGGGCATCGCCGGCATGCGAAACTCGCCGAGGACTTTCATCATGTCGAAATCTGGTTTGAAACCAAAACGGTCTGACATCACCTGCTCCCCAACGATGCGGGTTGCAGCCTAGACCCTATTTCGCCGCACCGCATCATGAACAGCATGCGGCATGCGTCGCACCGCGAGTTCAGTCGTCAACGGTGTCGGCGACCATCTGCGGCGGCGCGTCATCGGGCACCAGCCGGAAGGTTCGCCCGATCTGCCCGGCGCGGTCGAGCAACCTGTCCAGCGCGGCCATGGTGTGGCCGAGATCCTCGCTCTCATCCTCGGCCCAGGCGCGCAGCGTACCGAGCCAGACACCGGCCAGCCCGAGGGCGAGCAGCCGGCGACGCCCTGCATCCGCCTCGATTTCCGCCGCATCCAGCATCCATCGCATCGACTGCGCGAGGTGCGGCGCGAGCCAGGCCGCCAGGCCGGGGTCGCGTGGCAAATCCCGCACGAAGCGCAGGATGCCGGCGCGATGCGGCTGCATGGCATCGAGCCGGCGCATCAGCACATCGAACAGCCGGTCGCGCGCCGCGCCACCCTGGCCGGCAATGGTGCCCGCCAGCACCGCCCGGTCGATGGTCCGGCCATGCAGCACCAGCGCGTCCAGCCGGCAGGGAAACCGCTCGCGCAGCGTCGCCATCGGCACGCCGGATTCGCCGGCCAATCGCCCCATGGTCAGGCCGGGCCAGCCATGCGCCGCGATCACCCGCCACAGCGCGGCAATCAGGGCGTCGTCGTTGGTCTCGCTCATGGGCACAGCATATGGGAAGGCTGGTTCAACCGGCCAACTCCCGTGCGCGATCGGTGGCGGCCTGGATCGCCTTGGACATGGCCGCCGGCCAGGCTTCGGCTTCCATCAGCACCGCCAGCGCGCGTTCCGTGGTGCCCTTGGGGCTGGTCACGGCGATGCGCAGGTCGGCGGCATCCTGCGTGCTGGCCGCCAGCAGCGCGCCCGATCCCGCCACCGTCGCCCGTGCCATCTGCCGGGCGAGCGCGGGCGGCAGGCCCTGTTCGATCGCCGCCTTTTCCATCACCTCGGCCAGCAGGAAGACATAGGCGGGGCCGCCGCCGGATACCGCGGTGACGGGGTTGATCATGTCCTCCGCATCGACCCAGGCGACTTCGCCCACGGCCTGGAGGAGCGCGTCGGCGAGCGCCCTTTGCGCTGTCATCACGCCGGGGGCGGCAAAGGCGGCGGTGAAACCCTGGCGCACGGCGGCCGGGGTGTTGGGCATGGCCCGTACCACCGCCGCCTGGTCGCCCAGCGCGGCGCGCATCGATGCGACCGACCGGCCCGCCATGATCGACACGAACAGCGTGTCCCCGGTGGCGAAGCGCGCGAAGGCGGGCAGCGTCGCGGGGGCTTCCTGCGGCTTGATCGCCAGGATGACCGCCTTGGGGCGGAAATCCGCCGGGATGGAAGCGGCGTCTGGGACGATGGTCGCGCGGCCAGCGAAAGCCGCCGCCGCCGGGGCATGGGGTTCCACCACCACGGCGCGCGACAGGCCGCGTTCGAGCCAGCCGGACAGCATGGCGCCGCCCATCTTGCCACAGCCGATCAGGAGGAGGTCGGGAAGTGTCTCGGTCATGGGTTCACGGTAGAGCAGAATGCGCCGGGCTGAAATCGGGCACTGCACGGGTGGGGCGGTCAGACGAACCCGTCAGACCCGCCGCAATGGCACCCGCCACGCGAAGAATGCCCCCCCGGCCATCAAGGCGGCAACGCTGGCGAACAGCATCCGGAACGCCTCGACCAAATCCGCCCGCAGCACGGCCGCGGCCTCCGGCGCCAGGGTGTCGATAAAGCCGGCCCCTTCCGCCACCAGCCGCTGGAAAGCGGGGGTCGTGGCCGGGCCGGTCAAGGTCAGCGCCGCGAAGACCGCCGCGGCGACCAGCGCGGTGCCGGTCGCCGCCCCGATGTTGCGCGAGAACGCGACCCCGGCCGAGGCCGAGCCGAGCCTTTCCCGCCCCGCCGCCGATTGCGCCGTGACCTGCACCATCGGAAAGGACGTCCCCGTGCAGAAGGCGACCATGGCCAACAGCAGCGCCAGCGGCACCAAGGGCATGCCAGGCGCAAATACCGCCAGCGCCGCCCAGATCGCGCTGCCGATGGGCAGGAAGATCGACGGCCAGCGCATCGCAAAGCCGGTCTTCGCCGCCATCCGGCCCGCGAAGAACGCCCCCGACACGCCGCCGGCCGACATCGCCAGCAGCATCAGCCCAGACGGTCCCGGTTCCAGCCCGCGCACCGTCTGGAACCACACCGGCAGGAACGAGATCATGCCCACCTGCGCCCCCACGACGCAGGCCGAGACCGCATAGGTCCGCCAGATCGATGGGTCCGCGAACAGCCCAAGCGGCAACAGCGGGTCGGGTGCGGCGCGTTCCACCCGCAGCAGCAGCGTCCCCGCGCCCAGCGCCAGCACCCCAAGCCCCGCCGCCAGCGGCAGCAGCGCCGGGTCCAGCCGCCGCGCGCGATCCAACCCGATCAGCGCAGCCGCCACCATGACCACGAACAGCGCCAGCCCCAGCCAGTCGAAGCGCATCCGCACTCCAAGTCGGGCCGGCGCCACATAGGGCAGACGTCGCGCCAGCACGGCGCAAAGCGCGGCCAGCGGCAAAAGCATCACGAAGATGGATCGCCAGCCCAGCGTCTGCGAGAGATAACCGCCCGCCACCGGCCCGAAGGCGGAGGCAAACGCATAGGATCCCGCGATGCGCGCCTGGTAGCGGCCGCGTTCGCGTGCCGGCAGCGCTTCCCCGATCAAGGCTTGCGCCAAGGTCAGCAGCGCGCCGCCGCCGAAGCCCTGGATGATGCGGGCGGCGACCAGCGCGGGCAGGTTCGGCGCGACCACGCAGCCGAGGCACCCCGCCGCGAAAATCCCCAGCGCCAGGAAAGTGACGCGGCGACGGCCGAACACATCACCCAATTGGCCGAAGATCGGCGCCGCGCAGGTCGCGGCGACCAGATAAGCGACGAGAATCCAGGATGTGCGCTCGATGCCACCCATCTCGGCGGCGATGGCCGGCAGCGCCGTGGCGACGATGGTCTGATCCACGGCGGCGAGGAAGATGACCAGCGAGACGCCCGGGAAGGCGCGCAGGAAGGCGTCGCGGAGGGCGTCGGGGGTCATGCGGGGCGGACCTGGAGATTGGAGGGGCTTTGCCCCTCCAAGCCACCCCAACAAAGGCTTAAGGCCTTTGGAAACCTCAACTTGGTGTGGGGCGTCCGAGGCTGGGCCGGTGCCCGGAGAGGCTTCTTCAGGGGGTATGATCTGAACAGTTCAGCGCCGTGTTGGGGTGTCCAGAGGTCCCTGGGCCTTTTGTGGCGGACGTCCGGAGGGGACATGGCACTCTCCGGCTTTGCTCTTCCACCTTGGCGGCTACTGCCCACGGAGAACCGCCTCTCCGAACCAACCGCCCATCGGCCACGGGGTCCTGGCAGCGCGCGGGCGGCGGCCCCTCGACGAAACCTCGTGTGTCGGCACCAAAATCGAGGTTTCCAAAGGCCTTAAGCCTTTGGTGGGGAAGGTCCGGAGGGGGCAACGCCCTCTCCGGTCGCGACCTCGCAGGACCGCAAGCGCACGTTCAAAGGCTCCCGTGCCGCCCCATTTCCAGGAACTTCTCCCGCCGCCGCGCCCGCAGCGTGGCACCGTCCAGCTCGACCAGCGGCGCGAGAAGCTCCGCGATCTTGTCCCCCAGCGCGCCGATCGTCGCGGCGGCGTCGCGATGCGCCCCGCCCAGCGGCTCGGGCACCATGGCGTCCACCAGGTTCAGCCGGCGCAGATCCTCGGCCGTCAGCTTCAGGGCCTCGGCGGCGGTCGAGGCCTGCGCGGCGTCCCGCCACAGGATGGAGGCGCAGCCCTCCGGCGAGATCACCGAATAGATCGCGTGTTCCAGCATGATGATGCGGTCGGCGGCCGCGAGCGCGATGGCCCCGCCTGAACCGCCCTCCCCGATGATGGTGGCGATGAAGGGCACCGGGGCGTCGAGGCCGGCCTCGATCGACCGGGCGATGGCTTCGGCCTGGCCGCGGGCCTCGGCCTCGATGCCCGGGAAGGCGCCGGCGGTATCGACGAAGGACAGGATCGGCAGGCCGAATCGCCCGGCCAGTTCCATCAGCCGGCGTGCCTTGCGGTACCCCTCCGGCCGCGCCATGCCGAAATTATGCTTCACCCGACTGTCGGTGTCGTGGCCGCGCTCGGTGCCCAGCACCATCACCGCGCGGCCGCGGAAGCGGCCCATGCCGCCCATCACCGCGGCATCGTCCGCGAAGGCGCGGTCGCCGGCCAGCGGCGTGTAGTCCTCGATCAGCGCGGCGATGAAGTCGGAACAATGCGGCCGGTCGGGGTGGCGGGCGACCTGCGCCTTCTGCCAGGGCGACAGTTTCGCGTAGGTGGCCTTGAGCAGCGCCTGCGCCTTGTCACGCAGGCGCCCGACTTCATCGGCAACATCGATGCCGCCGGCGTCGGTGGTCCGACGCAGCTCCTCGATCTTGCCCTCAAGTTCGGCGATCGGTTTTTCGAAATCCAGGAAGTGGCGCATGACGGCGGGGGGTTAGCGGAATTCGGGAGCGGGCGCGAGACCCCCTGGGAATGCCGGCCTGCGCCGGGCCGGACGGGCCGCGCGATGAACGATATAATGTAACAACCCATATGGCTGCCGGCGGTCAGTCTTCCTCCTTCGGGACCGGAGGCGGCAGGGGGGGCACTTCCGAGCTGCCCTCCTGTCGGTCCCGATAGAGCGACGCGCGCGCGAGCAGCATCAGCGTGACGGGCGTTGTGATGACCATGAACACGCCGATCAGGATCTCGTGCAGCACCCAGCGGCTCTGCACCACGGAGAAGTACAGCATCGATGCCGCCAGGACGGAGCCGATCCCGAGGGTCGTGCCCAGGGTCGGGGCGTGGACACGGGCATAGAAGCTGCGCAGCGTCACCAGGCCGATCGACCCGATCAGCGTCAGCCCAGCCCCGAACACCAGCAGCAGCGCGACAGGCACCGCCGCCCAAAGGGGCAGGTCTACGGCGTTGTTCACTCGATGACCTCCCCGCGCATGAGGAACTTGGCCAAGGCGGCGGTGGCCACGAAGCCGAGCAGCGTGATCAGCAGTGCGGCCTCGAAATAATGCGTGCTGCCGCTGCGGATGCCGAACACCAGCAGCAGGATCGCGGCGTTCACATACATCGTGTCGAGCGCCAGCACGCGGTCCTGCGCACGGGGGCCGCGCAGGAGACGGTACGCGGCGCATCCCATGGCGATGACGAGCAGGATCTGCGCGACCAGCACCGCGCCGGCAACGATGCCCGCGCTCATTCGAAAATCTCCATCAGCCGCCGCTCCCAACGATCCTTGACGATACGGACCCAGGCTTCGTCGTCGATCAGATCGAGCACATGCAGCAGCATGCTGCCGTCCGACGAATCATATTCAACCCAGATCGTTCCCGGCGTCGCCGTCAGGATGCAGGCCAGTGCCGCGAGGCCATGCGGGCTGTGCATGTCGAGCGGGACACGCACGAAGCCCGACCGGCGGTTCGCCGCATGGCCCGGCTGCAGGATGATCCAGGCCACGGCGTTGTTCGACCGGACAACCTCCACCACGATGTCGCGCAGCAGACCGGGCACGGTTGTCAGGCGCCGCAGACGCGCCCGGGGCATCAGCAGCGCCACCAGGATTCCGGACCCGGCGACGGCAAGCACGCCACCCAGCAGAAACGCACCGGGCGACATGCTGCCGGTCAGCAGCAGCCACAGTCCCAGCAGCAGCAGCGCGACCAGGGGGTAGGGCAGCCAGCGCGTCATCCGCCGCTCCCGTATGTTGCGGCAGGCACCGGCGGGTTGACGCCGTGCAGGTATCCCGTCGGCGCATGCAACGCGCGTGCCGCCGCCTCCATGTAGTCCATCGCCGGCCCGGCCGCTGCCGTCAGCGCGGCACACAGCGTCAGCAGCAGCAGGATCGGCGCGATCTCCAGCACCGCGATCCGCGGAATGCGCGGCGCGGGGGATGTCCAGAAGACGTCGATGCCCACCCGAAGCATGGCAACCAGGCTGGCCAGGCCTGACAGGATCAGCGCCGCCATCAAGGCCCAGGTCGTCGCCGGCACCGGGCCATCGCCCTGCCCCAGAAGCGGGGCGAGGATGGCGAATTTGGCGAGGAAGCCGGACAGCGGCGGCAGGCCGGCGAGCAGCAGCGCACAGGCCATGAAGCTGATGCCCAGGATCGCCACCGTGCCGGGAATGGCGACGCCGACCGCTTCCTGTTCCAGCGGTTCTTCGTCGTCCTCACCGGTGCCGAAGGCCTCGCGCGTCACCGCCAGAACGTCGGCACCCACCTCGCGCCCACGCTCGACCAGTTCGATCAGAAGGAAGAAGGCGCCGATGGCGAGCACGGAACTGGCCGCGTAGAACAGCGCACCCGCCGTCACCGCCACCTGTCCCGCACCGATCGCCGCCAGCAGCGTGCCCGAGGAGACCATCACGCTTGCCCCCGCGAGACGCGGCAGGTTCTGCGTGGCGAGGACGGCGATGGAACCGAATGCGATGGTGAGCAGGCCGCCGAACAACAACCAGGAGCCTGCGAACCCCGCCGAAGCGCCGGCCTCGTCACCGAACAGCAGGAGCCAGACCCGCAGGACGGCATAAATCCCAACCTTGCTGAGGATGGACAGGATTGCCGCCGCCGGTGTTGCCGCGGCGGCATAGGTCGGCGGCAGCCAGAACCCGAGCGGCCACATCGCCGCCTTGGTCAGGAACGCGATGCCCAGGATCGCGAGGCCCGTTTCAAGCAGCCCGCGATCCTCCACCGCGATGCCACGCATCCGCACCGCCAGGTCCGCCAGGTTGAGCGTGCCGGCGATGCCGTACACGACGCTGGCACCGATCAGGAACAGCAGCGACGCGACCAGGTTGATGACGATGTAGTGCAACCCGGCCCGGACACGCGCGACGCCCGACCCGTGCAGCGCCATGCCATAGGATGCGGCGAGCATCACTTCGAAGAAGACGAACAGGTTGAACAGGTCGCCGGTCAGGAAGGCGCCGTTCAGGCCCATCAGCTGGAACTGCAGCAGCGGCTGGAAATGCGTGCCCGCCCGGTACCAGCGGCCGACCGAGAAGATGAAGGCCGCAAACCCCAGCACCGATGTCAGCGCCAGCATCAGCGCCGAGAGGCGGTCCAGCACGAGCACGATGCCGAACGCCACCGGCCAGTCGCCCAGACGGTAGATACGCACCAGCGGGTCCTGCGCCAGTCCTAGCAGAACCACGGACAGCACGATCAGACCGACGGTGGAGACGAGCCCGAGCGTCACCACGCTGGCGCGCGATCGGTCACCGACGAGCACCATCGCAACGCCCGCGAGCATCGGCACGAGGATGGGCGCGATGATGAGGTGGTCGATCCAGCCCGTCATCGCTCGCGTTCCCGGCCATCCACATGGTCGGTTCCCGTCAGGCCGCGTGCCGCCAGCAGGACGACGAGCAACAGCGCGGTGGTCGCGAAACCGATGACGATGGCGGTGAGAACCAGCGCCTGGGGCAGCGGGTCGGCGTATTGCGCCAGGGTTCCGGTCTCGCCCGGCGCCAGGATGGCAGCCGCGCCGCTGCGCAGGCCGCCGGTCGAGAAAATGAACAGATTGACCGCATAGGACAGCAGGCAAAGCCCGATGATGACCTGGAAGGTGCGCGGCCGCAGCAGCAGCCACACCCCCGATCCCGCCAGCACCCCGATCCCGAGCGAGAGGACGAGTTCCATCAATCGTCTCCCGCTTCGGTGGACCGGCGTGGCGTGGCGCGATGGGCGCGCACGGATTGGTGCGCCAGCGCCACGAGCATCAGCAGCGTGGCGCCCACCACCAGGGCGAAGACGCCGATGTCGAAGATGAGCGCGGAGGCGAGTGGCACCTTGCCGATGATCGGCAGGTCGCCATAGGCGAAGTAGGTCGTCAGGAAGGGCCGGCCGAACAGCATGGCCGCCAGGCCCGTGCCGGAGGCGAGCAGCAGGCCGGTGCCGACCCACAGATGCGGACGCAGCCGAAGTCGGTCCTCCGTCCATTCGATGCCCCCGATCATGTACTGCAGGATGATCGCGATCGCGACGACCATGCCGGCCGAGAACCCACCGCCCGGCAGGTCATGGCCGCGCAGCAGCAGGAACATCGCCACGACCAGCATGACCGGGAACAACAGCCGCGTCAGCGTGAAGGGGACCAGCAGCCAATCCGCCACGCGGCCGGTCTCGCGCTGCCCGACATGGGCGGCGTCGGTGCCGGCCTGGTCGCGTTGCTGCTCGGGCAGTTCGATGCTCTCCGGCGCCGGGCGGAAACGCCGCAGCAGCGCGAAGGTGGTGAGCGCCACCGAGGCCACCACGAAGATCTCCCCAAGCGTGTCGAATCCCCTGAAATCGACCAGGATGACGTTGACGGCATTGGTGCCGCCGCCCTCGGTATAAGCGCGCGCCAGGAAATGCAGGGCCAGCAGATCGGGCGGCGTGCGCGTCATCACGGCATAGGACAGGGCCGCCAGCCCCAGCCCGGCGCCCGTCGCAAGGCCCAGGTCGCGCAGGCGGCGCGTGCGCGACAGTACCTCGGGGCCTCGGTCCCCGGGTATGTGCAAGCGCTTGGGCAGCCAGCGCAAGCCGAGCAGCAACAGGACGGTGGTCACCACCTCGACCGTGAGCTGTGTCAGGGCGAGGTCCGGCGCAGAGAACCACACGAAGGTCACGCACACCACGAGGCCCGCGCCGCCCACCAGGATCAGCGCGGCCAGCCGATGGTACTTCGCCAGCCATGCGGCCCCGAGGGCACAGGCGCCGCCGACCAGCCAGATGAGTGCGAGGACCGGATCGATCGGCGAGGCCGGCAGGTTGCCCGGCCCGAAGCCCCCCCACCAGGCGGCCGCGGCACCGGCCAGGATCGCGATGCCAACCAGCACGCGAAGCTGCGGCTGCAGCCGGCGCGTGCCGACCAGGCCTTCCAGCCGTCGCGCCAGGCGCCAGGACACGAACACCATGACGCGTTCGAAGATGCGCTGGCCTTCCAGGCGCCATAGCACCGGCGGACCGTCCTCATTGGTGCGCAGGCGGCGTTGCAGCAGAAGGTACAGCACCACCCCGCCAGCCATCGCGACCGCGCTCATCAGCAGCGGCAGGTTGAAGCCGTGCCAGACGGCCAGGCTGTAGGTCGGCGCATCGTCGCCGAGCACGGAGTGAACGGCCAGGGCCAGGAAAGGCCCGATCGTCGCCGCCGGCAACACGCCGACGATGATGCAGGTCAGCACCAGGATCTCGACCGGGAAGCGCATCCAGGTGCCGGGTTCATGCGGCTTGCGCGGCAGGTCCGTCGCCTCCGGGCCGAAGAAGGCGCCATGGATGAAGCGCAGCGAATAGGCGACGGAGAAGGCGCTCGCCAGCATGGCGGCCAGCGGCAGGATGTTGAGCAGCGGCGAGACGGGTGCCTCGGCGGAGAGCGCCTCGGCGAAGAACATTTCCTTGGACAGGAAGCCGTTCAGCAGCGGCACGCCGGCCATCGCCGCCGCGGCCACCAGCGCGAGCCGCGCCGTGAAGGGCATGGAGTGGTTGAGGCCGGAGAGCCGCCTGATGTCGCGCGTGCCCGTTTCGTGGTCGATGATGCCGGCCGCCATGAACAGCGAGCATTTGAACGCGGCGTGATTGATGATGTGGAAGATCGCGGCGACCAGGGCGAGTTCGCTCTTCAGGCCCAGCAGCAGCGTGATCAGCCCGAGATGGCTGATGGTCGAATAGGCCAGCAGACCCTTCAGGTCATTCTGGAAGATCGCGATATAGGCGCCGATCAGCATGGTGATCAGCCCGGCGAGCCCCACCGTCCAGGTCCAGGCATCGGTGCCGGCCATCACCGGCCACAGCCGCGCCAGCAGGAACACGCCGGCCTTCACCAATGTGGCCGAATGCAGATAGGCAGAGACCGGGGTGGGCGCCGCCATGGCATGCGGCAGCCAGAAATGGAACGGGAACTGCGCGCTTTTGGTCAGCGCGCCCAGCACCACGAGGACCAGGGCCACCAGATAAAGGTCGTGGTCGCGAATCCGGTCCCCCGAGGCCAGCACGGTATCGAGGTCGTAGCTGCCGACGATATGCCCCAGGACAAGGACGCCGGCGAAGAGGCACAGCCCACCCGTCGCGGTGATGGTCAACGCGATCCGCGCACCGTCGCGTGCCGCCGCCAGATGATGCCAGTAGCCGATCAGCAGGAAGGAGAAGAGGCTCGTCAATTCCCAGAAGAAGGCGAGCTGGATCAGGTTCCCCGAGATCACCAGCCCCGTCATCGCCCCCATGAAGGCCAGCAGGAAGGCGAAGAAGCGTGGCACGGGGTCGTCGGAGGACATGTAGTAGCGGGCATAGAGCACGACGAGCGCACCGATGCCCGTGATCAACCCGCAGAAGAGCCAGGCGAAGCCATCCATCCGCAGAACGAAGGTCAGGCCAAGCGACGGCATCCAGGCGAAGTCGGCGCGCAGCACGCCGCCCTGGGAGATGGTCGGATAGGCCGCCCACACCATGCCGAGGCCGATGAGCGCGACCGCCCCCGCCAATCCCGACGCGGTGTCCCGCGCGCCCGATGGCAGGAGTCCGGCGGCGATGGACGCGACGAAAGGCAGGATGATGAGCGTGAGCAGCAGGACGCTGTCAGGCATCGTGCGACCCGTGCGTGGCCGGGGCGCGCATCACGAATCCTTGGGCACGGCGGTGGGCAGGCGGTTATACCCGTTCAGGAGTGCCGCCGCCTCCTCGGACGAGGCGGCGGAGCGCAAGGCGCGCAGCGCCTGCGGGTCCCTGAGGCCGCGGCAGGTGTCGGACAGGGCGGGTAAAAACCCTTCGGCCGTGGCTTCGGGCCAGAGCACGAGGATGACGAGATCGACCGGCTCCTCGTCGCGCGCCTCATAGTCGATGGGCCGGGCCAGCCGCACGAAAAGCTGCAGCGGCGGCTGGTCGCCGGGGAGGCGGGCATGCGGCAAGGCAATGCCGCGGCCAAGGCCGGTGGAACCGAGCGCCTCGCGATCCTTCAAGGCGGTCAGGATTTCGGCTTCCGGCCGGTCCATGCGCCTGGCGGCTTCGGCGGCGAGCGTCTCCAGAAGGTTGCGCTTGCTGCCTGCGCCCAGGTCGAGGATCACGTCGTCGGCAGAGAAGTTCTGAGCTGTCGCCATACTATTGCTCCCGTTATTCTGGGCACCCTGGCACTTTGGCGCGGCGCTCCGTCGGTCCACGGGTCCAGGCATGCGGCTTTTCAGCGCGCATCGCCGGGCATGGCCAATCCAGACGGACGGCGGCCCGGTTCCGTGTTTCGATGCGTATTGCGCTACCAGCTACATTCCCGCTCTGCAATCCTGACACGGCCTGCTGCGCGCGCCCGGGCAAGTTGACCAGACCTGCCGCAGGCCCATACGCTTCGGCCAATGCCGAGCGACGCCGCCACCCAGCGAGCGGACAGGCCGGCGAAGGGAAGGAAACCAAGACGATGACGATGAGGCTGAGCCGTCGTGCCGCCCTGGCCACCGGGCTCTCCGCAACCACGCTCGCGGCGCCCGCCTTCGCCCAGACGCGCGAACGCGTCGCGCGGGTCTGGGGCGAACCTGGCCCCTATATCGGCGTCTTCACCAACGGCCTGAACGAATGGGCCCAGCGCAACGCGCCCGGCCTGCGGTTTGAAGCCGAGCAGATCGCCTGGGACTCCGTCTATACGAAGCTTGCAACCGACCTCGCGGCGCGGCGGCCGCCCGCGCTGATCAGCGTGGAATCGCCCATCGCCTACCAACTCGCGGCCGAGGGCCTGCTGGAGCCGATGCAGGACGTGAACACCGCCATCCGCGCGCGAGAGCGCCTGGTGGACGGCTTCACCATCGACGATTTCGGCACCTGGAAGGGCACGCAATACGCCGTGCCGCTGCATCACCAGGGCTGCCTGTTCATCATGCAGGATGACGCACGCCAGGAAGCCGGCCTGTCCGACCCGACCAACTGGACCTGGAACGACCTGCTGAACAGTGCGAAGGCCATCCAGGCCAAGCGCCAGGGCAGCGCGGGCTTCACCATGGCGCTCGGGCGCAATATCTGCGGCGATTACCATATCCAGCAGCTGATCTGGCAGGCCGGCGGCATGACCTGGGACCCCGCCCGCAGCTTCGAGACCACCTTCAACAGCCCCGCCACCATCGAGACCTATGAATTCATCAAGGAGCTGTACGCGACCATGCCGCGTTCGGCGGTCGAATTCAGCTTCCTGCAGGTGGTGGACCAGCATGTGACGGGCCGCACCGGCAGCAGCTTCTACTGGGGGCGCACCATGGGCCGCGCCTTCGACGAGGCGAAGCCGATCTACGAGAAGATGGAATACTACCTGAACCCGGCCCATCCGCGCACCGGAGCGCGCTGGTCCTGGACCGACATCAACGGCTTCATCATGCCGCGCCAGAACAACCCCTTCATCCGCGAGACGAAGGAGGCGATGGCCCATGTGATGAACAGCACCGACTGGATGGTGCGCTACGCCAACAGCCTGTTCCCCAATGTCGGCCCGGTGTTCAAGGACCAGGCGACTGCGCCTGACCTGCTGAACAACCCGATGTACCAGCAGAAGAAGCGCAGCGTGGACGTGATCTTCACCGGCTTCGTCCCATATGCCTGCAATTCCGGGCATGAGCTGAAGAAGGGCATCAACCCGCTGGCCGGCATCGGCCATGGCCGCAACGTGTGGTCGCAGGTCGCGCAGCGCATCCTGGTCAACAACGAGAACCCGCGCGCCGCCGTCGAATGGGGTCACCGGCAGTTCGAGGACATCCGCCGCGAGAACCGGCGCCTGCTCGGATGAAGTTCCGGCTGTCCGACCGCCAGGTGGGGGTGCTGTTCATGCTCCCCCTCATCATTGCCGTTGCTGTCTTCCTGGTCTGGCCGATCGCCGAGGCCGTTCGGATGTCCTTCGTCCGATACAATCCGCTGCGGCCGGACGACCAGCCCTTCGTGGGCTTGGACAACTATCTGTTTGTGCTGGAAGACCCGCTGTTCTGGGAAAGCTTCTGGCAGGCCATCGTCTGGACCGGCTGGTCCACGGTGATGCAGGCGTTGATCGGTGTCGGGCTGGCGATGCTGCTGCACCAGCCACTGAAGGGGATGAACGCCTTCCGCGGCCTGCTGCTGTTTCCCTATATCGTGCCGACTGTCGTGATCGCGCTGAACTGGCGCTGGCTGTTCAATTCCGAGATCGGCATCGTCAATCACCTGCTGATGTCGGTGGGCGTCATCGATGAACGCATCGCATGGCTGTCCACGCCGACCATGGCGATGACCAGCGCCATCCTGCTGAACGTGTGGAAATACACGCCCTTCGTCGTGATTGTGGTGCTGGCGCGCCTTCAGACCATCCCGACGGAACTGTACGACGCGGCGAAGGTGGATGGCGCCGGCGCCTTCCGCCGCTTCCGCGACATCACCCTGCCGCAACTGGCCGAAGTGCTGGCGGTGGTGATCGTCTTCCGCACCATCTGGACCTTCAACAAATTCGAGGAAATCTACCTGCTGACGCGCGGCGGGCCGGGCACCTCGACCTACAACCTCGCGCTGTATGCCTTCGACCAGTCCATCGCGAACCTGCGGATGGGGGTCGGCGCGGCAGCAGGCGTCATCATGCTGCTGCTGCTGCTTGTGGGGTCGATGGTCTATATTCGCGTGTCCGGCTTCGGGCGAGAGGACAAGGCCGTATGAAGCCCTGGGTCGCTGCCATCCTCTATGCCGTGCTCAGCGCCATCACCTTCGTGGTGTGCTTCCCGCTGCTGTGGGCGATCTCGACCAGCCTCAAGCCCAAGGACGAGATCTTCCGCTGGCCGCCGACGCTGTGGCCGGAGAACATCACCTTCGAGGCGTACCATGAATTGCTGTTCGGCAGTTCGGTCGCCAGCGCGCCAGGGGCGGGTGTCGCACCCTCGGCCTACTTCCTCACCTGGTTCGGCAATTCCATCATCGTCTCGGTGGGATCGACGATCATCTCGATCACGGTGGCCACGCTTGCCGCGTATTCCCTGACGCGTTTCCGATTCTGGGGGCAGCGCGCGGTGCCCTATATCGCGATCCTGGGCTACATGGTGCCCAGCGTGATCTTCGTCTTCCCGATGTTCCTGACGATGGTGTCGCTGGACCTGACGGACACGCTGTTCTCGCTGATCCTGGGCTATGTCTGCATCACGCTGCCCTTCTGCCTGTGGCTGATGTGGGCCTTCTTCCGCGGCGTGCCGATTGAGATCGAGGAAGCCGCGCTGGTCGATGGCGCATCGCGCCTGCAGGTGTTCCGACAGATCGTGCTGCCGGTGGCGCTGCCGGGCATCATTGCGGCGTCGATCTTTTCGCTGATCGTGTCCTGGAACGACTACCTGTTCGGCCGCGTCTTCATGAACACCATGGAGAACCTGCCGCTGACCGTGGGCGTGATGCACTTCTTCGACGGCACCCACGTCGATTGGGCCCTGATGATGGCGTCATCGGTCTTGATGACGCTGCCCATGGCCATTTTGTTCGGTTTCATGCAGCGCCATCTGGTGGCTGGCTTTGGCGCGGGGGCGGTGAAGGGATGACGGACGTCGTTGTTCAGGGGCTGTCCAAGTCCTTCGGATCGAACCAGGTCCTCAAGGCGATGGATTTGCGGGTGCCGTCGCGGCAATTCGTGACGCTGCTCGGCCCGTCCGGTTGCGGCAAGACCACGCTGCTGCGGATGATTGCTGGGCTGGAGAAGGCGACGGCGGGCGAAATCCGCTTCGGTGATCGGCGGGTCGATACGCTGCCGCCGGGCGAGCGCAACATCGCCATGGTGTTCCAGTCCTACGCGCTGTACCCGACCATGGATGTGGCGCGGAACATCGGCTACGGGCTGGAAGTCCGCGGTACGCCCAAGGCCGAGAAGCAGGAGAAGGTCGGCGCCGTCGCCAAGGTGCTGGAAATCCTGCACCTGCTGACGCGCAAACCCAAACAACTCTCGGGCGGGCAGCGGCAACGTGTCGCGCTCGGACGCGCCATGGTGCGGCGGCCGGACATCTTCCTGATGGATGAACCGCTGTCGAACCTGGATGCGAAACTGCGCGCGACGATGCGCGGGGAATTGCGGCGCTTCCACCTCGATCTCGGCACCACCACCATTTACGTCACGCACGACCAGCTTGAAGCCATGACGATGTCGGATCTGGTGGTGGTGATGAATGAAGGCGTGGTGCAGCAGATCGGCACGCCCGAGGAAGTCTATGGCAAGCCCGCGAACCTGTTCGTCGCGGGTTTCATCGGCACGCCGCCGATGAACCTGATCCCGGCGCAGTTTCGCGACGGCGTGCTGACGGTGGCCGGGACGCCCCTGCCCATCGCGCTACCCCCGGGCGCGCCGGCCGACCTTGTGCTGGGCGTCCGGCCGCAGGATGTGACCATCGTGGAGCCGGGCAGTCCGGGCTCGATCCCCGGCAAGGTCTGGATCGTGGAACTGATCGGCAGCGAAAGGCTGATCGAGGTGGAATTGGCGCCGAAGCTGCGCGTCACCGCCGAGGTGCGTGCGACGCATCGCGCGGCGATCGACGATGCCGTCGCGATCCGCCCGGACCCCGCGCATCTGCATGTCTTTGACCCCGCCACCGGACAGGCGATCAACGCATAGCGCATCGCCGATAGCGCCTGACTGGGCCCAGTCAGGCGCTATCGGCTCTACCGCGCCGCCGGCTGGAACATCAGCGCGAAGCTGGGCACGTAGGTGGTGAGGAAGAGCACCACGAGCATCCACAGGATCTGTGGCCAGATCGCCCGGCTGATGCGCGTGAGTGACAATCCGCTGATCGCCATGCCGATGAACAGGCAATAGCCGATCGGCGGAGCCGCCATGCCGATCGACACATTGGTCACGATGATCGCGCCGAAATGGATCGGGTCCACGCCGAAGCGGGTGGCGATGGCAATCAGCATCGGCCCGAGGATCACCATGATGGCAATTTCGTCCATCACCGCGGCCAGCAGGAAGAAGGCGATGTTTAGCGCGGCGAGCGCCATCCACTTCTCGCTGATGTTCGTTGCCATCCAGGTCGCGAAGCGCGTCGCGATCTGTTCCTGCGCCACCAGGATGCCGAAGCCGGCCGATACCGCGATGATGGCGCAGACAATCGCGCTGGTGCGCATCGCGCGGAAAAAGATGCCCGGAAGGTCCGGCAGCGAGAGTTGTTTCTCGATGAACAATCCGACCAGCAACGCATAGACGCAGGACACCGCCGCCGCCTCGGTTGGCGTGAAGATGCCGCCATAGATTCCACCGAGGACAACCAGCGGGGAGGCCAGCGCCCAGCGGCCCCGCGCGAAGGCTGTTGCGGCTTCCTTCATGCTGGCGCGCGGCAGGCGCGGCACGTCATGGCGCCAGGCATGGCCCCAGCAAATCACCAGCAGGCCGAGCGCAAGAACGATGCCCGGCACAATACCCGACAGGAACAGCCGGCCGATCGATTGTTCGGCCACGATCCCCCAGATGACAAAGGCGATGGAGGGCGGGATCAGCGGCCCCAGTACGCCGGCACTGACCGCGATGGAGGCCGCGAAGGCGCGGTCGTAGCCAGCCGTCACCATGGCCGGGATCATGATCGCGCCGATCGCCGCCGTGGTCGCCGGCGCGGACCCCGAAATGGCAGAGAACACCAGCGCCGCGAGCACCGTGACCATCGCCAAGCCGCCGCGCAGATGCCGCACCAGTGTCGAGGCGAAATCCACCAATCGCTGCGACAAGCCGCCGGCCGACATCAACTCCCCCGCCAGCATGAACAGCGGAATGGCGAGCAGGCTGAATTGCTGCGACCCGCTGACCATGGACTGCGCGAGGAATGCCGGTTCGATGTCCGCCGCGATCAGCGCGCCGGCGATGACGAGGGGAATGGTGATGGCGAACGGCACGCCAAGGATCACCAGCAGGGCGAAGCCCGCGGTGAGGAACCAGGTGATCTCGGTCACGCCATGCTGCCTTCGTCGTCTGGCACCGCGCCGCCCGGGCGCAGCATGCGTTCCAAGCCGAACAGCGCCATCAGCACGCCGCAGGCGATGGCGAGCGCATTGAGGATTTCCGTCGGATAGCCGATCGCCGCCGAGACGGAGCCGGAGGTGATGTCGAGGAAGCGCCAGGCCGACCAGACGAGGAACAGGCCGAGCAGCATCGTCACGGCATCGACCAGCCGTTCATAGCCAATGCGTCCGCGTCCAGGCAGCAGGTCGGGCAGCAACGTGAGCCGGACATGAAATCCGTCATGCACGCCCAGGGCGAGGCCGCCCAGGACGCTCCAGGAGAACAGCAGCACCGCCGCCTCCTCGCTCCAGGAGGATGCGGCGCCCAGCACATAGCGCGTGATCACCTGATAGACGATGCAACCGAGCATGCCCGCCGCGGCAACGGCGACGGACCAGCGCGTCGCCGTCGCCACGCCGCGGACGAACAGGCCCAGTGCCCTCATTGCACGGCGGCCAGCGCGTCCCGCACGATGTCGGCGCCGATCTGGCCGCGGAAGGCCTCATACATCGGCAGCACGCCGCGCCGGAACGCCGCCTTATCCGGCACCTCGTTGATCTGCATGTTGTTGCGGCGCAGGCTTTCCAGCAGGCCGGCATTGGCCGCGCCATTGGCGGCGCGCTGGGCGCGGGTGGCCTCCGCGGCGGCCTCGGTGACCTGGCCCTTCAGGTCGGCGGGCAGCCGGTCGAAGGTGCGCTTGGCCATCAGCAGGCCGATCATCGAATAGATGTGGCCGGTCAGCGACAGGTACTTCGTCACCTCATAGTACTTGTTCTGGTCGATGACCCCGAGCGGGATTTCCAGCCCGTCGATCGCGCCCTGCTGGACGGCGGTGAAGGTCTCGCCCCAGGCCATCGGCACGGCATTACCGCCCAGGCTGCGGAACATCTCGATGTAGATGGGGCTTTGCAGCACGCGGAACTTGATGCCGCGCAGATCCTCCGGCTTCACGATCGGCCGGACATTGTTGATCATCTGGCGGAAGCCGCCTTCCATATAGCCCAGCGGGATCACGCCCCGCGCTTCCAGCCGCGTCTTCAGCGACTGCCCCACCGGGCCGTCCAGCACGCGATGCGCCTGTTCCTCGCTGGAGAAGAGGAACGGCATGTCGTTGACCTGGAAGGCCGGTTCGACCTGCGCGATCACCGCGTTGGTGATGACGCCCATATCGACCGTGCCCAGGCGCATCCCATCCAGCATCGGGCGTTCGTCACCCAGGGCGCGGTTGGGGAACAGCTGCACATCCACGCGTTCGCCGACGCGCCGTTCCAGTCCCTGCTTGAACAGCCGCGCACCGGCGGCATAGGGGTCCTGCGCGCCATCGCCGCTGGTCCAGCCAATGCGCAGCACGGTGCGCGCCTGCGCCTGCAGGATGGACGGGGCGGTCGCCAGGGCGAAAGCCGCGGCCCCCAGGCTGCGGCGGTTGAGCTTCGTCATCGGGCGTTTCCTTCGAGGTCCGGTTGGTCCGGTCGGGTCGCACCAATGATAAGGCCGTGCTCCGGCGGGGCAAGCCGGGGTTCAGCCACGGTCCATGAGGCGCCCGAACCCCGCTGCCGCACCAGCTATGCCGCAGCGGCGCAGCATGTGCCAGGCCATCACCTGGTTGCTGGTGATGACCGGCATGCCGAGCTCGGCTTCGAGCGGCGTGATCAACCCGGCGGAGCGGATCGCGGTGCAGGAGACGAAGCAGACATCCGCCCCTGGCGCCGCCATGGCCGCCCCCCGCGCCTGCGCGGCGATCCGCTCCGGCGCAACCTCCGCCATCTCGGCATTGGTGTTCAGCCCCATCATCGCGCCACCGGTGACGGTGATGCCATGCCCGGCAAGGAAGGCGATTTCCCTGTCATGCACCGCGGCGATGTAGGGCGTGACCAGCAGCACGCGCCGTGCGCCGAGCACAGCCAGTGCCGCGAGGATGGCATCGGCGGTCGCGGTGCCCGGCAAGCCGGTCGCGTCCTGGATCCGCCGCACGATGCCGCCGGCCATCGCCGGGGCGAAGGTGGATACGGCCGTGCAATGGAATCCGATCAGCTGCGGCCGCGCATCGGCCAGCAGGCGGGCGGCGGCTTCCAGGGACCCGATCATGTGCAGCAGCTCGGCTTCCGAACTGCCGCGCAATTCAAGGCGGGTGACCAGCGCGGCCACGCCGGCGGGCAGCATGGCGTGGATCTCGGCCTCGCAGACCTGGTTGCCGGATGGCACAATCAGCCCGATCCGGGCGCGGTCCCCATAGTCGATGGCGGTCACAGGGATTGCCGCGCCTCGGCCAGCCAGCGCCGGTCGATATAGTCCTCGGCGCGGGTGCGGGCGCGCGTCGGCAGGTCGCGGATGAGCGCGCTCGTTTCGATCAGCGCCTGCACGCCGGCCGCGCTGGCCTCCCCATCGCGGGGGAAGATCTCGTCGCGCGTGTACTCGTCCCAGGCACGATCGGCGTAGCGGGGATCGACGCCGCTTTCCTTCACCGCGACGTCGCGTGCCAAGTCGCGATCGCTGTAGAATCGTTCATGCGCGCGCAGGAACCCGCGCAGGAACCGCAGCAGGGGATCGCGGTTCGCCTCCGCCCAGCGCGTATCCACGTCCAGGCTGGTGAACTGGAAATCCTGCCGCGGCTCGCACAGCGAAACGAAGCCCTGGTCGAGCGCGATGTGGTTGAGCGGCGCCCCCTGCAGTCCGGCATCGATGCCGCCGCTCCGCAACAGGTCCCATCGCGCGAGGATCGGTCCGCAGGGTACGAGTTCATAGTCGTCCGGCCAGTTCAGGCCTTCCGCCGCGAGCAGCCGCATGATCAGGGACGACGATCCGGCACGGAGCGAGGAGACCCCGATCCGCTTGCCGCGCAATCCCTTGAGGCCCTCGATGCCCGGCCGCGCGATAAGGGAGAAGGGCAGCCGGTTCACATTGCCGCCGATGATCGCCTGGTGGCCGCCCGATTCGGCATCCAGGATCACATGCTCCGTCACGCCATAGGCAAGCTGCGCCTGGCCCGAACGCAGGCGCTCATTGACCTCCTCGATCCCTTCGATGTGGTCGATGGTGAGGGCGATGCCTTCGCGGGCGAACAAGCCCGCGTGCAGGCCCAGCCAGGCCGGCATGTTGAAATAATTGCGCGAGACGACGACGAGGGTGAGGGGGGTCATGCAGTTTCTCCTCCCCCCATGCCAGACCCGACCGCGCGCGAAGGCAAGCCCCCGCCGGGCCGGTCGTCATCGCTCCCTGCGGCCGAACAGGAAGACGAGGCACGCCCAGGCGGACAGCAGCGCCAAACCGAACCAGGTGAGGGCATAGATCAGGTGGTGGTCGGTGAAGCGGATGACGGTCAGCCCACCCACCGGGCATGGCGCCGCGTTCGGGCCTGCTTCCACATCCACGAAGAATGGTGCGGCATCGTCCAAGCCGCGCCGAGCGGCGATGGCCGCGACATCCCGGGAATACCAGCGATCATGCGCGGCATCGTTCGACCGAAGGAAGCCGCCGCCGGGCTCACTCGCGCGCAGCAGGCCGGTGAGCCGGAGGACGCCGTCGCCACACGCCGCGCCCCGCATCCGCGCATCCCGTCGTTCCGGCGGGATGAAGCCAAGGTTCACCAGGACCGTGCCTTCGGAGGTCCGCAGGGGCGTCATGACCCAATAGCCGCTTCCGAGCGCGGTGGTGGCGCGCACCAGCGTCTCATCGTCCCGCAGCAGGCGCCCTTCGACGACGACACGCCGATATCCGTCACGCGCGGGGGAAAACGAAGCCCATTCCGCCGGCGACGGCAGGGGAACCGGCGCTGCGTGAGCCCGCGCATCGACCTGGGCGATCAGTTCCTGCTTCCAGCTCCGCCGCTGAAGCTGCCAAAGCCCGAGCGCGACGAACAGGGCCGCCAATGCCAGCGCACCCCCGCCGGCGAGCGCCGGCACGAGGACGCGCCGCGATGTCACGGGACGCTGCGCATCTCATGCGGCGGCATCATGTTCGTGTTGAGGTGGTACATCACCCATGTCGAGCCCGACATCGCGATCGCGACGACGATGAGGGTGAAGATCAGCGCGATCATCGTCCACCCGCCTTCGGAGCGGCGGTTCATATGGAGGAAATACACCACGTGAACCAGGATCTGCAGCACCGCGAAGCCGACGATCAGGATGGCGGTATGGCTTGCCGCCAATGGCCGCGCCATCACCAGCCAGAACGGGATCGCCGTCAGCACCACCGAGAGGCCGAAACCGGTCAGATAGCCGCGGAGCGTGCCGTGCGCGGCGCCATCCGCCGCATGATGCGCGTCGCCGCTCATCGCAGCATTCCCATGAGATAGACGAAGGTGAAGACACCGATCCAGATGATGTCCAGGAAGTGCCAGAACAGGCTGAGGCACATCAGGCGGCGCTGATTGGCGGGGATCAGGCCGTGCCGCCCGACCTGCGCGATCATGGTGGCGATCCAGACCAGGCCGAAGGTGACGTGCAGCCCGTGTGTGCCGACCAGGGTGAAGAAGGCCGACAGGAAGGCGCTGCGCTGCGGCGTCGCGCCGATGCTGATCAGATGCGCGAATTCGCGCAGCTCCATGCCGAGGAAGGCCAGGCCGAACAGGGCGGTGACCACGAGCCAGCCCTGGGTCGCGCCGCGCCGCCCGGCCTGCATCGACAGCATGGCGAAGCCGAAGGTGATCGAGGAGAACAGCAGCATCGCCGTGCTGAGGGCGACCTGCGGCAGGTCGAACAGGTCGCGCGGGGATGGCCCGGCGGCGTAGTTCCCGCCGAGCACGGCGAAGCAGGCAAACAGGATCGCGAAGATAAGGCAGTCGCTCATCAGGTAGATCCAGAAGCCCAGCATGGTGCTGCCGCCTTCGGGATGCTCGTGCTCCTCCACATCGTAGAAGCGGAGCGGGGCGGCCTGGGTGGTGACGGTCTCGCTGGTCATTCTGCGGCCGCCAGGGCTCGGGTGCGCAGGGCTTCGGTCGCGGCGACTGTCTCGGCCGGGATACGATGGCTGCGGTCATAGTCGAAGGTATGTCCGATCGCCGTCACCAGGGCGGCGATGAAGCTCGCCGCCACCAGCCACCAGATCTGCCAGATCAGCGCGAAGCCGCAGACCGTGGCGAAGGCCGCCAGGAACACGCCGGCCCCGGTGTTCCGTGGCATCGGGATGGGGCGAAATCCGGACATCGGCTGCTCCTGCCCGCGTCGCTTCATGTCGTACCAGGCATCGAGGTCGTGGATGATCGGCGTGAAGGCGAAATTGTATTCCGGCGGGGGCGAGGTGGTGGACCATTCGAGCGTCCGCCCGTTCCACGGGTCGCCGGTCGCGTCGCGCAGGCGGGCGCGGTTCCTGATGCTGACCCCGATCTGTATCAGCAGCGCCATGATGCCGACGAATATGACGGCGACGCCGAAGCCCGCGATCACGAAGAATATCTGCAGGGAGGGATCGTCGAACACGCGCATCCGGCGCGTCACGCCCATCAGCCCGAGGATATAGAGCGGCATGAAGGCCAGCCAGAACCCCACCACCCAGCACCAGAACGACACCAGGCCCCAGAACCGATCGAGCTTGAAGCCGAAGGCCTTGGGGAACCAGTAGTTGATCGCCGCGAACAGGCCGAACAGCACGCCGCCGATGATGACGTTGTGGAAATGCGCAACCAGGAACAGGGAGTTGTGCAGCACGAAATCCGCCGGCGGCACGGCCAGCAGAACGCCGGTCATCCCGCCGACCACGAAGGTCAGCATGAAGGCGATGGTCCACATCATCGGCAATTCGAAGCGGATGCGGCCGCGATACATGGTGAACAGCCAGTTGAACAGCTTCGCGCCGGTTGGGATGGAGATCACCATGGTGGTGATGGCGAAGAAGCTGTTGACGCTGGCACCCGACCCCATGGTGAAGAAGTGGTGCAGCCACACCAGGTAGGACAGGATGGTGATGACCACCGTCGCATAGACCATCGAGGTATAGCCAAACAGCCGCTTGCCCGAGAAGGTCGACGTCACTTCGGAATACACGCCGAACAGCGGCAGGATCAGGATGTAGACCTCCGGATGGCCCCAGATCCAGATGAGGTTCACATACATCATCGGATTGCCGCCGAGTTCCGTCGTGAAGAAGTTCATCCCCACGTAGCGGTCGAGCGCCAGCAGCGCGAGCACGGCGGTCAGCACCGGGAAGGTCGCGACGATCAGCACGTTGGTGCACAGCGCCGTCCAGGTGAAGATCGGCATCTTCATCAGGCTCATGCCCGGCGCACGCAACTTGATGATGGTGCAGATCAGGTTGATGCCAGACAGCGTCGTGCCGATGCCCGCGACCTGCAATCCCCAGATGTAATAGTCCACCCCGACATCAGGACTGTATGTGGTGCCCGACAGCGGCGGATAGGCGAGCCAGCCGGTCTTGGCGAATTCCCCGACGAACAGGGACGTCATGACCAGGATGGCGCCGCCCGTCGTCATCCAGAAGCTGAAGTTGTTCAGGAAGGGGAAGGACACGTCGCGCGCGCCGATCTGCAGCGGTACGACGAAATTCATGATCCCGGTGACGAGCGGCATCGCCACGAAGAAGATCATGATCACGCCATGGGCGCTGAAGACCTGGTCGTAGTGGTGCGGGGGCAGGTAGCCCTCGGACCCGTTGAAGGCGATCGCCTGCTGGAGGCGCATCATGATCGCGTCGGAAAAGCCGCGCAGCAGCATGATGATGCCGAGCACCATGTACATGACGCCGATCTTCTTGTGATCGACGCTGGTGAACCATTCCTTCCAGAGATACCCCCAGAGCCGGAACCAGGTGATGGCGCCGAGCAGCAGGGTGCCAAGCGCCGCCACCACCAGGAAGGTCACGACCAGGATCGGTTCATGCAGCGGCAGCGCATCGAGCGTCAGCCTGCCGAAGATCGGGCTCAATTCAGATGGTGCTGCCATGGCGATCTCGGCGGTCAGGATTCGGGGCGCGGTGGCAATTGGCTCGCGACGAGCGGCCGCGAATAGGGTCCGGCCTGCGGCCGCAATCCCGCCCCGGTCAGGCGCGCCTGCGCGATGGGCGCCGGGACGGGGCGCTGCGCCGGCGTCGCCGGGATGCTGCAGATGGCCGTGACCATGGTCGTGGTTCGCCCCGCCAGCGTGTCGCGGTCCCTGCCGGACCGCCGCACCGCGTCGATGCCCGCCACGCCCAGCCCCCCCCGCTCATCGATGGACATCATGTCGCGCAGGCACATGCGGCCGGGTTCGACGCATTTGTTCACGATGGCGTCGAACAATGCCGGATCCACGGTGGAGAAGTGCCGGACGGGGACGTTTTCGCTGGGGCGTTGCAGCGCCAGGAACTCGGTGCGGCCAAGCGTCGCATCGGCCTGCCGCGCCTGCGCGATCCACGCATCGAATTCCGGCCCGGCGAGCCCATGGAAGCGGAAGCGCATCCCCGAGAAGCCGGCGCCGCTGTAATTGGCGGAAAAACCTTCATACGTGCCCGGCCGGTTGATCACCCCGTGCAGCGTCGTCTCCATCCCCGGCATGGCGTAGATCTGGCCGGCGAGCGCGGGGATGAAGAAGGAATTCATCACGGCGGTGGAAGTGATGCGGAAACGGATCGGGCGGTCCACGGGGGCGGCCAGCTCGTTCACACTGGCCACGCCGTATTCCGGCAGGATGAACAGCCACTTCCAGTCCAGCGCGACGACGTTGACCTCCAGCGGCTCGACCGCCGCCACGACCGGCCGGTCGGGGCCGATCCGCGCCAGTGGCCGATAGGGGTCGAGCAGATGCGTCCCGGCCCAGGCCAGCGCCCCGAGGCAGATGATGATGACCAGCGGCGCCGACCAGATGACCAGCTCCAGGCCGGTGGAATGGCTCCACTCGGGTTCGTATTGCGCGTCCCGATTCGCGGCGCGGTACCGCCAGGCGAACAGCACGGTCAGCGCCATGACCGGCAGGATGATCAGCAGCATCAGCCCGGTGGAGATCATCACCAGATGGGCCTGGCGCTGTGCGACATCGCCCGCCGGGCTGAGCACGACAAGGTTGCAGCCGCCGAGCAGGGCCGGCAGAGCGAGTATGGCCAACTGACGCAGCAGCCGGCGCGGTCCGAGGGACGGGATCATGGTGCGCAGTTAGCCATGGGATGAGGCGCGCAACAAACACGCTTTCGTTTCAATCTCCCCTTCGGACGAATTTTGTTTCAGACTTGCCCCCGCGGCACGCGGCCGCCCCACCGTGCCCGGACGAGTCCTGACCTCATGACGACCCAGCCACTTGCCGCCTCGGAGGCGGAGCGCGACGCCCTGGCACTGCATGCCCGCGAGCATCGCATCTCACCGGGCGAAATCGCGATCGGCGTGGTGATCGGCCGGACGTCGGAATTCTTCGACTTCTTCGTCTATGCCATCGCCTCGGTGCTGGTCTTCCCGAAGCTGGTCTTTCCCTATCTCGATCCGCTGACCGGGACGCTCTATTCCTTCGCCATCTTCGCGCTCGCCTTCATGGCGCGGCCGGTCGGCACGATGATCTTCACGGCGGTCGATCGCGCCTATGGCCGCGGCACCAAGCTGACGATCGCCCTGTTCCTGCTGGGCGGATCGACCGCGGCCATCGCCTTCCTGCCGGGCCACCAGTCCATCGGTCATTTCTCGGTCATGTTGCTCGCGCTGTTCCGCATGGGGCAGGGCGTGGCACTGGGCGGTTCATGGGACGGGCTGGCGTCGCTGCTGGCCTTGAACGCGCCGGAACGCCATCGCGGCTGGTACGCGATGGTCCCGCAGCTTGGCGCAATGATCGGCCTGGTGGTCGCCAGCCTGCTCTTTGCCTTCTTCACCGCCATCCTGCCGGCGGAGGATTTCCTCGATTGGGGCTGGCGGTACCCGTTCTTCGTGTCCTTCGCCATCAATGTCGTGGCGCTGTTCGCGCGGCTGCGCATCGTCGTCACGCCGGAATACGCGCAGGCCTTCGAAAACCTGGACCTGTCGCCCGCCCCCGTCCTTGCGACGATCCGCGCCGAGTGGCGCACCATCGCGATGGGCGCCTTCGCGCCGCTGGCGAGCTTCGCGATGTTCCACATGGTCACCGTCTTCCCGCTGTCCTGGGTCTTCCTGTTCACCTCCGACGCCCCGACCGGGTTCCTGGTCCTTGAGGCCATCGCCGCGGCGCTGGGCATCGGGGCGATCATCGCCTCGGGCTATGTGGCCGACCGGGTCGGCCGGCGGCAGCTGCTCGGCTTTTCGGCCGCCGCCATCGCGGTGTTCAGCGGTTTCGCGCCACAGCTCCTCGACGGCGGCCCAGCGGGCGAGGCGGCGTTCATGCTGCTCGGCTTCGTGCTGCTCGGGCTTTCCTTCGGGCAGTCCTCCGGTGCGCTGTCATCCAGCTTTTCGCCGCGGCACCGCTATACGGGTTCGGCGCTCACCTCCGACCTCGCCTGGCTGTTCGGTGCCGGCTTCGCGCCGATCGCCGCCTTGCTGTTGTCGAGCCGCTTCGGATTGCCGGCCGCCGGCATCTACCTGCTGTCGGGCGCCTTCGCGACCTTGATCGCGCTTTGGCTGAACCGCGAGTTGGCGCGCAGGATCGAATAGCAGGCCAGCGCCGCCAAGCCCTTCCGCCCCGCCGCCTCCAGTGCAAGGCTCAGCCCTGGCATCAGGAGCATACACATGGCCGGAACTCGCGAAGGCGCGATCGCAGCGGCGCAGGGGCTGTATGACGACGGCACCTATCTGACGCATCTGCGGCGCCTGGTGGCGGTGCCGACTGAAAGCCAGATGCCCGACCGCCTGCCCGACCTGCATCGGTATTGCGCAGATGTGCTGCCCGGCGTGATGGCCGGGATGGGCTTCGACATCCGTGTGCTGGAAAACCCCAACCCCGGCCGTGGCCCGGTGATGCTGGCATCGCGCATCGAGGACCCGGCGCTGCCGACCGTGCTGGTGTACGGCCATGGCGATGTGGTGCGCGGGCTGGCGGGCAAATGGACCGACGGGCGCGACCCCTGGGCGGTCACCGAGGCTGGGGACCTGTGGTACGGGCGCGGCACGGTGGACAACAAAGGCCAGCACCTGATCGCCATCGACGCGCTGCGCGCCGTGATCGCCGAACGCGGCAGGCTGGGCTTCAACGCCAAGGTGTTCGTCGAAACCGGTGAGGAAGTGGGTTCCCCTGGCCTGCGCGGGTTGATGCAGCGGGACAAGGCGCTGTTGCAGGCCGATGTATTCATCGGGCTGGACGGGCCGCGCCAGACCACCTTCATGCCGGAGCTGAAACTCGGCGCGCGCGGTGGGGTCGCCTTCGACCTGGTGGTGCGGCTGCGCGACCACGCCCACCATTCCGGCCATTGGGGCGGCGTGCTGCCTGACCCAGGCTTCATCCTGGCGCATGCCATGGCCAGCATCGTCACGCCGAAGGGCCGCATCCGCGTGCCCGGCTGGGTGCCGGCAAAGGTGCCGGACAGCGTGATGGAAGCGACCCGCGGCATCGTCTTCGAGGACATTCCCGGCCTGCCCGAGGCCGACCCGGATTGGGGCGAGCCGGGTCTGTCCAAATCCGAGAAGATCTTCGCCTGGACCTCCGTGATCGTCCTGGCGCAGATCACCGGGCACCCCGATGCGCCGACCAATGCCGTGCAGGGCGAAGCCCGCGCGCGGCTGCAGGTGCGCCACACCGTCGATGTGCCGGGTGAGACGATCATCCCCGCCCTGCGCGCCCATTTGGCCGCCGAGGGCCATGATCTGGTCGAGGTGATCCCGGTGATGGAACGCGACATGTTCGGCGCGTCCCGCACCGACCCCGCCGACCCCTGGGTGGGCATGGTCGCCGCATCGATGGCGCGCACGGCGAACCGGCCGCCGAACGTCATCCCCAATTCATCCGGGTCCAACCCGTCGAACATCTTCGCCGAGGAACTCGGCGTGCCGGTGCTGTGGGTGCCGAATTCCTATGCCGGCTGCAATCAGCACGGGCCGGATGAACATGCGCTGGCCCCGCTGCTGCGCGAGGGGCTGGGCCTGATGGCCGGCATCTGGTGGGATATCGGGGCAGGCTCGGCGCCGAAGCGGTGAGTGCGCGCCCGTCGCGCCAGGCCTGGCTGATCGTCGCGGGCGGCTTCGTCGCCTTCACCGTCAGCGCCAGCCTGATGCACGCCTATACCGTGTACCTGCTGGCCTTCGTGGCGGATTTCGGCTGGACGCGGGCGGAGGCGTCGGTCGCCTATTCGGTCGGGCAGGTGGTGGGCGGCATCAGCTCGCCACTGGTCGGCGGGTTGGTGGACCGGCTGGGCGCGATGCGCATGGTGCTGCTGGGCGGCTGCCTGCTGACGCTGGGCCTGGTGGGCAGCGCCCTGGCGACGTCCCTGTGGCAGATGGTGTTCCTGTATGGCTTCGTGATGACCTTCGGGGCCGGCTGCATCGGCATGGTGGTGTTCGTCCCACTTGTCTCGCGGCTGTTCGTCGCACAACGCGGGTTGGCGATTTCCATCCTGCAATCGGCCAATGGGTTCGGCCGGGCGATCTCCGCCCCCGTCGCGCAGTTGATGGTCGAAGGGTATGGCTGGCGCGGGGCGTATTGGATGCAGGCGGGCGGCATGGCGCTGCTGGTCGTGCCGCTGGCGCTGATGTTCCGGCGTGCCGAATCCGCGCTGCCGGCGCCGGCGTCAGGCAGCACGGCCTCCGCCGCGCCGGCACGGGACTGGACGCTGAAGGCGGCGATGGCCACGCGGCATTTCTGGTTGCTGTTCCTGGTCTATGCGCTGACCAGCATCGGGTCCTTCCTGGTGTCCCTGCACCAGATCGCCTTCGCGGTGGGGGTGGGGTTCGACCCGCTCTATGCCGCCTTCGTGCTGGGCACCGGCGCGCTGCTCGCGCTGCCGGGCGTCATCATCACCGGCAGCATCTCCGACATCATCGGGCGCGAGAAGGCGGCCATCACCACCTACATCATATCCATGATCGGATCGGCGGCGGCGCTGCTGATCCATTCGCCGGACCAGCATGTGATGCTGTGGATCCACGCCTGCTTCTTCGGCATCACCTGGGGCGCGCGCGGGCCGGCGATCACGGCCAAGACCGCCGATCTGTTCGGTGGGCGGCGGCTGGGGACAATCCTGGGGCTGGTCACGGTCGGGTCTGGGCTGGGTGCGGGGATCGGGGCCTGGGGCGCGGGGTGGCTGTTCGACGTGACGGGGGATTATCGGCTCGCCTTCTCGCTGTCCGTGGTGGCGTATGGGCTGGGGGCGGTGTTCTTCTGGGCGCTGCGCAAGCCGGTCGGGTGACTTGGAGAGGGGCGTCGCCCCTCTCCAAACCTCACCCCACCAAAGGCTTAAGGCCTTTGGAAACCTCAATTTTGGCGCATACTCTGGACGGTGGCCCATAGGAACATTCCGGCCCTCGGCCCATGCAGGCACGCCATGTGAATGGAGCCCGGAATCCGCGGTCCAGGAGCCCGTTGGCTCCTGGCGGGGTGGCTTGGAGGGGCGGCGCCCCTCCACCCTTCGTGGCGCGCAACGCGGTAGCAGCTACCCCCGCTTATGGCAGGCCACCCAATGCCCCGGCCGCGCTTCCCGCAGCGGTGGCGCCACCTCCCGGCACATGCCGGTATCCGCGATCGGGCAGCGCGTGTGGAAATGGCACCCGCTGGGCGGGTTCATCGGGGAAGGAACGTCGCCCTGCAGCCGGATGCGGGTGCGCTTCACCGTCGGGTCGGGGATCGGCACGGCCGAGAGCAGCGCCTCGGTATAGGGATGCAGCGGCGTGGTGTAGAGTTCGCGTGCCGGCGAGATCTCGACGATGCGCCCCAGATACATCACCGCCACGCGGTCGGAGATGTGTTCGACCACCGACAAATCATGCGCGATGAACAGGAAGGTCAGGCCGAACTTGTCCTGAAGGTCTTCCAGCAGGTTCACCACCTGCGCCTGGATCGACACATCCAGCGCCGAGACCGGCTCGTCGCAGATGATCAGCTTGGGTGACACCGCCAGCGCGCGCGCGATGCCGATGCGCTGGCGCTGGCCGCCGCTGAATTCATGGGGGAAGCGCCGCATGTGGTCGGCGTTCAGCCCAACCGTTTCCAGCAACTCCACCACGCGGTCCTCGCGTTCGCGCGCGGTCTTGGCCAGGCCATGGATGATCAGCGCCTCGGCCACGATGTCGCGCACGGTCATGCGCGGGTTCAGGGACGCGAAGGGGTCCTGGAAGATGATCTGCATGTCGCGCCGCAGCGCGATCATCTGCTGTTCAGTCAGCGCGGTGATGTCCTGGCCGTCGAACCACACCTGGCCGGAACTGGGTTCGATCAGCCGCAGGATCAGCCGCCCGGTGGTGGATTTTCCGCAGCCGGATTCACCGACCAGCCCGAGCGTTTCCCCCGGCGCGATGTCGAAGGACACGCCGGACACCGCATGCACTTCATTGACCGTGCGGCGCAGGATGCCGCCCTTCACGGGGAAGCGCTTCACCAGATCCTGCACGCGCAACAGGGGTTGGGTCATACGGCGAGGCTCTCGGCGTGGATGCAGGCGACCTTGTGGCCGGGCGTGATCTCGCGCAGCGGCGGCTCGGCGGTGCGACATTCCTCGGTGGCATGGCGACAGCGCGCGGCGAAGCGACATCCTACAGGCGGGTTCAGCAGGGACGGCACCGTGCCGGGGATGGATTCCAGCCGTTGATGCGTGGTCGCGGCCAGATCCAGGCGGGGGATCGAACGGATCAGCCCCTGCGTATAGGGATGCATCGGCGTGGCAAATAGCGGCCCGACCGGCGCTTCCTCCACCACCTTGCCGGCATACATGACGATGACGCGCTGCGCGTTCTCCGCCACCACGCCCATCGCATGGGTGATCAGCAACACGGCCATGCCCAGCCGCGACTTCATCTCATCGAGCAGGTCGAGGATCTGTGCCTGGATGGTCACGTCCAGCGCTGTGGTCGGCTCGTCCGCGATCACCAGTTTCGGATTGCAGGACAGCGCCATGGCGATCATCACGCGCTGGCGCATCCCGCCCGAGAATTGGTGCGGATAGTCATGCACGCGCTTGGTTGGGTTCGGGATGTTCACCAGCGCCAGCATCTCCGCCGCGCGATCCATCGCGGCGCGGCGCGACAGGCCCTCATGCTGGCGGATCGTCTCGGCGATCTGCTCGCCCACCGTATAGACCGGGTTCAGGGAGGTCATCGGCTCCTGGAAGATGAAGCCGATTTCCTTGGCGCGGACGGCGCGCATCTGCGCGGGGGTGGCCTGCACCAGGTCGCGGCCCTGCCAATGGATGCTGCCGGCGACGATCTTTCCCGGCGGCATGTCGATCAGTTTCAGGATGGTCTTGGCAGTGACGGTCTTGCCGCAGCCGGATTCACCGACGATGCAGACCGTCTCCCCGCCATTGACGCCGATATCCACGCCATCGACCGCGCGCACCCAGCCGTCATCGGTGCGGAAATGCACTTTGAGGCCGGCAATCTCCAGCAATCGGGTCACTGCACGCGCCTCGGGTCCAGGGCGTCGCGCAGACCGTCGCCGACGAAGTTGATGGATACGACGGTGAGGAAGATGGCCAGGCCAGGCGCCAGCGCCCAATGCGGCGCGAAATCCAGATTGTCCTTCGCGTCGAACAGCAGTCGTCCCCAGGTCGGGATGTCCGGCGGAAAGCCCAGCCCCAGGAAGGACAGCGTGCTTTCCGCGATGATCGCGGCTGCGATGTCGATTGTGGCCGCGACGATCACCGGACCCAGCGCATTGGGCAGGATGTGGCGCACGATCAGCCGCATGCGTGACGCCCCCAGCGCGCGCGCGGCCTCGACGAATTCCTTCTCCCGCAGGGAGAAGAACTGCGCGCGCACCAGGCGGGCGACCGGCATCCAGTTGAAGGCGCCGATCACCGAGACGATGAGGATGAACACCCCCATCTCCAGCCCCACCACGCCGGTCAGCGTGTCGCGGAAAAGGTAGATGATCAGCAACAACAGCGGCAGCTGCGGCAGTGACAGGAACAGATCCGTCACCCACATCAGCGCGGCATCGGTCTTGCCGCCAGCCATGCCGGCGATGCTGCCCACCAGGATGCCCAGCCCCACCGCGACCAGCATCGCCATGAAGCCCACCGCCAGCGAGATGCGCCCGCCATACAGGATGCGCGCCAGCAGGTCCTGACCGAGATCGTCCGTCCCCAGCGGATGCGCCAGCGACGGCCCCTGCAAGGTTGCGGAGAAGTCGATCTCGTCGATCGGCAGCGTCCAGAACAAGGGTCCGATCAACACGCCAAGGATCAGCACCGCGAGCACGACCGCGCTGACCACCGCAAGCCGATGCTTGCGGAAGCGGCGCCACGCCTCCTGCCAAGGCCCGATCTGCGGGCGGCTGGCGGGGCTAGCGGTAGCTGATACGGGGATCGAGCCAGCCATACAGGATGTCCGCCACCAGATTGAAGAAGATGACCAGGCACGCGAAGATGAAGGTCACACCCATGATGACCGGCGTGTCGTTCGACAGGATCGCGGTGATCAGCAGGGACCCGATGCCGGGCACGCGGAAGATCTGTTCCGTGACGATCGCACCGCCGAACACCGCCGGCATCTGCAACGCCACCAGCGTCACCACCGGGATCATCGCATTGCGCACGATGTGGCGGGTGGTGACACGCCCTTCAGGCAGGCCCTTGGACCGCGCGGTGGTCACATGGTCCAGCCGGATCACGTCCAGCACGGCGGATCGCACATACCGCGTCCAGGCCGCGCCCTGGAACAGCCCCAACACCATGATCGGCATGATCGATTGGCGGAACATCTCCCACCACCAGCGCCAGCCGGTCGCTTCGATATCCGTGCGGAACACGAAGGGCAGCCAGCCCAGATGGATGGAAAACAGCAGGATCAGCAGCAGCCCGGTGAAGAAGGTGGGCAGCGAGAAGCCGATGAAGGCAAGCGTGTTCGCCACCTGATCGAACAGCGAATACGGCCGCGTCGCGGCAAAGACACCGACCGGCAAAGCGATGCACAGCGCCAGGATCTGCGACAGGCCGATCACCGCGATGGTGGTGGGCAGCCGTTGCAGGATCAGCTGTTCCACCGGGATGCGGCTGACGAAGGAATACCCCCATTCGCCGCGCAGCATGGATGTCAGCCAAGCGAAGTACCGGATATGCACCGGGTCATCCATCCCGAGGCTCGCGCGCAGATGCGCGCGGACATCGGGCGGGATGGCCGGGTTCGTCGCCAGTTCCTCGAACGGATCACCGGGTGCGAGCGCCAGCACGGTGAATAGGATGACGCTGATCCCGAGCAAGCTCGGGATCGCGATCAACAGCCGGCGGATGAGGTATTGGAGCACGCCAGTCGGATCAGGTCTGGCGCCACCAATCCGACAGCAACCATGTGGTGCCGTCCCAGGCGGACAGCACAGGCCGCAGATTGTTCAGGCTGGCGCTGACCAGCGGGCGCTTCACCAGCGGGATGATGTGGTTGCTGTTCACCACTAGGTCGTTCATGCGGATGAACAGCGCCGCACGCTTCACCGGGTCGAGCTCGCCCTGCGACTGGCGGAAGATGGTGTCGTATTCATCGTTGCGGAACCGCACGATGTTGCGGCCCTGCCAGTTATTCGCCTTGGCGGAGCACTCCCACGACACGTACTGGTTCATGAACCGTTCAGGGTCCGCCTGCGGCATGGTCGTGGTGTACATCTGCATGTCGGCATACAGCTTCACATAGGTGTCGGGATTGGCGACATCCGACGAGAAGAACACCGACCCGTTCACCGACTTCAATTCAAGGTCGATGCCGGCACGCTGCGCCGCCTGCTTGTACACCGCCTGGGTGCGTTGGCGCGGCGCGTTCACCGAGGTCTGGAACAGGAATTTCAGCCGCACCCCGTCCTTGGCGCGGATGCCGTCGCGCCCACGCACATAGCCGGCACGGTCCAGGATCTCGTTGGCCTTCTGGATGCTGAATTCCCAGCGCGTATTGGGTGACGCGAAGCGCGGCGGGTTGTTCAGGAAGTTCGAGGTCGCCGGGCCACCGCGACCGTAGATGTGCTGTTCGAGCGCGTTGCGATCGACCAGCAGCGCCATCGCCTGCCGCACCGCGGGGTCGCGGAAGGCCGGATGTTCGGTCTTGATCGACGAACGCTCCCCATCGACTTCCTGGTTCGGGTCGGTGGTGTTGAGCTGGACGAACTCGATATTGCCGTTCTCGACGATGTTCACCTTGCCGCGGCCGGCTTCCTCCAGCCGCTTCAGGATCGCGTCCTCGACCTGCATGTTCCAGGCGTAGTCGAAATCGCCGGTCTGCAGCACGGCGCGCGCGGCGGACACCGCATCGCCGCCGCCCTTGACTTCCAGCGTGTCGAAATACGGCCGGTTGTCCTTGTGGTAGTTCGGGTTCAGCTCGGCGCGCAGATTGTCGCCCGGCGCGAAGGACACGAACTTGTACGCGCTGGTGCCGACCGGGCGCAGGTTGGTGGGCGCGTCGCGCGCATTCGCCCCGACAAAGTCCTTGAACAGGTGCTTGGGGATCAACTGCCCGATCGACGCGACGAAGGCATCGGCCCAGAACGGCGTGGGCTGGTTGAATTCCACCCGAACGGTGAAGTCATCGACCTTCACCACATTGACGTCGCGATACGACCCCGAACTGACCGCCGCCACCGCCGGGTTCTTCGCGAATTCCCAGTTGAAGACGACGTCATCGGCCGAGAATTGCTGCCCGTCATGCCATTTGGCGTCGCGCTTCAGCTTCCACGTTACCGAGCGCCCATCGGCGGCAAGCCCGCCATTGTCCACCGACGGAACCTCGGCCGCCAGGATCGGGTGCAGCGTGCCATCGGTGGCCCAACCGGCCAGCGGTTCGTAAAACACCCGGCTGGCGTCGCTATTGGTCGTGCCGGACCCGAAATGCGGGTTCAGCAATGTCGGCGCCTGCCAATACAGGATCTTCAATGCACCGCCGCCGCCGCGTCGCGTCGGGCCATAATTCGGGATGGATTGTGCCGAAGCGGCCGACGACACGCCGGCCACCGCTAGCAGCTGCGTCGCCATCGGCGCCGTCAGGCCAACCGCGGCCATGCGCTTCACGAATCCACGGCGCGACAATGAACCGCGCTGCACGCGCCCGATCATCTGGCGCAGATCGTCTTCGGTCATATTCAAGCCTCCCAGCCCCAACATCGCGACCGTCGCGCGGCTCCCTGCCGGCCGAACGCGGTCACCATTTCAAATCTGTCCAAAACGCTACAGGAAGGTGCGCCGTCCCACTATTGGATTTTTTGTAAGCGGAAGACGGGTTTTCCGGCAATGATCCTTCTCAGCCGGCCGCGTTGCCCATTTCCTGCTCGACGACGCTTACCCAATAGGCGACGCCAAGCGGAATGATCGCGTCATTGAAGTCGTAATGCGGTGTGTGCACTTCCGGCGATGTCCCGTCCGGGCCGGTCCCGGCGCCGAGGAACATGAAGGCGCCCGGACGGGCTTCGAGCATGAGGGCGAAATCCTCCGCACCCGTGATCGGCGGTATGGTGACCACCCCGCCCTCGGCGACCAGCGCACGCGCGGCGTCGCGCGCCACTTCGGTCTGCTCCGCATGATTGACGAGCGCCGGTGCGCCGCGGCGATAGATCGCCTCGGCTGTGCAGCCGTAGGATGCGGCGAGGCCGTGGGCCAATTCGCCAATGCGCTTTTCCAGGACATCGCGCACGCCCGGCAGGTAGCTGCGCGCCGTGCCGGTGATGGTGATTTCCGATGGCATGACATTGGGCGACACCGGCGACCCGCCCTGGATGGACCCGACCGACAGCACGGCGGCTTCGATCGCCGGCACGTTGCGTCCGACGATGGTCTGCAACGCTAGCACGAAATGCGCCTGCACCACCGTCACGTCCGTGGCCAGGTGCGGTGATGACCCGCCATGCCCGCCGGTACCCTTGAATGTCACGATGAATCGGTCCGATGCCGCGAGCGCCGGGCCGGGCCGTGTGCCGAAGACGCCGGCGGGCATGGTGGGCGCATTGTGCAGGCCATAGACGACATCGCAGGGGAAGCGGTCGAACAGCCCGTCGGCGATCATCGCCTTCGCACCGCCGCGGCCTTCCTCGGCGGGCTGGAAAATCAGGTGCACGGTGCCAGCGAAGTCGCGGTGCTGCGCCAGCCAGCGCGCCGCGCCCAGCAGCATGGTGGTGTGTCCGTCATGCCCGCAGGCATGCATCACGCCGGTATTGGTCGAGGCATAGGGCACGCCGGTCTGCTCGGTGATCTGCAGCGCGTCCATGTCGGCGCGCAGGCCGACCACGCGCTGTCCCGGCCGCGTGCCCCGGATGGTGCCGACCACGCCGAACTTGCCGATGCCTTCCGTCACCTCGATGCCCAGCGCGCGCAATTCGCGCGCCACCAGCGCCGCCGTGCGGGATTCCTCCATGCCGAGTTCCGGATGCGCATGGATGTCCTGCCGGATGGCCGAGAGTTCCGGCAGCCACGCTGTCACGCCATCGATCACGGGATTGGTCATGGGTGGTCTTCTCCTCGGCAGGATGGCAGGCGGCGGGGATGAAACCCGCAGCGGCCGGGTGGCGCAAGCCGGGGCGGGTGCTTCCGGCCTCGAACGGTACGGCGATACTGCGCGCGGCGTTCGGTTGTGCCACTGCTGCGCCCAGCCCGAACAGGCCTGGATTTGCCGCCAGCCGCGTCGCGGCGCAGGCTCGGCGCTTCCCCAGGGCAGGAGACATCCCACATGGCCGACAACGTCATATTCCCCGGCAAAGTCGAATGGTCGGGCGAGAATCCCGGCATATCGTTGAAGCAGGACCCGGCGGGGCCGTTCACCACCCTCGCCTCCTTCTTTCGCGTGGTGCTGTCGCCGCATGGGCGCGGCCATGCGCTGGTGCTGTTGCTCTCGCCGGCTGAAGAAGCGCCGCCGGCCGATCGCGCCAATATCTGCTACACGGACAACGAGCCGCTCGCGCGCTGGCTGGTTGCCGAGTATGTCTCCCATTTCGGCGCCTGGCGCGGGCTGCCGGGGCTGAAGGGACTGCAATACCGGCCGCTGGACAGCGTCGGCACCACCGGTGACGGCATCACCACCTATACCGAGACGGTGCGCGCGGGGGACACCACCGTGGCGCTGACCTGGTCGGGTCTCGGCACGCCGTTCTGCTTCGCGTTGACGCCGCCGAATTCGGCGACCGGTCAGCATCACATGCCGTCGCTGTTCGTCGGCTGCGAGACGGCCACCATCACGGTCAACGGCACGCCGCGCCCCGGTGCACCGATTCCGCGCGACATCGCCGGGCAGCGCATCTCGACCGCCATGCTCGCCTTCTCGGAGACGTGGATCCGGGTCTGATTTCAGCCCCCCGGGTCCGCCTGCGCTCTCAGGCGGACCCGGCGCCACGGCCGAATGTCGCCGTGGCGCGGGCCAGCCTGTCGGGCTGAACCCTCACGCCGGTCCTTCGTACCAGCCCTTCGAACGCCGAACGATGTGCACCACGGACAGCATCACCGGCACCTCGACCAGCACGCCCACCACCGTGGCCAGCGCGGCGCCGGACTGAAATCCAAACAACGCGATCGCGGTCGCCACCGCGAGTTCGAAGAAGTTGCTCGCGCCGATGAGCGCTGAGGGGCCCGCGACGCACCAAGCCACCCCCAGCCGCCGGTTCACCCAATACGCCAGGCCCGCGTTGAAATAGACCTGGATCAGGATCGGCACCGCCAGCATCGCGATGACGGTGGGCTGACGAATGATCTGTTCGCCCTGCAGGCCGAACAGCAGCACCAGCGTCGCCAGCAACGCCATGAGCGACCATGGGCCCAGCACCCGCAGCACATGGTCCAGCCCCGCCTGGCCGCCGCCCGACAGCAGGGCGCGCCGCCACAGCTGCGCCACGACCACCGGCACGACGATATACAGCCCGACCGACAGCAGCAGCGTCGCCCAGGGCACCGTGATCGACGACAGCCCCAGCAGCAGCCCGACCACCGGCGCGAAGGCGACGACCATGATCACGTCGTTCAGTGCAACCTGGCTGAGCGTGAAATGCGGCTCACCATCGACCAGGTTCGACCAGACGAAGACCATTGCCGTGCAGGGCGCCGCCGCCAGCAGGATCAGCCCGGCCATGTAGCTGTCGATCTGGTCGGCCGGCAGCCAGGGGCGGAACAGCCAGCCGATGAACAGCCAGCCCAGCAGCGCCATCGAGAAAGGCTTGACCAGCCAATTGACCCCGACCGTCGCCGCGATGCCGCGCCAATGCGCCCCGACCTGGCCCAGCGCGCCGAGGTCGATCTTCAGCAGCATGGGAATGATCATCAGCCAGACCAGGATCGCGACCGGCAGGTTGACCTCCGCCACCGTCGCTTCGCCCAGCGCCTGGAAGGCACCAGGCATGGCCTGCCCCAGGCCGACGCCCGCGACGATGCACAGCGCGACCCACAGCGTCAGATAGCGTTCGAAGACGCCCAGGGCCGCGGTGGGTGAGGGGACGGCGGTCTGGTTGATCTCGGTCATGGTGCCCGTGCGGTGCGCCGCTGGCGCGGATCAAGTGGCGGCGTCGAGCGCCCTGCGCGCCTGGAATTGCGGCGGAAAGTTTGTCCGTGCCGGTGACGCCGGAGGATTGTGGCATCGGCCAGGCCATCGACGCAAAGGCGCGCGCGGCCCACATGAAGGCGACGCGGGCGCCGTTGCTCGACCAAAGGTAGGATATCGCGGGCGGTGGTGGAGCTGAGGGCTCCGATAAATCCCAACGAGATCAACATATTAGCGCACCCCGAAGGCGGGAGCAATCCTAGGATTTCCCAGGGCTCCCGGACGGCACTGCCTAACCCTGCCGATTCGCACACCCTCTCCGCACGGGCGGTGCCGCACCTGGCGGATGTTCCATATTTCGCTGTCAAACTGATTAACGGCCGGCGCTGGCGGCGCTGCTGGGTGTGCAGCCATTGGCACCGCACGGCCATTCGGCATTGCCCGCGCGCTTCTGAAATCCTCGGCAGCGGGAGGGGCTGACCATGGCCGACTCAGTGACGGTGCTCCGGGCGCTCGGCGGCCGGTGCCTGGCGAAGCGCGTCCTCCCGGACGGGGGTTTTGCCGACTACGATCGCGCCTGGCGCTTCAACCTCTACCGGCGCCGCATCGCCGACCTTGCGGCCCTCGCCGACCTTCTGGCCGATCTGGCGCCCCGCCGGACCTTTTGCGTCGTCAGGGGAAGCGTTGCCGATCCGACCCGCATGTGCGACGTGCGCCGCCTGGTTCATCCCGACCCGGAGACCGGCGACCCGCCGACGCTGGTCGCGGCGCCCCGCTGTTGGCTCGCAAACGATGCCGATAGCGTGCCCCTGCCGCCTGATCTCGACCCTGCCGACCTGGCCGGCTGCGCGGCGGCGGTGCTGGCGCACTTCCCGCCCGCCTTCGCCGGGGCGGCCTGCATCGTGCAGGCGACGGCCGGCCATGGCATCAAACCCGGCGCGCGGCTGCGGCTATGGCATTGGCTCGACCACGCCCTTGGTCGCGCCGCATTGGATGCGTGGTTCGCTGGCTGCCCTGTCGATAGGTCGGTCTTCCGCCCGGCGCAGATCATTTTCACCGCCGGCCCGGTCTTCGGGGACGGCCAGGCCGATCACCTGCCCGCACGGCTGCTGATGTTGACCGGCCGGCCCGTGGTCGAGGTCCCGGCCGATGTTGTGCGGGTCGAGGCCAAGCGCCCGCCCGGCCAGCCCATGCCAACCGTGCCGAAGCCGCCCAAACCTCCGCCGAAGCCGATGCCGGGCAAAGGTGGCGGCGGCCGGCGCTACGCCGTGGCTGCCCTTCGCAATGCGACCGTGCGCGTCGCCGCCGCAGCGGAATCGGAACGTCATGCAACGGCGCTGCGGGAGGCGTGCGGCCTGGTACGGCTCGTCGAGCGCGGCGACCTGACCGAAGCCGAGGCCATGAGCGCCATGGATGGCGGCTTGATCCTCGCCGGCAAGGCGCCCGGCGAGGGGGAGTCAATCGTTCGATGGGCGCTGACACGCGCCACCGTGGATGTGGGGGGAGTGTTCAACCATGAGTGACACCGCAGACCACGTGCTGGCCATCGCCACGCTGGCGATGCTCCCGCCCATGGAATACGACGCCATCCGGCAGGCCGAAGCCAAGCGCCTCGGCATCCGCGCCTCGACCCTGGACCGGGAGGTCGAGAAAGCCCGCGCCGCTCTCGAAGACAAGGCAAAAGCGACCGGCGGGGGGATATTCCATGAGGTAGAGCCGTGGCCGACACCTGTCCAAACCGCCGCGTTGCTCGACGAGATCACCGCCAACGTGAAGCGGTATGTCGTTCTGACCGAGGCGCAGGCCGTCGCTGTTGCCCTCTGGATCGCGCACGGCCCGGTGTTCGCGCAATTCCAGCACACCCCGCGCCTGGCCGTCCTGTCCCCGACAAAGCGGTGTGGAAAATCCACGCTGTTGGACCTGTTGGAAGACCTGAGTCCGCGCGGCCTGAAGACCGACAACGCCACGGCCTCGGCCATCTTCCGGGTTGTCGAAGCGCATCAACCGACGCTGCTGTTGGACGAGGCGGACGCCTACCTTGCCGACCGAGAGGAACTGCGCGGCATCCTGAATAGCGGCTTCGAGGCACGCGGGCGCGTGCTGCGCACCGAGGAACGGGACGGCGAGTTTGTCGCCACGCCATTCCGGACGTTCGCCCCCGTTGCCCTAGGTGCCATCGCCAACACGAAGGAAGGTGGTCGCGCGATCCCGGCCACCATCATGGACCGGGCAATTCGGATCATGCTGCAACGCCGCCGGCAGGGGGAGTCGGTGGAAAAAATGCGGTTGCCCGCCAACCGGAAGGCGCGCGCTGTCCTCCGGCGAAAGATCGCCCGATGGGCGGCTGACGTGGTTTCCGACCTGAACCTTGAACCGGCCGTGCCCGAGGCACTGAACGACCGGCAGGGGGACATATCGGTCCCGCTACTGTCCATCGCCGACCATGCCGGCGAGGAATGGGGCGCGCGAGCACGCAAGGCGTTGTTGGAGGTCTTCGGAGCCGATGCCGAAGACGATGAGGCGGAGACCGCCGCCGCCCTGCTCACTGACATTCGGGCAGCGTTCGCAGACAAGGGGACGGATGGCCGGATCAGTTCCGAAGACATGTGTTGCTTCCTGTGTGGTCTCGATGATCGGCCGTGGTCGGAGTTCAACGAACGCCGCAACCCGAAGTTCATCACCGCGCGCCAGGTCGCGGACCTACTGCGCCCCCATGGCATCCGGCCTCGCCCTCTTCGGATTTCGGGCGCTGTTGAAAAGGGATATGCGCTGCGGGACTTCGCAGACGCCTTTGCCCGCTACCTATCCCCCTCCGAAAGCGGTTACGCGGTTACAAGTGAGGGAACTCTAGGTGTTGAGGTCGATTTTCCATCGGTTACAAAGAGTGCGGTTTCATGTGATGTAACCGATGGTGAATCGCTGAAAGCCGCAGAAAACCTAGCGTGTAACGGCGTAACTGCTGAATACCCCCCTGATAGCGCAGGGAGCGGCCAATCCCCTGGTTTGGAGGCTGCATGGGCCGAACTGGCCGATGCCGTTGCCGAAAACGCGCTGGCGGTCATCACCGAGAACGCCTCACTGCACCGTGCATGGGGGGACCTGGCCGAGGCCGTTACCGAGAACGCAGAGACCCGTCGCGCGTCTATGGGTCCTTCCCAGGGGGGCGGGGTCGCGGGGGGCGCAGAGCCCCAGCTTTCGACTCCCGCACCGGAGTTAAATCCGCATGCCCCGTAAGCCTGGTGACCCGCCGATCCTGACTCGCATCCCCCGCACTGGGAGCGCGCGGGCACCTGGGAATGCCGGCATAGCCGTCCCGGCCACCCTGGCGACCACGGACACCGTGCGGGCCGAGAAAGCCCGCCTGACTCGCGAACAGGCCGACCGTGCGGCCCGGATCAACCGGCGCGAAGAAGGTGAACTTCTGCCGGCCGAGATGGTCGAGCGCGAATGGACCGATATCCTGGCCGGCATCCGATCCGCGCTGCTGGCGGTGCCTGCCCGTGTCGCGCAGGCGCACCCTGGGCATGCTGCCATTATCACCACGCTTGATCAGGAACTTCGCGCCGTACTCGCCGATCTTGCGGACGACGGAGTATGAGCACACACCGAGCCCGCCTTAACGCGATGCGCGCCGCAGCCCTGACGGCACTACGTCCGCCGAGCCGGGAACCTCTGTCGGATTGGCTGGAGTCGAACTTCCGCCTTCCGTCCGGCCTGGCGGCTGTCCCTGGACCCATTCGTCTTTGGACGTTCCAGCGCGCCCTCGCCGACGCGATGACCGATCCGGAGATCGAGCGCGTCACGGTGCTGAAGGGCGCCCGGCTGGGATACTCGACCCTTCTGCTGGGCGTGGTGGCGCACTACGCCTTGCGCGACCCGTCCGCCTTGCTTGCGGTGCTGCCGACCGAGGATGACGCTCGCAACTTCATGGTCGGGCAATTGGAACCGGCCATGGGCGCATCGCCTGCGCTGCGCGGTGTCCTGTCCATGGACCGTACCGCCGAAGGGCGCGACACGTTGTTATACCGTCGCTTCCCAGGTGGCAGCCTACGCGTGGTGGCAGCACGCGCCCCGCGCAATCTGCGCGCCCACACCGCCCGTGTGCTGATCCTCGACGAAGCCGACGCAATGGAAGTCACTTCCGAAGGCTCACCGATCTTGCTGGCCGAGAAACGTACTCTGTCTTTTAGCGACCGGAAGATCATCACGGGCAGCACGCCGACCAATACCAGCACATCGCACGTCGCCGCAGCCTATGACCAATCCGACAAGCGAGTCTTCGAGGTACCTTGCCCGTCTTGCCGCGACCGTCACGAAATCCTTTGGCGCGATATTCGATGGCCGGAGGACCGGCCACAGGATGCCGCCTGGTGCTGCCCGTCCTGTGGCGTGTTGCACGGGGAGGAACACAAGGCCCGCATGGTCGCCGCCGGCCGCTGGCGCGCGACAGCCCCGCACGTAAAAGGCCATGCCGGATTCCGCTTGTCGTGCCTTATCGCCCCGCATGGCCCGGCAGCTTGGCCGCGCCTCGCCGCCGAGTTCCTGATAGCGAAGCGCCATCCCGACACGCTGCGGACCTTCGTCAACACGATCCTGGCAGAGCCTTGGCGGGATGACGACACGGAAGGCGCCATTGATCCTTCCGGCCTCGCCGCGCTCGCCGCGCCTATCGGCCTCGACCGTATTCCTGCCTCGGTCCTGTTCTTGGCGTCTGGTGTGGACGTGCAGGGAGACCGTATCGAACTTTCCACCCTGGGCTTCACCGCCGAAGATGATTGGCTGGTCCTCGCGCATACCATCCTGGCCGGCGATCCGCTGCGCGATGGTGTCTGGCACGACCTGGCGGACATACTGCGCGAAACCTACACTCGCGAGGATGGCGCCAGGATCGCGCGCAGCATGTCGGCGATAGATGCCGGCGATGGCGGCATGCAGGACCGCGTTGTCGCCTTCGCGCGCTCGGTGCCGAGTGCTGTCCCAATCAAAGGTGTGGCCGGCGCCCGTCCCCTGGTAACGCGGTCAGACAGCAAGCGCGCCAGGCTATGGCTGGTCGGTGTGGATGCGGCGAAGCAACGGCTGCACGACCGACTGACCCGCCGCAGCGGCTTTGCCTTCGCCGACACGCTGCCGGACGAATGGCGGCTGCAACTGACGGCCGAGCGCCGCGCCATCCGGTATCAGTACGGCCGCCCTGTGGTGCGCTGGGAGACGGTGCCAGGCCGGCGGGCTGAAGCTCTCGACTGCGCAGTCTATGCACTCGCCGCCCGCGCGATGGTCGGCACGGCGCCTAGCCGGCGGGCGGACGAACTGACCGGACATGCGCCGCTGCCGGCCCGGCCGATCGTCGTTCGCTCTCGCTGGCTAGAAAGGTAAACTCTAGGAAGTGAGAACCGCATATCTGGGGAGTCGTAATGGAAATCCTTGATGCGTTGTGGGCGAAACTCCTCGGCGTGCCATCCGCCTTTTGGGCGGCCTTCCTTGGTGCTTCTGGGCCGCTGGTCGGCGTAATCCTTACGAACCGAGGGCATGAAAGACGCCAGCGAGGACAATTCACGCACGAGCGCATACTAAAGAATCAGGATCGGGATGCCGCACTGAAGAAGGAGATTCTGCTCGATGCGGTGGAGGCGATGCACGCAGCGTCGCTAATGATCGCTCGCTGCGCAAATCTTGATATCGGGATTGAAGAATTACAGAGGGGATACATCGACAAATCCCCGGCAATGGCTAAATTACACCTAATCTCTGACGAAAAAATATCAAGTACTGCCGCTGAGCTTTCGGTCTTTATGGCAAACGCGATGACCGTCGCGCTAATGAAAAGAGCCAGGCTTTCCGCCATTCGAATCGAAATAGATACACTACAAAAATCGAATGATCAGTTTTTACAGAAAAATGATTCCGCATTTGATGCATTTAACACGCAGCTAGCCGGAGGAAATTTGAATGGTTCTCATGTATATAAGAACGTAGTTGATGCTGGTGCAGCAATCATCTCCGCAAATGCCGGTAGAATGCAGCAGCTTTCGGATGATTTATTGAGCAAATCTATCTTGTTATCCGAAGAGTGCGCTGGTGTTTCGATTGAATTTTCTAATAGAGCCATTGATCTGCTCGTAGCGATGCGCACCGAACTCGGCATTGAAACGAGCGACGGATTTATTGCTAATCTTCGCGCTCTTGGAAACCGCCAGAAGGAAGCAGTTCAAAAGATTGCGGAGGAATCTGCTCTTCTACGGACTGACCTCATGACGGATTCTCGAGGCGCTTCGCCTTAGAAGCTAATTTCTGGCGCCGCTGCCCGAAAGCCACCCTCGTTGAGCGGCACCTCAAAATTCTTTGACATTTTCCGTCAAGCGTCTAAGAATCTTCTGAAAGAGGATCGATTCATGCCACTTCGTTCGCTTGCGCAGATCACGGCCACGCTCGCTGACCACGACGCCCGCCACGAGGATGAGGCGTCCATACTGCTTCGCACACTTCGCGGCGCTTCCGCCGGGGGGCTTGTTCTACCTACTGATCGCGCCGGTCCCGGTCGCACTGCCGCGGCCCTCTTCGATGATGAGGGGCAAGCCCGTCTTGCGATCGTTGCAGCGCTTTCGGATGTCGGGCTCGACCTGCCGGTAATCCGCACTGTTCTCCACGGCCTCGGCCGTCTAGTGCATCGCCCCCGCACGCCAGGCGTCTCCCACGCCGTCCATGGGTTATTGGAGGCCGTCGAGGCCGCCAGACGCGGCGAAGTTGGCTGGCGCCTGGTGGCGGAAGTCGTCCGATCGCATGAAGGCCGTAGCGTCCGCGCCTGGATAGAAGCCCCCGACACTCCGGCCGTGTCCAGCAAAGCCGCCGAGATGCTTGCCGACTACGATGCCGCACGCGGCAAGCGGGTGGTGGTGACCCTTATCATTCCCCTGTCGGATCGTCTCGCGCCCCTATTTTCACATACGACGGACGACTGACGTGATGGCCTTCCCATTCCTCTCACGCATCCTCGGCCGCCAGGCCGCGCCGCAGCGTGTCCGCGCGTTCGAGGGTGGGGCCGGTGGGCGGAGATGGGCTGACCCTTCGACCTTCGGCCCAATCAACGCCGAGGTCCCAGCCGCCCTGCACGCGCTGCGCACCCGGTCGCGCCATGCCGTGCAGAACAACCCCTGGGCGCAAAACGGCATCACCGCCATCGAGTCTGCGGCGGCGGGGACCGGCATCGTGCCCGCCTCGACGCATCCCGACGAAGCCACGCGCGCCGCCATCGCCGTCGCATGGTCCGGCTTCACTGACGATGCAGACGCCGAAGGCCGCCTCGACTTCTACGGCCTGACCGCCGCCATCGTCCGCGCCATCGCTGTGGATGGCGAATCCGTGGTGCAGATCGTCGAGACGCGCGACGGTATCGGCCTGCGCCACCTGCCTGCCGAACTGCTCGCCCATGACCTGACACGCGATGGCCTGCCAGGCGGCGGCTACATCATCGCCGGAGTCGAGTTCAACGCAGCCGGCGAGCGTACCGCCTATCACATCCGCCGCGCCGTGCCCGGCCTGCACGATGCCTTCCTGGCGCCGATCCGTGCCCCTGCTGATTCCATCCTGCACATTTTCCGCCCCATCGCTGCCGGCCAGGTGCGCGGCATCCCGTGGCTGTCGCCTGCGCTGCTCCGCCTGCGCGACGAAGACGCGACTGAAGATGCCTTGCTGATGGCAGCAAAGGTCGCCGCGTTGCATGCCGGCTTCCTGATTGACCAGAACTCGACCGGACCTTCACCGTTTACCGGCTCGGACGGCGAACAACGCGGCAGCCTGCTTGAAGCGTCGCTTGAGCCGGGCACCATGCGGGTTCTGCCGGCCGGTTATGATGTGCGCTTCTCCAATCCGGCGCAGATGCAACAGGCCGTCGAGTTCCTTGGCCTTCAGTTGCGCGCCATCGCCGCCGGCCTCGGCCTGCCGGAATACTTGCTGACCGGCGACCTGCGGAACGCCAACTATTCCAGCCTGCGCGCCGCCCTGGTCGAGTTCCGCCGACGCATCGAAGCGTTCCAACACAACACCATCATTCGGCAGTTCTGCCGCCCCGTCTGGAATCGCTTCATCGCGTCGGCGGTGCTACGCGGGGAGATCGAGGCACCCGGCTTCGAAGGTGATCCGGCGCCATTCCTGGCCGCCGAATGGTATCCGCCGGCCTGGCCGTGGGTGGACCCGCTGAAGGACGCCGAGGCTGAGGTCGCGCTGATCGAAGCCGGCCTGAAGTCCCGCCGCCAGGCCGTCGCCGAACGTGGCTACAGCGTGGAAGCCCTCGACGCCGAAGTTACTTCCGACCGGCAGCGGGAAGCCCGCCTCGGCCTGTCGTTCGGCCGCCAAACCGCCCCCGCTCCCGCGAGGGAGGGTGAATGACATGGGCCGTACTGTTCGACCATCCGACGTAATCGGTCTCGCTGCCGAAGACCTCCGTCCCCCGCATTGGAGCGCCGCCCAAGTGGCGCGCATCGCCGCGCGCGCACAACGCCACGCGGCTGAGCGGGTCGAACGCAAGAAGAAGCGCGCCGCCGCATGGCGGGCCAAACGGAAAGGTTCCTGACGATGCCCGATGGCATGTTGACGCGCGCCGCCCCGGTGGGTCCGCGCACCTTCGATCCCGCAACCGGCCGCGTGACAGCCGTGCTGTCCTCCGGCCTGCCGGTGCGCGGGGAAATCCTCTCGACCGACCCGACCGCATATGTCGTGGCGGCGCCACGCCTGCCGCTGCTCGACGCGCACCGTCGCGATTCCATTTGTGCCGTGATCGGGCACGTCGAGAACATCCGCACCGAAGCCGGGCAGATCGTCGCCGACGTGACCGTCACAGATGAAGCCGCCCGCTCCATGGTCGAGGCCGGCACCCTGGGAATCAGCGTCGGCTACTCGGTCCAACGCTGGCGGGACGACACGCGCGACGGCGCCCGCATCCGCACGGCGACCGCCTGGCGCCTGTCTGAAGCAAGCCTTGTCCCCATTGCTGCCGATCCTGGCAGCGGATTCCGGAGTGATCCCATGCCCGACTCGTCTCTCTCCATTGAACCGCACCGCGCGCAGGACCGTGCCGAGGTCAACCAGTCCATCCGCGCCCTGAGCACGCGCCACAACCTCGGCGCCCCCTGGGCCGATGCGCAGATCGACGCGGCTGCCGACCTACCGGCGGCGCGCGATGCCGCGCTGGCGGAGATCGAACGGCGCGCCGCCGCCACGCCGCCGATACGCGCGCATGTCGGTTCGAGCAACGATGATCCGGACGTGATCCGCACCCGGCTGTCGGATGCCCTCGCGCACCGCATGGGCGGGCTGACGGAACTGCCGGCGGAGGCCGTGCAGTATCGTGGCCTTGGCGTGCACGACATGATCCGCACTGCGCTGGCGGCCCGTGGCGAGCGCGTGATCGGCCTTTCGGTCGAGGCCCTGATGGGGCGGGCCATGGTGACTGGCGACCTGCCGAACCTGTTGCAGTCCTCCGGCCATCGCACCCTGCTGGGCGCATACAGCACGGCCCTGTCGCCTGTCTTCGGTCTGTTCCGGCAGACCACGGCGACCGACTTCCGCACCATGTCGCGCATCCGCATGGGCGAGATGGATGCACTCGAAAAGGTCGCCGAGAACGGCGAGATCACGCGCGGCGGCTTCGGCGAGGTCGCCGAGTCCTACAAGGTCGAGACGTTCGCCCGAATCATCGGCCTGGGTCGCCCGGCGCTCATCAACGATGACCTGGGCGCCTTCGCGCAGATGGCACAGATTCAGGGCCGCGCGGCTGCCGAGAAACAGAACGCCACGGCCGTCACGCTGCTGACGACGGGTTCCGGCCTTGGCCCGGTCATGTCGGATGGCGTGCGGCTGTTCCACTCGACGCATGGCAACGTCTCCGGCTCCGGCGCCGTGCCCGATGCGACAACGCTGGCGGCCGGTGTGCTGGCAATGCGCACGCAAAAGGGAATCGACGGTGCCAGCCCGATCAACGCAACGCCGTCCTTCCTGTTGGTCAGCCCGGCGAAGGAGACCGCCGCGCGGCAGGCCGTGGCAGCCTTCTATCCGGCGACAGCCTCGGCGGTGAACCCGCTGGCCGGCTCGCTGACAGTGCTGGTCGAGGCCCGGCTGACGGGCAACCGCTGGTATCTGTTCGCCGATCCGGCGGCGCTGCCCGTGTTCGAATACGCCTACCTCGCCAGTGCGCCAGGCCCGCAACTGGAATCCCGCGCCGGCTGGGATGTGCTGGGCATGGAGTTCCGCGTCGTCCTCGACTTCGGCTGCGGCGCCATCGACCATCGCGGCTCCTACACGAACGCGGGCGCCTGACCATGGCGACGCCCTCCGACCTCCGCGCCTGGCGCTCGGCCTTGTGGTCCGCCCGCATGAATGGGCTGCGCGAGGTCGAGGACCAGAACGGCGAGCGCGTTTCCTACAAGTCGGATGCCGAGATGGCGCGCGCCATCGCCGCTGCCGATGCGGAGATCGCGGCCATCGAAAGGCCGCGCGTCTCGACCGTGATCTTCCGAACCACGAAAGGAGTCTGACAGTGCGCAACTACATCCAGCGCGACGAGCGCATCACCGTGCCCGCCGCTCCCCGTGACCTCGAATCCGGCGAAGGCTGCCAGGTGGGCGACGCCCTCTTCGGCGCGGCCTCCGGGCCAGTGGAGTCCGGTGCCGAGGTTGTTCTGATGACGGAAGGCGTGTTCTCGCTCGCCAAGGTAACGGGCACGGCCTTTGGCCTAGGCGACGTGCTTTTCTGGGATGACACCGCCCACAACCTCACGGCCGATGGCGAGGACAACCTCGCTGTCGGGGTGTGTGTCGAGGCGGCCGGGTCCTCCGCCGTCGTGGCGAAGGTCAAACTCGGCGCGCCGCCCGCCATTGTGGCCGGCTGAGCAAGGCATGACCCGGCGAAGGGAGAGCTTGACGGCGACCGGCGGACCTAAGCGCCTGCCCGCTATCGTGCTTCCTTTCGCCGTCTGTCGGGACGACGCGGCGCACCTCTTGGGCGTATCGCCATCGTTCTTCGATAGCCTGGTCGCCGATGGGCGGATGCCGCAGCCGCGCGAGATCGGCGCTCGCGTCATGTGGGATACCGAAGAAGTTAAAGAGGCATGGCGCGCCCTACCTCGGCGCGGGCAGTATGCCGAGGGCAAGAACACTTGGAGCGACGTTGAGCCGTGATCGCCCCCCGCCTCCGCTATGTCGAGCAATTCCGGGACCGCCACGGCAAGCCGCGCATCTATTACCGGCGGCCTGGCCATCGGAAGGTCCCGCTTGCTGGTCCGTTCGGGTCGCCCGCCTTCCTGGCCGCATACACGGCCGCCCATGCGGCAGCGGAGGCAGGAACGACGCTGATCCCCTCCAAGAAGGGCGAGGTACCGCGCAGCCTCGGCGCGCTGATCGTGGATTACTACGGCTCGACCGAATATCGCGCCCTCGCGCCGTCCAGCCTGAAGGCTTACCGCGCCGTGCTTGAGCGCCTTCGCGTCGAGCACGGGCATCGCATGGTCGCGGAGATGGAGCGGAAGCACGTCGTCAGGCTGATGGACGACAAGGCCGACGTTCCCGGCGCCGCCAATCGACTACGCCAGATGCTTCGGCAACTCATGCAACACGCCGTGGAACGCGCCTGGCGCAGCGACAATCCGGTGCTGACTGTGCGCAAGGCGAAATATAAGAAGGAGCCGCACCGGGCGTGGACCGAAGCGGAGATCGCGCAGCTCGAAGCGCGATGGCCTCTCGGCACGACGCCGCGCCTGGCCTTCGCCCTGCTGCTCTACACCGGCCAGCGCCTAAGCGATGCAATCCGTATGGGCCGGCCATCCTTGCGCGGCGGGCTGATTCATGTCGTGCAACAGAAGACCGGCACGCCGCTGGCGATCCCCTTGCACCCGCGACTGCACGACGCCCTGGCGCACGCGCCGGCCGATCACCTGACCTTCCTGACGACACAGTGGGGCGCCGCCTTCACCGCCGCCGGCTTTTCGAACTGGCTGCGCGACAAGATGAACGATGCGGCGCTACCGCCCGACTGCAAGGCCCATGGCCTGCGCAAGACGGCCGCGCGGATGCTTGCCGAAGCCGGCTGCTCGCCGCACCAAATCCAGAGCATCACCGGCCATAAGACCCTGACGGAAGTGACGCGCTACACGGCCGAGGCGAACCAGCAACACCTCGCAGCCGAAGCGATGAAGAAAGTTACGCGCATGCAGACTCGAATCGAGCGCGCGCGCAAAAAGGGATTGCCCAACCCCCTGGCCGGGGTTGGGCAATTAGACGTGCAACCTATTGAAAGGAAAGAGAATGTCGCGGGCGGTGGTGGAGCTGAGGGGAATCGAACCCCTGACCTCCTCATTGCGAACGAGGCGCTCTCCCATCTGAGCTACAGCCCCCGCCGCGCGAGGCGGGCTGAGTGCCCCAGCCCGCAAGGGAAGTCAAGGCGCCTTCCGCCGGGCCCGGTCGGCGTCCAGCGTTGCTCGCCTCCGACCCATGGTTCGCCTTGCCCCAGCCTGTCCGGTTCACTAGGGTCCGCCGGCTTCTGACGGGGTTCGGGCCACATGTTCCTGGATGCGGTGTTCTTTCTCGCCGGCGCGGTGTTGGACCTGTTGTGGTGGGCCGTGATGCTCGCCGTGATCGTGCAACTGCTCGTGCAGTTCAACGTGCTCGACACGCGCAACCGTATCGTCTGGGCGATCGCCGACTTCCTCTATCGCGTGACCGAGCCGCTGTTCAGCCGCGTGCGCCGCATGCTGCCCAATTTCGGCGCCATCGACCTGTCGCCGCTGGCGGTCCTGTTGCTGATCACCGCGGCGGGGATGCTCCTGGGTGCCCTGCGCAACTACCTGCTGCGCGCCGGGCTGTATTTCTGACCCATGCCTTGGCGGCGCGCAGCGGCTTCGGGCGTGACCATACGGGTGCGGGTGCAGCCGCGGGCGCGGCGGACCGGCGTCATCGGGCTTGTGGCCGGCATTGACGGGCCGCGCCTGAAACTCGCGGTGGCCGCGGCACCGGCGGAAGGCCAGGCCAATCGCGCCGCCTGCGTGCTGGTGGCCGGTGCGCTCGGCCTGCCAGCATCGTCGGTCGCCATCGCCCAGGGCGCCACGCAACGCGACAAGGTCCTGGCCATCGCGGGCGACCCGGCCGCCCTGCTCGCCGGGCTGGAGAGCCTCGCATGACCGCTCGCATCCTCGATGGCAAGTCGATCGCCGCTGCCCTGCGCGGACGGCTGGCCGAACGTGTCGCCGCCCTGGCCTTCCGTCCCGGCCTGCGGGTGGTGCGGGTGGGGGAAGACCCGGCCTCGGGCGTCTATGTCCGCAACAAGGACAAGGCGGCGTCCGCCGCCGGTTTCGACAGCGGCACCATTCACCTGCCGGCGGACACCACCGAGGCCGCGCTGCTGGCCACCATCGCGCAGTTGAACGCCGACCCGGCGGTGGATGGCATCCTGGTGCAACTGCCCCTGCCGCCGCAGATCCGCACCGAAGCCGCCATTGCCGCCGTGGATCCGATGAAGGATGTGGACGGCTTCCATCCGCTGAACGCCGGGCGCCTCGCGGCCGGGCAGCCCGGCCTGGTGCCCTGCACGCCGCGCGGCGTCATGCATATCCTGGCCGAATCGGGCGTCGCGCTGCGCGGTGCGCGGGCGGTGGTGCTCGGCCGGTCGCAGATCGTCGGCCGGCCCATGGCGCAGTTGCTACTTGGTGCCGACTGCACCGTGACCATCGCCCATTCGCGCAGCCGCGACCTGCCGGGCGAATGCCGTCGCGCCGATATCCTGGTCGCCGCCGTCGGCCGTCCGGAGATGGTGCGCGCGGACTGGATCGCGCCGGGCGCGGTGGTCATCGATGTCGGCATCAACCGCCTGGCCGATGGCAAGCTTGTCGGCGATGTCGACTTTACCGAGGCGGCCGCGGTCGCCGGCGCCATCACCCCGGTCCCGGGCGGCGTCGGCCCCATGACCATCGCCTGCTTGCTGGAGAACACGCTCGACGCCGCGATCGCGCGGAGGCAGCTGGCATGATTCTCGTCCGCATCCTGCAGGCCGTCGGCGTGGCGGGATTGCTGGCCTGCGCGCATCTGGCCTGGGAATCGACCCCCTGGGGCGGCGAGACCTGGAACCGCGGCCGGATGCTGTACGCCTGGGCGGGTGCGATCCCGGCCCTCGGGCTGCTCGGCATCGCCTCCATGGTCGCGGCGCTGCGCCGGCAGGCGGCCGAGATCGTGCTGCTCAAGGACACCCTGGCCCGGATCGAGAAGCGGCTCGGCGCGTGACGCCCGGCACGCTCGGCCTTGCCGGGCTGTTCGTGCTGATCTGGGCCTCGGCCTTCAACGCGGCGCGGATCGTGGCGCTCGAATGGCCGCCGCTGATGGCGCTGTCGCTGCGCTTCGCGATCGGCGTCCCCGTCCTGCTCGCCGTCGCCTGGTTCGTGCGTGCCCGGCTGCCGGCGCGGGCCGACACCCCGCGCATCGCCGCCATGGGCGCCTTCGGCATGGGCGGCTACCTCGGCTGCGCCTGGGCGGCGTCTGCGGTGATCCCCTCGGGCCTGGTCGCGCTGGTATCGGCCACGGCACCATTGTTCGTGGCGCTGGGCGAAAGGCTACTGTTCGGCCGTCATCTGTCCATCCTGGCCTGGACCGGGCTGGCGCTGGGATGGCTGGGCGTCGCCATGCTCGGCTTGCCACGTGCCGCATCCGGGCTGGAGGTGGCCGCGGCCGGGGGCATTGCCCTGGCGTTGGTCGGCGCGCTGTTCCAGGCGGGCGGCCTGCTCGCCTTCGCCCCGGCACGGGGGCGGATTGACCCGTGGATGTCCAATCTCGGCCAGACCGCGGTGGCCGCGCTGGCGGTCGCGCCCTTCGCCCTGGTCCTGGAACCCTTGCCGGTGGCGGCGCCGCACGGGGCCGCGGTACTGGCCCTGATCTGGTCGATCCTGGTGGTGGGGCTGGGCGGCTATGCGCTGTATTTCGTGCTGCTGCGGCGGATGCCGGCCTCCTCGGCCGCCGCGCTGCAACTGCTGGCACCGCCGGTGGCGGCGCTGATCGGGTGGGCGATGCTGGGCGAAAGCCTGCGGGTCACCGATGTGGCGGGCGGCGCGGTGACGCTGGCAGGGTTGGCGCTGTTGTTGCGCGTGCCGGCGCGGTAGGGTTGCCACGGTGACGTCCTCGGAGAGGGGCTTTGCCCCTCTCCGAACCTCACCCCACCAAAGGCTTCACCCCACCAAAGGCTTAAGGCCTTTGGAAACCTCCATTTTGGTGCTGAACGTCGTCAGTCGGTGCCAAGACAAGTGCCCGATTCTCGGTACCTGGAACGGGTGAGGATCGCCCTGCTTGATCAACGCCAAGGTCCCGCGGTCCATGGACCCGTGGTCCCTGGCGGGGTGGCTTGGAGGGGCGGCGCCCCTCCGATCGCCCTACCCACCCGAAACCGAACTCCCACCCCGCATCGCTTCCGCCACGGCCCGGTCCGCCGCCTCATCGCTTTCAGCAAGCCCCGCCATCACCCCCGCGCGGTCCGGTTCCGCCCGGTTCTGGCTCAGCTTGCGCTTGCCGATCAGCGTCTCGATCCGCAGCACGATTCCGACGATCCCCTTCAACTGCGCTGCAACGAAGGTGTCCGGCGCGTCACTCACCGCCCAGGGCGTGGCGCGTTTTGCTTCGTGCCGGTCCGTCAGGCTGGTGACGATCGCGTGCAGCCGCGTCGCGTCCTCCACCACTTCGACGGGGCCGATCGCGTGCACTGCCACATAATTCCAGGTTGGCACGACACGCCCGTGTTCCTGCTTGGACGGATACAGGGACGGCGAGACATAGGCCTCGGGCCCGGCAAAGATCGCGCGCGCGACGCCTGCGGCCGCCAGGCCCCGCCAATGCGGGTTGGCCTTCGCCACATGGCCCACCAGGGTGCCATGGGGGCCTTCATCCGGCACGAAGGTCATCGGCAGGTGCGTGGCATCCGGCGCGCCGCCATCCGCCGCGGCGCTGACCAGCAGCGCCAGGCGCGCGGCGCGGATGATCTGCCCGAGCACATCGGGCCGGTCTTCGCGGAAGGCGGGCGGGTTGTACATGGCGCAATGCTCCTGTCCGGTGCAGGCTACCGGGGTGCGGCCTGTTCGCGAAACGGCTGGGGGCGCGGAGGAGGCATGCCATGGACAAGGGCCGGTTCAAAATGGAGCGCGACGACGCTGGCGGCGCGAAGCCGCAGCGGCTGGCGATGACGCTGCCCTCGGCCCATGCACCCGGCCAGAAGCACAGCCTCGAAGCCACCATATCGTTGGATTGAACGCCCCATGTCGAATGACCTGATCCGCCTCACTGCCACGGAGGCTGTGGCGAAGCTGCGTGCCGGCGAGGTCTCGCCCCTTGAGATGATCGACGCTGCCGCGGCGCGCATAGCGGCGGTGGAACCGGCGGTGAACGCCCTGCCGACGCTGTGCCTGGACCGCGCACGCGACCACGCCAGGGCGCTGATGCGCGGCGATCGCCGCGATGCGGAGGGCGAGGCCGGCTGGCTCGCCGGCCTGCCGGTCGCCATCAAGGACCTGACCGAAGTGGCCGGGGTGCGCACCACCTTCGGGTCCCCGATCTTCGCGAACCATGTCCCCGACCGCAGCCACCCCATCGTCGAGCGCATCGAACGCATGGGCGGCATCGTGATCGCCAAGTCCAACACGCCGGAATTCGGTGCCGGCGGCTCAACCTTCAACGAGGTGTTCGGTCGCACGCGGAACCCGTGGAACACGTCGCTGACCTGTGGCGGCTCGACCGGCGGCGGCGCGGTGGCGCTCGCCACCGGCGAAGTGTGGCTGGCCCATGGGTCCGACCATGGCGGCTCCCTGCGGCGCCCGGCGACCTATTGTTCGGTGGTCGGCCTGCGGCCATCGCCGGGCCGGGTGACGCGCGGCGCGCAGGAGGATCTGTGGTCCCCGCTGTCGGTCCAGGGGCCGATGGCGCGCAACATCCCTGATTTGGCGCTGTTCCTCGACACCATGGCCGGCTGGGACATCGACGACCCGATGACCTATGACGCGCCTGCGCGGTCCTATGCCGAAGCCGTCGCGGCGGCCGAGCGCGAGAAGCCGCTGCGCGTCGCCTTCGCCACCGATTTCGGCGGTGCGATGGCGATGGACCGCGAGACCGCGGCGATCTGCGCGCAGGAGGTCCGCCGCCTGGAATCGCTCGGGATCGAGATCGAGGAGGTCTTCCCTGACCTCGGTGCGCTCAACGAGGCGTTCCTGGTGCTGCGAAGCCAGCATTTCGTGGTGGATCGGGAGGAACTGCTCGCGACCCGGCGCGACATGCTCAAGCCCGACATCGTCTGGCAGACGGAACGCGGATTGTCCGAGACGCCCTCTCGCCTCGCCTGGGCCGAACATGAACGCGCCCGCTTCTTCCGTTCGCTGCGCGATGTCTTCGCCCGCTGCGACGTGCTGATCACGCCCGGCGCCTCCACCCCGGCCTTCGACGTGATGCTGCGCGCACCGGAGAAGATCGGCGGCAAGGTGCTGGACAACTACATGGGCGGGTCGCTGATCAACGCCTTTGCGACAATGGCGAGCTGCCCGGCGGTCGCGGTCCCCTGCGGCTTCGACCGGCATGGCCGGCCGGTCGGTCTGCAGGTCGTGGCCCCGCCACGCCAGGATGCGCGGGCATTGCAGGTGGCGTCGCTGTTCGAGCGGCTGACCGGTCTCGACCGGCTTCTGCCGCTCGACCCCAAGCCGGGGGTGGTGCCGCCCTACGAATAGGCGGCCTGCGTCTTGCTGGGCCGGGATCCGGGCTGGGCGCGATGCGCTCTACGCCTCGCGGATCTTGCGTTCGTAGTGCCGCGAGTACTTCTCGGTGATCAGATCCGTCTTCACCAGGACTGCGACATCGGTGGTGTTGAATTGGGGGTCGATCACCGCACCGTCCCCCACGAAGCCGCCAAGCCGCAGATACCCCTTCACCAGCGGCGGCAGGTCCACCAGGGTCTGCTTGCGGTCGATCGTCTCGGGGTCCTTGCGCAGCATCTCGACATAGCGGTCGGGGAGCGCGCGCGGGCGGATCGCCTCGGGCGCCATGTGATTGGCCGCGAGGTAGGTCAACTGGTCGGCCAGCGCATCAAGGTCCGTGCCGGGCAGCGACGCGCAGCCGAACAGGATGGCAATGCGGTGCCGGGCGACATAGGCGGCGATGCCGCTCCAGAGCAGTTGAAGCGTGCCGCGCGTGCGATACTCGGCATCGACGCAGGACCGGCCGCATTCGACCAGCTCGCCCTCGACCGCCAGGATGCGGGAGATGTCGTATTCGGCGGCTGAATACCAACGGCCGAGTCGCGCCGCGGCCCCCCGGCGTATCAGGCGATAGGTGCCGACGACCGATTCGGCACCTTCCCCCCGGTCATGGTCCACCACAAGAAGGTGGTCGGCGACCGCGTCGAAGTCATCCCGGTCGCGCCGGCTGGACGCGGTCGCGTCATCGGCATGCGCGCCCATTTCCTCATAGAAGACGCGGTAGCGCAGAGCCTGTACGGCATCGATCTCGGCGGCGTCGCGCGCCAGGCGTACGCCGAGATTGCCGGAACGCAGTTCACCGAAGCCCGGATCCTCGATGGCGTTCACGCGTCCCGTCCGGGCTTGCGGCGTCGTGCGGCCGGTTCCGGCGCCACCGGTTCTTCGCGGCGGCCAAACAGTTCCAGCCTTTGACCGACCAGCGTGAAGCCGAGCCGGCGGGCAAGGATCTGGGCGAGCGCCTCGAACTCCGGATCGGCGAATTCAATGACCTTGCCGGTATCGACGTCGATCAGGTGATGATGATGCCCCCGGTCGGCCGGATCGTACCGGGCGCGGCCGCCGCCAAAGTCGCGCCGCTCGAGGATGCCCTTCTCCTCAAGCAGGCGGACGGTCCGATAGACGGTGGCGATGGACACCTTGTTGTCGAGCGCGAGCGCCCGGCGATAGACGTCCTCGACATCGGGGTGATCCTCGGCCTCGCTGAGGACGCGCGCGATCAGACGCCGCTGCCCCGTCATCTTGAGGCCGCGTTCGATGCAAAGTTCCTCGATCCGGGACGGTGAATGGCCCCGGGTCGGCGGACGGGCCTGAGTTCGGCTCTCCATGCGGTGGTTGAAACCCCGTTCTGTCACGCGCCATGTCCGGCGCGGCGGCGGACCATAATCCGGGCAGCCCTGTCAGGCCACAGCCAAGGTGGCGGCGGCCGTCACCACCATATGGGGTGTTCGCGTCCCGCGGCACCCCATCGCCCGTGGCGTGACCCGAGCCAGCGCCGCGGCGGCGGTTTCAGCCCTTGGCCTTGCCGCGATCGCGCGGCGTGGTGCCCAGGCCGATCTTCTTGGCCAGCGACGACCGATGCTTGGCGTAGTCCGGCGCGACCATCGGATAGTCGGACCCCAGGCCCCAGCGTTCCCGATACTGTTCAGGCGTCAGGTTGTAGGAGGTCTTGAGATGCCGCTTGAGCATCTTCAGCTTTTTTCCATCTTCGAGGCAGATGAGGTAGCCAGGCGTGATGGATTTCTTGATCGGCACGGCCGGTTGCGGCCGCTCGGGTTCGGGCGCCGGGCGATTGCCCACGCCGGCCAGCGTGCGAAACACTTCCTGGATAAGACCCGGAAGTTCCGCGGCAGGCACTGGGTTGTGAGAGACATGGGCAGAAACAATCTGGGCTGTAAGACCCATAAGTTCCCCATGCGGATTCGAATCAGCCATGTTGGAAGCCCCCAATAGACGTAACGAAAACGCTTCTACATGTGGTGCGTGCCTTCGGCAATTCCCACCCCGATGAAAACTGCGACACGAAAACCGCATCGTTGAGAAGGCAAGAAATGAATACAGTTACAACGCTCGACATAACGAAAGAGACTTGCCCGATGACGTTCGTGCGCGTCCGACTTGCGCTGGATCGGCTCGCGCCCGGCGAGGTACTTGAAGTGCTGCTGGCCGGTGACGAGCCGCGGCGCAATGTGCCGCGCACTGCGGTGGAACAGGGACATACGATCGTCGCGCAGACCGAAGACCCGTCCGGCGTCACCCGCCTGCTGTTGCGCCGTGGGGCTTGAGCGGCAGGCGAAGCACCAGCGCGTCGCCGCCATCGGGGTAATAGGCCCGACGCCGGCCAATCTCGGCCGCGCCAAGGCCCGCATACAGCGCCCGGGCGGCTGCGTTGGACTCGGCGACTTCCAGGAACATGGCCTCGGCCCTGAGCCGCGCCGCGGCATCGCTGAGCGCCAGCATCAGGGCGCGGCCCGCCCCGGCTCGCCGCGCATCCGGCAGGACGGCGAGGGTCAGCACTTCAGCCTCGTCGGCTACGGCGCGGCCGATGGCAAAACCGACTGGGCGGTCCCCCATCGCCGCGAGCACCGCAAAATGGGCCGGCAGGCCAAGCAGCAAGCCGATGGCCTGCACCCCCCAGCGATCCGCGGGCGCGAACGATGTTTCATGGATCGCCGCCAGCAGGCTGGCGGCCTCGACCCCGGCCGGGCTGATCGTGGTGGCGGTCACGTCCGGCGCGGCGCCGGGGCGCTGACCGCCGGCGGTTCTGCGTAGAGCGGCACGCCGGAAAGCGGCGGCAGGTGACCGGCCAGGCGGCGAGCCGCGACCAGCGCCACGGCATCCGCCAGCGGCAGGCCAGGAATCGCCCGAGCCGCATGCCCGCGGGCGATGAGCAGCGCCGCCACCGCCTCGGCCGCATCTCCCAGGACCAGCACTGGCCCTTCCATCGCCGGGAGGCGATCGAGCGGTGCGACGATCGGTGCGCCCGGCGTGGCGTGCCCCGGTGCGAAGCATTCGATCACGACACGGCCGCGCCGATTGTCGATCGCCGCCCAGATGGCCTGCTCGGACGCCACCGCCTCCGGCAGGGCGGCCACCAGCGCTTCGCCGGTGGTCACGCCGACCAATGGCCGGCCGGCACCCTGGGCGAGGCCCTGGGCCAGCGCAATCGCGGCGCGCAAGCCGGTGAAGCCGCCCGGCCCGACGCCGACCGCGATGGCATCGAGCGCCGTCGCGGGGATGCGCGCTTCAGCCAGCACCTCCGCGACGAAGCGGGGCAACAGCGCGGGCTGGCCGCGCGGGGCATCGGACCGCCGCGCCGCCAGAACCGCGCCATCGGCGGCCAATGCAACGGAACAGCGGGCGAGCGCGCCCTCGATGGCGAGGATTTTCATGCACGGCGCCATTAGAGCAGATCAAGGCCGGGTGAAATCACCCACGACCCTTGGGCCGCCCGCATCGTGCGGAATCGCCAAGGCTGCTGCAGCCGGACCCATGGCGGGACCATGCTGGACCATGCGCTGAACTCGGCCCTTTCACGCTGTGCATCGGCAAGCCACACTAACGTCAAGGACGCAACGAAGTCCTGGGAAGGAAACACCAATGACCATCACGCGACGTGCCCTGGGTGCCGGCATTCTGGCGGCGCCGGCCATCGTCTCCGCGGCATCCGTCCGCGCCCAGGGCGCTTGGCCGAGCCGGGCCGTGCGGATCATCGTGCCCTATACGCCAGGGGGCGTGTCGGACATCACCGCCCGGCTGTTGTCGGAACCATTGGCGGCCGCCTGGGGGCAGCCTGTCCCGGTGGAAAACCGCGCCGGCGCCGATGGCGTGATCGGCACCGAGGCCGTCGCCCGCAGCCCCGCCGATGGCTATACGCTTGGGCTGGTCTCGGTGGGCCACCCGGTCAACGCGGCCTTCTACCGGCTGCCCTTCGATACGATGCGCGACTTCACCTTCGTCTCGCAGACCACCTCGACGCCGCTCGTGCTCTGCGCGCCGCGCGCCTTCGCGCCGAACACGCCGGCCGAACTGGTGGAGTATGCCAAGAAGAATCCGGGCGTGACCTTCGCCGGCACGGGCGGCGTGGTGCGGCTGGCCCCCGTGCTGTTCGCGCAGCGGACCGGCATCACGCTGGAATACGTGCCGTATCGTGGCAGCACCCAGGCGCATCCGGACCTGATCGCCAACCGCGTGAACATCATGTTCGACACCGTGCCCGCCGCCCTGCCGCATATCCAGGCCGGCACGCTGAAGGCGCTGGCCACCACCGGCGCGCAACGCAGCCCGCAGCTGCCCGACGTGCCGACCATCGGCGAAGCCTTCCTGCCAGGGTTCGAGGCATCGACCTGGGGCATGATCATCGCCCCGGCCAACCTGCCCGCACCGGTGCTGGCGAAGCTGAACGCGGATATTCGCACCGCGCTGCAGAACCCGACCGTGGTGGACCGGCACAAGACGCTGGGCGCGGCGATCGTGTCCAACACACCGGACGAACTGCGCAGCTTCGTGCAGGCGGAATTGGACAAGTGGGGGGCGGCGGCGGCCTCGGCGGGGATCCGGCCGCAATAGACGGACAGTATTGGAGGGGCTTTGCCCCTCCAAGCCACCCCACCAAAGGCATACGGCCTTTGGAAACCGTCACTTGGTGTGGGGCATGACGTCGGAATCGGTGCCCCCGGGTCTGTCACGTGCCCGTGTCCTTCAGCGCGGCGCAAAGTCGAGGTTTCCAAAGGCCTTAAGCCTTTGGTGGGGGAGGTTCCGGAGGGGGCAAAGCCCCCTCCGGTCCACGCCGCCCGTTCAAAGATTCGCAGCGAAGAACGCGAGCGTCCGCTTCTGCGCCAGCGCGTAATCCGCCTCAACATACGATCCGCGTTCGTCGCAGCCGAAGCCGTGCCCGCCGCCATAGACATGAACCTCCACGCCGGGCTGCGCGGCCTTGATCGCGGCCACGTCCGTCATCGGGATCGACGCATCGGCCTCCCCGAAATGCAGTTGCACGGGGCAGCGCGCGACTTCGTCCTTCGCCGCTGCGATGCCGCCGCCGTACCAGCCGCAGGCGGCGGAAAACGCGCTGCTGCGGGTCGCGCCATGCCAGCTGACCGTGCCGCCCCAGCAATACCCCACGATGCCCCGCTTCACCCCGCGCGGCAGCGCAGCCGCGGCGGCCAGGACATCGAGCAGCGTCAGGCCGTCCGCGATCTTGCCGCGCAGCTCACGGCCTTGCGCGACATCGGCCGCCTGATAGCCCAGTTCGATCCCCGGCCCGACCCGGTCGAACAGGGCCGGGGCGATGACCGCGTAGCCTTCGGCCGCGAAGCTCTCGCAGACATTGCGCATGTGGTTGTTCACACCGAAGATCTCCTGCACCACCACCAGGGCGCGGGCGGCGTTCTGCGGACCGGTGCGGTACGCGGACAGCCGGTGGCCGTCGGCGGCGGTAAGCGAGATCATCGTCATGGGCGTCTTCCCTTGGGGCTAAGGCGGGGTATCCTGTCCGCATGGGCGAGATCGTCAACCTGAACAAGGTGCGCAAGGCGCAGGCCCGGCAGGACCAGCTGGCCGACGCCGCCGCCATTCGCGCGAAGCACGGCCGCACCAAGGCGGAGAAGGCAAACGACAGGCGGGCGGAAGAACGCCGCAAGGCGTTGCTCGACGGGGCGAAGCGGAAAGAATGAAGCACCACCTGCTGCCGGGCTTTCCGCCCTCGGTCTCGCCCTCATCCCATGCCGTGGAGACGGACGGCTTTGTTTTCCTGACGGGACAATTCCCGCGCGACATCGACGCCCCGGATGCACCGCTGCCCGGCGGCATCGCGGCCCAGACCTCGCGGACCATGGGCAATCTGGCGCGCGCGCTGGCGGCATTGGGTCTTGGCTTGCAGCACCTGGTATCGGTGCGCGTGTACCTGGCCGCCTTCGAGCGGGACTACGATGCGATGAACGCGGCCTATGCCGCCGCGCTGCCCGAAGGCGGCCGCCCGGTCCGCACCTGCATCGGCGTCACTGCGCTGGTCCGCGGTGCGCTGATCGAGATCGAGGCGATCGCCCGGCGGCCGTGATGCCGGTGGGATCGCCGGGAAGGCGTGCGGCATACCGCCAAATGCCGGGCCGCTTCAGCGCGGCATGCCAACGCCACCCCCCCCCAAACGGCAAAATGGCGGGCCGTGGTTCCCCACGGCCCGCCGTTCTGTTCATTCGGCATCGACGCCGCGCGCGCCGACAGTTGAAGCAACGCTGCAATCCCTTCGGCCCATGCCTGGGCCGATGGAGTTCAGTGCACGTTCGCCCACACCTTGCGCTTCACCACATAGGCGAGGCCGGCGAGCAGCGTCAGGAAGATGATGATCTTCACGCCCATGGCGCGACGTTCCTCGGCCTCGGGCTCGGCGGCCCAGGCGAGGAAGGTGGAAACGTCGCGGGACATGTTCTCGATCGTGGCGGGGGTGCCGTCGGCGTATTCCACCTGGTCCGGGTTCAGCGGCCGCGCCATGGCGATCTGGTGGCCGGGGAAGTACCGGTTGTAGTTCATGCCCTCGCCCAAGGTCATGCCCGCGGGCGGGTCCTCATATCCGGTCAGCAAGGCGTAAAGGTAGTTCGCGCCACCGGCGCGCGCCTTGGCGATGACCGAAAGGTCCGGCGGCATCGCGCCGTTGTTGCTCGCCCGCGCCGCCTGCGGATTGGGGAAGGGGCTGCGGAAGCGATCAGACGGGCGGCCCGGACGTTCGAACATCTGGCCTTCGTCGTTCGGGCCATCCTGGATCTGCACCTGGGACGCGATCGCCGCCACCTGCGCTTCGGTCAGGCCGAGGTCGCGCAGGTTGCGGTAGGACAGCAGATGCGCCGCGTGGCAGGAGGCGCAGACCTGCTGGTACACCTGGAAGCCGCGCTGCGCGCTGGCGCGGTCATAGGTGCCGAAGATGCCGTTGAAGCTGAAGCCGGCATCCGGGATGGCGACCGATTCCCCGGCCGCCTGGGCGCCCGGGGTGGCGGCGATAAGACCGCCGACGATGGCGAGGGCCTTGAGCGAGTTGCGCAGCATGGTCAGGCCTTCTCCATCGGCTTCGCCGCCGCACCCGCCGGCAGCGGTCCGCCGCCGAGCACGGCACGGGCGATGCTTTCGGGCAACGGCAGCGGCTTTTCCAGCCGCGCGAGCAGCGGCAGGATCACCAGGAAATACGCGAAGTAATACGCGGTCGCGAAGCGGCTGATGGTGACATACGGCTCCTCGGCCGGCTTGCCGCCGCACCACAGCAGCACAAAGAACGCCACGGTCCACAGCAGGAAGGCGATGCGCGCGATCGGGCGGAAGCGCATCGACCGCACCGGGCTGCCATCGAGCCAAGGCAGCACGAACAGCACCGCGATCGACCCGAACATCAGCAGCACGCCGCCGAGCTTGTCCGGCACCGCGCGCAGGATCGCGTAGAACGGCAGGAAGTACCATTCCGGCACGATATGCGCGGGCGTCACCAGCGGGTCTGCCGGGATGTAGTTGTCCGGGTGGCCGAGGTAGTTCGGCGCGAAGAACACCAGCACCGCGAAGACGATGAAGTAGATCACGAGGCCGAAGCTGTCCTTCGCCGTGTAGTACGGGTGGAAGGGCAGGGTGTCCTGCGGTCCCTTGGGTTCGACGCCCAGCGGGTTGTTCGAACCCGTGATGTGCAGCGCCACCACATGCAGGAACACCACGCCCACGATGACGAAGGGCAGCAGGTAATGCAGCGCGAAGAAGCGGTTCAGCGTGGGGTTGTCGACGCTGAAGCCGCCCCACAGCAGCTGCACGATCCACTCGCCGACCACCGGGAAAGCGGAGAACAGGTTGGTGATGACGGTGGCGCCCCAGAAGGACATCTGGCCCCAGGGCAGCACGTAGCCCATGAACGCCGTGGCCATCATCAGCAGGAAGATGACGACGCCAAGGATCCACAGCAGCTCGCGCGGTGCCTTGTACGACCCGTAATACAGGCCGCGCCAGATGTGGATGTACACCACGATGAAGAACATCGATGCGCCGTTGGCGTGCACATACCGCAGCAGCCAGCCGAAATTCACGTCGCGCATGATGCGCTCGACCGAATCGAACGCCATCGAGGTGTGCGGCGTGTAGTGCATCGCCAGGAAGATGCCCGTGGCGATCATGATCATCAGGTTGACCATGGCGAGCGCGCCGAAATTCCAGAAGTAGTTGAAATTCCGCGGCGTCGGGAAGGAGCCGTACTCCTTCTGCATCATGGTGAAGACCGGCATGCGCTGGTCGATCCAGCGCAGGACGGGGTTGGGAATGTCGCTGTTGTGCAGGCCGCTCGCCATTGTCGCGTTCCTCAGCCGATCCGGATCTTGGTGTCGGAGGTAAAGGCGTATGGCGGAATGTCGAGGTTCCGCGGCGCCGGCCCGACCCGGATGCGGCCCGAAGTATCGTAGGCGCTGCCATGGCAGGGGCAGAACCAGCCGTCATACTGGCCCTTGTTGTCGGTCGGCTTCTGGCCCAGCGGGATGCAGCCCAGATGCGTGCAGATGCCGATCATCACCAGCCACTGGTCCTTCTGGACGCGCGACTGGTCGGTCGCTGGGTCCTTCAGGTCGGACATCGGGACCGCCCGCGCTTCCTCGATGTCCTTGGCGGTGCGGTGCCGGATGAACACCGGCTTGCCCCGCCACATCACCGTGACGGCTTGGCCGGCCTGAATGGCGCCAAGCTCCGCATCGGTGCTGGCCAGCGCGAGCACGTCGCGCGCCGGCTGCATGGAATTGACGAAAGGCCAGGCGATGGCGCCAACACCCAGTCCGACGAAAGACGCCGTCACGAGGTTCAGGAAGTCCCGCCGTGGCGTGCCGTCTGCCGCCGCGGTGGCTTCTCCAGTATCCGCCATGCCTCACCATCCCTTCCGCCGGCACGCCGAAACGCGAAGCCGGCCGCATCGATCCGAACCGGGCGCCGGTGCGGCACCCGCCAAACAGTGCAGGGCAGGCGCGCGGCCACGCGCGCTGCCCTCCCTGCGCGGCGCACGTTATAAGGGGCGCCCGCGCGGGGTGTCCATGCACCTTGCCGCAGTGCAGGAGCAAAGCATGACCGGACCCACCCCCGACGCGCCGCCCGTGGCCGCCCCGGCGGACCATCCGATGGTCGGACCGGCGCGCCACTGGTTCGAGTCATTGCGGGATCGTATCTGCGCGGCGTTCGAGGCGATCGAAGGCGAACTCTCCACCGGGCCGCACCGGGACCTGCCACCTGGCCGATTCGAGCGCACCGCCTGGACCCGCCCCGAAGGCGGCGGCGGCGTCATGGCCGTCATGCGCGGTCGGGTGTTCGAGAAAGTGGGAGTCAACGTCTCGACCGTCTTCGGCGAGTTCTCCCCCGAATTCCGCAAGCAGATCCCCGGCGCCGAGGCCGACCCCCGCTTCCTGGCCACCGGCATCTCCCTGGTGTCCCACATGCGCAATCCGCGCGTTCCGGCCGCGCATATGAACACCCGCTTCATCGTGACCAGCCGCGCCTGGTTCGGCGGCGGCGGCGACCTGACGCCGATGTTCCCCGAAAGCGGGGAGGCGGCCGAGGACGCGCGCGGCTTCCACGCCGCCTACCAGGCGGCCTGCGACAAGGCGGACCCGACCTATTATCCGCGCTTCAAGCAGTGGTGCGACGAGTACTTCTTCCTGCCGCACCGTAACGAACCGCGCGGCCTGGGCGGCATCTTCTACGACTGGCTCGGCGACCGCACGCCCGGCAAGGGTATCGACGCCGACTTCGCCTTCACCAAGGATGTGGGCCTCGCCTTCCTCGATGCCTACCCGGCCATCGTGCGGCGGCGCATGCATGAATCCTGGACGGCCGAAGAACGCCGGCAACAGCTGGTCCGCCGCGGCCGCTATGTCGAATTCAACCTGATCCATGACCGCGGCACGCTGTTCGGCCTCAAGACCGGCGGCAATGTCGAAGCGATCCTGATGTCGCTGCCGCCCGAGGTCGCCTGGCCCTAAAGCGGCGGTCTTCCCATGCCGCACTGGCAACCCCACCTTCATTATGGCACCAAAGTGGCGGTTTCCGTGGCGAATGAGGGACGATGATGCTCGAATTGAATGTGAACGGCACCGTCCATCGCGTCGAGGTTGAACCCGACACGCCGTTGCTTTGGGTCTTGCGCGAACAACTCGGCCTGACCGGCACGAAATACGGTTGCGGCGTGGCGCAATGCGGCGCCTGCACCGTGCTGGTCGATGGCCAGGCCACCCGCTCCTGTTCCTTCCCGGTCGAGGCCGCCGTCGGGCAGCCCATCACCACCATCGAGGCGATCGAGACCCATCCGGTCGGCGCCAAGGTCGTCGAGGCCTGGGTCACCGCCCAGGCGCCGCAATGCGGGTATTGCCAGTCCGGCCAGGTGATGGCGGCCACCGCGCTGCTCGCCACCACGCCCAAGCCGACGCCCGAGGATGTGCAGGCGGCGATGACCAACATCTGCCGCTGCGGCACCTACAACGCCGTCGCCCATGCCATCACCCTCGCCGGGGAGCAGCTGTGATGGAGGGGCCTCTCGCCGCGGCGTTCTCCGCCGCCATGCCTGCCGGCCGGCCGGTCAACGTGTCGCGGCGCGGCATGTTCGCCGCCGCCGGGGCGGGATTGTTCCTGGGCCTCGCCATCCCGGGCCGCGCGCCGCGCGCGCAGGGCGCCCCTCCGGGCGCGGCCCTGCGCCATGCCGGCAAGGTCACGGCCTATCTGCGCATCGCACCGGACGGCAAGATCCATCTCCAGAACCCCTTCGTCGAAGGCGGGCAGGGCATCGATTCCGCCGTCGCGCAGATCGTCGCGGAGGAGCTCGACGCGCCGCCGGCCGATTTCATCGTCACCTGCGCCCCGCCCGGCGAGGATTTCCGTGTCATGCAGGGGGGCAATGCGCGGTTCACCGGCGGGTCTTTCTCGGTCCGTTCGTCCTTCGCGCATTTCCGCACGCTGGGGGCCGCCGCGCGCGCCATGCTGATCGAGGCCGCGGCGGAGCGCCTCGCCCTGCCCGCCGCGTCCCTGTCGACCGAACCGGGACGCGTCATCCACACCGAATCCGGGCGGGCGATACCCTATGGCGAACTCGCCATGGCGGCCGCCGCGCTGACGCCGCCCGACAATCCGCCGCTGCGCGATCCCACCACTTACCGGTTTATCGGCCGCCCGCTGCCGCGCTTCGACGTGCGGGCGAAATCGACCGGCAAGATCACCTACGCCATTGATGTGAAAGTTGATGGCATGCTGCTCGCCGCGGTGGTGCATGCGCCCCGCGCCGGCGCGCAGCCCGCCGCGGTGACCAATGAAGCCGCGCTGCGCGCGATGCCCGGCGTGCATTCGGTCCATCGCCTGCCCGGCGCGGTGGCGGTGGTCGCCGATACCTGGTGGCGCGCGAAAACCGCGGTGGCGCAGGCGCAGATCGCCTGGCAGGCCCTGCAAGGACCGGTGATGGACGCCGACTTCACCGCCGAGACGATGCTCGGCCGGCTCAAGGCCGCCGCCGGTACCCATGGCAACACCGCAGAGGAAGCCGGCGACGCGGCCGTCGCCTTGACCACCGCCGCACGGGTGATCGAGGCCGAGTACGACGCGCCCTACCTCGCCCATGCGCAGATGGAACCGCCCTCCGCCACGGCGCGCTTCAACGCGGATGGCACGCTCGACGTCTGGGTGCCCAACCAGGCGCCGGATTTCTTCCAGGCGAGCGCAGCGCGCGCCGCCGGGATCGAGGCTGCCAAGATACGCATCCATTCCCCGCCGCTGGGCGGCTTCTTCGGCCGGCACTTCGCCTATGGCGCGGCCAATGCCCACCCGCAGGCGATCCTGCTGGCCAAGGCGACCAGCCGCCCCGTGAAGGTGATCTGGAGCCGGGAGGAGGAATTCGCCCGCGACGCCTACCGCCCGCTGTCCTACGCGACCTTCCGCGCCGGCCTCGACGCCAGTGGGGACATCGTCGCCTTCCAGGCGGCCGGCTATGGCGAGGGGCCGATCACCCGCCATTTCGGCGCCGCGCGGCTGGGCAACCCGCCGATCGACGGGTCGATCATGGAAGGGCTGACCGGCAAGCCATATCGCTTCGCCACCAAGCGCGTGGAATTCATCCCGGTCCCGCATCCGCCCGGCGTGAATCTCGGCTTCTGGCGGTCGGTCGGGCATTCGATGAACGACTTCTTCTTCGAAAGCTTCCTCGACGAAGTCGCCGCCGCAACGGGGCGCGACCCCTATGAGATGCGCCTGGCGCTGGTCGCCCACAGCGAACGGCACAAGGCGCTGCTGAACGCCGTCGCGGGACTGTCGGGCGGCTGGCGGCGCGGACCCTATGATGCGCCGGACGGCACGCGGCGCGCCCGCGGCGTCGCCATGGCATCGCCTTTCGGGTCCGAGGTCGCGACCATCGCCGAAGTCTCCGTCAGCGACGGCGAGGTCATGGTCCACGATTTGTGGGTGGCGATCGATCCCGGTCGCGTGGTCAATCCCCGCACGATCGAGGAACAGGTCCAATCCGCCGCCGCCATCGGCCTGTCCTCCGCCTTGTTCGAGGAAATCGGCTTCGAACGGGGCGAGGTGACCACGCGCAACTTCGATACATACCGCGTGCTGCGGCGCGACCGAATGCCGCGGGTGCGGGTGGCGATCATCGAGAGCGGCGCCCCCATGGGTGGGGTCGGCGAGCCGGGCACGCCAGGGGTGCCGCCGGCGGTGGCCAATGCGGTGTTTGCCCTGACCGGGCAAAGGCTGCGGAGCATGCCATTTGGGCGGACGCGGCTGTCGGGGGCGTGACCGCCGCGCCGCGGCGCGCCAGGTCCTGCGCATGCAGCGTTCAGCACCAAGCCGCCCCGGCACAGGTCGATTTACGCCCTTGCTTGTTCGGGCATCTTCGCGCGCCTGACTGATTCCAGTCAGGCGGGATCTGTTCTAGACTGCCTCCGTGACCGAACCGCCCCCCTTCTGGCGCGAAAAGCCGCTTGGCGCGATGACGCGCGCCGAATGGGAAAGCCTGTGCGACGGCTGCGGCCGTTGCTGCCTGCACAAGCTGCGGGATGAGGACACGGACCGCATCGCCTTCACCAACATCGCCTGCCGGCTGCTGGATGGCGAAAGTTGCCAGTGCAAGGATTATCCGGACCGCAAGTCGCGCGTGCCCGATTGCGTCAAGCTGACGCCCAAGCGCGTCGCCGCGATCGACTGGCTGCCGCCGACCTGCGCGTATCGGCTGCTGGCCGAAGGGCGCGACCTGCACTGGTGGCATCCCCTGGTATCCGGCCGGGCCGAAACGGTGCATGAAGCGGGCATCTCGGTGCGTGGCCGCACGGTGGCGGAACGTGATGCCGGGGATTTTCAAGACCATGTCGTCGCCTGGCCCGGCACTTGGCCGCGTGGGGCGAAAGACCGCAGGAGAGCCTGATGAAGGACGCGATCTATGGCGGCGTGAATGCCGCGGTGCTGACGGCGATGGGCCCGGACCTGACGCCGGACCTCGACCGCATGGCCGCCCATGCGCGCTGGCTGCTGGCCAATGGCTGCAACGGGCTGGGCGTTCTGGGCACCACGGGGGAAGCCAATTCCTTCGGCCTGCATGAACGCAAGGCGATCCTGGAAGGGCTGATCGAACGCGGCATCCCGGCGGCGAAGATGATGCCGGGCACTGGCTGTGCCTCGCTGATGGATTCCGTGGAACTGACACAGCATGCGCGCGATGCCGGCTGTCCCGGCGTGCTGATGCTGCCGCCCTTCTATTACAAGGCGCCGTCCGATGACGGGCTGTTCGCTTATTTCTCCGAGGTGCTGAATCGCGTCGGCGGCGGGGTGAAGGTCTATCTGTACCACTTCCCGCAACAATCGGCGGTGCCGTTCACGCTCGACCTGCTCGGCCGGCTGATCAAGGCCTTCCCTGGCACAATCAAGGGCGTGAAGGATTCGTCGGGCGACTACGCCAACATGCTGGCGATGGTGAAGGCCTTCGCGGCGGATGGATTCGAAGTCTATTCCGGCAGCGACGAATTCCTCCAGCAGATCCTGGCCGAAGGTGGCGCGGGCTGCATCACCGCGGCGTCGAACGGCAATTCCCATTGGGGCGGCATCGTCTATGCGAAGCGTACCGGCGCTGAGGCCGATGCCGCGCAGGCGACGCTGACCGCGACGCGCCGCGCCGCGACGTCCGTGCCGCTGATCCCCGGCCTGCGCGAGATCATCGCGCGCAGCACCGGTGATGCCGGCTGGCGCGTGATCCGCCCACCGCATCTGCCGCTGACGCAGGAACAGGGCGACGCGGTTTGGGCCGCCTGGACCGCGGCGGGTGCGATCCCGCTGCCGGGGATGGCGTCGGTGAAGGCGGCGGCGGAGTGACGGCGCCCGATGGCCGCAGCGCCGAAGGGCGTGGAGGCCTGAATCGGCCGCAGCAAACCAAGGAACCGCTGCGCTGCCGCGAACCAGCCACCGCCACCATCCAGGTGGATGACGACAATGTCCGCGTGACCCGGTGGGATTTCCCGCCGGGTTCCGAGACGGGCTGGCACCGCCACGGCATGGCCTATGTCGTGGTGCCGGTGACCGATGGCTCGATGCTGATCGAACTGCCCGAGGGCAAGACGATGCGTGCCGAGATCCGCGACGGCGTGGCCTATGCGCGCCTCGCCGGCGTCGAGCACAATGTGGTGAATGATGGCGACGTTCCGTTCGCCTTCGTCGAGACCGAGATCAAGCACCTGATCGGCTGAACCACCGTCCGGGCAGCGTCACCAGCGCCAGCCCGGCAAAGATCAGCAGCGCGGCCGGGATCGTCATGACGCCCGGCCGTTCTCCGAACAGCACCCACCCCCAGGCCATGCCCGTCAGTGTGATGATGTAGCCGGTCTGGGAGGTGACGACGCTGCCATAGGTCACGATCGAGCGGAACCACAGCAGGAACGCGCTCGCCATCGCTGCGATCTGCAGTGCGGAAACCGGCAAGCCTTCCGCGGGCGGCATGCTGAACTGGCCGAACACCATCGCGATGATCGCGGCCTGCAGCGCGCCGGTCGCCAGCGTGCCGGTCGCCAAAGCGGGCGTTGGCGTGCCCGGCGGCGCAAGCCGCGCGGCGAACAGGTTGGACAGCGCGTAGCAGACCGGCGTCAGCGCCGCGAGCATCGCCCAGCCCAGCACGGAACGATCGGGCAGCGCGGCACCCGGGCTCATCGCCACCAGCACACCGGCCAGGCCGAGAGCCGTCCCCAGCACCCGCCGCGACGTCGCGCGTTCCGCGCCGATGACCGCAGCGCCAAGCACGGTCAGCATCGGCGACAGCGGCACCAGCATGGCGAAGAATCCGGCCGGGATGTGTTGCAGGCTGGTGAAGCCCACCAAGTTCGCCAGCGCCATGCCGAAGAACCCGTTCACCGCATAATAGCGAAAGTGCCGCGCATCGACCGGCACGGCGATGCCGCGCAGCCGGCACAGGGTGAACAGGATCGTCGCGCTGCCGGTCGCGCCGAACACCGCGATCATCAGCGGCGGCCAGCCGAGCGAGCCCAGATGCTTCACGAAGATCGGCGTCACGCCCCACAGCGTGCCGAGCAGGACCAATGGCGGCAGCACGCGCAGCGCGCTCGGAACTGGAGGAGACATGCGCGACCGTATCCCGCGCGTGGCCTGCCCGCCATCGCGGGCGGGCGGCGCGGTCGCCGCGAGCGGTGGATGATCCCTGTCAAGCAGTTGAACCGGGCAGGCCAGCTGCGCCAGATTGGCGGCATGGCCTTGCCCGATTCGGAAACCATCGTGCTGCGCCCGGGTGTCTTCGGGGCCCCGGTCGGCTGCCCGGTGCGCTGGTGCCGGTCATCGCGCGCGCGCCGCGTCAGCCTGCGCATCGATGCGCGCGCCGGGGAGGTGGTGGTGACCTTGCCGATGCGCGCCGCGCGCCGCGCCGGCATGGCGCTGCTGACGACGCATGCGGCCTGGGTAATGCAGCGCCTGACCGCGCTGGCGCCGCCGGTCGAATTCGCCTCGGGGGCGGAGGTGCTGCTCGGCGGCCGTCCGCATGTGATCCGCCACGATCCGGACGCGCGCGGCGGCGCCTTTCTCGAAGGGGAGACCATCATCGTCTCCGGACGGCCGGAATTCCTCGCCCGGCGCGTGAAGGACTTCCTGCGCGCCGAGGCCAAGCGCCGCATCGCCCTGCTCGGCGAAGGCCACGCCGCGACGCTCGGGGTGAAGATCCGCGCCATCCGGCTGAAGGACACCAACAGCCGCTGGGGATCCTGCGCGCCGGATGGCACGCTGGCGTTTTCCTGGCGGCTGGTGATGGCGCCGGACTGGGTGCTGGACTACGTCGTGGCGCATGAGGTCGCGCATCTGCGCGAATTGAACCATTCATCCCGCTTCTGGGCGCATGTCGAAGGCCTGACCCCGCATCGGGACGCCGCGCAGCACTGGTTGCGCGACAACGGTCCCGCCCTGCTGCGCGTCGGCTGATTCCACCCTATATCCCCTGCAACGATGCGGAGGATGTGATGAAGGCGATCGGTTTCACGACGTGCCACCCGGTGGACCACCCGGAGGCATTGCTCGACCTCGACATACCTGCACCGGCGGCGCCGACCGGCCATGACATGCTGGTCGAGGTGCGCGCGATGTCCGTCAACCCGGTGGACACCAAGCGCCGGCGCAGCGAGGAACCGAAGGACGGGCCGCGAATCCTCGGCTTCGACGCCGCCGGGGTGGTGCGCGAAGTCGGGCCGCTCTGCACCCTGTTCCAGCCAGGCGATGAAGTCTTCTATGCCGGCGTCGTCACCCGCCCCGGCAGCAATGCCGAATTGCAGCTGGTCGATGAACGGATCGTCGGCCGCAAGCCGCACGCGCTGACCTTCGCCGAAGCCGCGGCGATGCCGCTGACCACCATCACCGCCTGGGAAGGGTTGCATGACCGGCTCGGCCTGCATGAAGGCGGCGGCGCGGGGGAGGCGTTGCTGGTCATTGGCGGCGCCGGCGGCGTCGGCTCCATGGTCATCCAGATCGCGCGGCAACGCACGGCGCTGACGATCGTCGCCACCGCATCGCGGCCTGAAACCGCGCAATGGTGCCGCGACCTCGGCGCGCATCACATCGTGGACCATCGGGAGGACATTCCGGCGCAACTCAAGGCGATCGGGGTCAAGCCGCGCTATGTCTTCTCGACCAACACGACGGCACGCAACTGGGACCAGATCGTGGCCTCGGTCGCGCCGCAGGGCGCCATCGTGCTGATTGAATCCCAGGCGCCGATCGATGCGCGGCAGCTGATGCCGAAATCGGTGTCGCTGCATTGGGAATTGATGTTCACCCGCGCGATCTTCGGCACGCCGGACATGATCGAACAGCACCGCCTGCTCAACGCGGTTGCGGAGATGATCGACCACGGCCGCATCCGCACGACCATGACGCGCAACCTGGGGCCGGCAACGGCGGCGCGGCTGCGCGAAGCGCATGCGCTCGTCGAAAGCGGGACGATGATCGGCAAGGTGGTTCTTGAAGGCGTCTAGGCGAGCGCTGCTCGCGGCCCCCCTGGCCGGCTGTTCCTCCGCGCGGGTTGCGGAGGCGCTGACGCCCGATGGCGGCTTCGTCGTGCGGCGGGACCTCGCCTATGGCCCGCTGCCGCGCCATCGGCTGGACCTGTATACGCCCGAGGTGATGCGGCCGGACACGAAGCTGATCGTGTTCCTGCATGGCGGGTCCTGGCAAACCGGTTCGAAGGACCTCTACGGCTTCCTGGGCGAGGCCTTCGCATCCCGCGGCTTGGCCACCGCCGTGCCCAATTACCGCCTGTTCCCCGAGGTACGCTTCCCCGCCTTCGTGCAGGACAGCGCGCTGGCGATGGCGTGGTTGGACAGCGCGCCAGACATGCCGGGCGGACCGCGTGTGCTGGTCGGGCATTCGGCCGGCGCCCATATCGCGATGATGCTGACGCTCGACAGGCAATGGCTGGATGCCGCCGGCGCCGCGCCGCCCATGGCCACGGTCGGCATCGCCGGGCCCTATGATTTTCGGCCGCTGAGCCGCGTCGGCTTCCTCGCCGATGTGTTCGGCAGCACCGACCGGCCCGAGACCCAGCCGATCACCTTCGCCGACCGCCCCGGCCCGCCGCTATTGCTGCAGCACGGCCTGGCGGACCGCGTCGTGGCGCCGGAACAGAGCCAGATCCTGGCCGATCGACGCCGCGCCGCGGGGTATCCGGTGCGGGTCGTGACCTATGCCGATGTCGGGCATATCGACATCATCACCGCACTCGCCGCACCGCTGCGCGGCATCGCCCCGCCGGTGCTGGGCGATATCGCGGCCTTCCTCGCCAGCCCGGCTACACCGTGACGCCGGCCGCGCGCGCCTTGTCCACCATGTATCCGCGCGCCGCCTGCATGTCATCGAGCGTACCGAAGGCGTTGGTGTAGGCGCCGCGATAGCCGCGACCTTCCAGCAGGGCGAACATGGCGCCGAAGTCGAAATCGCCCTTGCCGGGGATCAGGTGTTCCTCGAAGCCGTTGCGCCAGCAATCGGCGAGGCGGACTTCCTTCACGCGATCGAGCGGGATCTCGGCGACGAAGCCTTCCACCCCGGGCGGCAGCAGATGCGCGTGGTTCGCAGTGAAGGACAATGCGAAGGCGCGGCTGTCGATGGCGTCGAAATAGTACCGCCATTCTTCCATCGTATGCGCGAGGTAGTGGACCTCGGCATTGTCCGGCTCGCGATTCAGATTCTCCAGCAACAGCAGGGCGCCATGCTGTTCGGCGTGCTTCACCATGCGTTGCAGGCGGTCGCGCCCGGCTTCCTTGCGCATCGGCACATCGGCAGTGAAATGGTAGCCGGCATGCACCACGATCCACTGGGCGTCGAGTTTCGGCGCCACTTCGATATAGGCGCGCATGTAGGAATCGACGGCGTCTGACAGGAAGGGTGAATACTCACCCACATTCACCGCCGAGAGCGTGTGCAGCGCGACATGCACGCCGTTCGCCTTGGCGCTTTGGCGTATCCCACGGCAACGCGCGTCGTCGAACAACGTCACGGCATTCGCACCGGTGTCGAGCTGGATGTCGATGTGGCGCACCTGGTTGCGGGCGGCCCATTCGATGGCGTCTTCAAGCTTCAGCTTGCGCCCGACATCGACGCCGATCCGATCCATCAATGACATTGTGTTTCCTCCGTTGGTGGTTCCTGCCGGTTTACAGCGCCGGTCGCAGGTGGCAACCTTCGTGCGTCCAAGAAGAATGGCGCAAGGCGATGAGACCGCGAAGGCGGCCGCGCAAGCGCTTTCATGCGGGAGGAAGCCCAATGTTCCTGTTACGCAGGCGACAGGCTCTGGCGCTGGCGGCGTGGTCCACGGCGAGCAGTCGGGCATGGGCCAACGCACCCCTGACGCCGCGTGAGCAAGAACTGTATGAGGCTGCCAAGCGCGAAGGCGAGATCACCTGGTATTCCGGCCAATACAGCGCCGATTCCTCCGAAGCCGCTGGCCGTGCCTTCAACGAACGTTACCCGGGTGTGCGCTGCAACGTCGTGCGCAGCACGTCGCAGGTGGCGTTCCAGCGGCTGTCGCAGGATGCCCGTGCCGGCGTCGGGCAATGCGATGTGTTTTCCTCCACCAACAGCGGCCACTTGCTGCAACTCAAACGGCAGAACCGGCTGACGCAGTATCGGCCGGTGAATGCCGATGGCATGCTGCCGTCCATCCGCGTGTCGGATCCGGACAACTACTTCCAGACCACCTTCCTTGGCATTTTCGTGATGGCGCACAACACGCGCCTGGTGGCCGAGGCGGATGCACCGCGATCCTGGACCGACATCCTCGATCCGAAGTGGAAGGACAAGCTGGCGGTCGGCCATCCGGGATTCAGCGGCGCGGTCGGCGTCTGGGCGTTGCAGATGCGGACCATGAACGGACCAGATTTTCTGCGCCGCTTCGAAGCCAACAAGCCGCAGGTGGGGCGTTCCTCGGTCGATCCCGTGACGATGCTGAATTCGGGCGAACGGTCCATCGCCGTGGCGGTCGCGACGGGCACGGTCCTGCTCTCCGCATCACGGGGCAATCCGTTGAAGCTGATCTATCCGAGCGAGGGCGTGCTCGCCGCGATCTCGCCCTCGGGCATCATCCGCAATGCGCCGCATCCGAATGCCGCGAAGCTGTTCATGGAATTCCAGACGGGACCCGCGCTGTCGACGGCGGTGCGCGAATTGTTCATCGACGGCCTGCGTCCAGACGTGCCGCCGCCCATCGGCTCGCGGCCCCTCGACCAGATCACGCTGCTCTCCCCCAGCATGGAGGAGGCAGAGCGTGGCGTTCCCGAGGTTCGCGAGCAGTGGCGTGAGATCTTCGGCATCTGAAGCGAGATCTTCGGCATCTGAACATGCAAACACGAATGACAGGGAGAATGGTCCGATGGTTCTGATCGACAGGCGACAGATGCTGGCCCTTGCCACCTGGGCGGCCGCGTCCAGCAAGGCCTGGGCGCAGCAGGCCCCGATGAACGCGCAGGAGGCCACGCTGTATGAAGCGGCCAAGCGCGAGGGCGAGATCACCTGGTACACCGGCCAGTACAGCGCCGACGCGTCCGAAGCCGCCGGCCGCGCCTTCAACGAACGCTATCCGGGCGTGCGCTGCAATGTCGTGCGCAGCACGTCTCAGGTCGCCTTCCAGCGGCTGTCGCAGGATTTCCGGGCGGGCGTCGGCCAGTGCGACGTCTTCTCCTCGACCAATGGCGGGCACTACGTCCAGCTGAAGCGGCAGAACCGTCTGGTGCAGTTCCGCCCACTCAACGCGGATGGGCTGCTGCCGATCCTGCGCACGCCGGACCCGGACAACTACTTCCAGTCCTCCTTCCTCGGCATCTACCTGATGGGCTTCAACACCACGCTGGTGGCCGAGGCTGAGACGCCGAAATCCTGGACCGACGTGCTCGACCCGAAGTGGAAGGACAAGCTCGCGGTCGGGCATCCGGGCTTCTCCGGCGCCATCGGGCTGTGGGCGCTGCAGATGCGGACCATGTTCGGCCCCGACTATCTCCGCCGGTTCGAGCGCAACAAGCCGCAGGTGGGCCGGTCCTCGATCGATCCCGTCACCATGATGACGGCGGGCGAACGCGCGGTGGGCGTCGCGGTGCCGTCGGCCTCCACATTGTTTGCGGCGTCGCGTGGCAATCCGCTGAAACTGATCTATCCGACCGAAGGCGTGATCGCGGCGATGTCGCCTTCCGCGATCCCGACCAATGCGCCGCACCCCAATGCGGCGAAGCTGTTCCAGGAATTCCAGACCGGCCCGGCACTGTCCACCGCGGTGCGGCTGCTGTTCAACGAAAGCATCCGCCCCGACGTGCCGCCGCCGGAAGGCTCCCGCCCGCTCGACCAGGTGACGATGCTGGCACCAAGCCTGGAGGATGCCGAGAAGGGCGTGCCGGAAGTGCGCGAGCAATGGCGCGAAATCTTCGGCGTCTGACCTGACATGAGTGCCACAACGCTGCCCGGGGCGGCTCGACCGAGCCGCCTGCGACTGTTCGAACCGATCACCCTGCTCTGGGTGGTCCTGATCGCCGCGCTGCTGGTGCTGGTTGCTGCACCGCTTCTGAAGATGTTCGTCATCTCCTTCGAGATGCAGGACACTGGCGAGTTCACCTTCCAGAACTATCTCACCGCCTATGGGCGGGACCGCTATCTCCAGGCGGTGAAGAACTCGCTGATGCTGGGCGCGTTGTCGGCGGCGATCTCCGTCGTGATCGCCGTGCCGATGGCCTGGGCGGTGTCACGCACCGACATGCCGGGCAAGGGCTTCACCTGGGCCATCGTGCTCGCCGCCTTCATCATGCCGCCCTATCTGGGCGCCATCGGCTGGATCCTGCTCGCGGGGCCCAATGCCGGCTGGATCAACGTGGTGTGGCGCGGGCTGACGGGTGCAACCGACCCGCTGGTGAACATCTACACCTTCTTCGGCATGGCCTTCGTCATCGCGCTGCATTCCTTCCCGCTGGTGTTCATCTTCGTGAAGTCGGCGCTCGACCTGATTTCGTCGGAGATGGAGGACGCCGCCAACATCCTGGGCGGCGGCACCTGGGTGACGATGCGCAAGGTGACGCTGCCGCTGGTCTGGCCGTCCATCCTCGGCGGCTTCATCCTGATCTTCCTGGAGACCATCGCGCTGTTCGGCACGCCGGCGATCATCGGCATTCCCGCGCGCATCAACGTCGTCACCACCCAGCTATGGCAATTCTTCGAGGACCCGGTCCGCGTCGAAGTCGCATCCGCCTTCGCCATGCCGCTGCTGCTCATCACCATCGGCCTGATCGGGGTGCAGAAGCTGCTGCTCTCGCGCAAGGGCTACGTGTCGCAAACCGGCAAGGGTGGTGAACGGCGCGAAGTGAAGCTCGGCCCGTGGCGTTGGGTATTGTTCGGCTGGTGCCTGCTGGTGGCGCTGCTGTCGGTGGTGAAGCCGCTGATGGTGCTGCTCCAGGCCTCCTTCGCCAAGGCCTGGGGGCGTGGCTTCTCGCTGGATAACCTGACGCTGCGCAACTACGAATTCCTGCTGTTCCAGCACGACATGGCGCCCAACGCGGTGTGGAACACGGTGTGGTTCTCGGCCGCATCGGCCACCATCGCCGTGGTGCTGGCGCTGCTGGTCGCCTACATCGTGGTGCGGCGGCTGATGCGCTTTGCCGATGCGCTGGCCTTCCTGGCGATGGCGCCCTTCGTCATCCCCGGCATCGTCATGGCGATCGGCTTCTACGCGGCCTATGCCGGGCCGCCGCTGTCGCTCTATGGCTCGGCGCTGCTGATCATCCTGGCCTTCGCGGCGCGCTTCCTGCCGATCGCCTATGCGTCATCCCAGGCAGCGATCCGCGCGGTGCATCCGGAAATGGAGGAAGCCGCCCGCATCCTCGGCTCCGGCCGCCTTCACGCCATCCGCAAGGTGACGGCGCCGCTGCTCAAGACCTCGCTGCTCGGCGGCTGGCTGGTGGTGTTCATCGTCGCGTCGCGCGAACTCTCGGCCGCGATCTTCCTCGTCGGCCCGCGCACCCGCACCATGTCGGTGCTTCTGTACGACCTGACCGAGCAGGGCAATTTCGAGGTCGTCTCCGCCTTTGGCGGTATCCTGCTGGTCATCACCATGGTCATCGTCGGCATCGGCATGAAGCTGGTCGGCCGGGACTTCATGCTGCGAAGGGGGGAATAGCGTGCCGCGTCTGACGCTCAACGGGCTGACCAAGGCCTATGGCAAGCTCACTGTCGTCGATCGCGTGGATCTGACGCTGGAGGAAGGCGAGTTCGTCTCCCTGCTCGGCCCATCCGGCTGCGGCAAGACCACCACGCTGCGGATGATCGCCGGATTCGTCGATCCGACCGCGGGCAGCATTTCGGTCGATGGCCAGGTGCTGTCCGCCCCCGGTGCCGTGGTGCCGCCGGAACGGCGCGGCATGTCGATGATCTTCCAGTCCTACGCCATCTGGCCGAACATGACGGTGGAGGAGAATGTCGCCTTCGGGTTAAAGCTCCGCAAACTCTCCTCCGCCGAGGTCAAGCAGCGCGTCGGCGAGATCCTCGAGGTCGTGCAGCTCAACGCGCTGGCGCATCGCTACCCGGCGGAATTGTCGGGCGGGCAGCAGCAGCGCGTCGCACTCGCCCGCGCCATCGTGGTGAAGCCGTCGGTGCTGCTGCTCGACGAACCGCTGTCCAACCTCGACGCCAATCTGCGCGAGGAGATGCGCTTCGAGATCCGTCGACTGCACGACGAATTCCGCATCACCACCGTCTATGTCACCCACGACCAGGGGGAGGCGATGGCGACCTCCGACCGCATCGCGGTGATGAATGCGGGGCGGATCGAACAGGTGGATGCGCCGCATCTGCTCTACACGCGGCCGCGCACGCGCTTCGTCGCGGGTTTCGTGGGGCGCACCAACCTGCTGGAAGCGCGGGTGGAAGGCGGGGAGATCCTGCTCGGCGGTGTCAGCCTCGGCTCGGCGGCACGGGCGGGTGCGGCGGACGGCACTGCGGGCGACGTGCTCGTCTCCCTGCGGCCTCAGGCCATGTCTGTGCTGACCACGGCGCCCGTGCAGGATGACGCGCTGGTGCTGCCCGCCACGGTGCGCGAACGCACCTATCTCGGGGAGGCCTGGGACTACGTGGTCGAACTGGGCAGCAACGGCTTGCGCCTGCGTGCCGCTGCACCGCCTCTCGAAGCGCATGAGATCGGCACGTCGGTGTGGTTGCGGATCGATCCGCGGCAGGTTGCCGTGGTGGCGTAGGAGAAGATGGTCGGGGGAGGGAACTCCCCCGATCCCCCTCCTTTTTTTGGCCCTTAGCGCGGGCGGTTGGCGTAGTCCCAGGTTGTGAAGGTGAAGTCCTGCTGGGCGCGAGCTTGCAGGTGGCAGGTGAAGCACGCTGTCAACGGCCCGGCCACGCGGCTGCCATCGGCGGGGCTGAAGCGTGCATATTCCCATTCGCCGTTGCGTTGCTCCGGGCCATAGCCTTCGCCCCAGCCAGGTTCCTTCTGCTGCGCGGCGATGGCGATGAAGGCGGGTTCGGGGATCATCCGGCCATTGGCGTCGAGCAGCGGATTGCCCTGCGCGTCCAGCCGCGCGCGCTGGTCGGCCATGATCAGCAGCGTGCCATAGGGCATCGGCTGGCCGGGCCGTAGCGCGGCGAAGGCTTCCGGGTTGATGAAGATGTTGCGGATGATCTTCCGCGTGGGATTGTCCACGGTGCTGTATCGGACGAAGCGCTGCTGCCAGTCGGATGGCAACGCGATGTTCTGCGGCCCGGTCACATAGGGGCGCGGCTGTGCGAGCGCCGCGGTGCCGGCGGCACCAGCCAGCAGCATCGCGGCGAGGATAGCTGAGCGCTTCATTGTGATACTCCCTGTCGGGCGGCACCCAGCCCGTTTCGCTGCCGAGACGCAACACTTCCGGTATGGTGTTCACTTGCCCATGCCGCAAGGTTACGCGCGCCACGCCGCGCGGCTATCCTGCGCCGGGGAGTGAACGCCGCACCATGAAAGCCGACCTGCTGCTCGCCCTGGATCAGGGCACCACCAGCACGCGCGCCATCGCCTTCGATGCCGCGCTGCGCCCGATCGCCACCGCGCAGGAGGAACTGCCGCAGCATTTCCCCTCCCCAGGCTGGGTCGAACATGAACCGGAAGACATCTGGCGCGGCAGCCTCGCCGCGCTGCGCGGCGCGCTGCAAGGTGCCGGCGGCGACCCGCGCCGGGTGGCGGGCATCGGCATCACCAACCAGCGCGAGACGACGCTGCTATGGGACCGCGCCACCGGGCGCTGCCTGCATCGCGCCATCGTGTGGCAGGACCGGCGCACAGCACCCGAATGCGCGCGGCTGCGCGCGGAAGGTCTGGAGCCGCTGCTGACCGAGCGCAGCGGCCTGCTCGCCGATCCGTATTTCTCGGCCACCAAGCTCGCCTGGCTGCTGGACCATGTGCCTGGTGCGCGGGCGGCGGCGGACCGCGGCAGCCTCGCCTTCGGCACGGTGGATTCATTCCTGATCTGGCGGCTGACTGGTGGGCGCGTGCACGCGACCGATGCGACCAATGCTGCGCGCACCATGCTGTTCGACATTCGTCGCGGCGATTGGGACGATGACCTGCTGAGGCTGTTCCGCATCCCGCGCAGCGTGCTGCCCCAGACCTACGACTGCGCCGCCGAATTCGGCATGACCGACGCCGCGCATCTGGGTGTGGCGGTGCCGATCCGCGGCTTGGCCGGCGACCAGCAGGCGGCGACGGTCGGCCAGGGCTGCTTCCAGCCGGGGATGGTGAAATCCACCTACGGCACGGGCTGCTTCGCGCTGCTGAACACCGGCGAGGTCGCCGTCGCCTCCCGCGCGCGTCTCCTGACGACAATCGCCTACCAACTCGGCGGGCGCCGCACCTATGCGCTGGAAGGGGCGATCTTCATCGCCGGCGCGGCGGTGCAGTGGCTGCGCGACGGGCTGGGCATCATCGCCACCGCCGCCGAAGCCGGCACGCTGGCGGCCCAGGCCGATCCGGCGCAGGAGGTGGTGCTGGTGCCCGCCTTCACCGGGCTTGGTGCGCCGCATTGGGATGCCGAGGCGCGGGCCGCCATCTTCGGCCTGACCCGTGGCGCCGGCCGCGCCGAGCTGTGCCGGGCTGCGCTGGAATCGGTCGCTTTCCAGACCCGCGACCTGGTCGATGCCATGCGCGCGGATTGGCCCGGCGAGGCGCAGACCGTGCTGCGCGTCGATGGCGGCATGGTGGCGTCGGACTGGACCATGCAGTTCCTGTCCGACCTGCTCGGCGCCCCGGTCGATCGGCCTGTGGTGCGGGAGACGACGGCGCTGGGCGCGGCCTATCTCGCCGGGCTGCAGGCCGGGTTGTGCCCGGCCCCCGGGGCCTCGGGTGCCACGCATTGGCGCCTGGAACGCCGCTTCATGCCCGCCATGTCGCGGGACGAGGCTTCGCGCCGCCACGCCATCTGGCAGGATGCGGTACGACGCACCCTGACGCATTGAAGGGATCGGCATGACCGAGGCATGGCTGCTGCTGGAGCTGGCGGGATACGCCGCCCTGCTGCTGTGGGGCCTGCACATGGTGCAGAGCGGCATCCTGCGCGCCTATGGCAGCCGGCTGCGGCAGCGCCTGGGGGTCGGGCTGGCCAACCGGCGCCGTGGTTTCCTGGCGGGGTTGGCGGTGACCGCAGTGCTGCAAAGCAGCACAGCCACCGCGTTCATGGTGACGTCCTTCTGCGCCGGCGGCGCGGTGGCGCTGGTGCCGGGCATGGCGGCGATGCTCGGCGCCAATGTCGGCACGGCGCTGATGGTGCAGGTGCTGTCCTTCGATGTTTCCGCGCTCGCGCCGCTGCTGATCCTGGCCGGCGTCGTCGCCTTCCGCAGCAGCGAACAGTCCCGCCGGCGCGACCTTGGCCGGGTGAGCATCGGATTGGGACTGATGCTGCTGTCGCTGCACATGATGGTGGTGGTGATGGCGCCGGTCGAAGGGTCGCCCGCGCTGCGCGGCGTGCTCAACGCCTTGGCCGACCTGCCGCTACCGAATCTGCTGGTGGCGGCGGTGATCGCCTGGGCGATGCATTCGTCGATCGCCGGCGTCCTGTTCATCGCATCGCTGCACGCCACCGGGGTGATCGGGCCGGACGCCGCGATCGCCATGGTGGTCGGCGCGAATATCGGCAGCGCGCTCAACCCCGTTCTGGAAGGGGACCGCAGCGAATGGGCGCGGCTGCGCGTGCCCGTCGGCAATCTCGCGAACCGGCTGATCGGCGGCGTCATCGTGCTGGCGGCGCTGCCCTGGGCGACGCAGGCGATGACATCGATCGATCCGTCGCCCGCCCGCCTGGTCGCCAACACGCATCTGGCGTTCAACGTCGTACTGGCGGTTGCCGCGATGCCGCTGCTGCCGGCTTTCGCCAGGCTTCTGGAACGGCTGCTGCCGGACGCCGATGCCGCTGGCGACCCTGCCGCGCCGCGCTACCTCGATGAAGCGGCCCTCCGCACGCCGCCGGTCGCCCTGGCCAATGCGGAACGCGAGGCCCTGCGCCAGGCCGATGCAATCGAGGACATGCTGCGCGCCATCGCGACCGGCTTCCGCACCGAGGACCGCGACCTGGGCAAGCGCATTGCGCGCTTGAATGAGGTGGTGGACCGGCTGAACCGCGCCGTACAGGTCTATCTCGCCGCCCTGCGCCCCGATCTTCTGGGCCAGGAGGATGCGCGCCGCGTCACCGAGATCCGCGCCTTTGCGCTCAATCTTGAAAGCGCGGGCGACGTACTCGACCGCAGTCTGTCGCGCGTCGCCGCCAAATGGGCCAAGGATGGCGCCGGCCTGGACGCCGCGATGAAGGATTCCATCCAGGCGATGCATGCGCGCGCGCTCGATCAGCTGAAACTCGCCGTCGCCGCCTTCATGCGGGAAGATGCCGCGGCGGCGCGCCAGTTGATCGAGGAGAAGGAACGCATGCGGATCGAGGAGGCGGAGGCGGCGCAATCCTTCTCGCTGGAAACCGAAGCGGGTGCCATCGCGGCGCGCGCCGTGGTGCTCGAAGTCGTGCGCGACCTCAAGCGTGTCGGCGGGCATCTGGCGGCGACGGCGCATCCGCTGTTGGAACGCATCGGCGCCTTGCGACCGAGCCGGCTGACCGACGCCGAGGACGGATTGCCCGCCACATGACCGCGTGGATCGGCGCGAAGCGCATCATCAATGCCTATGGCACCAACACGCGGCTGGGTGGCGGCCTGTTGTCGGTGGAAGTGACCGACGCCATGGCCGCCGCCGCGCGTGGCTGTGTCGAGATGCCCGACATCCAGGCCGCTGCGTCGCGCGCGATCGCGGATGCCACGGGCGCGGAGGCCGGGATTGTCACCGCCGGTGCCGCCGCCGCGCTGATGCTCGGTGCCGCCGCGTGCATGGCGCGGCTCGATCCGGCCGCGATGAATCGACTGCCGGACAGCGCCGGGCTGCCCAACGAATTCGTCGTCAGCCGCAGCCAGCGCAACATGTACGACCGCGCCTTGCGCATCGCCGGCGGTGTGATCATCGAAGTCGGCATGCCCGACCGGCTGTCGGGCCCCGGCGTGCGCGACGCGAGCGGCGGCGAACTGGCCGAAGCCATCACGCCGCGCACCGCGGCGGTTTTTCACCTGGCTGGCGAGAACGCCGAACCGCCGCTGGTCGATGTCGTGCGCGTCGCGCATGCCCGCGGCGTGCCGGTCCTGGTCGATGCCGCCGCGCAGGTGCCGCCGGCGGGGAACCTGCGGCGCTTCATCGCGGAAGGCGCCGACCTGGTCTGTTTTTCCGGCGGCAAGGCGATCGGCGGGCCGCAGACCTCGGGCATCCTGGCGGGACGGCGCGACCTGGTGAGCAGCGCGCTGGTGCAGATGCTCGACCTCGACCTGCCGGAGATGCAGTTCGTGGCGCCGCCGGAGTTCGCGCCGCTGAACCAGCTGCGCTACCTGCCGCATCACGGCATCGGGCGCGTGGCGAAGGTGGGGAAGGAGGAGATCGTCGGTCTGGTCACCGCCCTGCGCCGCTTCGTGGCCGAGGACCCCGACGCGCGCACGGCACGCTGGATGGTGCGGCTGTCCGCGCTGCATGCCGCGGTGCCGCAGGCCACGTTGTTGCCCGATGGTGCGAAGCCCGGCCTGCCGCTGCTGGAACTGCCCTTCGCCGACCGCACCGCCGCCGAGGCCGCCGATGCCGCGCTGCGCAGGCGCGATGTGCCGGTGCATCTGGATGCATCCCGCATCCGCCGCGGCGTGCTGGCGGTGAACCCGATCGCGCTCGATGATGTAGACCTGCCGCTGCTGGCGGCGGCATTGAAGGAATGTTGTGGATGAGCGACCTTTTCCTGGTGGGCAATGCCTCGGGCTTTTCCGGCGACCGCATCGATGCGGCACCACCCGTGGTGCGCGCGCTGGTGAAGTCCGGCAAGCCGGCCGCGCTGTTCTTCGAATGCCTGGCCGAGCGTACCATCGCGCTTGCGCAGATCGAGAAGCGGCGCGATCCGGAGGCGGGCTACGAGCCCATGCTCGAACGCCTGCTGGACCCGATCCTGGTGGATAGCGCGAAGGCCGGCATCCCGATCCTGGGCAATTTCGGCGCCGCCAATCCGGTGGCGGCGGCGCGCTGCGTCGCCAAGCTGGCACGGCGGCTCGGCATCCCCGATCTGCGCATCGGTGTCGTCACCGGTGATGACGTATCCACCACGGTCGATCTCGGCAATCTCGCGGCGCATGAGGCCGATGCCGGCTTCGACATGTCGTCCTGGACGATGATTTCAGCCAATGCCTATATCGGCGCCGCGCCGCTGGCCGAGGCGCTGGCGCGTGGCGCCCAGGTGGTCGTCGCGGGCCGCACATCCGACCCGTCGCTGGCCATCGCGCCGCTGATGCACCATTTCGGCTGGACCGAGGATGATTGGCCCGCGCTGGGCGCCGGTGCCGCCTGCGGGCATCTGCTGGAATGCGGATCGCAGGTGACCGGCGGCGTGTTCTGGGATCCTGGCTTCAAGGACATTCCCGACCCGGCGAATATCGGCTTTCCGATCGCCGAGGTCGCGCGCGACGGCACGATGGTCATCACCAAGCCTGAAGATACCGGCGGCATCGTCGATCTGCGCAGCATCAAGGAACAGCTGCTGTATGAGGTGCACGACCCCGCTGCCTATCTGACGCCGGATGTCGTCATGGATATCACCGGCGCCTCGATGGAACAAGTAGGCCATGACCGCGTCGCGCTGCGTGGCGTGCGTGGCCATGCGCGGCCCGACCGGCTGAAGGTGACGGCCTGCTACGAAGGGTCCTGGCTGGGCGAGGGGGAGGTCTCGGTCGCTGGTCCGAACACCTTGGCACGGGCGCGGGCCACGGCGGATGTGCTGTTGCAGCGGGTGCGGCAACGCGGGCTGGGCCGCCGCGCGCGGGCCGACCTGATCGGCATTTCCGCGGTGCATGATTCCGACGATGGCGCGATCTGGCGGTCCTATGATGGGCCGGAACCGCCCGAGATCCGCATCCGCCTCGCGGTCGAAAGTGCGACGCGCGACGATGCCGACCAGGCCGCACGGGAAGTGCTGGCGATGCTTTGCTGCGGCACCGCGGGTACATCGGGCGCCCGCTGGCGCGTCACGCCGCGTCTGTTGACGCGGTCCTTCCTGGTGCCACGCGAGATGGTGCCCACCGAGGTTCGCGTCCTGGAGGCACGGGCATGGAATTGATCGAGGTGCCGCTGCACGCGGTCGCACATTCCCGTGCGGGGGACAAGGGCAATCGCGGCAATCTGTCCCTGATGCCATACGACCCCGCGCTGTACCCGCTGCTGGCGGAACAGGTGACGGAGGAACGCGTGCTGGCGCTGTTCGCGCATCGTGGCGCGACGCGCTGCGTGCGCTACGACCTGCCGCTGATCCACGCCTTCAACTTCGTCATCGATGACGTGCTGGAAGGTGGCGTGAACGGATCCTTGAACCTTGACGGCCACGGCAAGAGCCTGTCGTTCCGCTTGCTGTCGCTGACGGTCCGCATTCCGCGCCAATAGCCAAAAAAAGGAGGAAGGTCGGGGGAGTTCCCTCCCCCGACCTTCCTTTTCAGCCCCCCGCGACACCCTGCGTATTGAAGTAACACGCATACAGCGACTGCGCGGCGGCCATGAACAACCGGTTGCGGTGCCTGCCGCCGAAGGTGACGTTGGCGCAGCGTTCCGGCAGGTGGATATGCCCTATCGGCGCGCCGGCGCTGTTGATGACGCGCACGCCGTCGAATTCGGGCGTCATCCCCCAGCCGCACCACAGGTTGCCGTCCACATCGACACGGAAGCCGTCCGGCGTTTCCCCCGGCTTGCAGGTGACGAAGGCGCGGCCGTTGCGCAACCTGGCGCCATCCACGTCATAAGCGAGGATGCGGCGCGGTTCGGCGCGGCTTTCGATGACGTAGAGGATGCTTTCATCCGGGCTGAAGGCGAGGCCGTTGGGATGGTCGATGTCGTCGGCCACCAGCGTGATCGCGCCGGTCTGACCGTCGATGCGATAGACATTGGTGTGCGGCAATTCGGGGGTGTGGCGTTCGCCTTCATAGAAGGCGGAGATGCCGAAGGGCGGGTCGGTGAACCAAACCGATCCGTCGGACTTCACCACCACGTCGTTCGGGCTGTTCAGCCGCTTGCCCTCGAAGCTGTCGGCCAGGACGGTGATGGCGCCGTCATACTCGAAGCGCACGACGCGGCGGCCGCCATGTTCACAGGCGATGATGCGGCCCTGGCGGTCGCGGGTATGGCCGTTGGCATTGTTGGCGGGCTTGCGCCAGGCGCTGACGGCACCCGTCTCCTCGTCCCATTTCAACACGCGGTTGTTGGGGATGTCCGACCACAGCAGGCAGCGCGCATCCCCAAGCCACACGGGGCCTTCACCCCAACGTGTGCCATGATACAGGCGTTCCACCGCCGACAGCGCCAGATGATAGCGCTTGAAGGATGGGTCGAGTGCGACGATGGACGGGTCCGGATAGCGCAGGCTTGGCTGCCAGCGTGCGTCGTCGGTCATGTTTTCCCCCTGAGATTTCGCGGCGGGCGGCAGCATGGCCCGCCGCGAGGCCAGGCTCAACCGCCCGGGGCACCCTGCGTGTTGACGTACACGCTGAACAGGGAATGCGACGCGGCCATGAACAGCCGGTTGCGGTGGCGCCCTCCGAAGGCGACGTTGCCGCAGCGCTCCGGCAGGGCGATGAAGCCGATCGCGGTGCCGGCGGGGTTGATGATGCGTACCCCGTCCGGGTCGTCCGAGCCGGACGCCCAGCTCGTCCAGATATTGCCGTCGACATCGACGCGGAAGCCGTCGGGCACCTGGCCTTCCTCGCAACGGAAGAAGACGCGGCCATTGCCGAGCCGCGTCTGCGCCCCGTCCCCGCTGACATCGAAGGCGCGGATGGTACGCGGGTTGGCCCCGGATTCCGAAGCATAGAGGATACGTTCGTCGGGGCTGAATGCCAGGCCGTTCGGCCGGTTGACATCCCCCGTCATCACCTGGATCGCGCCGGTCTGGCCATCGACGCGATAGATGTTGGTCGGCAGTTCCGACGTTGCCATCTCGCCTTCATAGAAACCGAGGATGCCGAAGGGCGGGTCGGTGAACCAGATGGACCCGTCGCGCTTGACCACCACGTCGTTGGGGCTGTTGAGCGGCTTGCCATCGAAGCGGTCAGCGATGACGGTGATCGCGCCATCGGGTTCGGTGCGGGTCACGCGCCGCATCAGATGTTCGCAGGTGATCAGCCGGCCCTGGCGGTCGCGCGTATTGCCATTGCTGTTGTTGGACGGCGCGCGGAACACGTCGGTGCGGCCGGTCGTCTCGTGCCAACGCAGCATCCGGTTGTTGGGGATGTCCGACCAGACCAGGCAGCGCTGGTCGCCGAACCATACCGGCCCTTCCGACCAGCGCGCCCCGGTGTAGAGGCGCTCCACGCTGGCAAGCGCCAGGCGATAGCGGTTGAAGGATGGGTCGAGGATCTTGATAGCCGGATCGGGATACCGATCGCTTGGCCGCCACTGGGCGAAGGCTGGTGCGGCTGCCAGCGCGATGGCGCCGCTGGCAGCGCCAAGAATGGCGCGACGTTGCAGATGCATCGGACGGTTCCTTCCTTGTTCGGCCCTCTGGCGGGGCCGCGGCGGAAGGTTAGCACGAGGTCCGATTGCGGCGACCAGGATCAGACCGGCCAGGCCGCCCTTGGCATCGGGTCCATCGCGCCGGTGTCAGGTTCGATCGCGGCCCCCAGGCCCTTGGCGGCCAGCACCGATCCCAGGTCCAGCATGCCGTCCCGGATCGCCAGCCGCGGGCCGTGCGGCGTATCGGCATACAGGTCGGGATGCGCCTCCATGAAGCGCACCGCCTCGCCTTTCGGGCGACCCGAGAAGCCATCCACGAAATGGTGTCCGTTGCGCTCGACATGCGTCAGTCCCATCGTGCCCACCAAGGCGAGGTCCTGCTGCACACACACGCCGCCGAGCGTCGTCAGGTCCTCCGCGCTCATGAAGAACCGCGGCGTCGCTTCCGCGGCATTCCAGACACGGCAGCGCGCGAGATTGACCAGCGAGCGCCAGACCCCCTTGCACGCCTTGGACGATATGCCGGTGTATCCCAGTGCCTTCGCCTGCACGAAGGCATCAAGCGGCCCGTCGCTTTCATCCACGATCACCGGGCGTTCGGCCGCCAGCGCCCCCATCGAGCCATCGAGGGCCTTCGCCCGTTTCACCGGCTGCTCGATGAAGGCGATGGACGCGTTCAGCCGCGCCAGCCGCGGTTCCGCCTGCATCGCGCGCCACAGCGCGAGCACGCCCTCCGCATCCTCGTATTGCTCATTGCCGTCCAGCGAGGCCTGATACGCCGGCAAGCGGTCCAGCACGGTCGCGATGCGGCACAGCCGGTCCACATCCGCCGCGACATCGCCGCCCACCTTCAACTTCCACCAGCTGTGGCGATAGGCGCCCGCGACCTCCTCGACCGTCTCCGGCAAGCCGTCATCCACGCGCTGGTCCTGGTCCGCGCCGGTGATCGGATCGACCAGCCCGACGGTGTGCCGCGCATGCATCTGCCGCGACGGCGTGAGCGATCCCAGATGCGCACCGTAATCATACCCGCCGAGATCCGGGATCACCGCATGCGGCGCCATGCCGCCGATATTGGCGCGCATCCCATGGGCGAAGGACAGCCCCTTCGCCTTCAGCACAGCATCGAGCATGGCGCGATCCAGCAGCGCGCGGCCATAGGCCGCGATGAGCGGGTTCAACGCCTCGGCGCCACAGGCCGTAACATGCGCGCCATAGCCATCGGCATAGTGGCCGAAGGCGGTGTTGTCGCCGGCGGCGAGCGTCGCATCGGTCGCGATCTCCAGCGCACGACGCAGCTGATGTTCGTTCTGCGCATCGGACCAACGCGGGTCCTTGTCGAACCACTTGGCGGCGAGAGTCTCGGCCGCGATGCCCCACTGCTCGCTGCCGTCATCCAGCGCGATGCGCGCGCGGATCACCGCCTGGCGTCCATGCGTGACGGTGATCACGCCGAAACGGAACGGCATGCGCAGCCGGAAGGGCCATTCGAAACGCTGGACCTCGATGAGCCGGAAGCGAGGTGCGCTCATGCCATGGTCTCCTCGGCGCCGCGGAGATAGCCGATCGCGCGCGCCGCGCTGGTGGGTCCGTCGGGGTGGTAGTCGAAGGGCTCGACCGCCGCGAAGCCGGCATACCCCGTCCGGCGCAGCGCATCGAACACCGGTCCGAAGCGATCCTTGCCCTGGCCCGGTCCACGCTTGTTGCGGTCGTTGAAATGCACATGCGCGATGACACCGGTCGGCACGAATCGTTCCAGTATCGATACAACAGATTCGCTTTCACCATTCCCGGCCGAGCAGGTGTCGAGCATGGTCTGCAGCGCCGGGTTGGCGATACGGCTGACGATCCCGGCCGCCTCGGCAAGGCTCGTGCACCAATTGGTCTGCCCGGGATCGAGCGGTTCCACGCAATAGGTCACGTCATGGCTTGCCGCGAATTCCCCGGCCTTGGCCATCGCCGCTTCGGCGCGCGCCGCATCGCCATCGGCCGCCACACGCCGCTGCCCGGGCGACCCATGCACCAGGATCGTCGCCCCGAGATCGGCCGCGAGACCCACCAGCCGTTCCATCACATCGAGCGTCCGCGCGCGCAGCGCCGGATCGGCGCTGGTGATCGACAAGCCTGCCGGCGCCAACAACAACCAATGCAACGACGTGATCGCGGTACCGGCTTCCGCCGCGGCGCGGCGCAACGCCACGCGCTGCGATGCCGGCAGCAGGTGCGGTGCCTCGGCATCCAGCGTGAAGGGCGCGACTTCCAGCCCGTCATAGCCGAGCGATGCCGCCAAGACGCATTGCGCCGCGAAGGGCAGGTCGCGCACGACCTCGTTGCACAGGCTGATGCGCATCAGGCGATCTCCTCCAGCGCGACGACGCGCGTTTCGCGTGCGGATCGCCGGGCCGCATCCAGGATTCGCGCGGGCGCCACGGCACCATCGCGCAACCCAGCCTCCGGCGTGCGGCGCGTTCGGATGGCATCGATGAAGGCAGCAAGTTCCGCCGCCACCACATCGACCGGATCGGCGCCGGCGATGGCGACATCCTCGCGCGGTGCATGGTGTGGGAGCCAGGCGCCATCCGCACCCGGCGCATGCGCGCCACGACGCAGCACGAAGGTCTCGGCGGCAAAGTCGATCTCGGCCAGGGCGCTGCGCCCGGCGACGATGATCTCTTTGCGCGTCTCCGCCCCCGGCACCACCGCATCGGGCCAGCGACCGGGCAGCACGCAGCCGGCCTCGATCATCGCTGTCGCGCCGGAGGCGAACATCAATTGGATCACCGCCAGATCCTCCCTGCCGCGCCCCAGCGGATCGGCGAGCGTCGCGAAGACGCGTACCGGTGCTTCGCCGGCGATCCAGGGCAGCAGGTCGGCGAAATGCACGGCGTCGTTGAGCAGCGCGCCGGAATCGCCGCGCGCGCGCTTCACGCCGGAAAAGCGCGCAGCCAGGTGGTGCAGCGCGCCGAACTCGCCGGCCGCGACCATGCGCCGCACCGCCGCCGCCTTGGGATGGAAGCGGAAATACAGCCCGACCTGCGCGATGCAGCCCATCTGTTCGGCGAGGTCGGCCAGCGCAGCCGCCTCCGCCGCCGTCTCGGTCGCCGGCTTTTCGAGGAACAGGTCGCGGCCAGCCAGCAGCACGGTGGTCGCCACTGGCACATGCGTGGGCACCGGCGTCACGACGATCGCCGCGTCGCAACGATCCAGCCCGGCCTCAATGCTGTCGGCCACCGGCAGGCCGGATGCGGCGGCGCTGGCGCGGTCCGTATCGAAGGCCATCGCCGCCACGCCCAGCCGGTGCAGCGCGGCCAGATGCACGCGCCCGAAGGCACCGCAGCCGATCAGGAGCAGTCGGGGTTCCACCATGCGCGCGAGTGGGCCGCCTGGCATGGCCGGCCGTCAAGCGCTTGACGCGCGCAGCGCCGCATCGTGGCATGCCGCGATGCGACCGCTGACCGAGGCCGACCTGCCGCGCGCCGCCGCGCTGTCCTTCCTGATCGGATGGAACCAGGTGGCGTCCGACTGGTCACTGTTCCTGCGCCATGGGGAAGGCCGCGCGGTCGATGACGGGCAGGATTCGCTGGCCGCGACCGCCGCGGTGATCCGCCATGGCGGTGACCTCGCCTGGATTTCCATGGTGCTTGTGCGGCCCGACCAGCGGCGGCGCGGCCATGCCACCGCCCTGATGCGCTGGGCGATAGGCGCGCTGGGCGGCACGGCCTGCATCGCGCTCGATGCTACGCCGGCAGGCCAGCCGGTGTATCGGCAACTCGGCTTCCGCGCGTTGTGGGGCTTCGCGCGCTGGTCGCTGCCCTCGCCACTGCCCGCTGGGGGCGGCGTGCGGCCGGTCACCGATGCGGATTGGCCGGCACTGATCGCGCTCGACACCGCCGCCTTCGGTGCCCCGCGTCCCGCGCTGCTGCGGGATTTCGCCGCGCGCCTGCCGCAGGCCGCCTTTATCGCCGCGGATGGCAGCGGCTTCGCCCTCGCCCGCGACGGCGCGCGAGGACCGCAGATCGGCCCCGTTGTCGCGGCCGATGGCCCCACGGCGCGCGCCCTGGTCGCTGCCGCGCGCAATGCCCTCGCCGGTGCCGTGGTGCTCGACCTGCCTGACCGGCACGGCCCGCTGGCAGGCTGGCTGGCACGGCATGGCGGTGCGCCGCTGCGGCCCTTCACCCGCATGGCGCTGGGTGCCGGCACGCCGGGCGACGCGTCGCGCATCATCACGGTGGCCGGGCCTGAATTCGGCTGACCGCCGCCGCTTGACGACAGGCGGAACCGCGCCGCACCATCGGCGGTAACTGACAGGTTACCGCACCAGGATGCCGCGGCGAACGCGGTGCCATGAGGGAAAGGTCGAAGACATGCTCCGCAGGCATCTTCTCGCTGCATCCGCCGCCGGCATTGCCGCCCCCGCCACGTTGCGCGCGCAGGGGGTTTGGCGCCCGGACCGCCCGGTCACCATCATCGTCCCCTGGGCGGCGGGCGGTTCAACCGACCAGATGGCGCGCATCGTCGCGGCCGAGGTGGAAGGCCCGCTCGGCCAGCGCGTCGTGGTGGTGAACCAGCCCGGCGCATCGGGTTCGATCGGCACGCGCAATGCGCTGGAAGCGCCGAAGGATGGCTACACCTGGGCCGCCGGCGCGGCGGTCGATGTCGGCTGCTACAAGGTACTCGGCCTGCTCGACACGCAATTGTCGGATTGGAACCTGTTCTTCGCCGTCGCCAATGTGAACGTGCTCGTCGCCAACCCGCAGGCCGGCTTCCGGGATTTCGGCGCGGCGCTGGAAGCACTGAAGGCGCGCGGGCAGGGCATCGGCGTGGCCACCGCCGGCGTGTCCTCGGCCGGGCACAACATGATGGAGGCGCTGCGCGCCGCATCCCCGTTCCAGTACCGCCACGCGACCTATGACGGCGGCAATCCGGCGATGATCGCGACCGTGTCGGGGGAAACGCCGCTCGGCGCCGTTCTGCTGGTCGAAGCCGCCGAGATGATCCGCGCGCGGCGGCTGATCCCGCTGGCCGTGCAGGCGGAAAATCCGGTCACCCTCGCCGCGCAGGGCAGCGCGCCGGCGATCGAGATTCCGTCGGTGCGCCGCTGGATCCCGGACATCCCCGCGCCACTCAACTACTTCGGCATCTGGTCGGCCAAGGGCGTGCCGGACAATGTCGTGCAGACCATGACGACGATCTGGCGCGACACCATCGCCAATTCGCAGCGCCTGAAGGACTACGCCAATTCGCGCGCCGCGCTCTTCACGCCGATCTACGGCCAGCAGGCCTATGACGAGGCGTGGAAGATGGTACGCCAGACCGCCTGGCTATATTTCGACGGTGGCAAGGCGCGGGTCAGCCCCGACAGCCTGGGCATCGCCCGGCTTTGATGCAGTACCGGGGAACCTGCCATGAGCGAGGCTGACGCAGCCTCCCCCTTCGATGGGGAGAAGGCGCCCGCCTCGCCGCGCGCCGATTTGGTGACCGCGGTGGTGCTGTTCGCACTCGGCGTCGCCATCATCGTCCAGGCCTGGGAGATGCCGCGCTTTCTCGAACAATCGGGTACCGGTCTGACCGCCCCGGGGATCGTGCCGGGCTTCCATGGCGCGGTGATCGCCCTGTTGTCGATCGTGCTCGGCCTGCGGGCACGCGCCCGCGGCGGCTGGGCGGTGCGCGGGGCCGCGACCGGCACTGCGGCAGACCGGCGGCAGCTCGCCACGGCGGCGGTGCTGGGGCTGGTCTATGCCGGGGGCATGGTCGGGCGCGTGCCGTTCTGGCTGGCCTCGGCGCTGTTCGTCTTCGCGTTCGTCATCGCCTTCGAATGGGAACTGGGCCCGCGGGGCCGCACGCGCCGGATCGTCGAGGCGGCGCTGATCGGCCTGGGCACCGGCATCGCTGTGATGCTGGTCTTCGAGAAACTGTTCCTGCTGCGGCTGCCCTGATGGATGCTTTGAACAATGTGGTGGGCGGCTTCGCCCATGTGCTCGGCGGCGGCGCGGTGTTCCATGCGCTGTGGGCGACGCTGATCGGCATCGTCGTCGGCGCGCTGCCGGGGCTGACCGCGACGATGGGTGTGGCGCTGCTGACCACGCTGACTTTCGGCATGGGGCCGGACAAGGCGATGCTCGTGCTCGTCTGTGTCTATGTCGGTGCGATCTATGGCGGGTCGCGCAGCGCCATCCTGCTCAATATCCCCGGCACGCCGGCTTCGGCGGCATCGACGCTGGACGGGTTCCCGCTGGCGCGGCAGGGGCTGGCGGGCCGCGCGATGGGGATTTCCACCTCGGGGTCCTGGCTGGGCACGCTGTTCGGCACCGCGATCCTGGCCCTGTTCGCGCCGTCCTTCGGCGAATTCGCGCTGCAATTCGGATCGTATGAGATGTTCTGGGTGGCGATGTTCGGCATCGTCGTCGCCGGGTCGCTATCGGGCGGCGATGCGCTGAAGGGCTACATCGCCGGCTTCCTCGGGTTGTTCATCGCGACGATCGGGCAGGAGACCAACCACGCCTATCCGCGCTTCGCCTTCGGCAATGGCGACCTGGCCGGGGGGCTTGGCCTGTTGCCTGTGCTGGTCGGCGTGTTCGGCGTGGCGGAGGTGCTGTCGGCGATGCGCGGGCCGGCGGTCAAGGCGGTGTCGTCGAAGATCGATTCCGTCATCCCGCGCATCCGCGACGTCACGGCCCATTGGAAGACCATCATCCGGTCCGGTGCGCTCGGCACCTTCATCGGCGCCATGCCCGGCCTGGGCGAGGACATCGCCGCCTGGACCTCCTATGCCGCCGCCAAGCGCGCCAGCAAGGAACGCGAGAAATACGGCCGCGGCAGCATCGAGGGCCTGATGGCCGCCGAGACCGGGGAGAGCGCCTGCGTGCCGGGTGCCATCATCCCCGTCCTGACGCTGGCCGTGCCCGGGTCCGCGCCCGCCGCCGTGTTGATGGCCGCCATGATGATCCACGGGCTGAACCCCGGCCCGATGCTGGCGATCACCGCGCCGGAGTTCATCTACCAGATCGTCGCCATGCTGGTGATCGCCGACATGGTGAAGATGTTCTACGGCCTGGTGCTGGTGCGCCCGCTGCTGTGGATCCTGCTGATCCCCCGCGCGCGGCTGATGCCGGTGGTGTTCGTGCTGTGCACGGTCGGCGCCTTCGCCATTACATCCCGCCTGTTCGATATCTGGGTGATGCTGGGCGCCGGACTGGTGGGCTTCATCCTGCGCGAGCTGCGCTTCCCGATGGCGCCGCTCGTGCTGGGCATCGTGCTGGGGGATCTGCTGGACAAGAACCTGCTGCGCGGGCTGGTGCTGTCGGGCGGCGACGTCTCGCCGTTCTTCACGCGGCCGATCAGCATGGGGCTGTGCGCGCTGACAGTGCTGGCGGCGGCGTGGTCGATCCCCGGCATGGCCGGGATCTTCCGCCGCCGCACGGCCTGATCAGGCCGCCGCCTCCAGGATCGCCATCACCTCCTCCTGCCGCGTGATGCGGCGTGGATTGGTGTGCAGCCATGGGTCGCGCATCGTGTTCGCGGCGAGCAGCGGGAACTGGTCGCGGGTGACGCCCACTTCCGAAAGCCGCGACGGCAGGCCGAGCGACGCCACCAGCTCCGCCACCGCATCGGCCGCCGGTACGCCAGGCCGGCCCAGCGCATCGGCCACCAATGCCTGGCGATCGGCATTCACGGCGGCATTGTAGCGCAGCACATGCGGCAGCATGATGCAGGAGGTATGGCCATGCGCCACCCCCGCCGTGCCCCCGAGAACATGTCCGATCGCGTGGCTCGCCCCCATCTGCACGCCTCCCCAGCGCCCGACGACCGACAGCCACACCGCCAGTTGGCAATCCTGCCGCGCTGCGAGGTCGCCCGGGTCGGCCATCACCCGCGGCAGCGCGCGCGACAGCAGCCGCAGCGCCTGCAACGCGCTCGCATCGCTGACCGGGTTGTTCAGGGGTGAACACAACCCTTCCGTCGCATGGTCCACGGCACGTATGCCGCTCGCCAGCCACACCCACATCGGCGTGCCGATGGTCGGCGCGGGATCGAGGATGGTCACGCGCGGCACATGCAGCGGATGGCGGAAGCTCTGTTTTACCTGCTTCACCGGGTTGGTGCAGCCGGCCTGGGAGTTATACTCGCCGCCCGACAGCGTGGTCGGGATGGCGATCTGCCGCACCACCGGCCCATCATAATCCGGGATGTGCCGTGAACCATCCGGGTTGGTCACCATGCGGAAGGCCTCAAGCTCCTCCATCACCGTGATCCCGTGCCGCAGGCACAGCTGCATCACCTTGCCCGCATCGGTCACCGAGCCGCCGCCGAAGGTCACGATCAGGTCGGCACCCACCGCGCGCGCCGAGGCCGCCGCCGCGACCACGACATCCATCGGCGTATGCGGCGGGATGCCTTCATGCAGCCCGGCGAAGCGCTGGCCGAGCGCGTCGCGCATCCGCGCCACATGGTCAGTCTCGCGGTTCATCGTGCGGCTGACTACGAGGAAGACGCGCCGCGCATCGAGCCGTTCGGCTTCGATCAACAGCGCCTCGGCGGCGGGGATGCCGCTCTGCACGCGCTCGATCGCGGGAAGGGCGATGGTGCCACGCCACATGGGGTTGGTCTCCGCTGCTGCTGTGCGTGACCTTACCGTCGCGCGCGCTACTGACCAGACGCCCTGACGCGCGCCACGCCCGGCACGTCTTGTTGCACCGCAAAATCCTCTCGCCGCGCAGCGCATCCAGGCGCACCATCCGTCCGATGAACGCAGCAAGGATCATGCAGCCGATGGTCTCCACCGTGTCTCCCGGACGGCGTCACCTTGGGGCGCTCGCCCTCGCCACGACCGCCCTTGGCCTCGCGGCACCCGCCCTTGCGGCCTTTCCAGACCGCCCGATCGTCATCGTCGTGCCCTTTCCGCCAGGCGGCGGCGTCGATGCCGCCGCCCGGGCGATGGCGGAGGGCATGGCCGCCGACCTCGGCACCGCCGTGCAGGTGGACAACCGGCCGGGCGGCACCAGTTCGATCGGCGCCGGCTTCGTCGCGCGCTCGGCGCCCGATGGCTACACGCTGCTGATGGGCACCACCTCGCTGTCGGTGAACCCGGTCATGCAACCTTCCCTTCCGCCCGGCGACCCGCGCACCGCGCTGGCGCCGGTCGGGCAGGTTCTACAGGTGCCCTACATGCTGGCGGTCGGACCGACGGTCGACAGTGCCGATCTCGGCGCCTTGATCGCGTGGTCGCGCGCCAATCCGGGCCGGTTCGACTTCGCCAATGGCGGCAGCGGTAGTGGGCAACGTATGGCGGCCTCGCTCATGGCCTATCGCGCCGGGCTTCAGGTCAGCCACGTTCCATATCGCGGCAGCGCGCCCGCGGTGATCGACCTCGCTGCCGGACGGGTGCACGCGATCTTCGCCCAGCCCATCGAGGTCGCCTCGGTGATCCAGGCGGGTGTGGTACGCCCCATGGCCGTCAGCACCGCGGCGCGATCGCAGGCCTTCCCGGCCGTGGCGGCCGTCGCCGAGACCATACCCGGTTTCAACATCAGCAGCTGGAGCGGCCTGTTCGCCCCCGCCGGCACGCCCGGTCCCGTGCTCGACCGTCTCAACGCGGCACTGAACGCGTCCTTACGGAACAATGCGATGCGTGCGCGCTTCCGCGCCGAAGGCGCAGAACTCGTCGGCGGCACCCGCGCGGCCTTCGCTGAATTGCTCGACCGCGAAATTGCCGGCTGGACCGAATTACAACGCGCGACGGGGCTGACCATCGATTGAAGCTCAGCCCGCGCGCACGCCGATCCGCGACAGCCGGTGCGCCTGCTCCAGGTTCACCGCATTGTCCGGCACCGCACCGCGCGCCAGCGCCCCAACCTGCCGCACCGTGTCCATCGCCTGGTGCTCCATCGCCTCCGGCGTCATGCCGGCGATGTGCGGCGCGGCCAGCACATCGGGCCGCCGCGCCAGGAAGGCCGACGGCCGTTGGTCCGGCGCCCGCCCGACATCCATCGCCGCCCCCGACAATTGCCCGCTGTCCAGCGCTGCCTCCAGCGCGCGTTCATCCACCAGCTCCCCGCGCGACAGGTTGATGAATCGGGCGCCGCGCTTCATCCGGGCGAAGGCGGCGGCATCGAACAGGTCGCGCGTCTCGGCGCTGGAAATGGCCAGGCACACCACGATGTCGGACGCCGCCAGCACAGCCTCGAAGCCCAGTTTCGTAATGCGCGGATCCTCGACGGTCGCATACGGGTCCGTCACCAGCACGCGCATGCCGAGCGCAAGCGCCACCTCCGCCAGCCGCCGCGCGATCCGCCCATAGCCGACGATGCCGAGCGTCGCGGCCGAGAGTTGCAGCCCCATGCGGCCCTGCGGTTCCTCCCCGCGGCGATAGGCCTGGATGTAGCCCGACAGGTCCCGCGCCAGATCGACGATGAAGCCGATGCCGACTTCCGTGACGCTGTCCACGAAGCCGGGTGTCGCACGCGTCACCAGCACGCCGGAGGCGCTCGCGGCCGCCACGTCGATGGTGCTGATATCCACGGCAACGCGAAGGAAGGCGACGAGGTCTGGCGCTGCGGCGAAGGTCTCCGCCGTGCCGGGCGTCGCACGGTCGGCGACGATCGCCTGGCAACCGCGCGCGGCCTCGGCGAGTGCCGCGCCGGTCAGCACCGTCGTGCCCGCGTTGCGCACCACCTCGGCATGCTGCTGCAGGGCAGCGAGCGCGCGATTCCCGTAATAACCGGCGAACATCTCGGGCGTATGCGCCAGGAAAACGCGCAGCATGGTGGAAGTCCTCCCTTGGTCACGGCGATCATGCGCGGGGTGCTGCGCGCTGTCAGCGGCTTGTGGGCATGCCCTGCGTCTGCCACTCACGCACCGCGTCCACCGGCCAGACCAGCATCAGCACGTTGAGCGCGAGGTTGTCGCGGATCATCCAGGCCGCCAGGCCTTCCATCGCCAGCACCACCACGATCGACACCACCACCGGCAGCCGCGCCGCCAGGAAGAAGCCCACCAGCATCGCCACGCCATCGCCAAAGGAATTGACGATGCTGTCGCCATAGTAATCGAGGGACGCCGTCACTTCCCGATACCGGTCGATGATCAGGGACGTGTTCTCCACCACCTCCCACGCGCCTTCGATCAGCAGCGCCGCGACGGCGCGCCACAGCATGGGCCAGGCCGGAAACAGCCAGCGCAGCGCGGCGTAGAAGATGAAGCCATGCGCCAGATGCGACAGCGTGTACCAATCCGTCAGGTGTTGCGAGTTGCCCGACGACCAGACATCGCCATGCCACAGGCTGACATAGCCGCAGGTGCAGATCGGCACGCGGCCGAGCGCGAACTGGATGGCGGCAACAGCGGCGAGGATGCCCGCCATGGCCGCCCAGGGCAGCCAGCGCACCGTCGTCATGCGCGCCACCGGGACAACAGCATCATCGCACCCCCTGCCAGCAAGCCCCAGAAGGCACCGCCGATGCCCAGGAAGGCAATCCCCGAGGCGGTGACGACGAAGCAGACCAGCGCTGCCTCCCGCCCATGCGGCGCATGGACGGCGCCCAGCATCGCACCGCCGAACGGCCCCAGCAGCGCGAGGCCCGCCACCGCCTGGATCAGCACCGGCGGCGCGGAGGCGACGAACGCCGTGACAGCGCCGGCAAGCAGACCGAACACCACATAGGTCGCCCCCGCCACCACCGCCGCGATCCAGCGCCGTGCCGGGTCCGGCCCCGCGCCTTCCCCCGCGCACAAGGCCGCGGTGATCGCCGCGAGATTGACGGCGTGCCCGCCGAACGGTGCTCCGGCCACCGAGAACAGCCCCGTCGTGGTGAACAGCGGCCCGGCATCCGGCCGATACCCATTGGCCGACAGCACCGCCAGGCCAGGGATGTTCTGCGAGGCCATGGTCACAATGAACAGCGGCAGCGCGATGCCCGTCAGCGCCGCGACTGAGAAGTCAGGCCAGACGTATTCCGGCTGCGGTATCCAACCGGCGGCCGGCAGCGGCGCAGTCGAGGCGATCACCGCCACCGCCACCAGCACCGCCGCCGGCACCGCCAGCAGCCGGTTGATGCGCGCCACCACCGCCCAGGCCAGCACAATGCCAAGCCCGGCCACCGGCTGTTCCGCCACCGCCCGCACCGGCGCTAGGCACAGCGTGAACAGGATGCCCGCCAGCATCGCATTGGCCAGCGGCGCGGGGATTGCCGCGACGGCGCGCCCCAGCGGCCGCCACAACCCCGCCACCGTCAGCAGCGCGCCGCAGACCAGAAAGGCGCCGACCGCCTCGGCAAAGCCGCCCGCCGGCATCGCCGTCGCCGCCAGCAGCGCCGCGCCCGGCGTGGACCAAGCGACGCTGATCGGCAAGCGCAGCCGCAGCGACAGCACGATGCCCGCCAACCCCATCGCCACCGACAGCGCCATCAACCCCGACGCCGCCTGCGCGGGGCTGGCCCCCACAGCCACAAGTCCCTGCAGCACCACCGCGAAGGAGGAGGCGAAACCGACGAACCCCGCGAGCAATCCAGCCGAGACCGCCTGCATCAGCGCCGGCCCTTCGGCAGCGTATCCAGCACCGCGCCCATCCGCGCCGCGGCATCCGGCGTCAGTTGCCGGATGTCCCGCGCCAGCCGGTTGGCGAAATCCGTCACTGCAGGATCCAGCCCCGACGTGTCGAGCACGACGCGCGGATGCGACTGCCGCGCCAGTCGCGCCAAATCCTCGGCATCATCCCAGATCAGGCCGAAATACTCGTTCACCTGATGCACCAATCCCGCGGAGGGCCGCCCACGCCGCCCATGTTCCAGCGCCGAGAGATAGGCCGGCGAGACCTGCAACGCCGCGGCGAGGTCCTTCAGCGTCACGTCGCGCTGCGCACGCAATTCCCGCAGCCGGGCGCCGAAGGGCGTCATGCCGGGGCGGTGCGGGTCGGGGTGGGGTGGGGCATGTATGTGTTATCCGCGATCGGGGCGCGGGTGGGCAAACGCACGGTCCTGGCTGGACCACCCCCACCAAAGGCCTGCGGCCTTCGGAATGCCGGGACTTGGCGCCGCGCAGCCGGGCTACCGCGAGCTGGGCGGGGGCGACGGCAGCGCCTCGGACTGCACGCGCGGTGTCGCGCTGCCGCCCGGGGCGGGGGTGATCACTTCCCGTGGCACCGCCGAGCCTTGCGGCGCCGCCGCGGCGGGGGCCGACGGGACGGTGGTGCCGGAGATCCGCATCAATGCAGCGCGCAGCGGGTCGCTGCCCGGATTATGCGCTGCCATGTCCACGACCACCTGCCGGGCGGTGACGTCGTTGCCGAAATAGGCGCGGTTCCATTCGCGGCGTGAATCGAGGTAGTTGCCGTCGAGCGAGACGCCCGCGAACAACCCCCGCGCCCGCGCGATGGTGACGATATCCGCACCGACCGCCGCCGTGGTGGATCCGGATATGCCGCGTCCCAGCGTGCCGAGTGCCACACCGGCATCGGCCCCGAACTTGAAGTGGTGTTCCAGGATCGCTTCGAGCGCCTTGTCGTTCATGATCAGCATGACGACCTGCGCATCCTGCACGCCGGCCTGGAAGCCGATTGATCCGCCACCCATGGTGAAGAAGGCCGGCGAGGACCAGGACCCACCGCCGTCGCGCGCCACCAGCACGCAATCGCCACCCTGCCCACCAATGATGAAGCCGGCGCGGAAGATACGCGGGCAGACCATCGCCGCCCGCGCGCGGCCGAGCAGTGACCGGGCGTCGGCCGACATGTCGCCGACATCCATCACTTCCTGGAGCGACAGCGTTGCGCGATCGACCAGCGATTGCTGTTCGGCCTGGGCACGGGCATCGCGGGCCCCGACCGCGAGGGTCAGTGCGGCCAAGACGAATGTCACGAGATGGCGCATGAACCGAACCCCCCAAGCCATTGATAGGCCGCTATTCTAATCCGGCTTTCACGGCAAGACAAAGGTTTCGCGCTGGCAGCAACGTGAAGCCGGCCGCAAACAGTGCGCCGGCATTGGCTATCGCTGGCTATCCCTGGGCTGGCGGCGTCCAGGGTTCCTCGTTGACCGCCGCCACGCGCCAGGCCGGCCCGTGCTTTTCGATGCGCGTCATCGACAGGTTCTTCACGCTGAAGACGAAGGCCTGGTCGGGCGTCAGGCCCATCGCATGGGCCAGCGCGGCACGGATCGACCCACCATGGGCGATGATCACCACGTCCTGGCCTTCCAACAGCGTGGCCATGCGTTCCAGCACGGCGGCGACGCGCGCCTGCACCTCGCGGAAGGATTCGCCGCCGGGGGGATGCTCCTCCCCGCCATGCGGCCAGAAGGGATGCGCCGGGCGCGTCAGCAACGCGGGCAGGGCTTCGTGCGTGATGCCCTGCCACTCGCCCAGATGCTGTTCGGCGAGGTCGGGCTCGGCGTCGAGCGCGGCTTCCGGATACCCGGCGGCGAAGATGGCCGCGGCGGTGAAGCGCGTACGCGACAGGCTGGTGACGAACCACCGCGCCGGTTGCGGCAGCCGGTGCGCGAGCCAGCGATACGCTGCCGCTTCCTCCCGCAAGGCCAGGTCGCACAGGGCGACATCCATCGAACCATACAGCACCGCGCGGGCGGACGGTTCGACCAGCGCGTGGCGGACGAGGAAAAAGCGGGTTGGGGTCACAGCGTCCCTCTACCCCAGCCGCGCGGGGCTGGGGAGGGGGCGTTCAGCGTGCCGCGGCCACGCGCGCCGCGGCGATCTCCGGCCGGGTGTCGCTCTCCCCGGCGACATCCAGCAAGGTGAGGTACAGCCGGCGTGCTTCCTCGGGCTGGCCTGCCGCCTCCGCCGCGCGGGCGGCGCCGGCGATGGCGCGGAACCGCCGAGGCTCGGTGCGCTGGACCGCCTCGAATTCAGCCAGGGCCTCGGCGGGCCGGCCGGCGTCCAGCAGCGCCTCGGCGTACAGCTCCCGCGCCGGGGCAAGCGGGCCGGGCGTCACCACATGCTTGTCCGTGCGACCCTCACGTTCGGCAGCGGCGCGCAGCGTCGCCAGGCCGGCCTCCCTCTGTCCGGCGGCGAAGGCCTGCCAACCGGCCGCCGCCTCGCGCTGGATCGCCACCTGTTCCGCCCAATACGGATCGCGCCCGCGCAGACCCTCGGCGATGCGCCCCAGCGCTGCGATGTCGCCATCCGCCTCGGCCGGCCTGCCCGACCGCGCGAGGCCGATGGCACGGGCGAAATGCGTCAGCGCCTCGGTATAGGGGAAGGCAGGCACGGGGCGCGGCGTCAGCGCGGCGGCGTCGGACCAGGCGGCGCGTTCCAGCGCCACACGCGCGGGGATCGCCGCCATCGCGAAGGCATAGGCGTTGCGCGGCGCTGCCGAGAAGCGCGCCGCCTGCGCCTCGCGCATCGCAATGTCGGCGTCGCGGTCGCGGCCGAGCTGGAGATAGGCATAGACCATGTAGTCATAGGCATGGAGCGTATCGTCGGGCTCGGCATTGCTCATGGCCAGGCGCGCCGCGCGGCGATTGCTTTCGATCGAATCCGTCCAGCGGCCGATGCGCGTGTAGATGTGCGACGGCATATGCAACGCGTGGGGCACATCCGCCGCCAGCGTGCCATAGCGTTCCGCCGCGCGCACGCCGCGGTCGGCCAGTGCCGGATAGTCGTACAGGTGGATCAGGTAATGGACGATGCCGGGATGCTCCGGCTGCGCCACCAGCGCGCGTTCCAGCAGGTCCGCGCCGCGCAGCGGGTCCGCATAGCTGCGGTCACCCGGCGCGGAGGCCACGCCAAGCAGCAGCGCGTATTGGATCGTCGCCTCGGTATCGTCCGGGAAGCGCTGGTGCAGCTGCGCCATCGCGTCCCGATAGGCCGCCAGCCGGGCACGATGGCCCGGCGGGTCGTCACCGGCGAAGACGACGGCGAGCGCGTCGAGATACGCGGCCTCGCGCGGGTTGCGTGCGCCGATCCGCTTCGCCTCCTCCAACAGCGCCCGCCCCGCGCGCAGGTTCTGCGGCGAAGGGGGGCTGTAGGGGTTGGTGAGCAGCGTCAGCGCCTCCCCCCAATAGGCCATGGTGCAGCCGGGGTCCTGGTCGCGCACCTGGCGGAAGGTGCTGCCGGCCAGTTGATACCAGAAGGAATGCTGCAACAGCATCGCGTGGTTGAAATCGGCCTGCGCAGGCGCGCTGCACGCGACCGGGAAATTCACGGTGCCGAGGACGCGATGCGCGGCCCCCGCACCGGGCTGCGCCTGCGCCGTACCGACCAACGCCAGCGCCGCGAGTCCGAATCCTGCCGATCGAATCATGGTCGCCTCGCCTGGAAAGGGTGCCGCCGGGCGATGCTGGCGCATGTCGTTGTGGCGGTTCGATCCGCTTTGCGACATCCTGTCCACCGCGCGCCAAGAAGTGCGGGAGCGACAGCCCCATGCGCCACGCTGGCCGGACCCTGATCGTCGATGAGAGCCTGGTGCTGCGTGACAACGCCGGCGCGGGCAGTGTGGATCGTGCATTGCGGCTGGTGCGCGACCGCCTTGCCAAGGATGCCTTGGCACGGCCCACCCTGGTGGAGATGGCGTCGGCGGCGGGCCTGTCCGCCCGCAGCCTGCAGCGGAATTTCGCGACGGTGCTCGGACTTTCGCCACATGCCGTCGTGGCGCGGCTGCGGCTTGCGGCCGCGCGGCAGACTCTGGCGGGCGGCGATGCGGCAACGGTGCTCGCCGCCGCGTTGCGCCATGGCTTCGACCATCCCGGCCGCTTCGCCATCGCCTATCGCCGTACCTTCGGGGAAGCGCCCTCGGCGACGCTGAGGCGCGGGCGCATCGCTCCGACCGGTGCCGTCGCCACAGGGACGATCATCGATCTGCGTCCGCTGGGTTCGGGCGCTGCCAAGGACGCGGTCCAGGCACGCCGCGCCACCGAGGATCTGGCGATTGCCATCACCCGCGCGCATGGCCTGGTGCTGGGCGGGACCGATGCCGGGCGGCTGCGGCTCGAAGGGCGTGTCGATGCCGGCGAGGCCGTCCTGTCCCTGTCGCATCCCGCCAGCGGTACTGTCGTCTGGATGACCCGCGCGCAGCTGGCGGAGGCGGGCTGGGCCGCCGCCGCGGTCGGCGCCTTGGCTGGCGCCATCGCCCAGCGTCGCATCGATCAGGCACGGCGCACGCCGCGCCATCTGGCGGATGCCGAGACGCTGTTTCTCCGCGCCCGCCCTGCCGCGCTGCTGCGCGAACATGGCGCGACGAACCTGGCGCTCGACCTGCTGGAGGACGCGCTGCACCGCGACCCGGGGCACGCCCGCGCCTTGGCCCTGGCTGGCTGGACCCGCGCGCAGGGGGCCAATCACGGTTTCTGGCCCGACCCGGACACCGTGCGGTCGTACGCCATCATTCAGGGCGAACGTGCCTTGGCCATCGCACCGGACGACCCCGAGGTGCTGATGCTCACCGCGGGCGTGATGTCGCTCACCCGCCGGCTCGATGACGCGGAGCTGCTGCTGAACCGCTCCATCGCGCTCGACCCGAACCAGCCGGAAGCGTGGCGGCGGCGCGGCTACATCCAGAATTTCCGCGGCAACGGCGCGGCGGCGACGGCGGCCTTTCGCCACGCGCTGCAACGCTGGCCGGCCGAGGACGACACCAACATGGCCGTGATCGGCCTGGGCATCGCGCGCTTCATCTGCGGCGACTATGCGCGGGCCGCCCGCCTGCTGACCCGCGCGGTGGAAGAGCAGCCCGCCCGCACCTGGCCGTATCGCTTCCTGACCGCCGCGGCGATGCATGCCGGCGCCCCGGAGGCGGCGCGGCGCGCCCTGTCCGCATTGCGCCGCGCCTTTCCGGACCTGACGGTGGATCAATGCGCCCGGTCGGGCGTGCTGCACCCCGAGGCGCTGCACCGCGTGCTGGACGGCCTGTCCAAGGCGGGACTGCCGCGGTGATCCGCCACGCGTTACGCTGCTGCATGGACCTGACGATCCACGAATCCTGGACCCCCGGCGCGATCGGCGACATCGCCGCCCTGCATGCCCGCCACTACGCCGCCAGCCACGGCTTCGGCGCCTTCTTCGAGGCCAAGGTGGCGCGCGAGCTCGGCGACTTCCTGCTGCGCTTCGACCCGGCGCGCGACCTGTTCCGCTGCGCCACGGGTGAAGGCCGCGTGCTGGGGTCGCTGGTGCTGGATTGCGGGGAGGACCCGGCCTCGGCGCATCTGCGCTGGTTCATCATGGACCCGGCCTTGCGTGGGCGGGGCCTCGGCCGACGCTGGCTGGATGAAGCGGTCGCCCAGGCACGCCACATCGCCGTACCGCAGATCCACCTCTGGACGCTGGCCGGCCTGGACGCCGCCGCGCATCTTTACGCCAGTGCGGGCTTCGTGCTGACCGAGGAAGTCGTTGCCGAACAATGGGGCCGCAGCGTGACCGAACGGCGGATGGCGCTCGGTCTCGCGAAGCGGGAATGAGCCTCGGCAAGGGCGCGCAGGGAAAGGGCGACGGCGTGGCATTCCACATCCGTCCCGCGCGGCGCGAGGACGCCGCAGGCATCAGCCGCGTCATCATCGCCGCGCTGAGGGAGACGAACGCCAAGGACTATGCCGCGGCGGTGATCGCGCGCGTCGAGCAGAGCTTCTCGCCTGCCGCCGTGCTCGATCTCCTGGATCGCAGGATCGTCTTCGTCGCCGTGGATCGCGGCGTCATTGTCGGCACCGCAAGCCTCGATGGTCGCGTCGTGCGAACCGTCTTCATCGATCCCGCATGGCAGAAGCGGGGCATCGGCCGGGCACTCATGGCAGAAATCCAGCAGGCCGCGATCGACACCGGTGTTGCCGTCCTTGCCGTTCCGTCCTCCGTCACCGCCGAAGCCTTCTGTGCGAGGCTGGGCTTCTGCGCCGTGCGCGAAAATCACCACGGCGAGGAACGGACCATCGTCATGGAACGTTCATTGCCGCCCGCTTCGCGGGACCGCTGACGCGCCATCACTCCCCGATATTGAGCAGCGCCCCGCGCACCCGCGCAGAGTGGAACTGCGCGAGGAAGATCCACGCGGCCCCCGCCATCCACACCACGTCCAGCGCCAGCGCCCAGCCCAGATGGCCCCATTCCATCGCGCCGTTGTTCAGGGCCGCGCGCATGCCCTCGAATACATGCGCCGCTGGGATCGCCAGCGCGACGGGTTGCAGCCAGGCCGGCAGGATGGCCACCGGATAGAACACCGCCGCGAAGGGCGCGATGCCGAACATCACGCCCCAGGCCAGGGCCTCCGCCCCCGCGCCGTGGCGCAGGATCAGCGCGGTGACGGCCAGCGCCACGGCCCAGCCCATCGCCATCAGCGCGAAGACATAGGCAACCAGCACCGGCCCCAGCGTCCAGACGCCGAAGCCATACAGGAAGAACGCCAGGATCATGGCGGGCGCGACGGCGGCGACCGTCCGCAGCACGCTCATCGCCGCAAGCCCCGCGACCAATTCCCATGGCCGCAGTGGTGAAACGAACAGATGCCCCAGGTTGCGCGACCAGACTTCCTCAAGGAAGGATATCGCGAAGCCCATCTGGCTGCGCAACGTCACTTCCCAAAGCAGCACGCCGCCGAGCAACACGCCGGCCGCGACGGATGCCGTGTTGCCCTGCACGCCGGCCAGATAGGCGGTGATGAAGCCCCACACCACCATCTGCAGCACTGGCCAGTACATCAGTTCCAGCAGCCGCGGCCAGGAACGGCGGTACAGCGCCAGGTGGCGGAAGATCAGCCCCCAGATGCGCCGCGCGGGCGACCCTTGCGGCCGGCCGTGGAACGCCGTCGTGCCGCCGGCAAAGGTCACGGCCCGGCCCTGCGTGGGGGCCGCGTCATTGCCGCGGGCGGCCTGCGGCGCGCCGCGGTCATCGGTTCCGGTCACAGCGCGTCCTCCCGGTTGCGACCGCGCGCGATATCGAGGAACACCTCCTCCAGGTCGTCGCGCCCGTAGCGGTGCAGCAGGTCGGCCGGGCTGCCGGTATCGACGGCGCGGCCGCCCTTGAGCATGACGACGTGGGAGCACAGCCGCTCCACCTCCGCCATGTTGTGGCTGGCCAGCAGCATCGCGGCACCACTTTCGGCGCGATAGCGTTCCAGCGCGGTCCGAACCCAGTCGCCGGTATCGGGATCGAGGCTCGCGGTCGGTTCGTCCAGCAGCAGCAGCGCCGGCCGGTTGACCAGCGCCTTGGCCAGCGCGACGCGCGTCTTCTGCCCGGCGCTGAGTTGGCCCGCCGGTCGCTTCGCGAAATCCGTCAACGCGAATTCCTCCAGCAGCTCCGCGATGCGCCGCTTGCTGTCCGGCACGCCATACAGATGCGCATAGACGCGAAGGTTCTCCTCCACCGTCAGCCGGTGCGGCAGGGCGATGTAGGGGGAGGAGAAATTCATCCCCGCCAGCGCGGCGAAGCGATCCGTTGCCATGTCGTGGCCCAGCGCGACGACGCGCCCCGAGGATGGCACCAGCAGGCCGAGCAGCATGGCGATGGTGGTGGATTTGCCCGCGCCATTGCCGCCGAGCAGACCCCAGGTCTGGCCCATCGGCATGACGAAGGACAATCCATCGACCGCCGGCGTGTCGCCGGGGCGGTAGGTCTTGGTCAGGCCCTCGACGAGCAGTGCCGGCGTTTCCATGACGCCGCATATCGGCCCTCCGGCGGCCGGCGCCAAGCGGGCAGGGTGTTGTCCGCTCCGCCTGATGCACCAGTGCAGGGCGCGCAGGCCGAGGCCAGGGCATAGCCCAGACAGCGAGGCTACCTCTGCGGAGCGCGGCGACGCCGCGATCCGGGAGCGCACGGCGCGACCGCGCCCAGACCATCCGCCGTCACCAATGCGACAGTGCGGGGCGCGCTGGGCGAGTTCAGGGCATCGCCCAAGCACCGCGGCTACCTCTGCGGATCGCGGCCACGCCGCGATCTGGGAGCGCAAAGCGCGACCGCGCACAGACCATCTGCGGCGCCCGGCGCGACAGTGCAGGGCGCGCAGGCCAAGCACGCGCATGCGTGCGCCGGCGCCTGAGGCAAAAAATCATCTCCTCGCTTCGATCAGCCGCCCTTGGAACTGGGTGATGCCCATCTCCCACCCCCAGGCGATGGCGGCGGGGCGATCGACGCCCGACAGCACCACCGCATCCGGTTCCGCTGGAAACGTCGCCCGCAGCGCCTCCGCCGCGGGGGTGCCGAGCGCGGGCAGCGCATCGGACCAGCGCAGCCGCAACCGGCCCATCCCGGCCCGCGCCGGCGG
>JALHQB010000008.1 GCA_022842185.1 Acetobacteraceae bacterium
ACGAACCCGCGAGGCTCTCTGGCAGGCCATCGCTACCATCATCGATGGCTGCTCACCCACCGAATGCTCCCACTATCTCTCCCATCAAGGATACGGACAGTCTGGGTGAAAACGCTCTATGCCGCCATTCAATCGCAGCGCCGGGCAGCCCTCCGTCTAATGAATTGCCGCCCCGTGCTCGGAGAGAACCCGGCGCGCCCGTTCACGCACGAGCTGCGACCGTGCCCAAGTCAGCGGAAGAAGGTCGGCAACGCCGGCGGCAAGCTCGCCCGCGCGAATGGCTGCGCAGGCTTTCCAAAACACCTCTGCCTCCGCGCCATGGTTCACTGGCGTCGAGGCGCGCGCGATGATGTCTTCCATAACGATCTACCCCTTGCCGTCGGCACCAACGTGTCGCGTTGGTGCCGAGTTGCACAAACGACAGCGGGCAGCTTAATGCGGCAATGGTTTCCCCGGCGCTGCAATGCTTCGCACAGGGCGCGCAAGCCTTGGTCTATTTCTTCTTCTGCGCAACGGGGCGCCGCCCGGTGCCCAGGCCGATTTCCTTCGCCAGTGCCGATCGTCGTTCGGCGTAGACGGGGGCGACCATCGGGTAGTCCGGCGGCAGACCCCACTTGTCCCGGTACTGGGCCGGCGAAAGATTGTAGGATGTTGCCAGATGCCGCTTCAGCATCTTCAATTTCTTCCCGTCCTCCAGGCACACGAGGTAGTCCCGCTGGATGGACTTCTTGATCGGGACCGCAGGTTCCGCCCGGGCTTCGGCTTGCGCCGGGACCGAGCTATCAGCCTGGCTAAGTGCTGTGTGAACACCGACGATTAGACTCGGCAGATCCGCTTTGGGAACAGGATTGTTCGAAACATGCGCCGCTACGATTGTCGCGGTGAGCTGCAAAATCACCGCGTTCTCGCTACTTTCGGACACCGCAGTTTCCTCCTCGAATCGTTGTTGGACGAGGATTGTAGGGTCATGGAGGCGAGGAATTGAGAAGAAGAGGGCAAGAGAGCCTCAAATCTCCGCGATCTGGTGACTTGCCACGGATGAAATTAGGGCCATCGCATCATTGCGAGTGCGGATGGCCCGGACAATGCGTCTCACTCCGGTGGCCTCGCCCACCATGCGCCGCTAGACTCCTCGCCGCGGTCCATCGACGCGCATAAGGGGGCATTGCCGACACGATGATCGACGCCACTCCTGCGCCACGCGCGGCGCACTGCTCCCCTCATCCGGAACGCGCTTCCTTCGCGGGGCCATCGCCTGTCGGTGACCTGCGGCATGGATGAGGGGTCGGCGACGCCCCTTGGCGTCCATCTCGTTCAGGGCGGGGCCACCATCGCGATCCCTGCGCCCGGGGCAGAAGCGCTTGATCTCTGCCTGTTCGAGGGTGAGCGGGAGACGCGCTATCGCCTGCCGTGCCGGACCGGAGATGTGTTCCATGGCATGCTGCCGGGCCTGGCCGAGGGCGCCCGCTATGGGCTCCGCGCGCACGGTCCGCATGACCTGCGCTTCAATCCTGCCAAGCTGCTGCTCGACCCCTGGGCGCGACAGATAGACCGGCCCTTTGCCACACAGTCCGTCCTGCTAGACCGCGATCCGGCGGACAGCGCGCCGGCGATGCCCAAGGCCATCCTGACCCTGCCATTCCCGCCCGCTGTGCCACCAGCGCAATCCGGGCCCCGCATCGTCTATGAACTGCATGTCCGTGGCTTCACGCAGCGCAATCCGGCCATCCCGGAGGCGATCCGCGGCACCTTCGCAGCACTCGGCCATCCGGCCTCGATCGCCCATCTGCAACGGCTGGGTGTCACCCACATCGAAGTCATGCCTGCCGCGGCCTGGGCCGATGAACCGCATTTGGCACCGCTCGGCCTGACCAACTACTGGGGATACAACACGGTCGGCTGGCTGGCGCCCGATCCGCGCCTCGCCCCTGGTGGCATGGCGGAAGTGCGTGCCGCCGTCGCCGCACTTGCGGATGCCGGCATCGGCGTGATCCTCGACATTGTTCTGAACCACAGCGGAGAAGGCGACGAGGGTGGGCCGACTCTGTCGTTGCGCGGGCTCGGCGACGCGGCCTGGTATCGCACCCTGCCCGGTGCGCCTGGCCGTTACGCCAATGAAACCGGCTGCGGCAACAGCCTGGCCTTCGACCACCCCTTCGCGCTGCGGCTCGCGATGGATGCGATGCGCCACTGGATCGAGCAGGCGGGGCTGGCGGGGCTGCGGCTCGACCTTGCCACCACGCTCGGCCGCCGCGCCGCGGGCTTCGACCACGATGCGCCGCTGCTACAGGCGATGCGGCAGGACCCGGTGCTGGCCGCGCGCTGGATCATCGCAGAACCCTGGGATGTCGGTCATGGCGGCTATCGGCTCGGCGCCTTCCCGCCCGGCTGGGGGGAATGGAACGACCGCTACCGAGACGGTGTCCGCCGCTTCTGGCGCGGCAATGCCGGCAGCCTCGGCGAACTCGCCACGCGCCTTGCCGGGTCGCGCGACATCTTCGCGACGCGCCCGGCGACGGATTCCGTGAACTACGTCACGGCGCATGACGGCTTCACCCTCGCTGACCTTGTCAGCCACACCGACAAGCACAATGGCGGGAATGGCGAGGACAATCGCGACGGCTCGAATGACAACAATTCCTGGAACCACGGCGTGGAAGGGCCGGACGAGGCCCTGCGCGACCGTCGCGCGTCGGATGTCCGCGCCTTGCTGGCGACGCTCCTGGCGTCACGCGGCACGCCGATGCTGTCCATGGGGGATGAAGCCGGGCGCAGCCAGCAGGGCAACAACAACGCCTGGTGCCAGGACAATGCGACATCCTGGTTCGACTGGCCCGGCGCGGATGCCGGGCTGATCGATTTCACAGCGCGGCTGATCGCCGCGCGGCGGACACATCCGGCGCTGCACGGTGCCGCGCAACTGCTCGGTCGCGCATGTCCGTCTGGCGAACAGGATGTTGCCTGGCTGCACCTGGATGCGACGCCGATCATCGAAGGCACATGGACTTCGGAAACGTCTCGAAGCCTCGTGATGCTGCTGCATGGGTCCGGCGATCGCGTGATCATCGCGGTGCATGGCGACGATGCGGCGGCGACGTGGCGCCTGCCGCCGCCTCGCGCCGGTCAGGCCTGGCATGTCGTCGCCGACAGCGCCGATCCTTCCCGCGGAGGCCCGGCCGATGGCGAAATGACCCTGGCCCCGCGCTCGGTTGTGTGGTGCGCGGAACGTGCCGTCACCCGGCGCGGCGCAACGGCGGCGGACCCGGCACTGCTGGCGGCGCTGGCGCAGGCCGCCGGGATCGACACCGCCTGGCACGACATCGCAGGCGTCCGACATGCCGTGCCGGAGGAGACGCTGCGTGCCGTGCTGGGCGCGCTCGACCTGCCGGCCGAAACGGCGGCGCAGGCGCGTGACAGCCTCGCCCGCCGCCACGCCGCGCCGCGGCGGGCCATGCAGGCACCGGGGATGTGCCACCCGCCGCCCGAAGGACGCCGCCACGTGATCATGGCGCAGACCTTCGCCCTGAGGCGGGACCATGACCAGGGCATCGGCGACTATGCGGCGCTCGGCCAGCTGGGGGCGGCATCGCATGGTGCGGCGCTGATCGGCCTTAGCCCGCCGCACGCCCTGATGCCGGTGGAACGCGACCGCGCCAGCCCCTACCAACCTTCGGACCGGCGCTTTCTCGAACCCGTCCTGCTGGATGTCGGCGCGCTGGCACCGATGGGCGATGCGGTACGCGCCGCGCTGGGCGCCGCCGAACCGGCCTTCGCCGCGCTGCGTGCCGGCTCCGTCGTGGATTACCCGGCGGTGTGGGCGGCGAAGCGGCCAGTCCTGGAGGCCGCATTCCGCGCGGCTCCGGCTCACGAGCTGGAAGCCTTCCGCCTCGCCGGCGGCCGCGCGCTGGAGGATTTCGCCACCTTCGCCGCCCTGTCCGACCAGTTCGGCCCGCGCGCCGCGTGGCCCGGCGGCTTCGCGCATCCCGGCGATGCGGGTCTCGCCGCGTTCCGGAGCCAGTCCGAGTCCGCGATCCGCTTCCACATGTTCCTGCAATGGCTCTGCGACGGGCAGCTTGCGGCGGCGGCCGCGTCCGGGCCAGGGCTTTATCGCGACCTTGCGGTCGGCGCCGCGCCGGATGGCGCGGAGGTGTGGTCGCAGCCGGAGGCCTTTCTGGGGGGCTTTTCCATTGGCGCGCCGCCCGACCCCTTCGCCCTTTCCGGGCAGATCTGGGGCCTGCCGGTGCCGGACCCGCACCGATCGGAAGCGGAAGGCCATGCCGGCTTCGCGAAGCTGCTGGCTGCCAACATGCGCCATGCGCGCGCCATGCGGCTGGACCACGCGATGGGGCTGGAAAGGCTGTTCGTCGTGCCGAACGGTGCCCCCGCCAGTGCCGGCTGTTACCTTCGCTACGATGCGAACGGCATGCTCGGTACCCTCGCGCGCGAAAGCCGGGCAGCGGAATGCTGCGTGATCGGGGAGGCGTTGGGGACGGTGCCTGAGGGCTTCCATGAACGCCTGGGCGAGTGCGGCGTGCTCGCCTATCGCGTACTGTGGTTCGAGCGCGACGGCACCGACTTCCGCCATCCCGACACCTGGCCCGCCTTTGCCGCCTGTTGTGTCTCGACCCACGACCTGCCGCCGCTGGCGGGTTGGTGGGAGGGTGCCGACATCGCGGAGGCGGAGGCGCTGGGCCTGATCGGGTCCGCGGAGGCGGAGCAGATGCGGCTTTTGCGCGCGGAGGATCGCAGCGCCATCGCCGCCGCCTGCGGCGTGGCAGCGACCACCTTCAACCCCGCCCTAGCTGCAGCGGTGTACGGGCATGTGGCGCAGGCCCCTTGCGCGCTGCTGCTCGTGCCGGTGGAGGATCTGGCCGGCGAAAGGGTGGGCGTGAACCTTCCGGGTACGGATCGCGAGCGGCCGAACTGGCGGCTGCGCCATGCGCTGCCGACAGATCGGCTGGCCGAAGGTCCCTATGGGGCCGCGATCCGCGCCGCGATCGGCCGGGACTGATCCTTCAGGACCCTGCCTGAAGCGGCAGGAACACCAGCGTCGCCAATGGTGGCAGCGTCACCGTCATCGACGCTCCGAGCCCGTGCGAGGGATCCGGCGTGGCGTGAGCAAAGCCGGCATTACCGGTATTGCCCCCGCCATAGATCGCGGCGTCGGAGTTGAACGCCTCCCGCCACGGTCCCGCCGTCGGGACCCCGATCCGATAGCCCTCGCGGACCATGGGCGTGAAGTTGCAGACCACAAGCGCGGGCTCGGTCCCATCGGGCCCGTATCGCAGCCACGCGAAGATGCTGTTGTCCGCATCGTCCATCACCACCCAGCGGAAACCGGCCGGGTCGCAGTCGAGCGCGTGCAGCGCGGGCGTGCCGCGGTACAGTCGATTGAGGTCGCGCACCAGGCGCTGCATGCCCGCATGGGCCGGATCATCCAGCAGGTGCCAGTCGAGCGAGCGGTCATGGCTCCATTCGCGTAGATGCGCGAATTCGCAGCCCATGAACAACAGCTTCTTGCCCGGATGCGTCCACATGAAGCCGAGATAGGCCCGCAGGTTGGCGAAGCGCTGCCACGCATCGCCGGGCATCTTCTCGGGCAGCGATCCTTTGCCGTGCACCACCTCGTCATGCGAGATCGGCAGCATGAATTTTTCCGAGAATGCATAGACCAACCCGAAGGTCATCAAGCCGTGGTCCCAGCGGCGATGCACCGGATCCCGCTCCATGTAGCGGAGCGTGTCATTCATCCAGCCCATGTTCCATTTGAAGTCAAAGCCGAGGCCACCCTCGCTGGCCTTGCGCGTGACGCCGGGGAAGGCGGTGGATTCCTCGGCGATCAACAGGCGCCCTGGGCAGCGGGCGGCGATGACCTCGGATAACTCACGCAGGAATGCGATCGATTCGAGGTTCTCCCGCCCGCCATGGATGTTGGGCACCCATTCGCCATGCTTGCGGCTGTAGTCGCGGTACAGCATCGAGGCGACGGCATCCACGCGCAGCGCATCCACGCCGTAATGCTCAAGCCAGTGCAATGCGCTGCCGATCAGGAAGTTCCGCACCTCCACACGGCCGAGGTTGTAGATCGCCGTGTTCCAATCCTGGTGGAAGCCTTCCCGCGGATCGGCATGTTCGTACAACGCCGTGCCGTCGAACTGCGCCAAGCCGTGCGCGTCGGTCGGAAAATGCGCGGGAACCCAATCGAGGATCACGCCAATGCCGGCATCGTGGAAGCGTTCCACCAGCCGCGCAAAATGTTCGGGCGGCCCGAGCAGCGCATTCGGCGCGAATTGGCCCAATGGCTGGTAGCCCCACGACCCCCCGAAGGGATGCACCATGACGGGCAGGAATTCGACATGACTGAAGCCCATGTCCCGCACATAGGGGATCAGCCGGTCGCCCAACTCCTCCCAGCCGAGTGTCCGGTCGCCATCGCCCCGCGCCCAGGACCCGGCATGGACCTCATAGACGCTGATAGGCAGGTTGGCGGGGTCGCCCGCAGATCCCAGCGGGCGGGGCTTGCTGAAGCGAGCCGTGTCGGCGACGACCGACCCGGTGGCGGGCGGCGGTTCGGCCTGCCAGGCGAAGGGATCGGCTCGCATGGGCAGCAAGCGACCCTGCGCGTCGAGCAATTCGAATTTGTACACGGTGCCGGGTTGGAGGCGCGGGATGAACAACTCCCAGACGCCGGCGTCCTGGCGCAGCCGCATGGGATGGCGCCGTCCGTCCCAGGCGTTGAAATCGCCGACCACCGAGACGCGGCTGGCATTCGGTGCCCACACCGCGAAGCGCACGCCGGCAATACCGTCGATCTTCATCGGATGTGCGCCCAGGCAGCGGCTGATGTCCTCGTGCCGGCCCTCGCGCAGCAGGTGCACGTCCAGTTCACCAAGCAGCGGGGCGAAACTGTAGGGGTCCTCGGTCTCCTGTTCGACCCCGTCCCAATCGATACGCAACCGGTAGGGGACGGGCGTGATCGGGGCTTCGAACAGGCCGGCGGGATGCAACAGACTCATCGCCATACTCTCGCCGCCTGCCAACAGCGTGACGGCGTGAGCGCCGGGAAAGAAGGCGCGAACCGTGTTTCCCGTGCCGGACGGATGCATGCCGAGTATCGCGAAGGGGTCGCCGTGGCGGCCTTCGATCAGCGCTCGGATCGCCTCGGGAGAAAGGTCGGATTCAGTCATGCGCGACCTCCCGCTCCAGCACACGTGTGACGAGTTCATCAAGGCCACGCAGCGGTATGCGCACCCAGCCCGGCCGATTGGCCGCCTCATAGCAGACCTCGTAGGCGGCCTTTTCAATCAAAAACAGGTCGAGCAGCGCGGCTTCGGCTTCCGGTGGCACCCATGGCCGCGCTGCGAGAGCGGCGGCGTCGTGATAGGCTGCGAGGAAGGCCTCACCGGCGCCTTGCCGGAAATGCTCCAGCAATTCAGTGGTGCGCTCGGGCGAGGGCGGCTGCGCGCCGTCGCGCTCGGCGCCACCGGCGACGGCTGTCGCATAGTCAAACGAGCGCAGCAGGCCGGCCACGTCACGCAAGGGGCAGGATTTTGCACGGCGCTGCTCCAGCGGCTTGGCCGGCTCGCCTTCGAAATCGATGATGCAGGCATCGCCCTGCACCACCAGCACCTGGCCGAGATGGAAGTCGCCGTGGATGCGCGTCCTGAGCGTGCCACGGGCAGCGTCGGCGAGATGGGCAACCGCCCTCAGCAACGCGTCGCGCCGGTCGACGACCGATTCAGCGCGGATTCGATCGGCCTCCGAGGCCCAATCGGATACGGCGGTGAGTGCCTGCATCGCCAGGTCGATCTGCACGCCAGCTTCCTTGCCCCAGCGTGCGGCCTCCCTGGCCGTCACGACCTCCGGCTGGAAGGCAGCGTCGTCACTGTCCTCCGCCAGGACGGCGTGCATTTCCCCCAGTCGCCGGCCCACGGCACTGGCAAAGCCCAGGTAATTGCTGAATACGCCGTTCTCCTGCGCCTCGGACGACGCCTCGGTCACGGCCTGCGCATCGATAACGCGGCTGAGGAACTCGGTCGTCCAGGCCCAGCCATCCCCCTGGTTCCGGACGAAACCTTGCAGTACGACCAGCGTGCGCGGCACGCCATCGGGCGTGACCCGCACAACCTCGCCCAACAGCGGCGCCGTCTGCGCGAAGCCGCGCTCGGTCAGATGTCGTGTCATTTCCGTCTCGGGGCTGATGCCCTCGGTGACGCGCCGCACCAGCTTGAGCACCGCCTGTTCGCCGATGATCAGCGAGGAGTTGGATTGTTCGGCCGACAGACGACGGATCTCGGCATCAGGCGCTATCTCCACGCCGTCGAGGACGGAAGTCGGCAGGAAGCGTATCTCGCCCTGGCTCAGTGGAATGACCGATTCTTCGCGCAGACCGCGCAGCACGGAGACCGGCAGCGCGTCGAGCGCGAAGGCATCGGTGAGGACGCCGACGCGGCGTCCTCGTCGGATGCGCGCCAGCGCGAGCTGCTGCGGCAACGCGGCGCTCGTCTCGTCCTCCCAAGCAATGCCAAGCGGCAGCAGGTAGCGGCCAAGCCCGGATGCGTCGGTTGCTTCCACCTCGGCGAGCAGCACTTCGGCGCCGTCGCGGCCGGTGATCGGCTCGACGAAGGCAAGGCGTGCCTCCACCCGCCCATCCTTCCCGGCGAACCAGCGGCGGCGGGAAAGATAGGGTGGCAGGATGTCGGTCTCGATCGTGCGCAGGGTTGCCGGCGCGAGCACTTCGGCCAGGCTGCGGCGCAACACCAGCGTCGACAGTTCCGACATCGGTTCCGGGGTCGGCGCGTGCCACGCCGGCATGGCCGCCTCCGTCGCCAGAAGGAACCAATAGAAGCCGTAGGGCGGCAGCGTGAGCAGGTAATGCAGTTGCCCGATCGGCGGGAAGCTCACGCCCCCGACCAATTCGACCGGCACACGGCCGGTGAAGGCGGACAGGTCGAGTTCCGCAGCCTGCGCCGTGCGTGACAGGTTGCACACGCACAGGATCGTCTCGCCTTCGAATTCGCGCAGATAGGCAAGGATCTTGCGGTTGCCCGGGTACAGATAGCCAAACGTGCCCCGCCCGAAGGACCGGTGGCGTTTGCGCACGGCAAGCATCCGCCGTGTCCAGTTCAGCAGCGAATGTTGGTCGGCAGACTGCGCCTCCACATTCACCGCCTCATAGCCGTAGATCGGGTCCATGATGGTCGGTAGCACCAAGCTGGCGGGATTGGCGCGGCTGAAGCCGCCGTTGCGGTCGGGCGACCACTGCATCGGCGTGCGCACGCCGTCGCGGTCGCCGAGATGGATGTTGTCGCCCATGCCGATCTCATCGCCGTAGTACAGGACCGGCGTCCCGGGCATCGACAGCAGCAGCGAATTCATGAGTTCGATGCGGCGGCGGTCGTGCTCGAGCAGCGGGGAGAGACGGCGACGGATGCCGAGGTTGATGCGGGCGCGCCGATCGGAAGCGTAGGTGTCCCACAGATAGTCGCGTTCCTTGTCCGTCACCATCTCGAGCGTCAGCTCGTCATGATTGCGCAGGAAGATGGCCCATTGGCAGTTGGCCGGGATCTCCGGTGTCTGGCGTAGGATATCTGTGATCGGGAAGCGGTCCTCCTGCGCCATAGCCATGTACATCCGCGGCATCAGCGGGAAGTGGAAGGACATGTGGCATTCGTCGCCGTCGCCGAAGTACATCTGCGTATCCTCGGGCCACTGATTGGCTTCGGCGAGCAGCATGCGCCCGGGCGCCACACGGTCCAGCTCCGCGCGGATCTTCTTCAGCACGACGTGCGTTTCGGGAAGGTTCTCGTTGTTGGTGCCGTCGCGCTCGATCAGATACGGGATGGCGTCGAGCCGCAGACCGTCCACGCCGGCATCCAGCCAGAAGCGCATGACCGATAGAACTTCCTTCAAGACGTGTGGGTTGTCGAAGTTCAGGTCGGGCTGGTGGCTGTAGAAGCGGTGCCAGAAATACGCGCCCGCGACCGGATCCCAGGTCCAGTTGGATTTTTCGGTATCGATGAAGATGATCCGGGTGCCGTCGTATTTCCGGTCATCATCCGACCAGACGTAGAAGTCCCGGTGCACGGAGCCCTTTTTCGCCAGTCGCGCCCGCTGGAACCACGGGTGCTGGTCCGAGGTATGGTTGATGACGAGTTCGGTGATGACCCGGATGCCACGGTCATGCGCCGCGGCGATCAGCCGGCGAACATCAGCCATCGTGCCGTATTCGGGATGCACGGTCTTGTACTCGGCGATGTCGTACCCGTCGTCCCGCCGCGGCGAGGGGTAGAAGGGCAGCATCCAGATCGTGTCCACGCCGAGATCGGCGATGTAGTCGAGCTTCTGCAGCAACCCCGCTATGTCGCCAACACCGTCGTTGTTCGAATCGAAGAACGATTTGATGTGCAGCTGATAGATGACCGCGTCCTTGTACCACAGCGGGTTCAGCGCGGTGGGCGCGAGCGGGGTGTGCTTTGACGTACGCGGCATGAATCAAATCCGGTCAGCGGCGCGCAGGCGCCAGATTGCGAAGGGCAGGGTGTGTGGGGCGATGTGCAGGGCACGGTGCGTGCCCTCCCATCGCTCCTCGCCGCCTCCCATGAGGTTCTCAGCCCGCAGCGCCGCACCGGGCGACAGGCCCATGGCCGTTTGCGGCAACTCGATATGCGTATCGACCGCGGTGTGAGGGTTCATCGATACGGCAACGAGGACGACATTCGACATGTCCGGCGTTGCCTTCGCGAAAACCATCACATCCTCATGCCCCGAGGCGAGGACGGTGGTGCCGAGATGCGTTTGCAATGCCGGGTTCTGCCGGCGCAGCCGGTTCAGCGCGGTGATTTCCGCGACGATGTTGCCAGGACGGTCGTAATCCCAGGCGCGCAGCTCGTATTTCTCGCTGTCGAGATACTCTTCCTTGCCCGGCTTCACGGGCCGCGCCTCGCACAGTTCGAAGCCGTTATAGACGCCCCACAGGCCCGACAGCGTCGCCGCGAGGGCTGCGCGGATCAGATGCCCCGGCCGCCCGGCGTGCTGCAGGAAGGTCGGATTGATGTCCGGCGTGTTGACGAAGAAATGGGGCCGGAAGAAATCGGAGACGGGCGCACGATTCAGCTCCGCGATGTACTGGCCAAGCTCCCAAGGCGTATTGCGCCAAGTGAAGTAGGTGTAGGATTGGGAAAAGCCGACCTTCGCGAGCCGATACATGACCTTCGGACGGGTGAAGGCCTCTGAGAGAAAGACGCAATCCGGTTCGCGGTCACGAACCTGGCCGATCATCCATTCCCAGAACGGCAGCGGCTTGGTGTGCGGGTTGTCCACACGGAACAGCTTCACCCCGGCATCGACCCAGAACAGAACGACGTCGCGCAGCGCGATCCAGAGCGCGGGCACCGCATCCGCCGCGTAGAAATCGACGTTGACGATGTCCTCATATTTCTTGGGCGGGTTTTCTGCGTATCGAATCGATCCGTCCGGACGGTAGGAAAACCAGTCGGGATGATCCTTCAGCCACGGGTGATCCGGTGAGCACTGGATGGCGAAGTCCAGCGCGATCTCCAATCCATGCTGCGCCGCCGCGGCGACCAGCCTGCGGAAATCCTCCAGCGTGCCGAGTTCCGGATGCACGGCGTCGTGACCGCCGGCTTCTGCCCCGATGGCATAGGGACTTCCGGGATCGCCGGCCTCGGCGGTCAAGCTGTTGTTGCGGCCCTTGCGGTTCTTCACGCCAATCGGATGGATCGGTGGGAAGTACAGTACGTCGAAGCCCATGTCGCGCACGCGCGGCAGTTGCGCGATGACATCGTCGAACGTGCCGTGCCGCTCTGTGTCGCCGCTTTGGGAGCGCGGGAAGATTTCGTACCAGGACGCGAAGCCGGCCGCGCGACGTTCGATATCCACACGAAGAATGGGTTCATGTGTTACCAGGAATGGGCGCGGGTCCGCCTGTCGCATCAGTGCGGTCACCCGCGGCTGTGCGTAGATCCCAACGGCGGCGGCAGCTTCGGCTCTGCGCAACGCATCCAAAGCCAGTCCGAGTTCGTCGGCTTGGCCGGATGGCAGCCTGGTGCGCGCTGCCTCGAGCAATGCGGAACCTTCGCGCCGCTCCAGGGCGATATCGACGCCGGCGCCATGTTTGGTCCTGATCTCGTCCAGGAACGCGCCGTAGACATCGACCCAGGCGCTGATGGTGAAGTGATGCGTGCCGACGCGATCGGGCAGGAATTCGGCGGTATAGATGTCATTGATCGTGTGGCGCATCGGCACTTCGCGCCACTCGGATTCGTCCGCGGGCCGCCAGCGCAGCCGTACTGCCAGTTTCGTCGCGCCGTCGGCGAAGATGTCGGCGGTCACGGTCAGGCGATGACCGACGATGCGCTTGACCGGAAACCTGCCGTCATCAACGCTCGGTGAGATGGCCTCGATTGCGATGCGTGGCGATGCAGCGAAGCCGCGCGCACTGGCATCGGCCGGGTCCGGCGTTAGTCTCACGGGCTCGGTCTCGTTCACTGGCAGGAAACGCACTTCGCCCGCGTTCAACGCAATGCTGGCGTCGTACGTGAAGGCGGCAGGCGCCGGCGAGTTTGCAGCAATTTCCGCCGCGGAGATTTGCCGTGCCGCCGTCAACGAAGGATTGGCCAGGACGAGCAGGTTCTGCGCATCGTTGCTCTGGCGCAGGACCTGCGCGATGGGAGCGTTTGGCGAAGATCTCACGACGGGAGCGGCGCATTCCGATGCAATGGGCTGTGAGTGTCGCTGGCGATTCGCGGCGCGAACGGCGTCCTGCAGGTCGATCCGCGGGTCACGTCGCAGGGCGTCGAACCTTTCCGCTTCCGCGGGTCCGAACCCCATCCGATCCACCGCACCGAATTCGAAACCCATCGGCAGGAGCCATGCATGGCCCGACAGCGCCGCGAAAGACACCGCGCGCTCCGCGGCGCGCCGTGCCAGAACGCGATCAGTGATGCAGGCAGCCAGGCGCGGCGCGAAAGGCGATTCCGGCATGGTCAGCACGGGCGCGACCGCTGCCAGCCGCGCAACTTCCTCGCCGAACCAGGCAGCCTCGAAGTCCCACCATGGGAGGGAGCAGGCGGTCAGGTTGAAGCCTGTTCCGCGAAGACCCGCCACCTCGGACGCGTCCAAGCCCTGGGTCCAGGCAATGAAACGCGCGGCCGGAAGGACCTCGTGAACACCTTCGATGATTGGGGTCCAGAAAGAGCTTCCTAGTGTCGGTTCGAGGCACCGAAAGCCGCGGACGCCGGCTTGCGACCAAGCCCGGACATGCGTCAGCCACCAATCCGTGAGAGCCGGCGGCGCAGGACGCCGCAGCGTCAGACCGCGATCGATCGGGTGTCGGGGATCGGGAGGTGCATCCGCATTATCGTTGTTGGCTCGAAACTCGGGGTGATCCGCGAGCATCGCGGCCGTCCCGTCGACACGGTCGCAACGCAGATCCAGCATGACGTCGAGCCCCTCTGCGCGGGCCATGGCGCAGATGTGACGCAAACCCGCCTCGGCATTTCCGCCGCCGAGGTGGTCGTGCAGCCGCTCGTGGTCGGCGGTGAGGAAGATGGATCCGTCGCGGCCTGTCGCAAAAGGCGGTGCCAGGACCACGCTGTCGAATTGAAGGTCGGCAATTCGGGCAAATTCACGAGGCCAAGCGTCAAGTGCAGGCATCGCGAGTGGGTTTATATAATAGGATGAGCCACTGGTTTTCGTTTCATTCAATGATCCATGCCCCTCCTGCGGCACGCTGCGAGACATCGCGGCGTTCCGGGTTTAACTTGTGCATGCGCAATAAGTTTCGCAACGGGCATCGCGCGGGGATTCACCCGCATGATGAAACCACGCCCGTTATCAACGGTTGTTGCGCTGTAAGCCTGCGGAACGGCCGCAAGCGTGAGGGAGGGAAGAGCGATGTCGGATCGCACCGATCTTCAACAACGAATTCGTGAACGGGCACACGCGTTGTGGGAACACGCCGGATCACCGTCGGGCCAGGAGGAGCATTTCTGGCTCCTCGCGGAGAAAGATCTTACGGCCGGACCTGAGGATGAAGCAATGACAGTACGTCAAGAGAAGTCACCGGGCAGGCAGGCGCGTGCCGGCACAGCCAAGCGACGGCAGGCATGAACACCGGGGCAGGCTTCGCATGAGGCGGGTCGAGTCCGGAGCGCCGTTTCCCTTTGGGGCGTCCCTCACGCAGCGGGGCACCAATTTCTGCCTGTTCTCGGACAATGCAGAAGGTGTGGAACTCTGCCTGTTCGACACTGAGGGGAATCGGGAACGCGAGCGCGTGGCGGTGCGTGAATGCACCGATGGCGTCTGGCACTGCCATCTGCCTGGCGTCGGGCGGGGGCAGGTTTACGGCTGGCGCGTGCATGGTCCGTGGGAACCGCAGAACGGCCATCGGTTCAATCCGGCGAAGCTGGTGCTCGATCCATATGCGCGGCAGCTCGTCGGCGCGTTGCGATGGGACGATGCGCTTCATGGCTACACTGTTGGTGCCGGCGAGGATGCCGACCTCGTCATGGATGATCGAGACAGTGCGTCCTTCATGCCCAAGGCAAGGGTCATCGCCGAACTGCCGCTGACCGCAGCGGCAAAGCCGCTCAACACATGGCCGAAGACCGTCGTCTATGAAGGGCATGTCCGCGGGCTCACGATGCGTCATCCGCTGGTGCCTGAAGGGCTACGCGGCACCTTCGCGGCGCTGGGGTCGGAGCCCATGGTGGAGCATATGTTGAAACTCGGCGTGACTGCGCTCGAGTTGCTGCCGGTCCAGGCCTTCGCGCAGGATCGCGTGCTGATCGACCGTGGGCTGACCAATTACTGGGGATACAACACGCTCGGCTTCTTCGCGCCTGAACCGCGCTACCTTGGTGCGGGCGGGCTTGATGAAATTGGGATGGCGGTGGACCGCCTGCATCAGGCCGGCATCGAGGTCATCCTCGATGTCGTGTACAATCACACCTGTGAGGGCAACCACCTTGGACCGACGCTGTCATGGCGCGGCATCGACAATGCCAGCTACTACCGGTTAATGCCGGGGGAGCCCCGGTACTACGACAACCTCACTGGCTGCGGCAACGCGTTGAACACGGAACATCCGCGCGTTCTGCAGATGGTCATGGACAGTTTGAGGCTTTGGGCAACGGTCTACGGCATCGACGGATTCCGGTTTGACCTGGCGACCACGCTCGGGCGGCGGGCGGATGGCTTCGATCCCGGCCATCCGCTGTTCCATGCCATGCGTCAGGACCCGGTGCTGGGGCGCGCGAAGCTGATCATGGAACCATGGGACATCGGGCCTGGCGGGTATCAGCTTGGCAATTTTCCGCCAGGGTTTTCGGAATGGAATGGTGACTATCGCGATGTTGTCCGGGATTTCTGGACCGGTTCGGAAGGCCTGTTGCCGGCTTTCGCGACGCGCTTCGCGGCGTCGTCCGACCTGTTTGGTGAAGGCCGCCGCCGGCCCTGGTCGAGCGTGAACTTCGTCACCGCGCATGACGGCTACACGTTGCATGACCTGGTGTCCTACGAACACAAGCACAACGAAGCGAATGGCGAGGACAATCGCGACGGCCACGACGACAACAAGAGTTGGAACTGCGGCGCCGAGGGCGAGACGGACGACGCGGAGGTCGGAGCCTGCCGTGCCCGGCAGAAGCGCAACTTGCTCGCGACTCTGTTACTGTCACAGGGGGTGCCAATGCTGTTGGCGGGCGATGAGATCGGCAATTCCCAAGGCGGCAACAACAACGCCTATTGCCAGGACAATGAGATCGGATGGGTCGATTGGACCGGCCAGGATGAAGCGTTGTCGGCATTCGTCGCGCGACTGACGGAACTGCGCAAGCGCCGCAGCGCGCTGTCTCGGCCTGCCTTCCTGACCGGTGCGCGTAATGAGCGTGGTGTGCCCGACGTGGCTTGGTTCGGCGTTAACGGCGCCCGCATGACGGAGGAGGAATGGAACACGCCGCATGCCAAGTGCCTGGCGGTGCGGCTCGCGCCTGCGCAACCGGGCGATGTGAGCTTGTTGATCCTGCTCAACGCCGCCAATCACGGTGTTGAGTTCCTGATCCCGCCGGGCGGTACGGGAAAGTGGGAGGCTGTGCTCGACACCGCTGAACAGGTTGAAGGCGCGCAACGCGCGACTGGGGAAGCGGTGATCGCCGATGCGCGGTCGCTCGTTGTCTGGGAATCTCGGGCGTGAATTGGTTCGGCCCGCGATTGTTGGATGATGGCGTGGTCTTTCGCATATGGGCGCCGGACGTGACGGAGGTTGCCCTGGTCCTCGCTGACCAGGACGTCCGACCGATGGTGCCTGCGGCGGGGGGCTTTTTTGAACTGTCGTCGCCCGAGGCCCGTGGCGGGCAGCGTTACAGGTTCCGGATCGGCGGAGAGGATGTGCCCGATCCTGCTTCCCGCCAACAGGATGGCGACCCGGGGGGATGGAGCGTCGTGCGCGAGACGCTGCCGCCGATGCGCCAAAGGGTCCCGCCCTGCGCGTGGCATGATGTCGTGCTGGTGGAATTGCATGTCGGCACGGCAAGCACGTCAGGCGATTTCAACGGTCTGGTTGAGCATCTCGACCATTTTCGGGATGCCGGGTTCACGGCGATCCAGTTGATGCCGGTTGCGGAATTCCCCGGTCGCCGCAGCTGGGGTTACGACGGCGTGCTGCCTTTCGCTCCCGACGAGGCTTACGGTCCACCTTCGGCCCTGAGGCGCCTGGTGGATGCGGCGCATGAGCGTGGGCTCGGGGTCATGCTCGATGTCGTCTATAATCACTTCGGTCCGGAGGGCAATTCTCTTTCCCGGTATGCCAAGCGCTTCTTCACCGCCGACCACACGACGCCCTGGGGAGACGCGATCGACCTGATGCAGCCACAGGTCCGCCACTTCTTCATCGAGAATGCACTGATGTGGCTCACCGAATACGACTTGGATGGGCTGCGCCTGGACGCGGTGCACGCCTTCGCGCAACCGGGCGGCGACCTGTTCCTGCGAGAGTTGGCGCAGGCCTGCCGGGCGGCCAAGCCGGACGCGTGGTTGGTGCTCGAGAATGACGACAATGCCGCGCGCTGGCTGGAACGTGACGAGGCGGGACGCCCGCGTTTCTTCAACGCCCAGTGGAATGACGATGCGCATCACGCGCTGCATGTCACCGCGACCGGAGAGGCGGCGGGATACTACGGCGACTATGCGGTGGACCCGCCTGCCGCGGTGCAGCGCGCCTTCGCCGAAGGTTTCGTCTTTCAGGGCGATCCGTCCGCCCATCGGGACGGCGCGCGGCGAGGGGAGGCCAGTGGTCATCTGCCGCCGACCGCCTTCGTCAATTTCGCGCAGAATCACGACCAGATCGGCAATCGCGCGCGTGGGGACCGGCTGGCAGGACAGGTGGAACCGGCGAAGCTCGCTTTGCTGCGCTTCATGCTTCTGCTCGGTCCGGCCGTTCCACTTTTCTTTCAGGGGGAGGAAGCCGCATTGGATGTCCCATTCCCGTATTTCTGCGACTTTGCCGGTGCGCTCGGCGAAGCCGTGCGGCAGGGACGGCAACGCGAGTTCAGCGCCTTCTTCGATGCCGCGCACAGCATCCCTGACCCACTGGATGCCGCGACCATGGCTTCGGCCGTCGTGCCTTGGGACCGCGTCACGCCCGACGCGACGGAGCCGTTCCGAAACCTCACGGCGCACCGCAGGCGCCTCGTCACGCCGCTGCTCGGCACAGGCTATCGCGGCGTGGAGACGGCGCGCAGCGGCGCCGCGCTGGCCTGGCGGTGGCGGTTCGACGCAGGCGCGCTGAACCTCCTCGTAAACACCGACACGGTGCCGGCGGACATGACCGCGTCACCGCCGCGCGATGCCGTGTCGATCGGGGATGTCATTTTCGACGGCAGCGCTGTCCGGCTCGGACCCTGGTCTGGCTGCGCCTGGACTGGCGCCGCATGAGCGGTCCCGAATGGCGCGCCACCTACCGCCTGCAGTTCCACGCCTGCTTTACCTTCGACGACGCGGTGAAGATCGTGCCGTATCTGCGGCGGCTTGGTGTCAGTCACGTCTATGCCTCTCCGATCCAGGCGGCGCGGTCGGGGTCGACGCATGGCTACGACCAGATCGATCCATGCAGCATCAATGCGGATCTCGGCGGGGAGCCTGCCTTCCTGCGTTTCAGTGACGCGCTTCGCACCGCCGGCATGGGGTTGCTGCTGGACATTGTGCCCAACCATATGGCGGCGCACCGATCCAATCCCTGGTGGATGGCCGCGCTGGCTTCGGGGCCGGGCTCGCCTGCGGCCGCCATCTTCGACATCGATTGGCAACGCCACCCGCAGGTCCGGCAACCGATGCTTGACGACACGTTTGCGGCGAATTTGGCGCGAGGGACGCTGGCGCTGGACTGCGATACCGAAGAGGGGTGGCTGGTGGCCACGGCCTACGGTGAACACGCCTGGCCGTTGCGGATTGAAGATACTGCGCGACTACTCGACGATGCCGGGCTGGCGGACGTCGCCCAACTCTGGCGCGCGGATCGGAGTGTCGATTTCGGTATCGCGCGAGCGGCGGTGCGGCGGATTGCCGGGGATGCGCGCGATCGGCTGGACGTCGTGCTTGCGAGGCAAGACGTCGCTGCAATGATCGACAGGCAGTTCTGGCGGCCGGTGCATTGGCGATCGGGCCGCGACGCTCTGTCGGCCCGCCGCTTCTTCAACATCACCGAGCTGGTGGGTGTGTGCGTCGAGCAGGAGGAGGTCTTCGCCCTGACGCATCGGCTGCCGCTGGACCTGTTGCGCGATGGGCGGATCGATGGCCTGCGCATCGACCATATCGACGGGCTGGCCGACCCCGCTGCGTATTGCCGGCGCCTGCGCGCGGCGGCGGGGCCGGAGGCGCTGATCGTCGTCGAGAAGATCCTGGGCCTCGACGAGACGCTGCCGGCGGAATGGCCCGTGGACGGCACCACGGGATATGAACGGCTCAACCAGATCAATCGGCTGTTCGTCTCTGTCGACGGGTATCACACGCTCGCACCGGAAGCGTCGGTGGTTGGCGAACCGGCGAAGCGCCTTGCTGACGCGAAGCGGCAGTTGCTCACCGAAAGCTTCGCCGCGGAGCTGGAGCAACTCACCGAAGCAGCGTCCATCCTGGCCGCCGACGACGCGGGGATGGAATTCGCCGGGCCGACGCTGCGCGCTGGGCTCACCGGGCTGCTGGTCCACTTTCCGGTGTATCGCAGTTATCTCGTCGGGCCGGACGCCACGCCTGCCGACCAGGGGCGCTATGCCACTGCGTTGTCTGCGATCGAAGCCGAGGGCGACCCGTGGAACAGCGCGGCCGCGCGCTGGCTGGCAGACGTGATCATGGCGGGAACCACGGAGGCCGCCGCTGCCCTGCGCCGAAGATTCCAGCAACTCACTGGGCCTCTCATGGCGAAGGGGCTGGAGGATACGGAATTCTATAGGAACGTGACGTTGCTGTCGGTGAACGAGGTCGGCGGCGATCCGGACATGCCCGCAATTGATGCCGGCGCCTTCCACGCATGGGCCATGCGATATGCCGCGACGCGGCCACGGGACCTCACTCCACTGGCAACCCACGATACGAAGCGCGGTGCCGACGCGCGGGCGCGGATCAACCTGCTGTCACTGGCAGCGCAGGACTGGGTCACCCAGGTGGCGTGCTGGCGTGACATGAACGCTGCATTGCGGCCCCAGGCGGTCGACGGGGCAGATGAATGGCTGATCTACCAGACAATGTTCGGCGCCTGGCCGATCGACTGGGATCGACTGCGGCTGTACCTCGTCAAGGCCATGCGGGAAGCCAAGCGCCATACTCGATGGGAAACCCCGAACGAGACCCATGAGGACGCCGTGCTGCGGTTCGCCTCCGCTCTGCTCGAACATGCAGACGCCGCGCCGTTCCGGGCTGGCATGTCGGCCTTTGTCGAGCGGATGATCCACGCCAGCCGCCGGAAGGGGATCGCTCAAACCGTACTGCAACTGACACTGCCGGGCCTGCCGGATATCTACCAGGGCAGCGAGTGGTGGGATCTGTCGTTGGTCGATCCGGACAATCGACGCCCTGTCGACTACGCAGCGCGCAATGCCGGTCTCGAAGCGCCGCTGCCGTCATTGGCGAATGATGACTTCGGCCTGCTCAAGCAGCGCGTCACGATGCGTCTGCTGCATCTACGCCAGGAACGGCCGGAAATTTTTGTGGGATACCAGCCTGCGAAGAACGCTCAGGACGGCTGGTTGGCCTTCACCCGCGGTGATGGGCGGATGATCGTTGCTGTCCAGACACGCGACGAAGCGGGGGACTGGCCAGTGCCGAGTGAGGGCGGCGGATGGTTGGACGTCCTGTCCGAAGCCGGAGGGGTCCCGGGCGTGCGGGTTCTGGTCAGAACCTAGACGGACCGCCGCCGCCGCGATCGGGCGGCGGCGGGGATTTGAAGCCAGCGCAGGCCGAGACGATCAGGCCCGCATCGCCGGAGCAAGGTTCTTGGGCAGAAACGGCTTGCGGGGAGTCTTTGGCGTGCGCGGCTTGAGCGTCGGCGTGCCGTAGCCCTTCTCCGGAAAGGCTTGGAGCTGGTCGGTCCCCGGACCCGGCGTATCGCCATCGGAACTGACGGAGGTTGTGCGACGTTTTGCCATGATGCTGCCCCAATCGAGTATGGCTTCTCAACGGACGGGCGGGTCAAAAAGTTCCTTCACGACTTCGCAAGGCGGCAGGAGCGGGCAATGCCTCCGAAACGCGTCGGCGCGGCGCAATATTGTTGCGAACCGATACACTTGGCGGTCTTGCCACGCGTTACGCCTCCGTCACTATCGCGGGACAGGTGCAGGCCGCCGGGCCGGGTGAAGCGCCTCGACCTCCAACGCCCCATTTGAAGGACGACACCATGACCGCATGCCGCAGGACCCTCCTTCTTGGCCTGGCCGCCGGTGCCGCCGGCCTGGCCGCGCGACCCGCCGCGGCGCAGGCCGCGCCGCTGCTCAGGAAGCCGATCCCCAGCAGCGGGGAGATGATCCCGGTCATCGGCCTGGGTTCCGCCCGGCGGTATGAGGAAGCGAAGACCGAGGCGGATATCGTGCCGCTGCGCGAGACCTTCGCCCGTTTCCACGCGCTCGGCGGCACGGTGATCGACACCGCGCCCTCCTATGGGGACGCCGAGGCGATCATGGGCAACATCATCGCCGGGCTGGGCATCCGCCGTGACCTGTTCCTGGCCACCAAGGTCGGCGTGGACACACCCGAACAGGGCCGCGCGCAGATTGCCCAGGCCTTCCAGAAGCTGCGCACCGACCGCATCGACCTGATCGCCGTGCACAACCTGCGCGACATCACCAACCAGCTCGCCTATCTGCGCGAGCTGAAGCAGGCCGGGCGAATCCGCTATGTCGGGGCCACCACATCCTTCGACAGGCAATATGAAGCCTTCGAGGCGATGATGCGGCGCGAGACGCTGGATTCCATCCAGATCGACTACGCGCTGGACAACCGCAATTCGGCGGAACGCATCATCCCGCTGGCGGCCGAACGCGGCATGGCGGTGTTCATCAACTTGCCCTTCGGTCGCGGCAGCGTGTTTCGCGCCACGCAGGGCCGGCCGCTGCCGGACTGGGCCGCTGAGATCGACGTCACGACCTGGGCGCAGTTCATGCTGAAGTACCTCGTCTCCCACCCTGCGGTGACCTGCGCGGTCCCTGGCATGGCGCAGGCGCGGTATGTCGATGACAATCTAAAGGCGGCGCAGGGCCGCATGCCCGATGCCGCGATGCGCCGGCGCATGGAGCAGTTCATCGATGGCCTCTGACCTGTCCGTCGGCCAGGCGGACGGGGTGCTGTACCGGGTGCTGCGGCGGGTGATCGACATTCGCCCCGCGGAAGTTCGCGCGCTCGCCTGGTCATGGCTCTACGTATTCGCGCTGTTCCTGGCCTATTACGTGCTGCGCCCGATCCGCGACGAACTGGGCGTGGCGGGCGGCGTGCGGAACCTGCCCTGGCTGTTCACCGGTACGCTGCTGGCGATGCTCGCGGCCAATCCGCTGTTCGCCTATGCGGTGCGGCGCTGGCCGCGCGAGTCGTTCATCGCCATCGCCTACCGCTTTTTCATGGTGAACCTGCTGGTCTTCATGGCGCTGCTGATGGTGGCGACGCCCGAGCAGCATGTGTGGATCGGCCGCGCCTTCTTCATCTGGACATCGGTGTTCAACCTGTTCGTGGTGTCGGTCTTCTGGTCGTTCATCGTGGATGTGTTTGATTCCGAACAGGGTAAGCGGCTGTTTGGATTCCTCGCCGCCGGCGCGACGCTGGGGGGCATCGCGGGGTCGGCGCTGACCTCGGGACTGGTGACGCTGGTCGGGCAGAACTGGCTGCTGGTGGCCTCGATCGTGCTGCTGGAGGTCGCGGTGTTCGCCGCTCGCCGCCTGTCACTCGTCAGCGACGCCTTCCGCCATGTGGGCGTGACCGACGACCCGCATCGCCCGCTCGGCGGCGGCATCTTCGCGGGGATGACGCATACGCTGCGTTCGCCCTACCTGCTCGGGATCGCCGGCTTCATCCTGTTGTATTCCATCACCTCGACCGTGTTGTATTTCCAGCAGGCCAGCATCGCCGAGGCGAACTTCCCCAACCGCGCGGCACGGACGGCCTTCTTCGCCAATATCGACCTTTGGGTGAATGTGCTCACGCTGGGCTTGCAATTGTTCCTGACAGGACGCCTGACGGCGTGGCTCGGCGTCGCGGTGATGCTCACTATCCTGCCCGCCCTCAGCATCTTCGGCTTTGCCGCGCTGGCGACCTGGCCGGCCGTGGCGGTCTTCGTCGTGGTGCAGGTGGCGCGCCGGGTCAGCAACTTCGCGCTGGCAAGGCCGACGCGGGAGGTGCTGTTCACCGCCGTCCCGCGCGAGGATCGCTACAAGGCCAAGAACTTCATCGACACCGTGGTCTATCGCGGTGGCGACCAGGTGGCGGCCTGGAGCTACGCCGGACTGCTCGCGGTGGGACTCAGCCTGACCGGCATCGCGGCCGTCGCGGTGCCGATCTGCATCGCCTGGGCAGGGCTGAGCTTCTGGCTCGGCCGGCAGCAGCAGGCGCAGGAAGCGGCAGCGGTCCGATTGGCCGCTGCCGGCAACTGAATGCGGCCGGGGAGGGGCCTCGCGCCCCTCCCTGCAACCGGACCGGACTCGTCAGCCCAGCCGCTGCACATCCCCATCGACCGACAGCGCCTGCCCGCTGATCGTCGCACCGAAAGGCGAACAGATGAACAGCGCCATGTTGGTGATGTCGTGCTGGGTGACATAACTGCGCAGGGAGACGTCCCGCAGCAGTTCGGCCTCCTTGTCCTTGAATGCTACGCCCTCGGCTTGGGCCTTGGCCTCGATCACGCGGCGGATGCGGTCGCCGGCGACCAACCCCGGCAGGATGGCGTTCACCCGGATGCGATCCGGGCCGAGTTCGATCGACAGCGATTTGGTGAACCCCACCACGCCCCATTTGGCGGCCGCGTAGGGGCTGCGCAGCGGAAACCCGAAGCGCCCGGCCGCCGAGGACAGGTTCACGATCGACCCGCCCCCCGCATTGCGCAGATGCGGGACCGCGCGCCGCGCGCAGTGGAACATCGCAGCCAGGTCGATCCGCAGCGTGGCCTCCAGCGCCTCGGGCGTGACATCCTCCACGCGGGCGGTGGGACCAGCGATGCCGGCGTTGTTCACCAGCACATCCAGCCCGCCGAGCGTCGAGGCGGCGACATCGACGAATTCCTCGCAGGCGGCGACCTCACCCATGTCGGCACGCATCTTCGGGTGCGGGCAGTCCGCCAGGGCTTCGGTATCGACGTCGCAGACGAACACCTTCGCGCCGCGGGCGGCGAAACTGTCCGCCATGACGCGGCCGATGCCGCCGGCGCCGGCGCTGATCGCCACGCGAAGACCCGCCAGATCCACCGTCAAAGGCTGGTTGCTGCCTTGCATCTTGCGTCCCCCCTCATGAATCGCTTCAGCCATGGTCGTGCGGCGCGGACCGGCCGGCAAGGGCGTCATTCCGTTCGGCCGGACATCCGGTCTAGGATCGGCGGATGAACGCTTTCGAGATCATCTCCGCCTCGACCATCGTCCTGATCGTGCTGCTGGTCCTCGCGGTGCTGACCGCGCTGCGCGGCATCCGCACCGTGCCGCAGGGCGAGGTCTGGACCGTCGAGCGCTTCGGCGCCTTCACCCGCATGCTGGCCCCGGGGCTGAACTTCATCATCCCCTTCATCGACGGCATCGGCCGGCGGGTGAACGTCCAGGAACAGGTGCTCGACATTCCCGAGCAGTCGGTCATCACGCGCGACAATGCGACGGTCGCGGTCGATGGCATCGTTTATTACCGGGTCATGGACCCGGCCAAGGCGGCCTATGCCGTGCAGACCATGGGCATCGCGCTGACCGCGCTGGCCATGACCAACATCCGCGCCGTGATCGGCGAGATGGAACTCGACGCCACGCTGTCGGGACGCGAGCGCATCAATTCCTCGCTGCTGAGCATCCTGGACGGCGCGACCGAACCCTGGGGCGTGAAGGTCGCCCGCGTTGAGATCCGGAAGATCGAACCGCCCGAGAACCTGATCCGCGCCATGACCCTGCAGATGACCGCCGAGCGCGAGCGCCGCGCAACCGTCGCCAAGGCCGAGGGCGAGCGCGAGGCCGAGATAAAGCGCGCCGAGGGCGAGAAGCAGGCGCTGATCCTGCAGGCCGAGGGCCGTAAGGAAGCCGCCTTCCGCGACGCCGAGGCGCGCGAGCGATCCGCCGAGGCCGAGGCGAACGCGACGCGGTCGGTGGCCGAGGCCGCGACCGGCGCGGGCACCGACGCGCTGCGGTACTTCATCGCCGACAAATACGTGAAGGCGTTCGAGGTGCTGGCCGGCAATACGGCGCAGAAGCTGGTGATCGTGCCGATGGAGAGCAGCGCCTTGGCGGGCGGCATCACCCAGGCACTGGAACTGCTGCGCGGGCCGGACGGCGGCCCGGCGCCGCGCCTGCCGCCGCGCCCCTCGGCACCGTTGGCATCCCCGGAGGCGCCCTCGCCATGGACCCCGCGCTGAGCTGGATCCTGGTCGGGCTGGTTCTGCTTGGCGCGGAGACCCTGCTGCCCGGCGTCTTCCTGCTGTGGGTGGGGCTGGCGGCGCTCGGCACGGGCGTGATGCTGCTGCTGGTCACGCCGCCCTTCTGGGTGACCGTGGTGGTGTTCATCGTGCTGCTGGCCGCCGGCATCGCCACTGCCCTGCGGCTGCGCCGGTCCGCCCAGCCGCGGCCACGGATGAACACACCCGATTCCGGCCTGGTCGGGCGGCCCGGTGTCCTGATCGATGCCGGCGCGACCGGCCCGCGCGTGCGGGTGGGCGATTCCGATTGGGCCGCGCGGCTGCCGAACGACGTGGCCGGCAGCCCGGCAGGCACGCGCGTCCGCGTGGAAGGCGTGGACGGCACCACCCTGGTGGTGCGGCCGGAATGACCTGGCCGCCCGGCCGTTGCAGGGAACCCGGCGCCTGATCCTGCGTTTCTTCTGCAGGAGGGCCCAGAATGAGCACCACCACCGAGACCGCCACCGGCGGGCGCCAGCAGAACCGACTTTTTGTCGTCGTCAATGGGAGCCATGGTCGCGCCTATGTGAAGCGCCAGGGCGAAAGCGGCTACGACCCGGTTATCGACTGGAACGAGCCCGATGCGCGGCGGAAGGATGCCGACCAGGGCGAGGACCGGCCCGGCCGCGCCTTCGGCGGTGGCACGGGCCAACGCAGCGCGATGGAACATGACGGCATCGACGACAGCCCGAAGGAACATGCGAAGCGCAACCTGGCGCGGCGCATTGCGGAGGATCTGTGCGACGCGCTGCGCAGCAATCGGCACGGCAGCTTTGTACTCGTCGCGCCGCCGCACGTCGCAGCGGCCGTGCTGGATCATATGCCGACCGACCAGCGCAAAAACCTGGCTGGCGAGGATCATCACGATCTGACGGCGTTGCCGACCGGCGAATTGTTCCTGCGCCTCGATTCCCTCCGGCCCGTCGGCTGAAGCGATTTCCGGCGCTACGCTTCGCAGCGCGTCCAATGTCGGTGCGTATTGCTTTGGTCATGGCCGACGGAGACCGAGAAACAGCCCCCGCCGCGAGGCGGGAACTTCCGGCCCCGATGTCCGCGATGACCTCCTCGTCTCGTCACGGAATGTGACAACACTTGACCCGGTGGCGCCGACGCGCCACGTCATAGGCACCATGGAAACGAACAACCGCCCGCCCGTGATCGACATGACGCCGGAAGGCGAGTTCCGCGACGCGGCGCCGCCGCGGCGGGCCAGCACGCTCGACCGGGTTTTGGCGCGCGTCGGCGGCGTCGCCATGCTCGTGGCGGTCGGCGCGGGCGCGCTCCTGCTGGCTGGCCTCGCCGTTCTGGCCATCAGCGTGCTGCTGCCGGTCGTGTTGATCGCTGGATTGATCGGCGGCGTGTCGCTGTGGTGGCGCATCCGACGGGCGCAGCGCAACGGCACCGCCCCGGCGCAGGGCGCACGGTTCGTGTTCATCCGCCGCTGACGCCGGGCTCCCGCGCGATGGCGCGGCGCTACTCGGCGGCGACCGGCAGTCGCGCTTGCAGGCCGAACGCCTCAGCCAACAGAGAATAGGACCGCCGCCGCGCCGCCGGATCATGGCAGTGCGTGATCACGGCGAATTCGGCGATGCCGCCATGCGCGGCCGAAAGCGCCTCCAGTTTTGCCTTCACCTGTTCGGGCGCCCCGACCATGGCGTTGGCGCGCATCTTCTCGATCCGAGCCAGTTCCAGGTCGGAATAGGCATGCGCCTCGGCCTCCTCGACGCTCGGCAGTGGCAGGTACAGGCCGCGGTCGCGCTTCAGCCGCCACAATTCGCGTGAGCGGAACAGCCGCTGCGCCTCGGCCTCGGTATCGGCGACAAGGCAATAGACACCCAGGGCCGGATGCGGTGCCGCGACGCGTCCCGCCATGCCGGGCTTGGCCTCAAAGGTTTCGCGATAGACCGCGATGGCCTGTTCCGACCCGCCGCCGTCGGAGAAGAAATGCGCGAAGCAGTAGGGCAGGGCGAAATACCCCGCGACCTGCGCGCCGTAATCCGATGACCCCAGGATCCACATCTGCGGCCGTGTCTCGACCGCCGGCTGGGCGATGATGGACCGGAAGGGGTGGTTCTCCGGCAGGCCATCCCCGTGCCAGCCAAGCACATCCATCACCTGCTGCGGAAAGCGGTCGGCTGCCTGGTTGGCCTGGGGGTTCAATGCGAAGGCGGTCCGCCCATCCGAACCCGGCGCACGCCCGACGCCGAGATCGACGCGGCCCGGCGCGATCGCCTCCAGCATGCGGAACTGCTCGGCGACCTTCAACGCGGCATAGTGCGGCAGCATGATCCCGGCGCTGCCGATGCGGATGCGCCTGGTCGTCGCGCCGATCGCCGCCAGCAGGACCTCCGGCGCCGTACCGGCATGCGATGCACTGTTGTGATGTTCGGCGCACCAGTACCGATGGAAGCCCAGCGCGTCGCAATGCTGCGCCAGCGCGATGGTCTCGCGCACCGCATCCCCCGGCGTGCGGCCCGAGGCGACGGAGGATTGATCAAGCGCGGAGAGCGTGAACCCGGTCATGAACGAGGTTTAGAGCAGATCGCCTCCGACTGAAATCACGCAACCGGCGCGAAGCTGTGCGAAGGCGACTGGCCGCTGCGCACCGCGGGCTACGCCGTTCCTGCGCGGGAAGGGTCATCGATCGCCCCGAGACTGGACGGTATGCTGGCCTTCGCGGGACGGACCCGCGGCACAAAGGAGAGACTCTTCCGCTATCGCAGAGGAAGATGCGCTCCGGGTTCCGGCCCGACGGAGGATGCATGCAGGAGATGGATTTCATCGGGTGCGCCACTGTGCTGTCCCGTCAGGGGCGAGCGTGCGATGGCCAGTCCGGGGGTGGCGTCATGCCCGCTGCGGGGCGCGACGCGCTGGTGTCCAACCGCAATCCGGCCGTCTCCTCCGAGGTCGTCGCGGCGCATCGCCTGCGGGCCGGCGATGCGCTTGCAGATCTTCGCCACTGGCAGCCCCAGCCCCGAACGGTGACCGTTTGACCACCCCGCCCCCCGTCGGTAGCGCGCCGCCCCCCGATGCCCTCATCCTCGCCATCACCGGTCTGGCCGGGCCGACTGACGCCGCAGCGGTGGACGCCGCGCTGAAGCGGTGCGACCCGGCGGCTCGGCTCTGGACCGACTGGCCGCGCGGCCTGGTCGCGGTGAAATCCGCCGCCCCGGCGAAGGCGCTGTGCGCGGCGGTGCAGGGCGCGGGCTTCGGCGTGCTGGTGCAGGGCGGTGGCGGGGTTCGGCGCGGCAGCGTCGCCGGCATCTTCGCGCGCATGCTGCTGTATGGCGTGCTGTTCAGCGTGGCCGGGCTGCTCGCCGGCATCGCGTTCGGCCTGGGCAATTCGATGCTGAACCCCGACTGCACGCGGCCTGGCAGCAGCGGCGGCTGCGCGATCGGGGTGGGCCTGTTCGCCGTGCTGTTCGGAGTGTTCGGCTTGCCGGTGGGCGTCATCGCCGGGCTGATCCACGGGCTGGCGCGACGCTATGGATGACGCGCCGTGACCATCACGCTGCCACCGGGTGCCGTGCTGCTGTCGGTGATGGGGGTGCGGGGGCCGCCGGACCACGCCGCCGTCCTCGCCGCGATCCGCCGCCGTGACCAGGCCGCCCACGTCCAGGCGGACTGGCCGCGTGGGCTGGTCACGATACAGTCCGACCAGACGCCGGAGGCGTTGCGCCTCGCCGTCCAGGATGCCGGCTTCATCGCTGCCTGGCTGCCCTACCCCCCGCGGGAGACCACCGCGCGCGGCGCGATCGCCGCGATCACGGGTGCGTTGGGCCTTGGTTTCGCAGGCTTCGTCCTGGGCACGCTGACGGGGGGCGTCGTGGCCCTGCTGCTGATCGCCGTCACGGAGTTCGGTGGCTCCGGCGATTCCGGAGGCGGCGCCATGGGCATCCCTGTCGTCGCGATTGGGGCGGGGTTCATCGGGGGCGTGACGGGCCTGCTGCTGGCGGTGTTCCGCAGACGCCAGGATTCCACGCGCACCACCCCGTCGGCGAACGGGCGGCCTACCCCTTGACCGCGCCCGCCATCAGCCCAGCCACAATGCGCCGCTGGAACACCATGACCAGCAGGATGAGCGGCACCGTCACGATGACCGATGCCGCCATGATCCGACCCCAGGGCAGTTCGAAGCTGCTCGCCCCACTGATCAGCGCGATCGCCACGGGTACTGTCCGCATTTCATCCGTCAGGGTGAAGGTCAGGGCGAACAGAAACTCATTCCAGGCGGCGATAAAGGCGAGAAGCCCGGTGGTTGCCATCGCCGGGCCCATCAGAGGCAGGAAGACGCGCCGCAGGACGATCCACGGCGTCGCACCATCCATCATCGCCGCTTCCTCCAGCTCACGCGGCATTTCGCGCATGAAGGTCGTCAGCACCCAGACCGTGAAAGGCAGCGTGAAGATCAGATAGGAAAACACCAGGCTCAGAAGGTTGTTGTACAGGCCAAGCCACCGGATCAGCTCGAACAGCCCGGACAGGACGGCCACCTGCGGAAACATCGACACCGCGAGTATGGCCGCCAGCAGCATGCCGCGCCCGCGGAATGCAACCCGCCCAAGTGCGAATGCCGCGGTGACACCGAGGAACAGCGAGACGGCGACCACCGAACCCGCCACCAGCACGGAGTTGGCGATATTCCGCCCAAAGGGCCGTTCCCGGAACACCGCCGCATAATTGTCCCAGGCCGGCTGTGCAGGGAACATCTCCATCGTGAACAGCGCACTGCCCGACTTCAGCGACGACACTATCGCCCAGTAGAAGGGAAACACCGTGTAGAGCGCGATGACTGCGAGCAGCAGCGCGAACAGCACGCGGCCCGCAAGGCGCCGCATCCGCCGCGCGCTCAACGTCCGTTCTCCGTCGCCCCAAGCCGCACGCGGCCCAAGGTGAGGAGCAGCACCGTCGCCACCGCGATTACCAGGAACAGCCCGGTCGCCGCCGCTGACCCGAACCCCACATCCTGGAAATCCACCAGATGCTGACGCGCATAGACCGACATCGACGCCGTGGCCGCGCTGTTGCCGGTCAGCACATACATCAGGTCGAAGACGCGCAGCGCATCCAGAGCACGGAATATCACCGCGACCATCAGCGCCGGCCGGATCAGCGGCAGCGTGAGGCGGAAGAACCGACCGACCGGTCCGAGTCCGTCGATCTCCGCCGCCTCGTAGATCTCATCGGGCAGCAATTGCAGCGCCGCCAGGATCAACAGCGCCATGAACGGCGTCGTCTTCCACACATCCACCGCCACGACGGCCCACAAAGCGAGGTCCGGATCGGCCGTGAAGGCCAGGGGCCGGGCGATCAGGCCGAGCGCCAGCAGCGCCTCGTTCACCACGCCAACCTGGTCATGCAGCATCCAGCCCCACATCTGGGCCGAGACCACCGTCGGGATCGCCCAGGGGATCAACATCGCCGCGCGCAACAGCCCCCGCCCCCGCATGCGTTCGTTCAGCGCCAACGCGATAATCAGGCCCAGGAGCGTCTCGATCGTCACGGATACCAGCGCAAAGACCACGGTGTTGCGCACCGCGTTCCACCAGTCGGGATCGCGGATCAGAAGATTGTAGTTCGCCAGCCCGACAAAGGCCGGCGCCGCCGTGTCGTCCAGTCGCGCATCCGTCATCGAGAACATGATGGTCCGCCCGAGCGGCCATCCGGCGACCAGCACCACCGCCACGACCATGGGCAGCAGGAAGAGCCACGCCGCGCGCCGTCGTTCCCGTTCCAAGCCCGAAAGCCCTGGTGCGGCCGGCGCTACCATGTGTCGCCCCGCCGCAGGCGAATGAGGCTACGATCGAGCCGGTCCAACACCTCGGCCGCCGTGCCACGCTCCGACAACACGGCATGGACGGCGTTCCAGAACTGCGCGGAGACCTGATTGTACCGGCCCCTGGTCACGCTCGACGGCCGCGCGACCGCATTCTCGAAGGTCTCGCGCAATGTGCGAAAGAAGGGATTGGCGGCGAGGACCTGCGGGTCGTCATACAGGTCGCGGATGGTCGGGTTGAGTGCGCCGAGGATGGCGCGGCGCTTCTGTTCCGCGCGCGACGTCAGATACAGCACCAATTCCACCGCCTCGGCAGGATGGCGGGAATAGCGCGAGACGGCGAGTTGTTCGCCGCCCAGCGTGCCGACGTGGCGCGCATCCTCGCCGGTGCCACGCGGCAGCAAGGCAACGCCGACGCGGCCGTGCACGGCGCTGTCGGCGGCATTCATCAGGGGCCAGGCATAGGGCCAGTTGCGCATGAAGACGGCATTGCCGGACTGGAACACGGCGCGCGCTTCTTCCTCGGCGTAATTCAGGACGCCCTGGGGCACGATGCCGCCGATCCACCCGGCCGCCTGCGTGAGGGCGGTGGCGGCGCGGGGATTGTCGATGGTGATCTGGCCATCCGGCGCGACGATGGTGCCACCGCCATGGCTTGCGACCCATTCCAGGGCATTGACTGTCAGCCCTTCATAGGCGCGGCCCTGGAAGACAAAGCCCCACATTCGGTCCTGTCCTGCGGCGCGCTCCGCATTCATGATGCGTTTCGCGGTCGCGCTCAGCGCCTCCCACGTCTCGGGGACTGGCAGCCCGTGCGCCTCCAGCAGGTCTCGACGGTAGTACAGCAGCCCCGCGTTGGTGAACCACGGCATGGCGACCAGCCTGCCATCCACCGTATTGTTCTCGATGTTCGCTGGAAACTGGGCGGCGCGCGACGTGGCGTCGAGCCGGTCCGTGAGGTCGAGCAGGTGGGCGGCCAGGATGCCGGGCCAGATGACGTCGATCTGCAGGACGTCGATGTCCCCGGACCGCGCCGCCAGCAATTGCTGGTACAGCGCCAGCCGCTCCGTGCTGCCCGAGGGCGTGGAGACCATCGCAACGTGGTTCCCCGTCTCCCGCGCCCAGGCTTCGGCACCTTCGCGACAGAGTTGCGCTTCGATGCCCACGGAACCGCAGGACAAGGTCAGGGTGACGGCGGCTGAGGCCGGCTGTGCAAACAGGACGGTGCAAAGAAGCGCAAGAATCCTGTGCATCCGCTCTCCCTTCCCGCGCGACCCGACGCGGGCGCAATGCACCAGCTTTCAACCCGATGCGATTGCCTCAAACCTCGCACTCATCCGATACCGCCTCGGCGTTGCGCGGGTAGGTGCGATTTCGCGCCGCGTCCTTTATAAACGCACCGGATTGTCGGGCCAATAAACCCTTACCGGAGGCCCAGGAAGCTCAGGATCGCAATCACAATAACCACTGCCCCTACAATATAGACGATGTTGTTCATTACCGCATTCTCCTATCCTGATGTCGCAGAGCATCCCTCCGCTGGCCTGCGGGCGATACACTGCGCGCCCGCCACGGAGCGAACATTCCGGTAATGCAGTTGGGCGGCGAGAGTTTCGCGCCCTGTGCGAATATCGTTGGGAGGAACTCGGGCCTGCACTGGTTCTGAAACGCAGACGCCGCCGCTGAGAATTGCTCGCATGCCGTCCCGGCGCGCCCTACGCAGGGCCATTTTCGGCGGACCAGGCCCGCCGCCGATCCCGCAATATTTGGCGCCTTCGGCGCCTCACCGTCGATCATCCGGCAGGGCAAGAATGGGGTGGCGTGCCATGCATGCCTCAGTAAGAATTTAACCAAGCGGCATCGTACTGGCGCGAACACGGCTGGTTGGTCAGGGTGGACGCGCCAGGCTCGACCAAACCATGATTTCCAGCATCTTTCCCCTGGTGGAGTGAACGATGTCTCGATTGCAATCGACAGCGAACCCTGGCTCGTCGCGGCGGCGCGCACTGCTGAGCGTGGCCGCGAGTGGTTTGCTCGCCCTGCCAGCCTGTTCCTTCCCCGAGCGGCTTGCGGCTGTGCCGCGCGGCCGCACCGGTGCGGTTTCCCTGGTCGGCGTGCCGAATGAGCGCTTCTTTCCCATGGAGGCTGCCGGGCAGGCGGGTCTGCAACAGGAGTTCCACGCCGCTGCGGCGCGCCAGATGGCGATACGCGGCGTGTCGGCCAATACCGCGATGCAGCATCTCGATCTGCTCGGCATCTCCGGCGGCGGTGAGAATGGCGCCTTCGGTGCAGGAGTCCTGAACGGCTGGTCGGAGCGTGGCGATCGGCCATCGTTCTTTCTGGTGACGGGGATCAGCACCGGCGCCCTGACCGCGCCATTTGCGTTTCTGGGCAGTGCCCATGATGCCGATCTGAAAAGCGTCTTCACCGACATCACACTCGCCGACGTGATCGTGCAACGCGGCGTGACCGCGGCGATCTGGGACGACGGCATGGCGGACAACAGCCCGCTGTTCCGCACCATTTCGCGCTACATCGACGATGCCCTGCTCGCGGAGATTGCCCGCGCCTATGACAGCGGGCGGCTGCTCCTGATCGGCACGTCCAATCTCGATGCCCAGATGCCGGTGATTTGGAACATCGGTGCAATCGCAAAAAGCGGACATCCCAGGGCGCTAGAGACGGTTCGCAAGGTGCTGCTGGCATCCTCCGCGATCCCGGGCGCGTTCGCCCCGGTCTTGTTCGATGTGACCCTGGATGGCCAGCCGTTCCAGGAATTGCATGTGGATGGCGGCGCCTTCGCGCAGGTTTTTCTCTACCCCGCCAGCGTCGGGCAATTCCGCCGGGCGCGCCTGGCGCGAGGGTTGCCGGTTGCTCCAGCGCGGGCCTGGGTGATCCGCAACGGGCGGCTGGACCCTGAATGGGCTTCCGTGGACCGGCGAACGATTGGCATCGCCGGCCGCGCCGTCTCTGCGATGATCGCCTCGGCCGGCGTCAATGACGTCTGGAGGATCTACACCGCCACGGAGCGCGACCGGGTGGATTTCAACCTGGCCTTCATCGGTCGCGGCTTTACCGTCGTGTATGATGAACCCTTCGCGCAATCCTACATGCGCCCGCTTTTCGACTATGGACGGGACCGCGCGCTGCGCGGGGATGCCTGGGTGAAGAGCCCCCCGGCCTGAACGGTGCGCAGGGCTGCTTCAAAGGATGGGCAGGCGGGTCTTCCTTGTCAGTTCCTTCCGCGCTGGCGTTGGTCCTGCGCGCTGCCCCAGCCGCCCCGCTGGACGCGCCGCCGGACTACGTCCACCCGCAGCCCTACGGGATCGCCCAGCATAGCGACCAGCGCTGCGAGATGCGCCTCCTCGACGCCGATCCCGGTGGCGCTGCCCCGCGCATTGAGCGTCGTGCCATGCAGCAGGACGGGCCGGTCCCCGGCGCTAGGCAGGAGCACCAGCGCCTGCGACCCGAGCGCATCCCGCAATAGGTTCGCGAGCCGCGCATCACCTGTGCCCAGCGGGTCGTCCGCGCCGAGGTCCACCGCAGCAGCGACACGGTAGGAGCCGCTGCCGGGCAGCGGCGCGGAAACGACCTTCATGCCCTGAGGCGGGTCCCAGGTCGCCCAACAGGGGCCGAACGCAATGCCATCGCCGCGCCACAGCGTGACGCGGGGCTCGTCCTGCCCTTGGGCTGGGCTGATGACCAGGCGCGTGTCCTCGGACTGCACCCAGCCGGGATCGCGCATGCCGCGCAGGCGGCGGAACGCCATCAGGGTGCAGGCGGCGCCGCCCAGGAGGAACAGGATGCCAAGGATCATTTCGGCGCCGCCGGGGGCTTGTCGGTGGGCGGCGAACCGGTTTGCGTCGTCTGGGACGACCGGGGCGTTTGCGGCAGGGCCGGCAGCGCCGGTATCTGGCGCAGCCGTTCGGCGGCCTCGATCCGCACGCGCAGAATCGGGGCTGGCACGCCGTTGCCGGTCGGTGCCCAGTAGCGCACGCCGCCTACCGGTGGCGGATTGCTGGCGGCCAGGGCTGCGGCATCAACAAAGGCGCGGTCCGTCGCCGCGCGGTTCCACCGACCCGTCGCCACCAGCAGACCGCCCAGGAACACCAAGGCGGCACCGGCAACAAGGTAGAGCCGGATGCGGGGCAGGATGGTGGTCATGATGCGCCGCCCCTGTGCTGTGCGGGATGTGCCAGTCGCCGGGACAAATCCTCCGCCGCATCCGTTGCCGCGGCGTCTCCGGCGGCGAGCGCTCCGATCAGTCTAGGCAGGTCGCGCGCCAGGGCGCCGCGCGCTTCGCCTTCGGGCACGCCGGTCCCGGCCAGCGCCAACGCCACCATGCGCTGGCGTGGCGCCATGCGTTCCGCCGCGGCCGCGAGTTCGGCGAGCAGCACCGGCAGCACGGCTGCCTGCAAGGCGTCCCTCAAAGGCGGGGGCAACGCTTCGGGTGCGGTCAGGCGCGGTGCCTCCTTGGGTGTGTCGCCGACGACAATGCGGCCCTCCAAGGCCCGCCCCCGCGCGCCGCCCAGCATGAAGCCGGCCAACGCGGCTACGATCGGCACTGCCGAGAGGGCAAGCCAGTATGCGGCGCCGCGGGGTGTCACCAGCGCGCCGACCGCCGCAAAGCCGATGCCGGAAAACAGCAGCATCAGGACCACGCGGCGTTGCCAATCCCCGAACAGCAACGCCGCGTCCGAAGCCGGTGCCGCGACGGCGATGGCCGCGCGTGCTTGCCCGCGCCGTGTTGTCCGCTTCTCGCGCCTTGCGGATGCCATTGCTCAGCCCCCCGACGAATAGGCGCGGCCAGTCGAGCCGAAGCCTGCGCGGGAGATCGTCGATGTGGGGCGGGAGATCGTCGTTCCCGACACGCGCGACCCGCTGGAATATCCCCCCATGCGGTTCGCGGCGTCGAGGCGTCGGGAGCGACTGTCCCAGGCCCGCAGCGGGCCGGTGCCCACGGCCGGTCGATACGCGGCGGTGGGCCGCCGATCCGCGGTCCAGGTCCAGCCCTGGTAGCGCGGCCCGATCCCGCCGGCGTAGTTCTGCCGGTAGCCGGCATTGTAGCCGATCCACCAGGGCACCCGCGATCCGGTGCCGCCCGCAGTGCCTGTCCCGGATGTGCCCTGCTGCTGCGGTACGGTGCCGTCGGCCACCGTCATCGTCAGTGCGCTTTCGGGCAGATCGACCTCGACGCAATGCGTCCAGGTCGCGCGACAGGATTCCTGGGTCGCGAAGCGGTTGGGCAGCGCGATGTCGGTGCTCTCGCAGCGCTGCCATTCGGCGGAACAGGTCGCCTGGTCGGGATAGATCGGGGCGAGCCGAAGATAGGCATAGTTCAGTGCCGCTGGCGTCTGCGCCCCGGCGGCGGGCAGGTCCGGTGCCTGGACGGCACGCGGTGCGGACTGGGAGGCCATGGCGCCGCCGGTCGGTACCGTCGGTTCGGGCAGCGCCCAGAAGCGCGCCGAATTGTCCTGCACCACCGGCTGCATGACGCGCTGATCCTCGGGCGCGCGGGCCCATCCGGCGAGCGCGGGACGCCAGTTCGGCGGCGTGGCGGCGAGGGTCTCGCCCTCGCAGGCGCCACGGCCGAACAGCGTCTCGCAGGCCGTGACGGTGACGAACTGCGGGCGCGCGGAGCCGTGTTCCTGCGCGACCACCTGTTCGAGCAGGTCGCAGCGTGCAGGGTCTTCGCCGAGGCGGCGATGCGCCTCGCGGCAGGCATCGAGCCGGGCCTCGGTCTGGCCGGGCAGGTCGGGTGGCGGTGCCTCGTCGCACCCCGCCGCGCCGAGGCCGAGCGTGACGAGCGCGGCGGCGCGCACGGTCATGGAGCGCCGGCGTTGGGATCGGGGCGCCTCGGGCAGCCCGGCACTTGGCATCGGGCCAGCGGCGCAAGGCGCGACGGTGCCTGGACGATCCGTTCCGCGGGGTGCGCCGGCGCAGGCCAAGTCCGCGGATGCGGACCGCCCGGCTTTGAAAGGACCGACAACCACCACGGATAAGGCCCCTGGCTCGTCGTCCGGGTCAGCCCGACATGACGGCATTGTTAAGGATCCCGGCACCGATCTGGATGAAGGCGATGAAGACCGCGGCGCCGCCCACTTCATCGGCCTCGATTTCCTGCTTGAGCCTGCCTTCCAACAGCGTGGTGAGCACCAGGTGGACGACGAGCTGCACGGCGATGGCGACGACGCACCAGACGATCTGGTCGAGCGGCCCGGCCGCCGAGCGCGCCACCGCCGCGATCGGCAGCACCATGCCGATCGCCTTGCCGCCGAGCGCCAGGGCGCAGGGCAGGTTGCCGGCGCGCAGCAGCGCAAGTTCCCGGTGGGGCGTGATCAACGACACCACGACGAGCCCGCCGATCCAAAACACCAGGCCCAGCGAAAAGGCGACCAGGAAGCTGAGGAGGGTCGAGGGGAAGTAGGCGAGGATCTCGGCGGCGGTCATGCGGGGTGTCCAGGTCTTGGCGCGTCAGCCGCGCAGGATGTGGGGCACGAAACGCGCCGCCGGGCCGGTGACCGGCCCGCGCGATTCACGGAAGGAAAGGCCGGCCGGCTGGCCGCCCACCATCCAGACCGACGCGGCGCAATGCACCGGTCCGCGTGGGGAGGTGAAGACCGGCAGCGGGCAATGGGCCTGGAACAGCAGGGGGCCGACTTCGTCTTCCGGCACCGTGCCGACGGCCTGGCCTGGCACGAACACATGCTCCCCATCCCAGCCGCGGCGCGGCTTGGCCACCAGTTCGCCTTGCGGCGGTCGGTCGAGGAAGGTCGGAAGCAGGTTCGCCGTGCCGGGGAACATGTGCCACAGCAGCGCCATCATGGTCTTGTCGGCCAGCAGCCGCACCCAGGCGCCGGGATAGATGCGGGTGCGGGATTGGGGGAGGACCTCGATGTTCGGCTCCTCCTCCATCCAGTCCCAGGGATAGATTTTCACCAGGGCATCGATGGGTTCGTCGCGGTCATCGGTGAAACGCTGGGCATCGAGATCCCAGCCGACCTGCCCGATCGAACAGATGCGCGCGGCGAGGTTCGTCTTGGCCGCGATCTCGGCGAGGAATTCGGCATCGAAGCGTTCGGTCGTGTCGGCCGATCGGCCATCCGGCCCGGTGTCGCCGCCGCAGGCGATGGTGAAACGCGCAGGCAGGCCCATGCGCGGGATGTGATCGGACAGTTTTTCGTAGAGCAGGTTCTCCTGCGAATCCCCGCTGCGGCCGGACACCGAATGCCAGGATTCGAACCATTCCCACTGGACGAAGGACGCCTCGGCGAGGCCGAAGGGTGAGTCCGCCTCGTAGTCCAGCAGCATGGGCGTGCCGTCGGGCGCGAAGGAGAAATCCATCCGCCCGTAGAGCGGCGCGTCCTTGGCCCGCCAGGATTGCGCGATGGCGGCCTGCATGGCCTGGCTGCGAATGCCGAAATAGGCGTAGTCGCCGCTGGAGACGAGTTCCTCCACCGCCTGGTAACAACGCTTCTGCACGCCGGTGGCGGCGGCGAGCAGCGCCTCGGCGGCGGTGGCATCGATGACATAGGCGGCGTCGGTGACCCACCACGGTTCGCCATCGCCATTCGGGGCATCGAGCCCGAGTTCCCGCAGCCTGGCGACGAACAATGAGGGCGTCTGCAGCGCTTCGCGTCGGAAGGGTGGCGTGGGGATGGCCGCCACCTCTACAGGATCACATGGGGCACGAAGCGGTCCTCGAAGGTCGTCACTCTGTCATCCCCTTCCCGGATCCCGAGTCCGGCCGGTTCATCGCCGATCATCCACACGCCCATCACGGGATAGGCGGTGCCCTGCGGGGTCGCATGCCCCGGCAGCGGCGCCCATTGTTGCCAGATCGTAGGGGATGGGGGCAAACCTTCGGCGATTTCGGTGGATTCATCGGCCCCCGTTCCCTCCACCCGCATTCCGTATCCTTCCAGGCCGAGCGCCGGCTTGCCGATCGCCGGCCCGTCGATCGCGGCGCGATCCAGCGAGGCCGGCAGCAGCAGAGGATGCCTCGGAAACATCTCCCAGAGTGTGACGAGGATCGCCTTGCTGGCATGGAGCATGCGGCGCGCCGGTTCGATCCAGCGCGTGCGCCCGAGGGGCAACAGCCGGCCGCCTTCCTCTATGTCGAGCCAATCCCAGGGGTAGAGCTTGAAGCAGGCGGCCAGCGGCGTGCCGTCCGGCGTCACGAAGCCGCCGCCGTCCCGCCAGGATATGTCATCCACTGCCAGGAATTCGGCCCCGTGGCCGGCGGCGCGCGCAGTTGCCATCAGATAGGCGACCTGGGCGACCTCGTCCTCGCGGCCGCCCTCGGCGGCGAAGTGGATGAGCGAAGGCAGGTCCATCCGCGGCCATCGTGCGACCAGCGCATCGTCGATCCCGTTCCACTGGTCCACGCCGGGGCGCGTTGATGGGCCGGGCTCGGTTTCCTCGAACCAGGCCAGTTGGACTGTGGCCGCTTCGAGCAGCGCGGCGGGTGTCTCGGCGTTGAACTCGTAGAGCTTGACGGTGCCATCGGTGCCGAGGCGGAAATCGAAGCGACCGTAGAGGGAAGGTTCGCCGCGGCGGTGCGATGCCTCGATCAGCGCGGCGAGGCGAGGCGTGAATCCGAAGGCGTCGAAATTCCCGCGGGTGACAATGGAGGCGACGGCAGCGTCGATCATGCCGCTCAATTCGCGCGCGGCAGCCTCCATCGCCGCCACGGCTTCCGGGGTAAGCCCATAGCAGGCGTCACGGGTCCAGTATTCGCGGCCATCGGGTGTGTGGAAGGCGAAACCGAGGCTCTCCGCCCGCACAGGAAAGGCGTCGTCGCGCTTCAATGTGCGGCGAATGATGGCGGGAAGGGGTCGGGTCATCGCTGGGTAGAGTATAGGCCGATCCGAGCCGGCAACGGGTAGGTCCGCGCGGGGATGGTCACGATGATCGGTCCAGGCGTGTCCGTGTCGCCGTGCTTCAATGAGCGGCGATGAGGCGGGCGAAGCATCCGACGTGTTCGGCGGCAGGCAGCCTGGCTGAGACCGCATTGCTCAGCGCGAGTAAGTGACCCAGGTGGCGGCGCACCCGATCAAATTCCGAACGTATCCGAAATGGGAACCTCGCGCTTTGGTAGAAAATCTTTCGAAAGCTACAACCAAAGTGTTCGTGGCTTGCGGCGAGGACAATGCATAGTGGAAGTGGTTTAAGATTCTTTCGGTGTGCGTCACTCTACATAGGCCACGATGGATGGTTTCTCATCTTTTTGTGAAGACAACAAATCATGAATAGAAATATATGGCTCATTTAGTAAGGGATGTGCTTTGGTTCATTTATGAAAGAGTCGCAAAAGTTCGATCGCACCCCTTTGCAAGCGCAGGCGCTCGGCGTTTGGGCTGGCATCAACGGCGTTCTCCCGGCGGAGCGAGGGAAGGCTGTGCAGACGGACCCTGATCGGCTCGCCCGGCAGCAGGTTCGCGCCGTGATCGACGGCACAGAGGAGCAGGGCGATCTTTTGTACGCAGGGGGCGACGTCGGCCTGGTCGGCGCCTTTGCGTCGCGCGACGAAGCTTTTTCATGGCGAGCCCAGCCAGTGGACGGCCTCGACGGGGCAAATGTCGTGAGTGATCTGGGCAACGAGGGACAGGTGCCGTTCGTGAGTGGTCTCGAAAGCGCCACCGATGGGGCAGAACTCAGCTTGGAGGCGAGCGGTGCCGCGGCACTCGCCTTCAGCACGCAGCAGTTTCAGGTGCTGGCCGATCCAACCGGCCCTCGGCTCGTCTCCCTTGCGACCAATGCGATCAACGTCAATGAAAACACGGCCACCGGCGCGGTCCAGGTCGCGATCACCCGGTCAGGCCCGCTCGACGGCGTGGTTGACGTCACCTACCGCTCCATTCCCATATCGGCCACGGCCGGCGCGGACTTCGTGAGCGTCAGCAACACCATTCGCTTCCAGGATGGTGAGAGCCAGAAGCTCATCACCGTCCCGATCATCAACGACAGTCTGCTGGAATCGCCGGAGCGGTTCACCTTCGTGCTCGAACTGGCGCAGGGCGCGTCCCTGGGCGTTCCGCGCACCGCCGACATCGTCATTGTCGATGACGACGGGGGGCCGCCGCCGCCGCCATCCAACGACGGCGAATCATACGGCTATGCGGCGTCGCTGACGACTGTGCTGTCGGGCCTCGAGCGGCCGGTCAGCGTCGCCTGGTTACCGGGCGACGCGGGCACGATGCTCGTCGGAAACCAGGCCGGGCTGATCTCGGTGGTGAAGAATGGCGTAACCCTTTCCACCCCGATGCTGGACATCAGCAGCCGCGTGAATTTCGTCGCCGACCGGGGTCTGATGGATTTCGCCCTGGACCCTGACTTTGCGAACAACCCTTACCTCTACGTCGCCTATGTCTATGACCCGCCGCAGACCGCAGGGTTTGCCGCGGGTTCCCTGGCCGGTGCCGATGGCGCAGGCAACCGGCCGGCGAGGGTCTCCCGCTTCGAAGTCACCCTGGACGCCAACGGCGTGCCGAAGGCCAATCCTGCCAGTGAAGTCGTGCTGATCGGCACGAATGGCACCTGGGAGAATATCAGCGGGCCCGGCGTCAACAGCACGCTTGACCTGGAGCAGGCACCGTCCGGCATCAACCCGGTCACCGGTGAGAACCTGCGCGACTACATTGCGGTGGATAGCAATTCGCACGCCCCCGGTGCGCTTGAATTCGGGCCCGACGGCAAACTCTATGTCACGATCGGCGACGGCACGTCGTTCAACGCGCTCGATGAGCGGGCGCTGCGTGTGCAAGATGTCGACAATCTGTCGGGCAAGGTGCTGCGGGTGGACCGCTTCACCGGCGATGGCGTGGCGGACAACCCTTTCTGGAACGGCGACGCCGACAGCAACGCGTCCAAGGTCTATCAGCTTGGCCTGCGCAACGGCTTCCGCATGGAGATCGACCAGCAGAACGGCCAAGTGTGGGTCGGCGATGTCGGCTGGTTCCTCTGGGAACGCATCCTGACCGGCGGCGCCGGCGCCAATTACGGCTGGCCATACTATGAAGGCGGGGATCGCGTTCTGCTTCCCCAGCCGAGCTATTCTGCGCTGCCCGAGGCGGCGGAATTCTTCGCCGACCAGGCCGCCGGATTGTTCACGGTCACAGCGCCGTATCGCGCCTTCGCTCATGATGGTGCAGAGCCGGGGCCCCAATTCGCGGCGATCATGCTGGGCGAGATCTACCGCGGCAGCGCCTATCCCGCCGAGTTCGTGAACGACCTTTTCTTCGCGGACTTCCTGTCGGGCACGATCTACACCATGGACGTGAACGATCCGAACCGGGTCGAGCGACCGCTGACCCAGTCCCTGACGGCGACCGACATGGTCGTTGGACCGGACGGTTTCGTGTACGTCGTCTCCAACTTCGGCGGCACCGTGCAGCGGCTGAATATCACGGGGGATCCTGCGCCCCCGCCGGCCGCGCTGCCACAGGTGACGTTCAGCCACGCGTCCACGGAGGCTTTCCGCCAGGATCGGGCGGACAGTTTCACGACCGTGTCGCCACTGGCCGGGCAGTACCGTCAGGTTGACGGCGCGACGTTGGACATTGAGGGCGTGGCGGCGACGACGAATGTCGAGATGTTCATGACTCTCGACAATCTCCTGCTCATCAGCCCGACCGCTGGCTTCGGATCGGTCAACAACCTGTACGTCAATGATGCAGACGGTGTGAACGTTTTCGCAGCGCTGTTTCGCGACGTCGAGGTAGTGTCCACCTCGGGACCGAACCTTGTAATTGTGGACAACACGCAGCGCGGACGGGTAGAGTTTGGAAATAGCAACGATACGCTCGTCGTCTCCATTCAGACGAGCGGCGGCGTTGCGTTGGGGCCGGAAAACACGTTCACCGCCAATCTCGGCGGCGGGAGTGACTCCATGCTCATCACCGCCAACAGTGCTGGAACGCGCCTGATCGTTGATGCTGGAGCCGGGGCCGATACGACCGTTGTGCAGGGTCTTGCGGATGTGCGTCTGACCGGTGGAACCGGCAACGACATCATGGTTCTGACAGCAGGGGCACACGACCTCGTTATCCGCAATGGCGACGGGCAGGACATCGTTGGCAGCTTTACCTCCGGGCGCGACACGATTCAGTTCGTTGGTGTTGCTCCCAGCGATGTTACTTTTGAGTTTTGGGCCGAGGGGGGTGGCACCCTGATCCGCTACGGCGACGGGGATGATCACATCGCCCTGGTCGGAACGCCGTTCGCTCAGTTCTCCCAGGCGGATCTGGTGTTTGTCGCCGGCTGACGGCACGTGACCGGTAAAGATCGCAGGGCGCATAAGAAAGTGCCCGACGATAAATTTTGAGTTGAGCGGGAACCTTAGCGGCGCCGATGTGTTGAACATTCCGACAAATGACGAGCGAGGCTGCATATGACCCCCCAGGACGGCAAGGTCGATGGATTCAATACCGAGGCAAGCGGGACCTTTCGTAGCCTCATCGGCCCAGCACGGCTCGGCCAATCGGCGGCGGGATGGCCGGCGGGGCGCAAAGAGCACGGCATCGACGCCGCTGCTGACGAGGAAATCGTGGCACCGGAAGCAGCAGTGCCGTCACCTTCCTTGAAAGAGGGCGAAGCCAAGGCGCCGCATGTGTCTCATCCGATCGACAGCCATGTCGGCGCACGGGTCCGTCTGCGGCGCCAGCTTCTCGGTCTGAACCAGAAGGAGCTCGCGGCTGCACTCGGCTTGAGCTTCCAGCAGATTCAGAAGTTCGAGCGCGGCAAAGATCGAATTGCCGCGAGCAGGCTCTATGATATCGCGAACGCGTTGAATGTTCCGATCTCCTTCTTCTTCGATGCGATTCCCGTGGAAGCATCTGTCGGTCGAGCGACGACCGACGCTTCGCCGGAGGCGGAGCAGGAAGATGAGCGCTTGAAAGAGACACTGAACCTGGTGCGTGCGTACCGCAACGTTCGAGATCCGGCATTGCGGAAGCGGATTCTCGATCTTGTGCGAAGCATGGGATAACTGCCTCGCTGGCTGCACCACTGATCTAGGCGCTTCGGCGCGGGGAAGACTTTCGAGACACACCAGTCGTCGTGCCAACCAGAGTATCAGGCTGGTGCGGCACCGTGTTCAACAACGGTAGCGGCCGGCTGCCTCGCCGTGCGCTGCGGCGCCGCCCTGCCAGCGGGGTTCGGAATGAACTGCCCTGCGTGGCCGTGCCACCTGATGCTTTTTCACATTTTGAAGCCGTTGCGGAAGGCGAGGGGGACAACAGCCCCGTTTCCCGGCACTGGTTCATTGAGGTCGGCTTCCGACCGGGTTCGGGGTTAAAGCAGATCCTGCCTGATTGGACAGAGTACGGGCACCTCAAGATGCGCGCTCAAACACGGGTGTAATTGCGGTTTGCGCCTGTACGGTCTGGCTCCAAATCACCTTGGCGAAGCGGCGGGGTTGCAGGGCGGGCCATAAGACATCGGCAGTACCTCTTGTCGAGGCCAGATCACACAAGCCATGCCGAAGGAGCGATTCTTATTGCGACACTTCAACTAAATGGTTTTTTGCTAACGTAAAGGTAGAAGACTATAGAAATGCCACAACTCCGATAACACTATCGGGCACTAAAATTTATAATCAGTAGAACTCTTATCAGTTACACGACGACCAAAAATTTTTGTGAAGTCGAATCTGTGAACAATTTCATTCAAAGCGGTCTATTTGGCTGACACGGCAGCCCGTTCCGGCGTATTCTTCGAAACATGGCTAGACACACGCATGTTTATTGGCTGCGTCAGCACGCCCACCACGAGCTCGGCGCTGATGAACTGCGTTCTGCGGGCGATGAGGATTTGGCGCGGTTCAGCTCCGCACGCCTGGTGGAGCCAATTTCGGCTGCCAAGCCTAAGTCCTTGTTTTCCCGGGAGTATGGCCCAGAGATCGCCGCGTTGGGGCTGTTCCTGGGCGACCTTCTGACCTTGCTTCTGGCTGCGTCGCTGACCGACTTTTTCGTTTCGATAGTGAATCCGCAATATTTGGAATTTTCTTCAAGCGATATAAGCACACTGCTTCTAATATTCTCGGTGGTGGTGACTGCCTTCGCGCTTATTTCTCTTGGGACATATAGGATAAGAGAAGCGCCAGGTAACGCGATCTCCGCCATTCGGCCCACCGCGGCAGCATCCATTGGTGTTCTGGGAGGATTGGCCGTTTTATTTTTTGTGAACGCGGGTAATTTATATAATGTAGAGACAATAATCGCGTTTGGCATGCTGGCGGCTGCGATCATGTCGGCCGGTCGCCTCGGTTTCCGGGGCAGGATATCCCATTTCATTGATCTCATGAGATCGCGCAATGCCGTGATGTGTGGAGATTTCGAGTGTATTCAGCGGTGCGCCGAGAATCTGAAGCTGCTCGATAAAAACGTAAAAGTGGTTGGCTTCATTGATGGCTTTGATGAAGCGTTCTTCGATCCGAGGGGGGCTGGTTTCGGCACCGTCCCGCGTTTCGCATCTTTTGGCGACTTGCGGGCACAGGTGTGGCGAAACGAGGTGGACACGGTGATCATCGCGCTTCCCGCAGGGCGGCAGCACGATCTGCCGAGCCTGGTCGATAAGTTTGCTGCGCTGAATATCGCGGTTCATATCGCAAACGACGTCCCGACGTTGGCCGGGCACGTCGGCCCGTGCGCTGCGCCCCCAACCATCTGTGTCGTCCGCGAGCCGATCTCTGGTTGGAGTGCGCTCGGCAAGCGAATGTTCGATTTGGTTGGTGCGTGCCTTTTGCTTCTGCTGACCCTGCCTGTCCTGTTGGTGGCGGCAGTCGCCATCATGATCGAGACCCCCGGGGGGGCGTTCTTTCGCCAGGAGCGCGTCGGCTACCGTGACGCGCGTTTCCGCATCTGGAAGTTTCGCAGCATGCACCTGGCGCCGTCGACAGCAGATGTCAGAGGAGGCGTTCGGCAGGCGACGCGGCGCGATTCGCGCGTGACCCGTGTCGGCGCCTTCCTGCGGCGTACGTCCATCGACGAACTGCCGCAGTTGATCAACGTGCTGTGCGGGGACATGTCTCTCGTCGGCCCCCGGCCTCACGCACCCATGACGCTCGCCGGCGGCGTGCCGTTCGAAGACCTCGTCGAGTGCTATTCGATGCGCCACCGCGTCCGGCCCGGCCTGACAGGACTTGCGCAAGTCCGGGGCCTTCGTGGCCAGACCGATACAGAAGCGCAGGTTCGTGATCGCGTGTCATCGGACCTTGAATACATTCGCGTCTGGTCGCTCGGACTGGATGTGCGCATCCTGATCAAAACTGTCGTGGTCGTCATGGAAATGCGTAACGCCCACTGACGGCATCCGGCGTCGTTGTGTTCGACGCGTCGTTCTCGCCCAAGCCTTTTGTCCAGCGCGCTTTGCGCCGGACGCTGGCGGGCAATGAGCTGTCCCCCGCGAACATGGATGGCGACGATCGGGCCCGATGAGCGTCGGAGCGATATGCTGGTCACATGCCGTGGTTACAGGCAGGAACGACGCCTGGACACGCGTTCAAGTGGTGAGGAAAGCGGGCGCCTATTCGGCGCGCCCTGCGATCCAACTCCGTAGCCAGGCGGCGGTCTTCTGAAGGCCGTCGCGCCAGTCCGTCTCCGGCATCCAGCCCAGATCGTGGCCAATGCGCGAGATGTCGAGAACGTTCAACGGCACATCAGTATGCCGCGCAGGCTTGTGGGTGCGCGCGAATTCCGGGCGCTCAAGCACCTCGGCCACGTCCTCGACTATTTCACTGACGGTGCGGCCGCGACCGCCTCCGACATTGAAGATGCGGTTGGGCCCTCGATGGTCAATCGCCGCTATGACAGCTCGGACGACATCATCGATGTAGACATAATCGCGGACGACGCCGCCATCGCCCCAGATCTCCACCGCTCGCCCGCGTATGATACGTTCCATCACGGTGGGTATGATACCCTGGCGCCGTTCGGGGCTCTGATACGGCCCGAAGGGATTGGCAACGCGCAACACGGTGTACTCGGTACCGTGCAGGTGATGATCGGCGTGAAGGTACTTTTCGATCATCAGCTTGCTGACGCCGTAGGCGGAAATCGGATCAGTCGGAGCGGATTCGGGGATCGGTACGACCTGCGGAACGCCGTACACCGTGCCGCCGGACGACACGTAAATGATCTGACGGATGCCGGCCGCGCGGCATATATCCAATAGCCGGATCGTTGCCCCCGCGCCGCCGATCAAGTCGCCATACGGATCGCGATTTGAACTTTCGGGCGTACTGCCGCCAACAAGGTGGAATACGACGTCGTGACCTTCGACAGCGCGCGCGACGGCGATGGGGTCCGTGAATTCGCCGGAGCTCCAGGAAATCGCACGAAGTGCGTCAGGATAGGAGCGTCGCCGTCCAAAACCACGCACCTCCGCGCCCTCCCGATGGAGGGCACGACACAGATGCGTCCCGATGAATCCGCCGCCGCCAAGCACCAGGCAACGCACCCCGGCCAAGCGTTCTTGCACACTGCCTCCGCTTGAAAAGGGCAATCACAACTTACGCCTTAACGATGCGACTGCCGGTTCGTTGCGGCCCGGAGGCGGGCCCCGAGAAGATTTCAGCTCCTGCTTGGCGCCGAACGCTCTGGCGACCGACCAAGTGATCGCCACGCAGCCCGAGCCAAAGACGATGCTCTGGAAAAAGCGTCAGTCGGCACTGCCGAAGACGCCCATCTCGGCGGGGATGGGCGCGGCAGTCCTTGGCTGAAGAGTGGGGCTGGCATGCGGCCGCGCCAGGCATCCCATCGGTGCCAGGACGCGCTCCAGCGCGCCCACCACATGCGCCTGCTCCTGGGCGGAGATGCTCGGATACAGCGGGAGCCGGATCAGGCGGGATGACAGGTCGTCGGTGATCGGCAGTGGCGTGGGCGTTCTGGCGAAGCGGCGCCCAGCGGGAGACGAGTGCAGCGGAACGTAATGCATGACGGCCATCACATTCTGCTCGCGGAGCTGAAGCAGCGCAGCGTCTCGCGTCGCACCGTCCCGGGTGAGGACGTAGTAGATGTGCCCATTATGACGACATTCCGCGGGAACCGTGGGACGGATCAGAAGCCCTGCCGCTTCCAGTGGCGCGAGTGCTTCGTGATAGCGCTGCCAGGCGAACAAGCGCTGAGCCGTGACATCCGCGCCTGCCTCAAGCTGGGCGAGGAGGAATGCTGCCGTCAGTTCACTCGGCAGAAAGGAAGAGCCGAGATCGACCCACGTATATCGCGCGATCTCACCGCGCGCGAAGGCCGCGCGGTTGGTGCCCTTCTCCCAGATGATCTCGGCGCGCTCCGTCCAGCCGGGATTGTTCACGACAAGGGCGCCGCCTTCGCCGGACATGAGATTCTTCGTCTCGTGGAAGGAAATCGCGGCTGCGTCGCCGAAGGTCCCGAGTTGCTTGCCGCGGAAGGCCGCGTGTAATGCCTGCGCGGCGTCCTCGATCACCACGAGGCCGCGCCTTTCGGCGATCTCGAGAATCGCATCCATCTGCGCAGCGACACCCGCGTAGTGGACGACACAAATCGCGCGTGTCCGAGGAGTTATTGCGTCTTCGATCGCATTTTCATCAATATTAAGAGTATCTGGTCGTATTTCGACGAAAACCGGAACCGCGCCTCGCAAAACGACAGCATTCGCCGTGCTGCAAAAGGTGAAGGACGGCATGATTACTTCATCGCCCGGCTGCAAATTGGCAAGCAGCATCGCCATTTCCAGCGCCGTCGTCGCCGATCCGGTCAGAAGGGTGCGTAAGGCAGAGAGCTGATGTTCCAGAAAATTCTGACAGCGGTGTGTAAAAACGCCATTTCCGGAAAGATGACGGCTGTCGATAACTTCCTTCATATAGCTGAACTCGGATCCTGTTACTGCAGGACGATTGAATGCTATTCGATCAAACATCGGACCGCTTCCCTCGGTTGTGTGTCAGTCGGTGGCGAGGTGCGCTCCGCCCCGTCCAGCAGCGCTTGGCAATCGTTTTCCGCCGCGCCACGCCTACCCGAGCGCGCGGGCTCGAAAGGTCAAGCCGCAACAAGCACTTACCGGTAAGTGACCTCGTCATTCAGTGATCATCGCACAAAGCGGCCACAAAATAAGAGACAAAAAGCGACATCGCGAAGGATTTAATGTGGGATATTATTCTATAAATAGGCTCCGCAATCTCACAAATGGATGTCATTCTACTAAGAATAGGCTTGGGTGTGGGTGGCGGCGATCAAGGTTGCGACACGAATCGTAATTCTACTTGTGCGTGGGGTGGAGTTATCCGGCTTTCATTGGACGATCGCTTGTGATGAGAGCATGGGTGACTGACGCGGCAGGTGTCACCTATTGATTACGTAACCAACCGCGCTGGGAGCCACTGCGTCAAAAGCTGTTCATAGGCGGCCAGAACCCGGTCCCATTCGAAAGCCTCGGCATGGCGCGCCCTGGCGGCCCGCTGCATCGTCGCGCGCTGCGCCGGGCCAGCGAGAAGACCGTCCAACGCCGCGGCGCAGCCATCGGCGTCGTTAAAATATGTCGCGGCGGAACCGGCGACCCATCGATTGAAGCGGTTGTCATGCGCAAGAACGGCATTGCCAGCGCCCAAGGCTTCCACCAGGGAAGGATTGGTGCCGCCCACCCGGTGCCCATGTGCGTACAGGGTCGCATGAGACCGCAGCGCGTTGACGACGGCCTGCTCATAGATGGCACCCGGAAACATCACTTCGGCGGACGCTGCTGATCGGACTGCGGCGTGATACGGGTTGCCGACGCTGTCGAGGCGGCCGAGCACGACGAGAGGGATGCCACGCGGTCGGCGCGAGAAGGCCGAGACCAATTCGAGGATGGAGTTCTCAGGCTCGATGCGGGCGATCGACGTGACGTAGCGATCTGGCTCCAGGCCAAGTCGGGACCTGATGGGGTCGGCATCCACCCCGGTCACGCCATCGGCGCCGTAGGGGATGACCGTGATGCGGCCGTGCGGCGCGTGCCGCGCGAGGTGGTCCGCGATGCACGGGTGATCCGCGATCAGATGGTCGGCCCCATATTTCGCCGCACGCTCATTCATCCAGAGCCAGCCGCGGACCGGGCGCGACCATTTCGCCCGTTGCCACTCGATACCGTCCATGTTCATGAGATGCGGGATACGCACCGCACGAAGCATCGTTCCCAGCACCGCGGTATTGTACCCCAGCGTCAGCGCGATGTCGGTGCCATGCCGGAGCGATGCAACCGTGGCGCGGAGATCCATCTCCATCGCGCCCAGCGGGCCCGGGCTCCATGGCTTGTGCTGGCGGAGATGCACGCCGCGCCATTCCGTGGGACTGCCCCGCACCTCTGTCTGGCACGCCACCGTGACGCGCCAGCCCCGCTGCGTGAGGTAGAGTGCCAGGCGCTCAGCGAAGGTTTCGAAGCCCCCGTGGCGTGCAGGAATGCCTCGCGTGCCGAGGATGACGAGGCGTGGCCCCGATGGCGGTTGATGCGGCGCGCATGGCGCGATCTCTCGCGGCCACGACCAGGCGTCGGACGTCCCTGCTGCAGACGTAGTCATGCGCGGCGGAGCCACACAGGCATCTCCATCAGTGTCCAACTTGTTCCTCCATCCGGTTGCAGTCGAGGAAAATCCGGTGCGGTGAGATGCCTCACGCGCCATGATCACGTTTCACGCTGTTCACCACCGAAGCGCAGGATGGGCATCGGATTGCCCGGCAGGGCGCGCAACACCGCCATCAGCGCGATGAATGTCAGCGCGGGCGCCAGCCCCTGCATGAAGGCCGGCAGTCCGCCCAGCGGCAGAAGCGCCATGGTCAGCGCGACCGATGCCGCGACTGTGAACCGCAACCACCATCCGTGCTCGAAAGCGCCTGGCAGCGCGCGCGACGCCATGACGAGGTTGACGGTCAGCTGCATCAGTTCGGCGACCAGGGTCGCGATCGCCGCGCCCGTGGCGGAAAGCGAGGGAACGAGCAGCCAGTTCAGCAGCAGGATAATTCCCAGCGCCGCGGAAGAGGTCCAGATCACATACCGGATTGAGGCCGTCGCCATGACCAGAGTGAAGGCCAGCAGGCTGACGAATGCCGCCGCCAGTTTCCATGCCAGCAGGATCAACGCTGTCGCGGCCGGTTCGAATTGCGCGCCATAGACCAGACGCAGCACCGGCGCGGCCAGGGGAATTGCCAGCAAGGCGCCGGCGAAATTCACCGTCACGACCAGGCGCATACAGGCCCGAAACGCGACAACGAGACGATCGAGCGACACCGTCGCGATCGCTGCAAAGACAGTGAGCAGCGGCATCAACACGGTGACGATCATCGCCGCACCGATATCGACGAAGCGATAGGCCGCGTTGTACTGCCCCGCCGCCGTATCGCCCGAAATCTCCGCGACGATCAACACATCGACCCGCTGGGCCAGCGCGGTGATCAGTGCTGCCAACATAATCGGCGCCACCGAGCGGCCGATCTCGGTGATTCCCTTTCGGCCCACCGCCGTGAAATCAGGCCTCAGCAGTCGCCACCCAAGGATCACACCAACGAGCCCGTATCCAACGCCTGCGGCTCCATGGGCAAGGACGGCCCACCCCACCGGCTCCTCCGCAAGGGTCGCCGCGATCCCGAGAGGTGCAATCAGAAGGAAGGCAACCGTGGGATAGAGCGAAAGGAAGGGCTGATTGGCGACCTGGAACACCGGATCGTAGAAGCGTGCAGCCAACAGAGGCATCGCCGCGCAGCAAAGGATGACCGGAATGCGCACGGTTGGCGGCGCAATCATCACGGCGATCGCAATGCCGAACAGCGCAACCAGCATCCCAAGCGCCAGGCGAAAGGCGAGAAAGTTCGCGAACCAGGCGTTGCGCCGCTCGCCGGTCGCGACCAAGTCGCGCGCAAGGATCGAGCTCATGCCGCCATCGGCCAGCGCCGTGGCTATCGCGACAAAGCTCACCGCCCAGGCATACCGCCCGAGCTGCTCAGGCCCCAGCAACCGGGCGAGCACCACGAAGATGGCGGCCGCTACGATCAGATAGGCAAAGCGCGAGGAAGCCTGCGCCGAAAGGGCGCGGCCATACGGCATGCGCGGCTGCCCCCGTCAGCTCGTTCGCCGCAGCCAGAATGACGTCGGCGGTAGCATCTCCGGATGGGCCTGGGCGGGGCAGCGGGCGATCAGGCGCTCCGGTTGGCTCAGATACATGTGGTACATCGGAAGCAGGACCTCGAAATGCGGATTGAAGGCGAGGAACGCTTCGACCAGGTATTGTTCGTTCCAGAAGAATCGGTGGTCGCGCAGCAGGACGCTGGGATAGTCCCGTGGCGTGAACACGTCGTGGATGTGAATGACCACGCCTGGCTTCACCCGGCCAAGCCAGGCGAGGACCTCCGTCAGGACGTCGCCTTGCGGCCGGATCATGTGGGAGCTGTCGATGAACAGGATGTCGCCAGCTTCGAGCTCGTCGATCAACGCCAGATCGGCGGTCTCGGCCGTTGCGCGCACCAGCGTCACCGGCAGATCAGCCAGCCAAGGCGCTTCATACGGTTCTATGCAGACATGCGCACAGCTGTCGGTGCCGTTCATCGCTTCGGCGCGAAGCGCCAGAAGCGTTGACATGCCGCAGCCGACTTCCACGATCCGGCGCGGGCGATGGTGGCGGATCATCGCGTGCAACGCTGCCGCGTCGAGTGGCCCGAAGAAGCTGTTGCGGTAGTGGTAGCGACGCGGTCCCGGCGGCTGATCCAACGGAATGTCATGCATTTCGACGAATGGATCGAGTGACTCGAGCAGTTGGATTCCTTGCTCGGCATCCACGCTCAGGCCCGGGATATCCCGCGGATCGTCCAGCGATTTCACCAGCCGGGAGTGGTTGATCAGCGGCTCGTAGTAATGATCGACCAGGGGATAGACGCCGACGCGATCGAGCACGCGAAAGCTGCGCGGCGCGTTTCTCGGCGTCATCTGCCTGAGCATCAGCATCATCCGCGCGGATGCCCAGACGAGCGGCCCCATCACCCTGTCGAGCGCCGGGGCGCTTCGCCGCATGGCGTCATGTTTCCATGTCATTCGCGTCGGAACTCCCATCATCCGGCGGGCCGTCGCGAAGCGACGACCGGCCTCAAGATCTTCTGCATATGTTCGACTGCCGAGGCAGATCGCGGCCCATTCAGGGCCAAATTCGGCTGCCCTGCCCGGGTGCCACGCGAGGCATCGGGCCGCTGGTGCGTTGAACGTACGGCGCGGCCATATCGCTGCATCGGTGACTGTCTGTTTCGCATGGAGGCGTTTCCCATCAACGGCGGGCGCGAGACGAAGGCGCCGCAAGGGTGACGGGATCTTGGCCAGCGGGCGCCAGGGTCCGATCGTGCAGCCACAAGGCTCCGATCAATCCGAACAGGCCGGCCAACAACTGCGAGACGGTGAGTGAGAGCTTGAAGCCGGGATCGACGAAGCCGTGCACCAGATGCGCCAGGAACCCCGTGCAGGCGCCGATCGCAAGCGCGCGCGCAAGCGGATTGTTGCGAATGCGCCGCGCCAGGATGACCGCCGCAGCGAACTGGAACAGAAAAGCGGCATAGCCGAACACGCCCGTTTCGCTGAGAACCAGCAGGTGCAGGTTGTGCACCACGTGGTCAGCGTCGGTGAAGATGCGGGAATAGCCTGTGCGATCATACTGGGTGAAACTGACGGCGAAGTTGTTCAGCCCGACCCCGAGCAGCGGGAATTGTTCCCACATCGAGATCGCCGCGCGCGCCAGCGGCATACGGTGCCCCAGGCTGCCCGCATCGTCCCCGAACAACCGCGGAGAAATGATCGACCAGGACGAAACCAGTGCCACGGCCAGGACAAGGCTACCCAGGATGCCGATGGCCGCGCTGCGCAGTGAAACGACGCGCCTGCCCAGAACCATGAGGACGACGACAGCGGTGCTGAGTGGCACTGTCGCCCACGCAGCGCGTGAATAACTCAGGACGATCCCGCCGACGCCCGCGATGGCAGCCACGGTGCCGCCCATCCGCGACAAGGCATGGATTCCGGCCAGCGCCATGGCCAGCGCGATGGGGTATGTGATCTCGAAGAAATACGACAGCACGTTGGGGTCGCCGAAGGTTCCGCCGGGGCGCGCCACCGCACTGGTGTCGATGGTGGTCCGCACGAGCGCGGTCTCACCGAACACCGAAAGCCCAAGGTTGCGGCCCGTCGCAAACTGGACGCAGACGAGCAGGAACTGCGGCAGGATGCCCAGGATCAGGCTCCAGACGAAGACCTGCATCTCTCGTTGCGAGAGATTCATGACAGCGACGCTGATCATCAACAGACCCGCCAGTCGCAGCAGTTCCAGCCAGGACAGGGCTGGATGGAGCGCGTTGGCGATGCTCAGCATTCCGATCCCCATGAAGAGGACCTGCGGCATGATGACCAAGGGTACGAACTGGATCTGCCAGGGGCGGCGCATGAGCCGTGATTCCAGCAGGCGCAGTCCGAGCCAGCCGAGCGCGCCGAGCTGGCCCAGCGAGACGGTGACGGCCAGGGCGCCGCCCACGAAGTGGAGGTAGCGGCCCGGGATATCGGTGTAGTGCAGAAAGGAGATACTCAGCCCGACAGACAGTCCGATGCCCATGGCGACGACCATCAGCAGCCTGGCTCGGGCGAAGCTGCCGACCAGCAGAAGGCCGATCAGCCCGGCGGCGCCCGCAACAACCGCCAATACATACCGGGTTTCGAGGCCGCTGACGACGATTGCGGCCGTCGCGCAGATCGCCCCCAGTACGAGAGCGAAGAGGAAGCCGGATGCGCCGGCCCTGTGCGGACGGTCGCCGGCGATCTCGTGCGCGCCGCTCATGGATGGCCTGCCGCGCCGCTACTGGCCTGCAGGCCCCAGGCGTGCCGCGCAAAGGCCCACATCGTGGCTGCCTGCGTCCTGCCGCGCCGCTCGCCCGGCAGTACCGCCAAGGCACCGTAGGCCAGGGCGCGCAGCGCGAAGCCGGCTGCCAGCACGGGGCGAAGCAGCGGCAGCGTCCGCGGCCCGTTCAGGCTGCAGTGCAGACGTACCAGGTTATCCAGCCAGCGTGTGGGTGCGGCGCGGCCGGTCTGCGTGCCGCCCTGGAGGTGACGCACCTGGATCTGGGGCATGTAGCCCAGACGCAGGCCGGCGCGCCGCATGCGGCAGCCCCACTCGACATCCTCGGCGTACATGAAAAAGGCTGCATCGAGCCCGCCAACCTGCCGCACCGCATCGGCGCGCACCATCATGCAGGCGCCGCAGATCCAGTCCACTGGCACCGGGCCGGCACCGAGGCGGTCCGGGCGCACGAGGAAGACGCCCTTCATCTGCCGCGGCAGCAGCTGGCTCAAGCCGAGGGCATGCACCGCCAGGCTGGTGAAGCCCGGACGCCAGCCGGCGTCACCGACCTGATGGCGGCCATCCTCATGAAGCAGACGCGGCCCGGCTGCGGCGTAGTCCTTGTTTGCGGCAAGGAACTGCCAAAGCGCCATCAGGCTGCCGGCTTCCGCTGGGAAGGCGTCGGGGTTGAGCAGCAGAAGGACCTGTCCCCGTGCCACGTCGAAACCGATGTTGTTGCCTCCGGCAAAGCCGGCATTCTTCTGGTTGGCGATCAGACGAACGGATGGGAAGCCGGCCGCGACCGCAGCCGCGGTTCCGTCCGCCGACGCATTGTCGACGACGATGACCTCCGTCCCTGTTGGCAGATCCGCCGCGAACAAGGCTGCCAGGCACTCGAGCGCGAGAGCCCGGCAGTTCCAGGTCACAATGATGACGCTGAGCGCCACCTGTCCGACGTCCCCGGTATGCGCGGCGGTGTCAGACTGCGCCATGGCGTTCATGCATCCTTGCGGACAAGCGCCATGACCCATGGGTTGAAGCCAGTGGCGAGAAGCGGTTTCGGCAGATGCTTGACGTAGCGGCGCGCGAGCGCACCGAACGGCCGCGGAATGCGGGAGTAATTCGCAAGGCCGTCCACGGTGAGCGCCTCGAGTGTGAACGGCAGTCCTTTGAGATAGCGGCGGACATCGCCGTAGCTCCAAAGAAAATAGTCGCCCCAGACGCGATGCAGCGAAACGCGGAACTTCGCGCTGAGCCAGCGCTCCATGGGTCCGGCCCCAGCATCGAGCGCATGCGCTGTGTCGACCGGAAACCGGCGGTTCGGCCCCCCGAGCAGCAGATGACCCCCGGGCCGTGTCACGCGGAACAGTTCCCGCGTCCATTGCGTCCGTATGTCGTGATAGTCGGGCCGGCGGGTGGCATGGCCATCACGCGTCCCGACATGCTCGAGCACGCCGAAGCTATAGACGCAATCGAAGCTGGCATCCGCGAAGGGAAGTTCGAGCTTGATCGGATCGGTGACGACGAAGCGCTCGGGGGAAAGTCCGGCAGCCGCCCAGATGGGGGTCTGCTCGATTAGGTCGAACCCGTAGGCGTCAAACCCATGATGGGAAAGACGTTGCACCGTCGCACCAACGCCGCAGCCGGCGTCCAGAACCTGCTTCGCCCCGATGCGCCGAAGGATCGGAACCAAATAGTTGTCGGTTCGGCCTATGTTCTCCTTCTGCTGATCCTCGGCATAACCGGGAATCAATGCCTGGTAGATCACCCCATCACCGTCTGACGGTATGGTAGCGGCATATCCATCGATATGCGTGATAACCCGAGAAGGTTCGATCATTACAACCATTGTATTCCCGTTGGTTGGTTTTCTTGGCCTGCTCGCCGAAGCTTTGCTTGCCTCTGATACCTGATTAGTGGGATGAAAGCGATGGTTCAGTGTGGAAAATGTGTGTTGCCCATTTTCGGGGATACCGTGTGATCAATCTTCTACGGCGACTTTTCGGCTTGGCGGTGCGGGGTCCGGCTGGTCCTCGGCGTGTCGTCCAGCGGGAATTCCGGCCACTCGAAGACGCGCAGCCCGCGAAATCGGGTGCCGTCTCGAGCCAGCCAAGGTTCACGTCTGAAAGCGGATCGTCGGCGGCTTCTCTCGCCACCGCCTTCACGCCAACGCAGCCGCGCAATCTCGGGCCTTTGTTTATTGGGCGCGAAACGCACCTCCGCCGCATGATCGCGGCGGTGGAGCAGGAGCGCGCGCATATCGTGCTTTTTGGCGACCGGGGCCGCGGCAAGACGTCTCTTGCGAACGGCTTTGCGGCCCTGGCTGAAAAGGCTGGACTGGAGACGGTCCGGCGGACCTGCGGCATTCACACGACCTATGAGCGGTTGTTTCGCGGTCTGCTGGCTGAAATTCCGGGGCGCATGCTGCGCGACGGCAATCATCTCTCGAACGCCGCAGAGCTGCTGCCCGAAGGTGATTTTGGCGCTGATGAGGTGTGCGACATTCTCGGCCGGATCCGTGATGGCCGCGTCGTGCTCGTGGTTGATGAGTTTGACCGTGCCGAGAGCGATCGGCTGCGCTCGGAAGTCGCCGAGACCATCAAGAACCTGTCCGACCAGGCCGCGAATGCGACGCTGCTGCTGATCGGCGTGGCAGGCAGCCTCGAGGATCTTCTGGGCCGGCAGCCATCCGTGCAGCGCGCCATACTGGCGATCCCGCTGCCGCCGATGGACGATGCCGAGGTGGCGCGGCTCGTCGGCGCGGGTGCCGGGGCGGCTGGTGTCCAATTCGACCAGGCGGCAACCGCTCTGATCGTTCGGTTGTCGCGAGGCATGCCGTACTACGCGCACCTGCTGAGTCTTTATGCGGCGCGCGCCGCGGCTGAAAACGGCGGTCGCGCAAGCGTGACGCGCGACGACGCCGTGGCTGGCGCTGGGTTGGTCATGCAGAAGCAGGCCGCCGAGATTGGTGCGACCTGGAACCGCGCCTTGGCCGTTCCGGGGGCCGAAGCGGCCCTGCTGACGGCTGCATTGGCACCCACCGACGAGGAAGGCTGCATTGCGCTCGCGGCCCTGCCGGGGCTCGTCCACCCCGCGGTGGATGTGCTGTGCACCGAAGCTGGCGGGTCGGTGTTTCTGCGCCGGGACGACCACGGCAGATCGCGCATCGTCTTTCGGCTGCCCGCCATCGCACATCAGATCCTTCTGCATGCGGTGTGCGCCGGCCGCCTTCCATGTGGCGGACCCCCGCCCGCGCGGCATGACGAGCCGTCGAACAACCAGAAGAAGCAGGCAAGCATCGTCGCATGAAACGCCGATCCGTTACCCTGGCACGAGCCATGGCCACAGCGTGTGTCCTTCAACTGCTCGGTTGCAGCGATCAACGCAGCTACGATCTGAGCCAGGGGGGCGAGCCGTCGTATATCGACGCGGCAGACCCGTTGGTGCGCGCGAATGCCACGTCGGCACTGTCCCAGGCCGTGCTGAGGGGCACGCGTTCATGGCGCCTGCAGCCCGGTGATACGCTGGAGGTAAACTATTTCGTGAGCGGTCGCGCAACCATGCGCGACTACCGCCTCGGCGTCGGGGACCAGATCGACGTCGTCATGCTTGAGCTGCCGCAGTTCAGTCGCAGCCATACCGTGCGGCCCGACGGCCGGATCACGTTGGTCGGGCGCGGTGAGATCAGCGTGGACGGTCTGCAGCCGACCGCCTTGGCCCGGATCATCGCCGATCGTTATCGCGACGAGGTGGCCAACCCGCAGGTAACGGTTCACGTCATGCGCGTGACCGAGGAAGCCGAACGCTTCACCACCATGCTGTCCGGGCAGGGCGGGCAACGCCAGCAGACCGTCACGGTCGGCCCTGACGGCACGATCGGCCTGCCACTGCTGCGATCCGTCACTGTCAGCGGCCTGACGGTGGATGAGGTGTCCGACCGCATCGCCTCGGCGTATCAGCGGCGCATCCCGAACCTGCAGCCGACCGTGCGCTTGAGCGGCACCGCCGGGCAACTCGTCTTCGTCTTCGGCGAGGTCAATCGGCCGGGACCGCAGCCGGGCGCGCCGGCACGTACCATCCTGCAGCACGTCGCCGCAGGGGGCGGGCCAAACGAGTTTGCCGCGATGGACCAGGTACGGCTGTTGTACTGGGACCAGGCCGGCCAGCCACGCATCCGCGTCGCCAACCTGGAGAATGTCCTGGAGCGACTGGCGATCGACGAGGACATGGTGGTGCCGCCGGGCGCGGTGCTCTACGTGCCGCCCACGCAGCTCGCCCGGGCGGGACGCATCATGGATCAGGTGTTCCGCCGCCTGTTCCTCTACAGCGGCACGACGGCCGGCATCTACTACAGCTCAAGCCTGCCGCCGGTGCTTGGAGGTACGCGATGAGTGGGCGATACCTCTCGACCTCGGGGCCGGACAGGACGCCGGCCGAGCCGCGGCGGTTCATCGAGCACACCGAGGCGCCGCGGGACGTGCCCGCGGTCTCCCTGCGTGACATCGTCCGGACGCTGTTCCGGAGGCGCTGGCCGATCATCGGCATCATGCTCGGTGCGGTGCTTTGCTCGCTCGCATACCTGCTGCTCGAATCCTCCACCTACACCGCAAGCACCCGCGTGCTGGTGCGGGTCGGGCGAGAGAAGCTCACATCCGTTGCTACCGCCGACAACACGCCAGGCAGCTTCATCTTCTCCGAGCGGCCTGAGAACGTGAACGACGGGATCGAGATCCTGGCGAGTCCCGCCGTGCTCGAGCGTTCGTTCCCGGCGCTCAAGGCACGGCTCGAAGAAATGCAGGCCAATGCACCGCCTCCGCCGCCCTGGCGCAGGCGGCTCAACGAGGCCCGCGAGTATGTATCCGGTGCCGTGCGCACCGTCATGGATCCGGTCCGCCGCCTGTTCGGGGTGCGTGAACTCACCGGCGATGAGGCATTGGCGGAGGAATTCCGTCGCGCCTTGAGCGCCGCGCCGGTCAAGGAAACCAGCATCTTCGTCGCTGCGTTCCGCTGGAGTGATCCAACCTTCGCAGCCTTCGCCATGAACAGCCTGCTCGACTCCTTCCTGCTTGAACACGTCAGGGTGATGTCTGCGTCCCGCGATGCGGCGGATTTCTACCGCGGCGAGGCAGCACGCATCGAGGCGGAACTGCAGACCGTGTCCAGCAACCTGACCACCTATGGGCGGGAAAACAGGCTGACGGATCCGACAGCCGAAAAGCAGTTGGTGCTTGGCCTGATCTCGTCGCTCGAACGAGAGATCGCGACGGCCCAGGTATCGCAGGAACAGACCCGCCGCCGGATCGACGAAGTCCGGCAGCAATTCGCAGACCCTGCGAATTGGCCATCGACGCCCGGCATCCCACAGGTGGCGTTGGCGCAGATGTCGGATCTCGATGCGCGCTACGCGGAGTTGCTGAACCAGCGTAGCATCCTGCTCCGCCAACTCCTTCCGACCTCGCGTGACGTGCGATTGCTCGATGAGCAGATCGCCGCTCTGCGGATCCAGAAGCGCGATGCACTCCTGGGGTATCTGGAAGATCGGCTGCGCGCGGAACAGGAGGCGCAGGGCGCCACCACCATACGCTTGGCCGAAGCACGGCAGCGGCTTGATCGCGTGCAGGAGATCGAATCCGGCTATCTGGAATTGCAGGGCCGCCGCGACATGCTGCTGTCCCGCCATCGGGACCTTCATCGCGAGGCTGAGCGCCTGACCCTAGGTCAGGCTCTTGACACTGAGCAGCCGGCCAGCGTGCGTGTGCTTGCCCGCGCGTCGCCGCCGCCGCTACCGACTTGGCCGCGCCGGAGCTTGGTCGTGGGCCTTGCCGCGGCGTTCGGCCTGCTGCTCGCAATCGCCTATGCCGTTTTTGCGCAGTTCTTCGACCGGTCGGTATCGACCGAGAACGACCTTCGGCAAACGCTCCATCTTCCGGTACTCGGACGTTTGCCTGAAATGGCGAGGCTCCGATGAACGTTATGCGCGATCAATCATCCATGACGACCCGTCGGGCGTCGATGAGCATCGAGCCACTGGACCCGGCGCAGATCGCGCTGATGCCGGTGGCGGTGTCCATCGCCACCGGCACACTGGCGCCGCAGCGGGTGATTGCCTTGATGTCCAGCTTGCGGCGCGAGGGGACGACAACGGTTGCCATGACGCTCGCCCGTACGCTCCAGGTCGGGCTCGGTCGCAGCGTTGCATTGATCGACGCCAACCTGGTTGCTCCCGCGCTCGGCCCGCTGCACGGCATTCCGCCCGGACCGGGCTTGGCGGAAGTGCTGAGCAATCAGGTACCGCTGCGGCGCGCGCTGCACGTTGCCGTATCAGGCCAGTTTGCCATCCTTCCTGCCGGCAATGCTCCGGCATCCGACCAGGGGTCGCTTTTCGCGGCAAGCAGCATCGGTGCCTTGTGCCAGCAGATCCGGCGCGAAGGTTTCGATTTCTGCGTGATCGACTGCCCGGCGGTGCTTGCCAGCCCCGAGGCCGCGATGGTTGGAGCACAGGCCGGCGCCTCCATGCTGGTGGTGCGCGCTGAATCAACGGCCGCGGATGCGGTTCGTGAAGCGGCTGCCATCCTGGAGGCAGGCGGCGCGCAACTGGCGGGCACCCTGCTCAATCGGTACCAAAGCCACTTGCCGGCCGTACTTGACCGACTGCTTTGAGGAACTCGCGTTTGGATCCCACGATATCCCCGGCCCGTCCGGCCCTTGGCAGTGGCAGCAAGCTGAGGATCGGTCTGATCTCTACCGTCAGCGTTCCGACACCGCCGAAGGGCTACGGTGGCATTGAGCGGGTCGTGCATTGTCTCGCCGAGGAACTCGTCCGTCAGGGTCACGAGGTCACCTTGTTTGCACGCGCCGGAAGTTCCTGTTCCGGGCAGACGATCGCGGTCGATCCCGACGGCGATCAACCCGAGTTCACAGGCGGGAAGGCCCATCTGAACGAGGAGGTTCTGAGCGACGCGGTGGACGCCTATACGGCGCGGCATCGTGTCGATGTGCTGCATGACTGGTCGCTGCAGAACATCTTCGTCAATCGTCACCCTGAACGCGTGCCCTTCGTCGTCTCGACCTGCGTCCCGCAGAATGCAAGCTATGCGCAGGCGAACGTCGTTGCCGCCTGTGCAGCGCATGCACGGACGCTGAAAGGCGGCAATGTCCCTCATGTCGGATACGGCGTGGATGTGAACAGCCTGGAATGGTCGCCGCAGGGTGGGGACCGCCTGGTCCACCTCGCCAAGATTGCACGCTACAAGGGCCAGCATATCTCGATCCTTGCTTCTGCGCTGGCGCGCATGCCGCTCGACATCGTCGGCAACGTCGAAGGGCGTCGCTACGCGCGGCTCATCATTAAGCCGATGGCTGCGGTGCTGCCGAATGTAAGGCTGCTGGGGGAAACGCATGAGGTCGAGCGGACGCTCGCCTCCTCCCTTGCGCTGGTGATGGCGCCGCAGTGGTTCGAGACATATCCCATGGTGGTGATTCAGGCCCTGTGCGCCGGCACGCCGGTGGTCACGCTGCGCAGCGGCGGGCTGCCGGAACAGGTCGAGGACGGAGTCAACGGCTACCTCGCCGACAGCGTCACCGGTCTAGCCCGCGCCATGCGGGAGGTTCGTGGTATCTCCCGCAAGCGTTGCCGTGAGTTCGCCCTGGAACGCTTCGATGTGCGCGACATGGCGATGAAATACGCGGAGCTCTATCGGCGCTCGATCGAAGGCGAACGCTGGTAGCAGCATCGAACCTCGTCATCCGGCAGCGATGACTACGGCTTCGGCAGCACGACGGGGGTGAAATTTTTCGATATGGGCAGCGCAGGCCTCCCGGTCGGGAAGGAGGTTACCGCAGAGTGCCTCAGCGGCCAGCGCAGTCATCTTTTCGGCGGCGTCGGGCAATGCGGGATCGACATAGTGGGCCAATGCTCCCCCGGCTTCGGGGATGGCACCCCGATTGGATGCAATGACAGCCGTCCCGGCAGACAAAGCCTCGATCACGGGTATACCGAATCCCTCACCGAGGCTCGGAAAGACAAGCGCTGCGGCACTGGCATAAAGGGCCGCGAGGCGGCGAGGTTCGACGTCGCGCAAATGCACGACCCCGGGCGTCCCGGCGAGGCGGGCTGCCATTTCTGCGCCGGCCGGACCGTGGTCTTCGCGCCCAACGACGACGAGACGTGTCCCGTTAGAGCGCGCGGCTTGCGTGGCGGCGAGCGCGAGCGGCAGGTTCTTCCGCGGCTCGAGCCGACCGACCCACAACAGGAAAGGGGTGAGGGCGCGCGCAGCCGCAAGGTCTTCTGGAAACGGCGGGGGCAATGCGCCGGGCGCATTGGGCGCGAGGATGATGCGGTCCTCGGGTACGCCGTAGAGGCGTGCGATTTCCTTGGCGGCGTGTCGAGAGACCGTCAGCACCGCTGCGGAACGGGCCGCACTGAGTCGGCACAACAGTCGAAGGCGCCAACGCATGACGGCGGGGAAGAACTCCGGATCGCTTTCAAACAGCACGTCGTGGATGACGACGATCTGGCGAAATCGCGAGCCGACAAAGGGCGGCGATACGTATTGGGTAATGAGAGCGTCCAATGCGTCTCGCCGTCGTGCCGCCGGCCAGAAGAACAGCAGTCGCGCGATGGAACTGCGCGTCGTGATGCGGACATGGCGGTAGCGCGGCCAGGGGAAACGACGCGCGGTGGCATCGGGATCGGCGGAATAGATGACCCATTCATGCGCCGCCGCGCCTGTGGTGGCGGGGAGATGGTCGAGCACATTCTCGAGCCAGGAGCGCGAGCCCTGGTACTTGCCATCCAGGACATGCGCGTCGATGCCAATGCGTCCCACGATCGTGATCCGGCCGTATCAGCTGGCGCTGGAAAGCAATGCGCCGATCGGCGGCGTCGTCCAGGCGACACCGAGAAAATCGCGCTGGGCGATGCCTTCCGGCAAAGGGAGACCCGCAAGCGCCAGCCGTGGCCGGAGACCTTCGGCATCCGGTGGCTGCCGGGCGAGAAGCGCGGTGTCGCGCAACTGGGGGTCGCCCTGCGCGTCCGGGCCACCGGGCTTGGCCGCGTTCCAGGCGCGCAGATCCGCGACGCGGTTCCGGTTCCAGACCAAGGGAACCTCACTGCCGACGTGATGCACGTGGTTGCCGGCGATCTCTCGCGAGCGACGCCCAAATGGATCGACATAGATGCTTGCGATGCCGCGCCGGCGCGTCACCACCAGGTTGTTGCGGATGATGTTGTTGGCAACGTGATCGACATTGCGCGTGTAGTCGCTGGCCAGAACAAGGTCGGCCTTGTAGGCGTGGCGTCCGCCCGAATCACGCATGTTGTCGTACAAGGTGTTGTTCGCCACGAAGTTGTCCGACGAATCGAACAGCGCGATGCCTGCCCCGTCATTGGCGAAGCAGATGTTGAAATAGACCTGGTTGCGATCGCACCATTGGTCGAGCTGGATGCCGTTGCCATCCTGGCCCGTCGTCTCCCGCTGGCCCCACACCATGTTGTAGCGAATGATGTTGTCGCGCCCAGCGTCCTGCTGCGGATCCTTGCAGTAGGTGTGGATGCCCGAGGTGCCGGACAGCTTGAGCCCGTTGTCCCATACGAGGTTGCCCTCGACGATGTAGCGGTTGCCGTTCAGTTCCATGCCATGCATGCCGTTGCGCGCGACGCGGTTGCCGGCAATAAGACCTTCCTGGCCAATCGGTGCGTTGATCACGTCGATGGCAACGCCGTGGGTCTGGTTGTCGATCAGCGTATTGCCGATCAGCCGATGCGCGCCGCCCGCACCATCCCCGATCCAGATGCCGAGGCCGCAATCGCGGACCGTGCAGTCCTGGACAGTCACACCCACAGATCCGCGTTGAATGATAACGCCGGACAGGCGCGACCGTTGTATCGTCAGCCCCTCCAGACGCACATGCTGGGCGCCTTCGAACACTACCGTACTGGCAAGCACGGCGCCGGGCTGGGCACGGATGACGATGGGGCGTGCGGCGGTGCCACGCGCGGTGACCACCATCATCTCGGTGTGGTTGCCGCTGCGCAGGACGACTTCGTCACCCGGCGCCAAGCTGCTCCATGGAATTCGCGCAGGCGTAGAGACGGATGCGCCCGCTCCGACCTCAATGGTTGCAGCGGCCGCGGACCATGCGCTGAACAGGACCGGCGTGGCGATTGGAAGATGGCCGATGAGGTGTCGTCGTGACAGGAAATCCATGGTCCTGCGGGTACCCTCCGGGATCGAAGTTTGTCCAGCACAACTGCGTGGAATGATGCAGGATCGCTGCAGAACAACATTCAACAGCGCTGGAACGTATGTCATTATGATGCGTCAGATGCGCGCGTGAAAGAGGCTTGATGGTACACGAACCAACCGAACACATCATTTTCCCCGAGATGCCTGCTGGGGGTTTTCCCCGAGGCGATCATCGGATGGATTACGTTGTCCGCGTCAATGCGCTGTTGCGTCCGGACATGGTGGTCCTGGATTTCGGTGCAGGTCGGGGCAAGTGGATCTACGATCCGGTTCCTTTTCGGCGCTGGCTCGGCGATTTTCGTGGACGCTGCGCGAGGGTGATCGGTGCGGATGTGGATCCTGCGATCCTTGAGAACCCGCAGGTTGACGAAGGCATCATCATCCGCCCGGGCGAGAAGCTTCCACTGCCTGACGCATCGGTGGACCTCGTCTCCGCGTTCTCGGTCTTCGAGCATATCGAGGATGCAGAATTCTGGGCCAAGGAACTCGACCGTATCCTGCGCCCGGGTGGGTGGATCTGCGGCTGGACGCCAAACGGTCTCGGCGTGATCGGCATCGGAGCGCGCATCGTGCCCGGCGCGCTGCACCGTGCTGCGCTGAAGCTTCTCGAACCGCGACGCGAAGCTGAGGACAGTTTCCCGCCGGTTTATCGGATGAACACGCGCGGGGCGCTGCGGCGGCTTTTCCCAACCGAAAAGTATGTCCACTGCAGCTATCTGTATGACGGACGTCCCTTCTATCATCTCGATCGCGCCTGGGCAGCACGGGCATGGCAGGCGCTGTTCTGGATGACACCGCCGGTGTTCAAACCGTACCTGATGGTGATGATTCAGAAGCGGGGCGGAATGGAGGAGGTTGAATCGACGGCGTGGCAGACGCAGCCGGCGGCAATGTCAGAACCATGACCATCGACGTTAACGTCGCGGGGTCCGCCAGCCGGGCGGACATCGCGGTGATCGTCCCGACCTACAACCGCAAGGCAGTGGTGCTGCGCTGCATCGGTGCGCTTGCTGGACAGGTTGGCGACGCGATCGGTCGGATGGAGGTGGTCATCGTCGATGACGGATCGGCGGATGGTACTTTCGACGCCGTGCAATCGGAGGGCGCGCGCTTGCCCTTCGCGGTGCGCGTGGCGCGCCAGCGAAATGCTGGCGCCAACGCCGCGCGAAACCGTGCCATGACCATGACGGGCGCACCGTTGCTGCTGTTTCTGAACGACGACAGCATCGCCGAGCCAGGTCTGGTCGCGGAACATCTGCGACAGCATGCCGTCCATCCGGGCGAGGCCGAGGCGGTTCTGGGCGCGCTTGCGCCCATGGATGACCCGCCACCAGGCCTGTTCGAGGTCATGCATCATGACCATCGCTTCGACGCGCTCGCCGAGGGGACCGAGGTCGGCTGGAGCGCCTTCTACACCTACAACGTGTCAGCGAAGGCGGCGCTGTTGCGTCGGCATGGTGGCTTCGACGAAGCGCTGCGCTGGCACGAGGATATCGAGTTTAGCGCGCGGCTCCGAACGGACGGGTTGAAAGTGTATTTCGCGCCCGCCGCGACAGCGAAACACCTGCATCCGATGGGCGAAGCGGATTGGTTGCGGATTGCCGACCGGGAAGGCAAGGCGTTGGCCGCCTGGGCGCGGCGTCAGCCGGGAATGCGTGAAGAACTCGTGGCACTTGGGTTGCAGAGCCGGCAGTTGGGTACGCGGTCGATGCGCCATGCGGCGGCTGACCTGGTCATCAACAGTTTGACGGAACCATGCTGGCTTGGCTTCGCGCGTGGTGCATCCCGCGTCAGTCATCGCGCTGCTGCGCCTGTGTATCGCAAGCTGTTCCAGGCTCGAAAGCGCCGCGCGATCGAGGCGGCGCTGGCAGAGAAACCGCCTGCCGAACTGCCCTAACTAAGACATAATTTAACCATTTTTGAGTGACCGAACAGGTCAGGCCGACGGCCGGCTAAATTGATTTTTTCGACATCAATACAACCACAAGTAATAGCATTCCACAGAATGCATCTTATGATTGTCGTCTCGACATTTCTGATCTAACCCGGCGACGTTAACCGCAGGGGGATAGCGTATCGAACGTGGTTTCGACTGGGCGGTGATCGTTCGGGAGTAGCCGGAGGCAAAGAGCCTCTCGGCGCCGACGCAACGGATCGTCTGAACAGTGGGGCCGGAACCCGGCCGCTCGATTGAAGCACTGATGCTGCGGTCGGGGGCGGGACGCGGCAGCGGGCACCAACGTCATCAGAGCCCTGGTGACCAAGTCCGCGAATCAAACAAGGGGCACCTTTCTCGTGATCACATATACGAACCAAATTCTGCCCGCCGGGGTGGAAACCTTGACGCTTGCCGGTACGGCCAATCTGGTCGGCATTGGCAACAATCAATCCAACATCATCATCGGCAACTCTGCCACCAACGTGATTCTAGGCGGCGGAGGTGACGATACGATTCGCGGCGGCGATGGCGTCGACATTCTCCGCGGCGATGCCGGCACTGATCAGCTTTACGGCGACGGTGGCACTGATGTCTTCGTCCTGAGTGTGCTGGGCGACAGTGCTGTCGGCGCGAAGCGCGACGTCATCCACGACTTCGATGCGCGCCAGGACGTGCTGCACCTGATGGATCTCGCACCGGGTGTGCCGATCACCTTCCTGGGCCAGGGTTCGTTCCAGGCTGGCGCCAACACCATCCAGACCCGTCTGGACGTGCAGGGCGCGCACAGCGTGCTTCAGATTGACGTGCCGAACGGTTGGCAGGGTACCGATGGTGCCGCGGATGCCGAGATATTCCTGATGGGTGTGCAATCACTCAACGCGTGGAACATCCTAGAGGCAGCCGCAGCATCAGGTGGTGGCGCTGCGCCACCGGCCATCGTCGCACCGCCACCGTCCATCGTTCAGCCGCCGCCGAGTGTCGTGGAACCGCCGGACGTCGTCGCGCCATCGACGGGCCGGACCGTGTACATCGATCCGAGCGCGGGCAGGTCCGGCGACGGCTCGATCGGATCGCCGTACAACTCCTGGGGCGGCTGGACGCTGCAGGCGGACACCAGCTACCTGATCAAGGCCGGCACCGTCATAAACGGGGTCGTCGTGGTCAAGGGGCAGGGTACCGAGGCGGATCCGATCGCGATCGGCAGCTACGGCAATGGCGCGGCGCCGGTGATCCAAGGCTCCATTTCCGTCGAGAACGCCGCACACGTCACCATTTCCGACCTGTCCATCATGAACAGCGCCTACGCCGGCGTGACGGTTCAGGGTGGTTCGCATGACATAACCGTTCTGAACAACACGATCCAGAACACGTCGATCGGCGTGTGGTTCAGTTCGAATGCGGGCGGGGGGAACCTGGTTCAGGGCAACCAGATCCTGGGCAGCCAGCTTCACGGCATCGCGTTCAACAAGGTCGATCATCGCGGCGATCCGACCCGCGCCGTGGACAATGTTGTGCGCGACAGTGGCTCCCACGGTATTGCGATCAATGCCAGCGGCATCATCGTCGACGGCAACGAGGTTGCCAGCAGTGGCTGGTCCGTCAGCGGCAGCACCGGCATTCACATCTATGCCGGTTACGGCACGCCCGATGGTTATGGATTCGGCAACGTCATCAGCAACAACCTCGTGTACGACACGCGAGAGGCCGGCAACGGCTATGACGGCAACGGAATCCAGGCTGACCAGTACACCGGCAACAACCGGATCGAGAACAACACCGTCTATGGCAATGATGGTGCGGGCATCATCCTGTACGATTCGGCGTCGAACGCGGTGATCGGGAATACCGTCAGCGGAAACGTGCTCGACCGTTCGGGCCAGCACCCTTATCGCGGTGAAATCATTCTGGCCGCTGACATTGATCGCTGGAGTGAATTGACCCGGGGCAACGTCATCCAGGACAATCTGGTGACGACGACGCACCCGACCATGAGCGCATTCCGCATCGATGCGCCCACGGCCGATAACGGCAACGTCTTCGGCGGCAACACTGTTGTCCGTGCCGCGGGCGGACCGGCCTACAATGTCGGTGGTACGGCGGTCGGTTCCGACCTGGCGCTGTGGAATACGGCACTGGCGGCGGGCGGCGGGGACGATTTCTGGGGCTGAGCAGCAGCCCCGGAGCCTTCCCGGGTCATCCGGCATCATGACATCGCGCCCCGCTGCGGCGGGGCGCGAACTCTGTGCTTCTTGGTACTTCCTGCCGATACGGCATGCGGCCTTGGTCCTGAAGCCTGTGGGCGCCACACGGCCGCCCGCAGCGCTCTCTCGATGGCCGTTTTGAATCGCTCACGCCAAGGCACGAATGACGATAAAAATAGAATGAGCGCGTGCTGCGGGGCAGATCCGACCCATCTAGGCCGAACGTGCGCCGACCAAAACAAAAATCAGCCTGTAACAGCAATTATTCGTGAGTTTGGCAGACGTCATACAACTTATAGTTGTTTCACGATGTCCATGGACCATAGTCGGTAGCGGTATCAACCGACGGGATAGACATGGTCACCAAAAGCGGAACCAATCTCAAAGACACCCTGGCAGGCAGCTCGGGCGCCGATACCCTCTACGGGCTGAACGACGCCGATACGCTGCATGGTCTGGAGGGAACGGATTTCCTCAATGGCGGCGCGGGTGCCGATCTGATGATCGGGGGCACCGGCGCCGATACCTACATCGTCGATAATCCAGGCGACGTTGTCGTGGAGACTGACGACGGCAGCGTGGACATCGTCTTGTCCTCGATCAGCTATGTCCTGCCAGCCTTCGTCGATCGGCTGACGTTAACCGGTACGGCCAACATCAACGGTACGGGCAACGCGCTGGCCAATCACATCACCGGCAATGCCGGCGCAAATGTCCTGATCGGTGCCGGGGGCAACGACAGGTTGGATGGAGGTGCCGGCGCCGACACCATGCAAGGCGGCATCGGAAACGACACCTATATCGTGGCGGATGCGAGCGACCGGGTGATCGAAGTCCAGGGCGAAGGGGTGGACCTGATCATCTCATCGATAACCATGACGCTGCCGTTGAATGTCGAACAACTGCAACTGAGTGCCACCGCAAGCCTGATGGGCGCGGGCAATGCGCTTAACAACACACTCATCGGCAATGCCTCGGCAAACGTGCTCGTCGGTGGCGCTGGAAGCGATACGATCCGCGGAGAAGGTGGCAACGACATCCTGCGTGGTGATGCGGGAGCCGATCATCTCTATGGCGGTGCCGGTACGGACGTATTCGGCCTTGGTGCTGTCACGGACAGCCGACCAGGCACGCTACGGGACGTCATCCATGACTTTGCGGTCGGCGTAGACGCCATCTGGCTCAATGATCTCGCACCCGGCTTGCCGATCACTTTCCTTGGCGCGGGAAGCCTCCAGGCCGGCCGCGGCGGGGTCCAGGCAAGGCTGAACGTCGAGGGCGCGAACAGCGTTCTCCAGATCGATGTGGCAGGCAAGACTGGCGTGACCGATGGCGTCATCGATGCCGAGATCTTGCTCATGGGCGTGCAGTCGCTGCAGTTGTCGAGCATCATAGGCGCCATCGCGCCACCGCCACCCGTTAGCGGCGGCGGCGGCGGTGGCGGCGGCACGACCCTGCCTCCCGCGCCGCCTGCCCAACGCATCGTCTACATCGACCCTGGCGCAGGCACCTCCGGAGACGGTTCGATCGCCTCCCCTTACAAGGCGTGGGGCGGATGGACGCTTGAAGCGGGCACGAGCTACCTGTTCAAGGCGGGGTCGGTCATCAGCGGCGTGATCGTCGTGAAGGGTGAGGGGACGGAAGCCGCGCCGATCACGGTCGGCAGCTACGGCACCGGCGCGCCTCCGGTCATCCAGGGGTCCATCGCGGTCGAACGCGCGGCGTATGTCACCATCACTGATCTCACGATCAAGAACAGCTCCATGGCCGGCATCGCCGTGCAGGGCGACGCGCATCACATCACCATCGTGAACAACACGATCCAGAATTCTGCGACCGGCATTTGGTTCGGCAGTGACACTGGTGGCGGCAACCTGGTGCAGAACAACCTGATCCAAGGCAATGCCATCAATGGCATTGCGTTCAACCGCCTTGATCACGACGCCGAACTCACGCGCGTGGTGGGCAACGTGATCCGCGACAACGGGTCACATGGAATCGAGATTCATGCCAACGGCATCAGTGTCGAGAACAACGACGTCAGCGGTAACGGCCGCACCTATTCCGGCAGTTCCGGCATCCACATCTATGGCGGGGTGGACGCACGCTATGGCGGCGAGGGCGCCGACGGATTCGGCTACGGCAACATCGTCCGAGGCAACCGCGTCTTCGATAACCTTGAAGCCGGCTTCTACGGCAACGATGGAAACGGTATCCAGGCCGATCAGTTCACCGGCAACAATCGCATTGAACAGAACATTGTCAGTGGCAACGATGGGGCGGGCATCATCGCCTACGATTCCGCGTCGAACATGATCATTGGAAACACGGTCAGCGGCAATTCGGTGAATCGCCCGGGCAATCCCAATCGCATGCGCGGCGAGATCATGCTCAACACCGACATCGACATGCTGCCCCTGCACGATCTGACCCGGGGCAATGTGATCCAGGACAATCGGGTGACGACTGCCGATCCGAACGTCAGCGCCTTCTACATTGACGCGCCCACGGCGGATAACGGGAACGTCTTCGGCGGTAACACGGTCGAACGTGCGGCCGGCGGCAACGTCTATACCGTTGGCAGCAAATACGGCACTGTCGGATCAAACCTGACAGTTTGGAACAATACACTGGCGCCCGGCGGCGGGGACGATCTGTGGGCGGCGTAGGTTCAGGCACCCCACAGACAATAGCACGGGACCCGCTTGCCGCCTTCATCCGGGTATAGTGCAGAATGCGCGCCGGTGAGGACCGGCGCCATCAGACTGCGCAGCGAAGAGGACGGCGCGTGCTTGCGCCGTCCGAAAGCTGCGGCGCCGCTTAGTTCCGGCGATATCAGGAACGGCGGGGCACAGGAGGGTGAGTTGTGCGCCCTGGACCGTGACGACCGCAGGTGCGGATGCGCCGGCGGTCTGAAGCACACTCCACGGTAAAAGGTTGGAGTGGGATCGGTGTACGAATGCAAACCGATCCCGCTCGTCGCGTGGAGGGTCTCCCGATCCGCATTCGCCAAGGCGGATCAACCGGCGGAAGTGTTGTTCGAACGTCACCCCCGCCGGTGCCGTGACATCGAAGCCAGGCCGCCCGGGATATTCGATCATCAAAATACCGGCTTCCCGTGGAAACCTCGCCGCGCTCCGGTCCGTTGTCTCCTCGACCTCTTTGCTCGGGAGAAGCGCCGATGAGTGCAACCTCAGCCCGCCATGTCCCGTCACCTCTGAACCCGATTCAGGCCATGCTGATCGGAGGGCTCCCGACATTGTTCCTGGGCGCCTTTTTCAGCGACCTCGCTTATCGCGCAAGCTTCCACATGCAGTGGGCAAACTTCGCCTCGTGGTTTCTGGCCGGGGCAGCCGTGTTCGGCGCTTTCGCGGTCCTTTGGTCGTTTGTCGATGTTATACGGGGAGGGGTGTCTCGCCGCAGGCATCTCACGCTCCTACTCGTTCTGCTCGCCTTGTGGATCGTCGGCATCGTAAACGCGCTGGTCCACGCCAAGGATGCCTGGGCGATCATGCCCGAAGGCCTCTATCTGTCCGCCATCTCGGCAGTGCTCGCCGTCTTCGCGGCCTGGTTGGGCTTTTCCCGCAATCGACTGAACGAGGTATCGTGATGCGCCGGTTCCTTCTTGTCGGGGCAGCCGCGATCGCGCTCTCCGCCTGTGACAGCGATCCCGGGCCTGTCCAGCGGGGCGCCAATCCGAATCTACCGGCGCCGCAAAGCGGCCTGCTGCCCGAGATGACAATCCCGCGCCCCGCCAATTGGGGCAGCGATCAGCCGGTGGTGCCGTCCGGCTTCACCATCCAGGCCATCGCCACGGACCTGCGCATCCCCCGCCAGACGTTGCTGCTGCCCAACGGCGATATTCTTGTGGCCGAAGGTTCGGGCGGCGGCGCCCCCGCGCTGCGTCCCAAGGACATCATCGCGGGCTTCATCAAGGCCCTGGGTCGCAGCAGCGCCAGCGGCGGCAACCGGCTGACCTTGCTGCGCGACGCGGATGGCGACGGGACGTATGAGATGCGCCACGTCTTCGCCGATGGCCTGAACGCGCCCTATGGCCTGGCCTTGGTGGATGGCGGCATTTTCATCGCGAACCAGGATGCGCTTGTTCGCTTCGACTACGCGGATGGGCAGGTGCAGGCGGTTGGCGCGCCGCGTGTGGTGGCCCAGTTGCCCGCCGCCATCAACCATCACTGGACCAAGGCGCTGGCGGCCAGTCCGGACGGACGGTTCCTCTACGTCGGCATCGGCTCCAACAGCAACATCACCGAACGGGGCATGGCTGCCGAGGAAGACCGCGCGATGGTCTGGCAGATCGATGCGCAGACCGGCGCACATCGGCAATACGCGACCGGCCTGCGCAACCCGACGGCGCTGACCTTCCGGCCTGGCACCGACGAGTTGTGGGCTGTCGTGAACGAGCGTGACGAGATCGGTCCGAACCTCGTGCCCGATTACCTGACCTCGGTGCGCGAAGGGGGCTTCTATGGTTGGCCCTGGAGCTACTGGGGGCAGAATGTCGACACACGCGCCCAGCCGCAGAACGCTGAACGCGTCGCCGCGGCCATCGCGCCCGACTATGCGCTCGGGGCGCATGTTGCCGCGTTGGGGGTGGCGTTCTCGACATCCGCCATGGGACCGGACTTTGCCGACGGAGCCTTCGTTGGCGAACACGGCAGTTGGAACCGCCGCGTGCCGTCCGGCTATCGTGTCGTTTTCGTCCCCTTCCGCGATGGACGGCCGGCCGGCGAGCCTGTGGATTTCATCTCCGGTTTCCTCGATGCGGATGGCAATGCCCGCGGCCGGCCGGTTGGCGTTACGGTGGATCCGCGCGGCGCAGTGATCGTCGCCGACGACCTGACCGGCACCATCTGGCGCGTGACGCCGTCCGGTCCGCGCCCGGCGGCGCCCGCGGGTGACGGGACCGCAGTCACGCCGCGCTGACGGTGTGTCGCCATGCTGCCGTCCAGGCGTCTGGCTGTTCCTGCGCTAATCCTTCTGCTGGCGGGGGGCTGTGACGCTGACGAACCCGCGTCGTTGCAGCTCGCCGGCGCGGACACGCGCCGCGGACAGGCGGTGATCCTTGAAACCGGATGCGGCTCCTGTCATGTCATCCCCGGCGTACCGGGCGCCGTCGCCTGGGTCGGCCCGCCGCTGACCGAATGGGCCCGACGCGGCTATGTCGGTGGCCGCTTGCCGAACGTTCCAGAAAACGTGGTCGCCTGGCTGCTCGATCCAGCCGCGATTTCGCCGGGCTCGGCGATGCCATCGGTCGGCCTGACCGAGGCCCAGGCGCGCGATGCGGCCGCCTATCTGTTCACCATCGGCGCTGCGCGACTGCCGCCGACACCCGCGGGAATGCCGCTCGGGTCCTCTGAAGGCGGCCCGCGCCCGAACCCACGTCTGCGGCCCCGCGCCTGACCGCGCCTCACCCGCAGCCAGGCAGCAGAAGTGCCGGCAGCGCCTGGAACAGCACGGCCAGCGTCGCCAGAACGGCCGCGCTGCCGGCGAACCAGCGTGTGAACCGCGGCTCGCTTTCGCCGCCATCGATCCATGGGCCACGTGGCCGCTGCAACGCCGGGCGGAAGGCGAGGGCCAACAGCAGCAACGCCAGCAGCGTCGCAAGCCCGACCATCGCGGGCAGCCAGGGCAGTCCGAACAGCGTCCGGTCCACCCATCCCCGTTCGCACGCCGTCGCGCTCAGCGCATAGACCGCTCCGAAATGCATCGCCCAAACCGCCAGCCCCGCCACAGGAAGCAGCACGCCCCAGACCGGCCGCACCCGCGCCCCGGTCATGCGAGCAACATCGGGAAGCCGTGCAGCAACGCCAGCCCCACGACGCCCTGGCCCACGGTGTAGAGCCAGAACAGCATGACGTTGTCGAAGCTCAGCCGGCGCGTCCCATCGATCATTCCCGCCCAGGACCGTGCCGCCAGGTAGCCGGTCATGATCGCGGCGACCAAGACATGCGTGCCCTGCCAGACCGCCAGCGCATAGGATGCGGCGGCATGGGCGTGAAGGGTCGGTCGCAGCCCCGCATCCCACAGCGCCATCAGGTCGGCGCCGAAGCCGATGCAAAGCAGCAGCAGCGCCACCGGCATCGCCGGCCCCCACAGCGCGTCGCGACGGTGCAGGGCGGCTGATGCGAGCAGCACCACGCCACCACTGGCCAGATACGCCGCCAGCGCAACCGCTCCCCAGGCTGCCACCGGCAGCCCCATGCCGTGCGGCGGCCACATCGCATCGCCATTCACCAGCCACAGGAACAGGTAGCTGCCCATGGTGCAGGCATAGGTCGTGCCGCTGACCAGCATCAGGCACACCATCGCCCACCAGGATGTCGAGATCGGACCCGTGACATAGGTGGGCAATTCCAACCCTTCGCCGATCCCGCCCTGCCGCGTCGGCAGCGGGCCAAGGTCAGTGCCGGCCCAAATCCAGCGCAGGAAGCCCGCGAGAGCCACGATACCGAATGCGGCCGCCGGGATCACCGCCGAGACGGCGAGCGACAGGAAGAACCCCGCCGTGCCCACCGCCGCCACCAGATGCGCGAGGCTGGGTCCAGGGATGACGGCGACGTATTGCGGCAGTGCCTCCGCCGGGCTGGTGATCAAGGCTTCGCGCCGCCCGGTCAGGGTGCCGGGCAGCAGGTGGCGTCCGGCCTCTACCTCCTCGGCCAGGCCGGGATTGTCCCAAAGCGGGTAGCGGCCCGAAATGCGGGGGATGCTGCGCGGTCCGTAATCCTCGTTCGGCAGCCATTCCGCGGTGCCCGCCTTCCACGGATTGCGGCCTGATCCACCGGTCACGCGGAAATTGCGCGCGACATCCACCAGCAGAACCACGCCACCCAGCAGCACCATCGCCGCGCCGGCGGAGGACAGCGCGTTCCACAGCTCAAGTCCCATGCCGGCGGGATAGGTGAAGATGCGTCGCGGCATCCCCATCATGCCGGCAATGTGCATCGGGAAGAAGGTCAGGTTGGTGCCGAGGAACAGCAGCCAGAACGCCCATTTCCCCAGGCGTTCGGACAGCGGCGAACCGACTGCCGGCGCCCAGTAGTACAGGGCCGCCAGCAGCGGGAAGACCATGCCGCCGATCAACACGTAGTGCAGATGCGCCACGATGAAATACGTGTCGTGCGCCTGCCAGTCGAACGGCGTGACCGAGACCATCACGCCCGTCAGGCCGCCGAGGACGAAGATGAACAGGAAGCCGAAAGCGAACAGCGTGGGCGTGGCGATGCGCACCCGCTTCCCATCGGCGAAAGTGGCGATCCAGGCGAAGACTTGCAGACCCGATGGTATCGACACCGCGAAGCCGGCTGCCGCGAAATAGGCGAGGCTCAGTCCCGGTATGCCGGTGGCGTACATGTGGTGCACCCACAGGCCGAAGCTGAGGAATGCGGTGCCCACCAGCGCCGTCACCACCAGCCCGTGGGCAACCAGCGCGGTGCCCGCCATGGCCGGTACGATCATCGAGACCATGCCCGCGGCCGGCAGGAAGATCACATAGACTTCCGGGTGGCCGAAGAACCAGAACAGGTGCTGCCACAGCAGCGGGTCACCGCCGCGTTCGGGCAGGAAGAACGGCCAGTCGAAGGCGCGTTCCAGTTCCAGCAACGTGCTCGCGACGATCACCGCCGGGAAGGCGAAGATCACCATGGCGGCGAAGACCAGCATCGCCCATCCGAAGATCGGCATCCGACCCAACGTCATGCCCGGCGCGCGGCAGCGCAGGATGCCGACGATCAGTTCGATCGCGCCTGCGATCGCCGAGATCTCAATGAAACCGATCCCCAGCAGGTACATGTCGGTATTGATGCCCGGCGAATATTCCTTGCTGGTCAGCGGCGGATACATGAACCAGCCGCCATCGGGCGCCACGCCGAAGAACAACGAGCTGAAGAAGGCGAGCCCGCCGATCAGGTAGATCCAATAGGCATAGGCGCCGAGCCGCGGCGTCGGCATCTCCCGTGCGCCCAGCATCGCCGGCAGCAGCGTGATGCCGACCGCCTCGACCGCCGGCACCGCGAACAGGAACATCATCACCGTGCCATGCATGGTGAAGACCTGGTTGTACGTGTCCGGATCGATGATGGTCAGCCCCGGCATCGCCAGCTGCGCCCGGATCAGCACGCCAAGCAGGCCGGACATCGTGAGGAACAGCAGGGCCGTCCCGACGAACAGGGGGCCGATCAGGTTGTTGTTGACCTCCCCGATCACCCGCCAGCCGGTCGGGCGTTGCCAGGCGGCGCGCAGCCGGCCGAGTTCGTCCGGCGGGCGCGGCAGCGGGTTGGGGAGCGTGCCGGTGTCCGCACTCATCGCAGCGACTCCAGCCACGCCGCCACGGCAAGCAGGTCCGCCCCTTCCAGCGAACGCCCATAGGCCGGCATGGCGTTGCCCGGCTTGATGTCCTGCGCGCCAGCGATCCAGCCCGCCAGGTTGGCGCGGTGATTGTCCAGCGCGCCGGCCGCCAGCGACAGGCGCGACCCGATGCGCGACAGATCGGGTGCGAGACGGCCCTGGAATTCAGTCCCGCGCACCGCGTGGCAGGCGCCGCAGCCGGATTCGTCGAACACCTGCCTGCCTCGCGCTTCTTCCGCATTGGCAGGTGGCGGGACGGGCGCCTGTTGCCGCGCGACCCAGGCATCGAAATCCGCCGGTTCATGCGTTACCACCCAGAACGCCATGAAGCTGTGCTGCACGCCGCAGAATTCCGTGCACTGGCCGCGCAGCACGCCCACCCGGTCCACCCGCAGCCGCTGGCGGTTCACCCGTCCGGGGATCATGTCCATCTTGCCGTGCAGGTTGGGGACCCAGACGCTGTGGATCACGTCGCCGGAGGTCAGCAGCAGCTCGACATCCCGACCGATGGGCAGATGCAGTTCATTGGCGGTGACCGCACCCTCACCGAGATCGGGGTAGCGCACCTCCCACCAGAATTGCCGTCCGATGATCTCGACGCGCAACGGCGCGCCGTCCCCAGGCAGCATGAGCGCGCGCGAGACGCCGAGCGAATAGACCAGCAACGCCGCCAGCGTGACGACCGGAAAGGCGATGCCCGCGCCGATGACGAAGCGATGCGATCCGATCCACCCGCGCAGACGTCCGGGCGCGAGCAGCGCTGCCGCCAGGAACCCCATGGTCAGCACGAAGATCGCGCCGCCACCGATGAACAGCACATGCGTCAGTTCCGCGATGCGGGCCGCCTGGATGCCCCAGGGGTCGAGCGGCGTCTGCACGCCGGAACAGCCCGCCAGAACGGCCAGCGCGACGGCAGCGCGCGCCTTCATGCGGCGAAGCGCCCGCGCCGCATCGCCACCGCCAGCCCGCCCACCGCCACAGCCGCGAAGGCCAGCCCACCCGGCACCCACATCAGCAGCCCGCCGAGCTGCTGGTCCTCCAGCGGCGTCAGCCCCCAGGGCAGGGTGGTATAGGCATGCGGCGGGAAGATCGCGCGCGGCGCGAAGGTCAGGAAGGCGCCGAGCGCGCTCATCTGCGCCGCGGTGGCGATGCCCGCGAGGAACACCACCTCCGGCCGATCGGCCGCGGCCAGCAGCAGCCCGCGCCACAGCCACACCGCCGCCGCCAGCAGGCTGGCATGCATGACCCAATAGGTGACGTCGGACCTGAAGGTCGCAGCATAGGGTCCGGGCAGGTGCCACACCCATAATGCGACCGCGAAGGCGGCCGCCGCGGCGCCGATGCCACCGATCGTCTGCCGTCGCGGGGCAGGCAGCCCGAGGGCGAGCAGCGGTGCCGCCACGAGCAGGATCAGCAGATGCTGCCCGACGCGCGCAGAGAACAGTGCCACCGACAGGCTGCACAGCGGTGAGACGAGCGCCAGCGCCAGGATCCCCCATCCCGCCAACAGGGCTCGCCGATGGGATGCGCGGCCCAAGACAAGCGCCAATCCCGCCACCAGTACCGCGCCAAGCCAGGGGTCGAGGTTCCAGCCCGCTTCGCCCGGCACCGGCGGCGTTCCGCAATAGGCCACCCAGGGATCCGCCAGCGTCACCTCACCCATTGCGATGCCCGCCTCCCGCCATGCCTTCTCAGGCAACGTCTGTGGGGCGCAAAAGGATGCGCCAGCGCGGTGGCCGGCCTCATGCAGGCCGCGCGACGCGGCGGCGCGCCAGAACAACACCGATCATCAGCAACGCCGGCGCCAGCACCGCCACCGCAATCGGCATCGCGCCATCGGGCCGCAGCACCCACAGCAGTTGCGCGACGTAGTGCGCCAGGATCAGCAGGCTCACCGAGACCAGTCGCCATGGTCGCCATTCCGGCACCAGCGCGAGGCCGATCGCCAGCAGCAGGGCGGGCAGGGCGATGCCCACCTTGACCCAGCCCCAGCCACCAACGGACCGGCGCAGATACCACGCGGCTTCGTCCGGCAGATTCGCGGCATAGACCACAATGTACTGTACGAAGGACAGCCACAGCACTGCCATGCAGAGGCTGAGCAGCGCCCGTTCGAGTCCTGTGCGCGCTTCCTCATCCGGCATGGCATGACGCAGCGCGAGCAGCGTCGCCAGCGCCAGCGCGGCTGCCACCTGCCCGACAAGAAGCGTCAAGCCCTGGAGATTTCCGGTCCAGCCCGGGTCACGTGAAATCGTCCATTCCTGCATGGCGAATGCGCCGGTCAGCACCAGAACCAGCAATGCAGCGCCAGCCGTCCGACCCCGCAGATGCGGCCGCGACACGACCCGCCCGAGCCACGCCCACAGCACGAGCAAGGCCAAGCCTCGCGACACATACAGGACCGGATCGTACCGGCCATGGCTTGGGGTCAGTGTCAGCAGCAGCGGCAAGGCGAGCGGTACCAGCAGGGGTGCCGCCCGTGCCATGGCCGACAGTGACGGCTGCAACGGTGCCCGCCATACCTCACCGAGCAGGTGCCCGAGGGCGAGCGCCACCATGGCGCCCAGCGCCATGCCCGCGGCCAGGAGGAACAGGACCAGCAGCGCTTCCGTCCATGGCGTGACCAGCGCTGCCATCACGGCCCGCCCAGCGTGGCGACGTGCCGCGCCACCGCCCAGCGCTGCCGCGCATCAAGCCGGTCGGCCACCGGATGCGCTCCCGCCACATTGGCGGCGATCGCGGCCATGGTGCGTTCAGGGTCGGCCGGCAACCGGGCGATGGCGGGATGGCCGCGCGCCACCACGATACCGTCGCCGCGCCCGGTCGCGCCATGGCAGGGCGTGCAATAGATGGCGTAGCGTTCGGCACCCTCGGCCAGCAGCGCCGCGTCCACGGGCGGACCCGGAAAGGCCAGGGCGGCGCGCCGGGCGGCGTCGCCGCGCGGGACAGCCCCTTCGGGCGGGGGCGCCGGGGGCGGCGGCCTCGGGCTCTCGGGCCAGCCGTCGCAGGCGGCCAGCAGGACCAGCAACAGGATGGGTCGGCCACGCATCATGCAGCCCTCACTTCGCTGACCCGCAACGCATCGAGCGTCCGCAGGAAATCCAGTGCCGAAGCCGCTTCAAAGCGCGGGTCCTCGGCCATCAGGTACAGGAAGTAGCGGTCCTGGCTCGCGCGATGGAAGCCGCGTGCATAAAACACCGGATGATGCAGGCTCGGCAGCCCGTTGAGCCACAGCATGCCGATCAGCGCCGCCACTGCCGCCCACAACACGCCCACGATATAGGCGGCGGGCAGGAAGGCCGGCCAGGCGTGGGGCGGCCGTCCGCCGACATTCAGCGGATAGTCGTACACCGAAAGATACCAGGCGGTGCCGTAGGCGATCGCCGCGCCCATGATGCCGGCGCCCACCGCGATCCAGCCAACCGGCGCGGCCCGGGCGCCGAGTGCGATGGCCGCATCGGGTACCGGATGCGGGGCATGCGCTTCAAGCCGCGACCAACCGGCGGCGCGGGCGGCGCGGACCGCCGCCACCAGGGTCTCTGCCTCGGCGAATTCGGCGATGGCGCCATAGGGAGGCGGGCGGGTCATCGTTCCTCCTCGGCGACATCTTCGAGCGATTCCTCGTGGCGGATCTCGAATATCGCGACCACGGGAATGGCGCGGCCGAACAGCAGCAGCACCGCGCCGAACAACGCCGCGCTGCCGGCGAGCAACGCCCATTCCGCGGCGGTGGGCACATAGGCCACGGCATGCGTCGGCAGCCGTTCGCGCAGCAATCCGCCCACCACCAACGACCAGCGATCGAGCCAGACGCCAGCGGCGGCCAACAGGCCGACCGGAATCAGCACTGCGGCACGCAGACGCAGCCCGGGGCGCCATAAAAGCTGCGGCAACAGCACCGAAAGCAGGATCGCGCCCCAATAGGCCGGCGCGCCGGCGCCGAAGGCGCGCGCGGTGAAGGCCTCCTGGGCCGCACCCTTCGCGAAGACCAGCCCGGTGAAGATCTCATGTGCATAGGCGGCGCCAGAGGCGAGCGCGGCGCAGGCCAGCAACCGCGCCAGCAGGTCCATATCCGTGTCGTCGATGATGCGTTCGATCGAAAGCGCATGGCGCAACACCGCGGCCATCGCCAGCACCACGCCAAGGCCCGATGGCAGGCCGGTGACCACCATGTGAACCGGCAGCCGCGCCTGATGCCAGGCAGGAACCAGCGTGGTGGCGAATTCCAGCGCCACGACGGTCTGCGCGGACAGCAGCAGCGGCAGCACCAGCGCCGCGACCAGCCGGTACGCCGCCTGATGGCGATGCCAATGCACGACCGAACCGCGCCAGCCCAGCGCGAACAGGCCATAGGTCCGCGCGAGCCCGAGGCGACCCTGCGTCGCGGTGCGGTCGCGAAGGGTCGCGAGATCGGGGATCAAGCCAATGTACCAGAACAGCGCCGTGACGATCACATGCGCCATGATCCCCCAGAAATCCCACACCAGCGGGCTGCCGAATTGCGGCCAGAGCCCGGTGGTGGCGGGATAGGCGACGGTCCAGTGGAACAGCCAGGGCCGGCCCAGATGCAGGATCGGATAGAGTGCCGAAGCCAGCACGGCCGCGAGTGCCACGGCTTCGGCAAAGCGGTTCACCGCCGTGCGCAATCCATGACGGCGCAGCACCAGCACCGCAGCGAACAGGCTGGCGGCATTGGCGATGCCGATCCACCAGGCATAGGCGATGAGGTCGAAGCCCCAGACATGGGGGATGTTGTTGCCCCACACGCCAATCCCGAGCACCAGGAGGGCGGCGATGGCCGCCGCCAGCACCGCGACGCCGGCCAGCGCCAGAAGCAGCCCCAGTCGAAAGCCCCACGCCCCCGGGCGCAGCGTGGCCGCCACGACAGGCCTGGTCGAGACGCTCATGTCCCGTCGCGCGGCACGCGCTGTGCGAGGTAGGTGGTGCGCGGCCTGGTACCGAGATCACCCAGCAGCGCGTAGCTGCGCGCATCATGCCGCTGCGCCGCGACGGCGCTGCCGGGCGCGTTCAGGTCACCGAAGGTGATGGCCTGGGTCGGGCAGGCGCGCTGGCACGCGGTCTCGACTTCCCCGTCACGCAATTCGCGGCCTTCGAGCGTGGCGGCGCTGCGCGCCGCGCTGATGCGGTGGGTGCAATAGGTGCATTTTTCCATCACGCCACGCGGGCGCAGCGACACGTCCGGATTGCGACGTGGCGTGTCCATCGCCGGGCGATGGTCGTCCCAGTTGAAGCGCCGGACCTTGTAGGGGCAGTTGTTGGAACAGGTGCGGGTGCCGACGCAGCGCGCATGCACCATGACGTTCAGGCCTTCATTGTCGTGCACCGTGGCATTGACGGGGCAGACCGGCTCGCAGGGCGCCTTTTCGCATTGCATGCACGGTACTGGCTGGAAGCTGGCGGCGGGGGCCTCCGAGGCGTCGAAATCATATCGATCGACGCGCAGCCAATGCATCCCGCGACCGCGCGCGAGTTCCTGCGGACCGACCACCGGGACGTTGTTCTCCGCCTGGCAGGCGATGGCGCAGGCGTTGCAGCCGATGCAGGCATCGACGTCGATCGCCATGCCCCAGGCGCGGCCTTCATAGGGCCAATCCGGATGCAGCGAGGTGCCGCGCGCGATCGGAGCAAGCGCCTCGCCAGGCTGCACGCGCGGCACCGCCCCAGCGTCATCGGCACGATACGGCGCCGCCGTGGCGACGAGGCTGGCGCGCGCCCCGGTGCGCCGAACCACCAGGCCCGGCGCGGTCCAGGCGCCGTCGGCCGGGCGCAGCATGGTGGCATCGAAGCCGCGGCCGGTGCCGACCGCGCCCGCCGCCTTTCGTCCGCCGCCCAGCGGCAACGTCACGCAGCCCGGCGCATGGCCCGCAACCGGCCAGCAGGCGGCCAGGACACTGCGTCCATCGAGCGTCAGCTCCACCTCATCGCCGGGCGCGAGGCCGAGCGTCGCGGCGGTCTGCGGGTCGAACAGTGCCGCATTGCCCCAGGCAAGTCCCGTCAGCGCACGTGGCAGCTCCTGCAACCAGGCATTCTGAGCTTCGTCGCGCAGACCCGCATCGGGGGCGAAGATCGCGGTCAGCGTCGCTGGTGGCGCCTCGCCCGGGCGATCCCAGTCCGGTCTCAGGGCTGGTGAGATTGTAGGCGAGGGTGGTCCGGCCGTGCCGACCTCCAATGCCTCGGTCCAGCGGTCGTCGAACCCTATCCCGCCCCAACGGTCCATCCAGGTCGCAATGACCGCCTCGCGGGCCGGAAGCGGGGCGGCGAGGATCTTGCCGAGTAGCCCGAGCGCATCTCGTGCATCATCGACGACCGGCCGCGTCGCCGGCTGGCGGATCGCGGGCGTGCCGTCGAAGGCCAGCGAATCCCCCCAGGCTTCCAACGGGTGCAACAGCGGGACATGCCATCGGCTGGCCCGCGCCGTCTCGTCCTCCCACAGGCCGGCATGAAGGGTGAACGGCACACGGCGCATCGCCTGTTCGAATGCAAGAAAAGCTGGCGCGTCCTGGACAGGATTGGCGCCGAGCACGAGCAGATGCGTCACCTCGCCCGACCGCATCGCGGTGGTGAGCGCCACGAGCGATGCCGCCATCGGTTCCGGCCGCGCGAAGGGCGAAGCGATCAGCCGCAGCGCGACACCCCGCGCGCCCAGCGCCTGGTTCATGGCGTGCGCCAGGGCATGCACCGCCGGCGGCTGGCCGCGACCGGCCAGCACGATGGCAGCCGGGGCCGCCGCCAGCAGCGCGGCGGCGATGTCCGGGGCTGCCGCGTGCGCGGCGCCCTTGGCGAGCCCGGATACGCCGAGTGTGGCGGCGACAGCGCGGGCAAAGCCTTCGGCCTCGGCAGGATGGAGGGCGATCCGACGATCGGCCCGTGCGCCTGTCAGGCTGGGCGTCGCCTCGGCTACGAACAGCCGGGGGGGAGAGCCGGCGCGGCGGGCCGTGCTCCAGTCCCGTGCCTGCCGCAGCTGCGCCGGGCCAGGTCCCAGCGGGTCGGCGCCAAGGCACAGCACGGCCTGGGCGCGCGCAAGGTCGGGCAGGACCGCGACGGGTTGGCCGAAGGCCGCAACGGCGCCGGCCAAGGCGTCGTCATCGGCCAGAGGGTCGTGCTGGTGCCACTGCGCGCCGGGAAAGGCGGCGAGGACATCCCCGATCAACCGCGCCAGGGTCGGCGAGGCGACCGGGCCGGTCAGCAACCGCAACCCGGCTCCGCCATTCACGCGCAGCGTCGCAGGCAGGGCAGCGAGGACCGCGTCCAGGCCCGCCGGCGCTTGTGGCCTCCCGTTGTGGCGGATGCGATGCGAGCGATGCGGGTCGTGCAGGGAAAGGACCGCGGCTTCGGCGAAGATGTCGGTAGCGCCGAGGCTGGCGGGGTGTTGGGGATTGCCCTCGATCTTCACCGCATGGCCCGCGCGCGTGCGCGCCAACACGCCGCGCCCGAGGCCTTCGAGGTCGAGAACGGTGGCGTAGCTGGCGGCTTCATCCGCGCCGCGCGGCCGGGCATGGAGCGGATGGCCATGTTCGTCCGGCCCATCGCATCCGGCCGCGGCGAGGGCGACGGAAGCCCCCATCAGCAGCATGTCCCGGCGTCTGGTGGGTGGCATCAGCGGTGGCATGTCGAACACCGGGTGAGCGCCGGGATTTCTATCCCTTGATGCGTTATGGTGCGCCAGGCGCTGCTGGCGGGCAGCAGGGGTGATTCGCCAGCGCGTTCGGTCGCGGCCTGAGTGTGACACGCCACGCACCAACCCATCGACAGGGTCTCGGCCTTCACGGTCCTAGGCATCTCCTCGACGGCGCCGTGGCAGGTTTGGCAACCGACGCCCACCCGCAGATGTGCGCCATGATGGAAGCGCACATGGTCCGGCAGGCGAGACACCGAGGCCCAAGGAACCGGCGTATTCAATGCCAGCGCCGTGGTGAGCGGGGCGAACTGCGACTTGACGGCCCAGACGCGGGCATGACAGCCCAGGCAAGTCTCGGCCGTGGGCATGCCGGCTGCGGCAGATCGCTCGACGCTGGCATGACAGAAGCGGCAGTCCAGTTCGAGGCCACCTGCATGCACGGCGTGGCTGAAGGGGATCGGCTGTCGGGCCGGCTGACCCACGGACCACGCAGCGTCGGACCGGACATGGACGAAGGCGACGACGAGACACAACAGCGCCGCCGTAGCCGACAGCCATAGTACCCATTTGAACCGGCTGTCGGCGCCGCGCCCGAACACCTGCGGCATCCTGTCCCCACAGTTTCAGCAATCCGCGTAACGCTGGGACCCAGCGCGAAGTTGCGGATATGCACCTATCCAGGCAAGCCGACGGATCAGCGGTGCTTGGAGGTGGATTTATCGGCCGGTGGCGTATCCTTTCCACCACCGTCTTTCCGTTCGTCGTCCCGCTCTTCGGCTTGTGGCTTGATGGTGCGGCTCGGGTCGGTCAGGCTGGGGGGATCGCTCGCGGGAAAGCTGTCGTCCAGTTGATCATCCAAAGGCGTCAGGATCTTCCGCGTCGAATCTTTCGGCTTCGTGGTCATCGATCTGTCTCCTGTCCAAAAAGCATTTCAGGGACCGCGACGATTTTGCCGTGAACGCCCCCGGTACGGAGACAACACGAGAGCATCGCCAAAGTTTACAACGGCGATCACGAGCTGGGCGCGCCGTTGCTCAGGGTCAGATCTCCGGTGGTCACGACGTCCCGGACTGCTCAAGCGGAGCAAGCCTTTTCTGGTCGTCCTGCATGCCGGGCAGCGGTTGATCCTCGGCCCCCTGAAGCAGACGCTGCAACTGCCGGCGCGCGCGAAAGACACGACTTTTGACGGTGCCGACACGACACCCCACGATGATCGCCACCTCGTCGTAGCTCATCGACGAGCCGATCGTCAGGACCAGGATTTCCATCAGGACCGGATCGAGTGCCGCGAGCGCGGCCCGGATATCGCGCCCCGCCATGAGACGTTCCTGCATGGCCGGGACCGCGAGCATGCCTTCAGGGACATCCTCGATCGCGATCGTCGGGCGCCGCGCGATGTAGGCATTGAAGAAGCGATTGCGCAGGATGGTGAATGCCCATGCTCGGAGATTTGTCCCCGGCTCGAAGCGGCCCCGCGCATTCCACATGCGCAGCAGCGCATCCTGCACCAGATCGTCCGCCTCGGCAGGCTCACGCAGCAGCACGCGGGCGTAGGCCCTCATCTGCGGCAGCAAGGCGATCATGTCCTGTTCGAATGGCATGCGCTTTCCAGGCTGGTTGCGGTCAACTCCTGTCCGTCAGAAATGGGAAATTCGGTGCCGCGGTCTGTTGGTCGAGCCGGTCCAGGAATTGCCACCTAGCGGGCGCGCGGCGGCCGCGCCGCATCGGGGCGCGTCGCCCGAAGGGATGCGGCACTGGCCCTCCGCTACAGTCGTCATGGCCCTATCGGTCATGACGCTTGCAGAACTGGTATGTCCGCGTCCGGCCGCCCGCGTCGCGGGCGACCGAACCGGTCGAGGCCGTCAGCCGCGATTCGGATAGCTGAACGCCGGTCGCGCCTTCAGGCTGTCCACGGTGGCGCCTGGCAACACCCAACGTTCGCGTTCCGTGTTCCACCGGAGGTCCGACAGAGGCACTGCGACGTAGCGCTCGCCAAGGCCCAGGAAGCCACCGACCGACAGCACGGCCACAACCGGGCCGCCAGCGGGAGTGACCATCAGGTCATGAACCTCCCCGACCGCTCGATTCTCCTCATTGACGATGTTGGCGCCAATGAGCTGGCTCGCCCGCCGGGCCTCCGACGCCACGCCGGGCATGACGCCGGTCGTGGAGCCGCGCTGCGGTGCAGGCACGTTCGCCTGCGGCATGGGGGATGGCGCGGTGGTTGCCGGCGGAGGCGTCGAAGGTGCCGTTTGCGCCAAGGCAAGTGCCGGAAGGCTGGCCGCAATGGCGACGGCGGCGAGATGCGTGAACTTGGTGCGCATGATCTGGCTCCCTTCTCTCAACAGGATCGTGGAGCAGGAAAAACCCGCCGGCCGGATGAAGGTTGCGCTCGCACCGGCTAAATTCGCCGCAGCCGCGAGCTCCAAATCCTCGTGACGCGGCTCGCGGATGGACGAACCGCGGGGGCGTGCAAGAAATCGCCGGCGCAGCGATACTGCGCCACCATGCATTCCTTCCGCATTCTCCTGATAATGTTCTCCGTCGTGGCATGTGCCGGGCAGCGGCCGGCACCGGACCCGCTTCCCGCATCGATGCTCGCCCGCGCCGCGCTGGTCGAATGGGAGGCCTGGGGGCGTGTCGTCATCGAAGGTTGGCCGGATGTCCGGCCGGCCAATACCGCGGCGACGCCCGAACGCTTCGCGCGGCTGGTGGAATATTGGAACACGGTTCCAGGCGGAGGCCGCGTCGCGCGACGTTTGATTGACCTGAGGTCGGGTATCGCAGGCATGTCGGAACGCATCAGCGCCGACATGCCGGACGGAGAAGATGGCCGTCCGGTCGTCGTTGCCGGGCTGGATGACGTCGGGTTCTATTCGTATCCGGCGTGGTCCGCGGCCTTCATCTCCGCCGTTGCACGACGCGCGGCGGTTCCCGAAAGCGACCTGCCATCCACCTATCGCCATGCCCGCTATATCGATGCCGTACTGGCGCGCGCCAGCGTTGCAACCGAGGGCGCCGCTTTCCTACCCCGCGCGCCGGAGGATTACGTGCCGGTTGCCGGTGATCTGCTGTGCGCCGACCGGTCGGCCGTACCGCTGCTGCATTGGTCGGGGCGCTTTGCCGACCGCGGGCGGCCGCGACCGATGCATTGTGACATCGTGGTGCGGACCAGGCCCGGCACGATCGAAGCGGTGGGCGGCAACGTCCAGGGCCTGGTGGCGCTGCGACGCTTCCCGGCCGATGCATCGGGCCGCGCCCTGCCCGCACCATATGGCAGGCCGGCCTTTGTCCTGGTGCTCTCCGCGCAGGGCGAGCGGCGCTGACCGCGCCCCGATCACGCAAACAATTCGGGCCGATACTCGAAATGCATCGTGTCGAAATGATACCACTTGCCGCCCCAGATGAATTTTTCGGCTTCGAACGCCGCGACGATCTCCGGCGGAACGCGATTGCGGTAGGCCGAGGCACCACCGCGCGACCGAGCCCAGATCCAGTAGTCCGATGCGCGGACCGCGATGTCGATCGCTGCGCCGGACGCATGCATGCTCGGCAGCCCGGTATCGGCAACGGCGCGGCAATTGTACGTCCCGGCCGAGGGCACGAGATACGCCCTGAACCGGTCGGGCAGACCGTCCAGCGCATCGATCACGCGTTCGAGCCGTGTGGCGACATCATTGACTGTCGTCACCGGCAGCGATTGCGGTGCCGTGCGCGGCATCCAGGTGACGTCCCGTAGCGGCGGCGGACCGCTTCGGCAGTTGCCATACATCTTGAGGAAGAAGGCGGTGTTCCGGATCCGGCCAGGGCTGTGATCAGGGGCGGGAGGCTGCCGCAGCGGCCCTGGTTCATAGGTCTGCCGCAGCTGATCGGCGATGCTCGCGGACCGCAGCATCGCGTCGAAACTGCGGGCGGGATGAGCGGCGCCGAACGTCATTCGTGTCCCATCTGTCCAGACGAGTGTGTCGCCTTCGATGCCCGCGAGGTGATCAGGATACGCGGCGACGAGCCGCGCGATCTTGGCCGGCATGGTTTCGGCGCCGGCAGCATTCGCTGGACGAATGCTGCCGGCGCCGCGTGCCTGGCCTTCGCCGCAACCGGCAAGGGTCGGCAGCCCGCACAGGAACAGGCGTCGTTGCATCTCGGCCGGGGCGCGCTGCCGCACCGTGTTCAGAACACGACGTCGCGGTTCACATCCTTGTAGAGCAGGTAGGCGGTCTCCCCCCAGCCCGTCGCATAAAATTGCTGCGGAACATAAGCGCCCATCCAGATGAAGTCGCCGGCCCAGCATTCGTGCCATTCCCGACCGAGCAGATACAGCCCCTGGCCTTCGAGCATATACAGCCCATGCTGCATGATGTGCGTTTCCACGAAGGGAAAGTACGTGCCGGGCGCGAAGGACAGGATGTTGATCTCCATGTCCATCGACAGATCCGCTTCGCCCAGCAAAGTCTGCCAGGCGCGGCCGCGTGTGTGCTTGTGCACGCGCGGCGCCTGGTTGCGATGACCGAAGAACGAAGCCCGGGGCGTGATGCCCGCCGCGGGGATGTAGGGCCGCTTGATCCAGATGGCGCGCGCTGCCGCGCCGACCGCGCGGATGGCATAGGACCCGCCAGCCGCGACATAGGCATAGCCCCCGGCATCCAGCGTTTGCACTTGGTCGTCCGCGGTGACCTCCGCCGTGCCATCCAACACATACAGGAAATGTTCGAGACCATCGGTGATCGGGCCGGTGGTGCCGCCGCCATCTTCCATCGCCAGCATTGCCTGGGCGAAGTTCGCGCCCATGGCAGGGCTGGTGTGGAAATGGATCTTGGCCCGCGCGAAGCCGGGCAGGCGGCTTTCCAGAATCCCTTCGGGCGGCATCACCGCGTAGTGCGGCGTGACCATGGTGCGGTTCTGCCCGAAGATTCCGGGGGGCAGCGTGTCGCGCGGGTTCATGCTGGTGCTCCAAGGCCTATGCGAAGCACAGCGTCGCCGGCCATGGACGGCCTTTCAAGGGGACGGCGCCGGATCGCGCAGCAGCGAATCGGCAATGCTGTCCTGCGCCGGCGCCAGGGGGTCGCGCGGCAGCACCCGATGCGTGAGCACCATGGCCGCCAGGTCGCGCCGATCCGGCACGGCCGTGGCCTCCCACGCCAGCGCCGTTGCCGAGGTGACATTGTACAGCCCCGTTGCCGCCTGGCGCGCCAGCACGGCGCCGCCATCGCCGCACGCATGGCGTGCGAGGGCGAAGGCGCGGTCCGTGGCATCCTCAAGGCCTGGCAGGGAGCCGTCCCGGAGGCCGGACAGATGCGCCGCCAGCGCCTCCAGCGACCCTTCCCGCGCCGCCGCCCGCAGCACATCGAGGGCGACGATGTTCGACGTGCCTTCCCAGATCGACCCCAGATGCGCGTCGCGCACCAGGCGCGCATCGGGGAAGTCCTCAATGTATCCACAGCCGCCGCGCACTTCCATCGCATCGCCGGTGACGACACGCGCGTCGCGACAGGCGCGGAACTTCAGCAGTGGCGTCAGGATGCGCAGCAGGGCATAGGCGCCCGGTTCGCCCGCATCGGACCGGCGAAGCGCCTCCGCTGTCTGGAACACCATCGTGCGGGCCTGTTCCGCGCGGACAAGCATCTTCGCCAATTGCCGGCGCATCAGCGGCAGCGCGACGATCGGCGTGCCGAAGGCGATGCGGCGATGGGCGATGAACAGCGCCTCCGTCACCGCCTTCCTCATCATGCCCGCCGCGCGCACGCCGTTGGACAGGCGGGAATTGTTCACCATGTCGGCCATCTGCCGCATCCCGGCGCCTGGCTCGCCGATCATCCAGGCGGTGGCGCCATCCAGCGTGATCTCGCCCGATGCCATGGATCGCGTTCCGAGTTTCTCCTTCAGCCGCACGATGCGGTAGAGGTTGGGCGTGCCATCGGGCAGGACGCGCGGCAGCAGGAACAGCGACACGCCCTTGATGCCTGCCGGTGCGCCTTCCGGCCGTGCCAGCACCATCGCCAGTTCCGCATCGGCGTTGGAGCAGAACCATTTGTCGCCGGTCAGCGCCCAGGAGCCGTCGGCCCGCGGCGCGGCGGTCACGGCGGTGTTGGCGATGTCCGACCCCGCGCCCTGTTCGGTCATGAACATCGCGCCCTGATACAGATCGTCCATGTCCTGCGACGTAAGCGCAGGCAGGTATCGTTCCACCAGCGCCGGCGCGCCGAACTTCCGCAGCGTGCGCGTCAGGCTGTCGGTCATCGAGACCGGGCAGCACAGGCCGAACTCCGCCTGCACGAACAGATAGGTGATCGCATACTTCGCTGCCGCCGGCATCGGGTCCGGCCAATCCAGCACGCCGCCGCGATGCGACAGCGCGGCCAGGCCGTACTCACCGAAGGCCAGCCGCTCCATCTCCCGATAGACGGGGTGGTAGGCGATGGATTGGGCGTCCTCGCCCCGCCGCGTGCGATGGACCAGTTCGGGCGGGTTCACATCCGCCGTCGATGCGAGATCGGCCAGCCGCCCGCCAGCCAGCCCGCCCAGCCGGTCCAGATGCGGCGTCAGATGCGCCAGCAGGTCGGGCGGCAGATACAGCGGCAGCAGCGCCGCCAAGGCCGGGTCCGCGCGATATAGGTTCAGGCCGTGGCTGTCGGGCACGGCCTCGGCGCCCACCGGGGCGGGGCGGTTGGTGATGCTCATGGGCGTCTCCTCAGGCTTGAGGATACGCCCATGACGGCCGGTCAGACGACCCGGAAGTTCTTGAACTGCCAGGAGCAGTCAGTGTCCACATCCTCGGGGAACAGCGCGCCGCGGTCCTGCAGCGGCGTCCAGTCGGAATACACACCGGCCATCTCGCCCAGATAGGGGAAGCAGATCTCCAGCGCGCGAGCGTGGTCCATCTCATCGGCTTCCAGCACGCCCTGGTCCGGGTTCTCGATGGCATGGACAAGACCCGCCAGCACCGCGACGCACACCTGCAACGACGTCGCGTTGTTGTGCGGCGCCAGCGCGCGTGCTTCCTCCACCGTCAGGCGCGACCCATACCAATACGCGCCCTTCTCATGCCCCATCAGCAGCACGCCGAGTTCATCCATTCCTGAGGTGATCTCATCCATCATCAACCGCTTCTCAGGCTGGATTTCCCAGTTGCGGCCGGCGAACTCATGCACGGACAGCACCGCATCGTCGGATGGATGATAGGCGTAGTGCGCTGTCGGGCGATGCAGCACGGCACCGGACGCATCGCGATGCGTGTAGTAATCCGCCAGCGAGATCGATTCATTGTGCGTGATCAGGAAGGAATGCATCGGCCCTTCCAGCGGCGTCCAGGACCGCACGCGTGTGGAAGCGCCCGGCCGCATAAGGTAGATCGCGGCATCGCAGCCGAAATCATGGCGGTGGCCATCCTCCGGCAGCGCCTTTTCATGGCTGCCCCAGCCGAGTTCGGCCGGCTGGCAACCCTCGCCGGTGAAGCCGTCGATCGACCAGGTGTTGACGAACTCACCGCGCTTCTTCGGGTGGCCGGCGGCCACCTGCGTGTCGCGCTCGGCGATGTGGATGACCTTCACACCCAGATCAGCGGCCAGCTTCGCCCAGCCTTCGCGGTTGGCCGGCACGGTCGCGTCGCGCCCGGTGTCGCGCGCGATGTCCAGCATCGCCTGCTTCACGAAATGCGAGACCAGGCCGGGATTGGCGCCATGCGTCGTCACTGCGGTCGGGCCGGAGCCGGTCTTGAGCGCCAGCGCCGATTCACGCAGCGCATAGTTCGACCGCTGCGACGGCGACAGGGACGGGTCGGTGTAACCCCCCACCCACGGTTCGATGCAGGTGTCGAGATACAGCGCGCCGATCTCCCGGCACAGCGTGATGAGCGCGACGGAGGACACATCGACCGACAGGTTGCACAGGAAGTCGCCCTTCGACAGCCGCGCGCGCAGCTCGGCCTCGTAGTTCTCGCGCGTCAGCGGCAGGACCGTATGCTTCACGCCGGCTTCCGCCGCGATCGCCGCGCCACGATCGTCGGAGGTGACGATCTCGATGCGGTCCTTCGGCATGTCGATATGGCGCAGGATCAGCGGCAGGACACCCTGGCCGATCGACCCGAAGCCGAGCATGATCATACGGCCGGCGAAGGCGACGTGCTTCATCGTTCTGTCTTCCTCAATATTCAGGCGGCGCGGGCCGCTGCGGCTTCATAACCTGCCGTTGCCAACATGGGCGAATCAGACACTTCCGTGACATGGGCGCGATCAAAGCCATTGAACGCCGTCCGCAACGCTGTGCCATAGGCGCCGAGTTGGCCGATCTCGATCCAGTCGCCTTCCGCCACGTCGGCGGGCAGCGTCCAGGGGCCGCGCATCACATCGGCGCTGTCACAAGTCGGACCAAAAAGCGTAAAGATGCGCGTCACCTCGGCGGCTTCGGCATCCGGGCGGATCAGCCGATGCGGGAACTGGAAGCCCGGCGCGCCGGCATCCGACAGCGCGCCATACACGCCATCATTCACATACAGCGCATCGCCACGCCGCTGCTGCACCTGCACCACCACGGAGGCGCCGCCCGCCACCAGCGCACGGCCGGGTTCGGCCCACAGCCGCACGCCCTGCGGCAGCAGCGCGGCACCGTCGCGGATCGCGTCCATGAAGGCGGACAGCGGCGGTGGCTCGGACCCCGGATAGGCGACCGGGAAACCACCGCCGACATCGACGATCTCGACCTCAACGCCCGATGCCGAGATGACCTCGGCGGCCAGCGTCAGCGCGCGCGTCCAGGCGGTCGGGTCCATGCACTGCGACCCGACATGGAAGGACAGGCCAAGCCGCGCGGCATGCGGGCGCGCCGCGCGCAGCAGGGCGGCCGCGTCCGCCGGCGCCGCGCCGAACTTGCCCGAAAGGTCATATGCGGCGTTGCCCTTTGGCAGCGCCAGCCGCACGACCAGGCCGAGATCCTCGCCGTCGCCGGTCTCCTGGATGATCTTGGTGAGTTCGTTGTCGGTATCGAGAACGAAGTCGCGCACGCCGTGCTGCGACCAGGCCGCGCGGATCGCGCTACGCGCCTTCACCGGATGCATGAAATGGATGGCGGCTTCGGGGAACAGGGACCGCACCAGCCGCACCTCGGCATCCGAGGCGCAGTCGAAATGCGCGACACCACCGGCCGCGATGGCGCGCAGCATGGTCGGTTCGGCATTGCACTTCACCGCATACAGCACGTCGCCCGGAAACGCCGCGACAAAGGCGCGCGCGGCATCGCTCACCGCATGCGGGCGCAGGCAGTGGACGGGTTCCTCCGGCCGCAGGGACGCGACCACGGCATCGACGCTGGCGCGGCGGGTGGCTGCGGCGGGACGGCGGAGCGGCGCGACTGCGCCGCGCGGGCGGAATTGGGTCATCGCATCGTGACTTTCGGGGCAAGAAATTGCGCCCGCCGCCGCGCCTCAGCCTTCAAGGCGGGCGCAGCGGCGGGGAATGAGGGAGCCTTCCGGCCGTCCGCCACAGGCGACGTCCCGCAACCCCCTCGGCCCGCAGAACGGGCTTAGGGACGGGACGGCGGCGCAGCGGCGCGGATCAGGCGCTGCGGCTGATGCGATGGAGTTCCATCGCAAGGCGGCGGTCAGGCGACACAGGCGGCTCCCTCGAACCTTCCGGCCCACACACATGGCCGGATCGAACAAAGGACGCGTCCCGTCGTTGCTTGTGGCCCGGTGGTGGGGGCCTCGCGGCACGTGCGATGGCGTCAGCACCCGAAACGCCGGGTGCGGACGGGAAATAGTCTGGCGAGGCATCACATTGCAAGTGAAATCTCGCGCGGCCCCTATGAACGTAGCGCATATCGTCTGGCCGATCGCACGGAGGGCCGAAAAATGGCCGGATAGCCGCCTGCGTAACCGCCGCGGCACCGCCGGCGAAGCCTCAAACAGGCCGACCCCCGGAGGAACCACCCATGGACCGACGCCACCTTCTCGCTGCCACGCCTGCGCTGGTCGCGGCACCGCTGCGGGCCGCTGAACCCGCGACGCAGCCGCTGGTCGTGGAATTGTTCACATCCCAATCGTGCAATTCCTGCCCGCCGGCCGATGCGCTACTGGGTGAACTGGCGCGCGACCGGGCGGATCTGCTGGTGCTGTCCTATCACGTCACCTACTGGAACCGGCTGGGCTGGCGGGATGTGTTCTCGCTGGATGAAGCCACCTGGCGGCAGCAGCGATACGCCGCCTCCATCGCCAACAGCGCCTATGGGCTGGGCCAAGTCTATACGCCGCAGATCGTGGTGCAGGGGCGGCGCGATGCGGTCGGGTCGGACCGCCGCGCCACGCTTGCCGCCATCGCGGCGGAATCGGTCCGGCCCGCCACCACGCTGCGCGTGCTGGATACCGAAGGCGCGGCGCGGATCGTGGTGGGGGAAGGCAGCGGCAGCGGATCATTGCTGCTGGTCGGGTATGATGCGCGGCATGTCGTCGCCATTCGCGGTGGCGAGAATGGTGGGCGGTCTTTGGCCTATACCAATGTGGTGCGCGGCATGGTCAATGCCGGCAGTTGGCAGGGCCGCGCGGTGCAGGTGCAGGCGACGCGGCCGGCGGGTCAGCGCCTTGCGGTGCTGTTGCAGGGGCGGGACGGCAGCATCATCGCGGCGGCGCGGGCGTAGAGCGTGATGACCGCAGGTGCGAAGGCACCGGAGGTCTGAATCACGCGACAGAGCAAAAGGTCGGAGCGGGATCGGTGAACGAATGTAAGCCGATCACGCTCCAGCGGCCGCCATCAGGCAGAGATACTCCCAGCCGATCGTCGCCGCCGCCAGCGCGGTGATCTCGGCCACGTCATAGGCCGGCGCGACCTCCACCACATCCGCGCCGCGGAAGTCGATCCCCGCCAGCCGCCGCAGAATCCCCTGCGCCTGCCAGGTGGCAAGGCCGCCGATCTCCGGCGTGCCCGTCCCCGGCGCGAAGGCCGGGTCCAGCCCATCAATGTCGAAGGACAGATAGGCCGGGCCATCGCCCACCACCGCGCGGATCTGCGCGGCAATCGCGGCGGGCGTGCTTTCATGCACGTCCTGCGCTGGCACGATCGTGACGCCCTGGCCGCGCGTCCAGTCATACATCTCCGGCCAGGCGGGCGCGCGGATGCCGACCTGGATCATCCGCTTGGGCGCGATCAGCCCCTCGGTGATCGCGTGCCAGAACACCGACCCATGGGCGAAGCGCTGGCCGAAATTATCCTCAGACGTGTCCAGATGCGCGTCGATATGCACGACGCCCACCGGCGCCCCGATGCGCTTCACCAGCGCGCGCAGCAGAGCCAGCGTCACGCCGTGCTCGCCACCGAAGGCCAGCAGGTGTTGCAACCCCGCCGCCTGCTGCTCGATCAGAGCGAGACTGCCGGCGATGTCGCCCAGCGCGATCTCGAACTCGCCGAGGTCGGACAGGTCCAGCGCGGTCGGGTCCACGCCGCTGTCCGGGTGGCGCCCATCCGTCAGCATGCGCGCAGCGGCGCGGATGGCGCGCGGGCCGTCCCGCGACCCGGCGCGGTTGGTGGTGCCAATGTCCATCGGCACGCCGGCGACGCAGAACGCCGCCCCCCTGTCATGCAGGCGGGCGCCGAGGAAGGCGTGCGGGGCGGCGAAGGTGATGGGCGTGACCATGTCGGCACCTTAAGCCCGGCGCGCGCTGCCCTGTCCAGAAGCCGCCCGCATCGGCTACCACCCTGCCCATGACCCCTCTTTCGACCGGCCCGCGCCCCGCCCTCGATGCCATCCCCGGTTCGCTGATCCGCGAGGTCTCCGAGGCCGGCCGCGGCATCCCCGGCCTGATCCGCCTGTTCTTCGGTGAACCCGACACGGTGACGCCCGACTTCATCCGCGACGCCGCCAAGGCTGCGCTGGATGCTGGGGAAACCTTCTACGCGCCGAACCCCGGCATCGCGCCGCTGCGGGATGCGATCGCGCGGTATCTGACGCGCAACGGTCGGGCGGTGTCGGCGGATCGCGTTGCCGTCACAGCATCGGGTGTGAACGCGCTGATGCTGGTCGCGCAGGCGCTGCTCTCACCGGGCGATGAGCTCGTCATCCCGATGCCCGCCTGGCCGAACATGGATGGCATCGCGCGGGTGATGGGCGCGCAGGTCACGCCGCTGCCGCTGCGGATCGCCAATGGCGTCTGGCGCGTGGACATGGATGAATTGCTGGCGACGGTCACGCCGCGCACGCGGATGATCTTCCTCAACAGCCCCGGCAACCCGACCGGCTGGACGCTGAGTGTGGAGGAACAGCGCGTCATTCTCGACCATTGCCGGCGCACCGGCACCTGGATCCTGGCCGATGATGTCTATGAACGGCTGTATTTCGCGGGCGATGCCGCGCCGTCCTTCCTGTCCATCGCCGCGCGAGAGGACCGCGTGGTGTCGGTCAATTCCTTCTCCAAATCCTGGGCGATGACGGGCTGGCGGCTGGGTTGGATCGTCGCACCGCCGGCGCTGATGGACGGGCTGGCGAAGCTGAACGAGTTCAACATGTCCTCGGCGCCGACCTTCGTGCAGCACGCCGGCGTTGTGGCGCTCGACCAGGGCGATGACTTCATTGCCGAGACGCGCGGCCGATACCGCGCGGCGCGCGACATCGCGCATGGCATCCTGTCCGCTGTGCCGGGCGTCACCGCGCCGCGGCCTGACGGCGCGATGTATCTGTTCCTGCGGGTGGAGGGCTGCACCGACAGCGTGGCGCTGGCCAAGTCTCTGCTGACCAGCGCGGGCGTCGGCCTCGCGCCCGGTGCGGCGTTCGGTGCGGGTGGGGAGGGCCATCTCCGCCTGTGTTTCGCGCAATCCGAGGTTCGTTTGCGGACAGCCTGCACAAGCGTCGCGCAGGTGCTGACCGATCGCGCATCCCGGGCTTGACGGGCGCGGCGTGGCGCGCAGCATGGTCGCCACACCCGCCAAGGATGCGACGATGCCCGACCCGATGGACAAGCCCCAATTCGACGCGCTGATGGCGCGCCTGGGCATCCCACTGACGGAAGCCGAGGCCGAGGGCATACGCGCCGTCACCGGCAACATCCTGGACTTCGCCGCGCGCGTCCGCACCCCGCGCGACAATTTCGCCGAAACCGCGCTGACCTTCGCGCCGAAGGATGCCGCGAAATGATCCCGACCATCGCCGAAGCCGCAAAGCAGATCGCCGCCAAGACGCTATCCCCGGTCGAGTTCATGAAGGACCGCCTGGCGAAAGCCGAGGCGCTGAACCCGCAGATCCACGCCTTCATCCGATTCACGCCGGAACTCGCTTTGGAGCAGGCCAAGGCTGCCGAGGCGCGCCAGATGGCCGGCACGCTGAAGGGTCCGCTGGACGGCATCCCGATCGGCCACAAGGACATCTACGAGACCGCCGGTATCCCCACCACCGGCCATTCCCGCGTGCTGATCGACCATGTGCCCAAGGCCGACGCCGCCGCCGTCACCGCCTGGGCGGATGCGGGGGCGGTGATGCTGGGCAAACTCGCCACCCATGAATTCGCCTTTGGCGGGCCCAGCTTCGACCTGCCCTGGCCACCCGCGCGCAACCCCTGGAACACCGACCACTTCACCGGCGGGTCGTCATCCGGCACCGGCGCGGCGCTGGCGGCGGGGGTGATCCTCGGCGGCACGGGGTCCGATACCGGCGGGTCGATCCGCATGCCGGCGTCGCTGTGCGGCACGGCGGGCATCAAGCCGACCTATGGGCTGTGCTCGCGCCGCGGCGTGCTGCCGCTGTCGCATACGCTGGACACGGTGGGGCCGCTGGCATGGACCACCGAGGATTGCGCCATCATGCTCGATGCGCTGACCGGGTATGACCCCACCGACCCGTCATCCGCCAACCGGCCGAAGCCGGATCTGCTCACTGGCCTGAATGGCGGCGTGAAAGGGTTGCGCGTTGGCGTGATCCGGCATTTCCATGAGGCCGATTGCCCCGTCACGCCCGGCATGGCGGCCGGCGTCGCCGATGTGGTCAAGACGCTCCAAGGCCTCGGCGCGATCATCGAGGAGGTCACGCTGCCCTCGCTGCTCGACTTCAACGCGGCGGGGTGGATGATCCTCGCGGCGGACGCCTTCGTCGTGCACGAACCCTGGCTGCGGACGAAGTATCGCGAATACGGCGAGTTCCTGCGCGAGCGCCTGGCCCTGGCCGGCACCATCACGGCTGCCGACTACCTCCAGGCGCAGCGCCGCCGGCGGGAGATGTGCGACGCGGTGGCCAAGGTCATGGAAGGCTGCGACCTGCTGCTGACCGCCGGCGCACCGGGCGAAGCGCGCCTGATTACCGAGATGGGCAAGTGGGCATCCTTCCAATCCCCAAACTTCACCATCCCGTTCAACCTGACGGGCCAGCCGGTGCTGACGGTCTGCGCCGGCTTCGGCGCGGGTGGGTTGCCGGTGGGTGTGCAGCTGATCGGCCGACCGTTCGAGGATGCGACGGTGCTGCGCGCCGGACACGCCTATGAACAGGCGACGGGGTGGCGTGCGAAGCGTCCGGCCATGGCGGCATAAATCACGTCGCGGCCGGACTTGTCGGCCCCGCCGGCCGGGTCCACGCTTTCTCCACCGGCGCCGCAGAGCGCCGGCTTTGGAGGAAATGACAATGACAGGTGTTGGCCGGCGCCCGTTCCTGGGCGTCCCTTTCGCGCTCGCCTTGGTCTCCTCACCCGCATCGGCGCAGGACCGGCGTCGCGGCGGACCGCCCGGCAATGCCTGGGCCGGGGCCTGGGCGGCATCGGCGCATGGGCCATATCCCTCGGGCAATCCTTCAGCGCAACCCGACCAGTCCTTTGCCTTCCCAACCCCGGCCGAAGGGGCGCGCAATCAGACGATGCGCATGATGGTGCGGCCCGATATCTGGGGGCCGGCGGCGCGGTTGCGCTTTTCCAACGCCTTCGGGACGCGCCCGCTGGTCATTCAGGGTCTGCATGTCGGTCTGCAGGGCGTCGGCGGCAACGTCGCACGCGGCACCAACCGGCCGGTGACCTTCGGTGGCGGCCGCAGTGTGACGATCGCACCGGGCGCCACCAGTTGGAGCGACGCGGTGGACCTGCCCTTCATGCGCGGTCCCGGCGATCCGCTGCTGGAGGGTCGGCGTGTCGCCGTGAGCTTCCATGTGCCCGGTCCAACCGGCCCAATGACCTGGCACGCCAAGTCGCTGACCACGAGTTACGTCACGGCACCCGGCGCCGGCGACCATGCGCGGGAGGACAGCGACGCCTCCTTCCCCTTCACCACCGCGTCCTGGTTCTTCCTCGACATGGTGGAGATGCGCGCGCCGCCCGCGACCTCGGTGATCGTTGCCTTCGGCGATTCCATCACCGATGGCACCAACACCACGATGAATGGCGATGACCGCTGGCCTGATACTTTGTCACGCCGCCTGCGCGCCCGCTTTGGGCCGCGCGTATCCGTGGTGAATGCCGGCATCGGCGGCAACCGTGTCACCGGCCCGCCGGAATACACGCCGGCCAACCCGATCCCCGGCGGTCCGTCCGCCCTGTCCCGCCTGGAGCGCGACGTGCTGCAGGTCTCGGGTGTGAAGACGGTGATCTGGATGGAAGGCATCAACGACCTCGGTTCCGCCGAGGCCACCGCCGAACAGGTCATCGCCGGGCTGCGTGAAGGCGTGCGCCGCCTGCGTGAGCGCAACATCCGCGTGATCGGCGCGACGCTGACCACGGCGCTTGGCTACAATGGCGGACACGGCACGCCGCAGGTCGATGAACGCCGCCGCGCCATCAACACCTGGATCCGCGCGCCCGGCAATTTCGACGCCGTCGCCGATTTCGATGCGGTGACCATCGACCAGGCCACCGGCCAGTTGAAGCCGGCCTTCATCCCCAACAGCACCGTGGGCGGCGCGGGCGACCGGCTGCACCCCAACCGCGCTGGGTTGATGGCGATGGCCGAGGCGGTGCCGATCGACGCGCTGGGCATTCCGGAGGCACCGGTACCGCGGCGCCGGCCGTCACAGCGGTAGGATCATGGCGTGCGGCGCCGCGGTGGCACCGCACGCCTCAAATTCCCAACAGCGGCTTCACGACATACTGCCACAGGGAGAAGACGACCTCGATCCCGACCAGCGCCACCACCGCGGCTTCCAGCCCAAGCGCGCGACGGCCATGGATCAGCGACAGCACGCCCTCGGTGGTGTCGCCGATCAGCGACAATTTGCGATCGAGTGCGGCGGAGCGTTCCTTCAGCTCATATTCGTCCGCCAGCCGCGCATGGAGCCGTTCCAGCGCTGGATGGTCCCACAGCAGTTCGGGCTTGTCCTCGGCTTCCACCCGCGCCGTGGTGCGGCTGCGGGCGGCCAGTGCGTGGCCGATCTGGCGATGCAAGGCTCGCGACGAAGCGGCGAGCCGCCCTTCGGTCCGCAGCGTCGTGACGATCGGCTCCAGCCGGTCCAGCGCCTCGGCCAGCAGCAATTCCTGATGCGCCAGGGCCGCGCTTTTCGCCAGCGCATCGGCCACCACCGCCAGCCGCGCCGGTGCGAGGTCCCGCAGCCGCACGACGCCGTCCGGGTCGACACTGTCCTGCTCGGCGCCCGCGATGATCGCCGCGACTTCCTCGATCGGCTTGGCCAGCGCATTGGTCAGGCGCGGCTTCAGCATGTCGATCACCGCGGCTTCCTGCGCGGCATCCGCGCCGATGAACACCACGGCGCCCCAGCGGAAGGCGAAGGCGGTGAATCCCTCGGGCGTGGCGAGCGGCACCGGGTCGATGCTGGGCGCGCCTTCGCGCGGCAGGCCGCGATGGTCGAGCCGTTCGCCGAGCAGCAATGCACGGGCGCGGATGGGCGCGGGGCCGGACACGGTCAGGCTACCCCGCCTTCGGCCCGCAACTCGGCAAGCGCGGCAACCCTATGCGCCGGCTTCGCCGGCCAATGCACAGCCCGGACCGGCGCGCTCTGGAACCGTAAGGCATCCACAACGGCCGTGATCGGCGAATGTTCCTTTGGGGTGGCGTTCATGGCGGCCTCGGGTCAGGGCGATGATGCATCGTGGCACTGGCAGATGTAGCGATCCGCGGCCGGTGCGCGCGGGACGAATTCTACCCCCGGAAGAACCGATCCGGGAACCTCCTACCATTGCGGCAGTCCCATGACACAATCTCTACACCGTCGAGATGTGGTGTGAATCGGGTTGGGCCAACGCTATATCAGGTAGGCCGCTGGCCCCTCCGCCATGCGGCGGAGGATCAAGATGGACGGTGTTTCCCGTGGCCCGGTCTCGGACGTCCCAATTCCCGGGCAGGCATTCGGCGACGGCCCGCTGACGGCCCGTGGCTTCGATCGCGGGATGGGTCTCGCGGTCGCGCGGCGCACCATCCTGCGCGCCGAGGACCGCGAGGATTTCGGACGGGTCGCGGATCGTGTCGCTGCCGGCAGCCTCGGACTGATCGGGCGGCAACCCGGCGAGTCCGACCGGGTCGAACAGGCGCGCCTGCGCAACGCGATTGCCAGCGGCGCGCTGGTCACTTCCGGCCGGCACCTCCAGCACGGCGATGCAGGCCAGGTCCGGCGCAATATGGAGGTCTTCACCAACTGCGCCACCGCCGGTGCCTCCTTCACCAAGTTCTACCTGCTGCTGAACGGGGCCGGCGTCGGTCGCGCCTATGACGACGATTTGTGTCCGGTCGATTGGGCGCAGGCGCCGACGCTGATGCTGTACCTGTCTCCCACCCATGCCGACTGGCCGAAGGACCGGGCGGCGCTGCATCGCTTCGGCGTGGAATTCGGGCTGCTGCGCTGGGGCATGACGCCGGAGGCCTTCGGCGACGTCGAGGAAGCGGATGTGCGGAATTTTCTCGCGCAGGACGTCGTCCACGACGTCGCGCGCGTGCCTGCCGATGCGGTGCGCCACACGGTCGCCGACACGCGCGAAGGCTGGGCCAAGGCGGTCGAGATCCTTGAGGGCATGGCATTCCGCGGCGAGCGCGATCGCACCCTGTTGCTCGACCTGTCGCAGCTGCGCCCCCTCGGCGCGCCGATCCAGGGCATGCAGGGTCGCCCGGCCTCCGGTCCGTTGTCCCTGCTGCGCGCCTTCATCACGCTGCGGCGGGAGGTGATCGAGGCGGCACGCGACCGCGCGGGCGCTTCGCCGCACCCTTGGGAACAGGCACTGCGCGCAGACCACATCCTGTCCACCGAGGTGCAGGTCGGTGGCGCCCGCCGTGCCGCGCGCATGGCCACGAAATCCTGGCGCGACCCCGGTGCGCTGCGTTTCGTGCGCCTCAAGGCCGAGGGCGGGTTGTGGACAGCCAATCACTCGCTGATGGTCGATGCCGAATTCTGGGCAAGGCTCGACCGTGACGACGACGAGCCGCTGACCCGGCATGCCAAAGCGCTGTTCGAATCCGCCACCGCCTGCGCTTACGCCAATGGCGAACCCGGCTTCATCAATGGCGACCGGCTGGAGGATGTTCGCACCGGCTTCGCCCGCGCCAAGCCGGCCACCGCCGAGGCCGGTTCAACGCGCTACCAAGTGTCAGAGGGCGCGGCGTTGCTGGAAGCCGTCGCGCGGGCGGCTGCGTCCACGCCATTCCCCGTGACCACAAATCCCTGCGGGGAAGTCGTGCTGCACGTCACCGGCGGGTATTGCGTGATATCCGATTTCGCGCCGCTGCTCGCCTGTCCGGTCGCGCTGGACACGGTCGTTGCCGGCGCGGTGCCGGAGGACATCGCCCTGGCATGGGACGCGCGGGTGGAGGATGCGGTGCGGCTCGGCGTGCGGTTCCTCATTCGCGTGAACCGGATGGATGCGCTCTACGCCGCCGAGGTCGCGCGCACCAACCGTATCGGCATTGGCCCCACCGGGCTGCACGAATGGGCCTGGGCGCGGTTCGGCCTCTCCTTCCGCGATCTGCTGGATGAGGTCCGAGCCAGGCCGTTCTGGGATGCATTGGCGCGACTATCGGCCGCCGCGAAGGACGAAGCGACGCGCTACGCCTGCGCATTGGGCATGGCGCCGCCCGTGACGGTCACGACCATCAAGCCCGCCGGCACCACCTCCAAGCTGTTCGGGCTGACCGAAGGCGCGCATCTGCCGCCGCGCCGGCAGTATCTGCGCTGGGTGCAGTTCCGCGACAGCGACCCGCTGGTCGTGGACTACGCCGCGCGCGGCTACCCGGTGCGTGCACTGGAGACATTCCCGGGCGTCGCCGTCGTCGGCTTCCCGACCCTGCCGCTGATCCAGCGCCTGGGCATTGGGGACCAACTGGTCACCGCACCCGACGCCACGCCGGAAGAACATTACCGCTGGCTGACGCTGCTCGAACGCCATTGGATCGGTTCGGAACGCGGCAACCAGGTGTCCTACACATTGAAGATCGACACCGCGCAGGTGGGGCTCGATGTCTTCCGCACCTTGTTGCGGACGCACCAGCCTCGGTTGCGGTGCTGTGCCGTGTTGCCCAGCCGGCCGGACCGCGATCTTGGCTACGAATACCTGCCCGAGGAGGAAGTCGCGGAAGACGCGTTCACGGCGATCGTGGCCGGCATCCATGATCCGGGGCTGTCGGAAGCCGTGGATCTCGCCAGGCTGCAATGCGAGGCAGGGGTCTGCCCGATCTGATGCCGTAACCGGGCAGGACACCGCCCATCCTGGCCACGGGCGCGGTCAGGTCTCGCCCCGCAAAGGCTGCACCAGAAGGCGGTCGATCCGTTGCTCCGCATCGGCGCGATAGCCTTCGACGCCGATCACCATGCCCAACTGGCCGCGCAGCGGCGCCGCCACATAGGTGCCGAAAAGCCGGTCCCACCACGACAGGCAAAAGCCGAAATCGCTATCCATCTCGTGGCGGATTTCCGAGTGGTGAACGCGGTGCATGTCCGGCGTCACCAGCAGCCAGCGCAGCGGACGGTCCAACCATCCCGGCATCCCCAGGTTCGCGTGGTTGAACATGGATGTCGCATTCAGCAGCACCTCGAACAGCAGCACCGCTTCGGGGGGCGCGCCCAGGGCCACCACCGCCACCGCCTTGATGCCGAGGGAGAGCAGGATCTCGACCGGATGGAAGCGCAATCCCGAGGATGCATCGAGTTCCGGGTCGGCATGATGCACCCGATGCAGCCGCCACAGCGCGGGTACGGCATGGAAGGCCCGGTGCTGGAGGTAGACGAGCAGGTCCAGCGCCACGACCGCGACCGGCGTCGCCACCACGAAGGGCACGCCAAGGGCGGGAAACAAGCCCAGGCCCTGCGCCTGCGCCCAGAGCGCCACGCCGACAGCCCCGGCCGGCGCCGCCAGCCGCACCAGGATGGTCGCCACCGCCACCAGCCCCAGGTTGGACGGCCAGCGCCGCCAGGCCAGCCGCTGCGGCCGCCGCGGAAAGGCCTGTTCCAGCGCCACCATCGCCACGAGCACGGCAGCGAAGACGGCGAGTCGGATGACGGATTCCTGGGCGAGCATCAACCGGATGTAGGGTAGGCGGACGGGTCTTGCAGGTGCCGCCGGCAGCGGCGAGCATGTCCGACCAAGGAGACGACCATGAAGCGCCTCGCCACCCTGCTTGCTTTGCTGCCCGTATCGGCTCTTGCCCATCATCCGATGGGCGGGGAGACGCCCAACACGCTGTGGCAGGGCCTGGCATCGGGCATCGGGCACCCCGTCATCGGGCTGGATCACCTGACGTTCCTGGTCGCTGCGGGCGTTTTGGCGGCGGCATTGCCGCCGCGCGGCGGGGTCCTGGCAATTCTCGCCTTCGTGGCCGGTGGATTCGCCGGCAGTCTGGTGCACATGGCCGGCATCGGCATGGGGCCGGTCGAGGCGGTGATCGCGTTTTCCGTCCTCGCGGCGGGGGTGGCGCTGTTGTGGAAGCGCGTGCCGGCGACGCTGCTGCCGGTCGCCTTCGGCATTGCCGGCCTGTTTCACGGGCACGCTTTCGCCGAAGCCATCATCGGCGCCGAACAGGGTGTCCTGGTGGCCTATCTCGCCGCCTTGGCACTGACCCAGGCGGCGATTGGCCTCGGGGCGATGCTGCTGGCGCGCCGCCTCGGCGCCGCGATGCCCAGGCTGCGCGAGGCTGCCGGCGTCTGTGCGGCCGTGGCCGGTGGGCTTTTCCTGGCGATGGCCCTGGTGGCCTGATCAGCCTGGCCGGCCAAGCCAGCGCAGCACGGCGAAGCCAGCCAGGGTGAACAGCGCGACGTGGCCGAAGGCGAGGCCCCAGGCCAGTGGCCCGTCGCCCCCGGCCAGGTCCAGGACCACCCCGGTCAGCAGCGGACCGACAAATCCTCCCGTGTAGCCCGCCATGGAATGCAGCCCCATCGTCGCGCCACGCAGCGTCGGTTCGGCGGCCTGGACAGTGCCCGCGGTGAGTGCGGAACTGTCGAGGTAGATCGCCGCGTTCCACAGCATCACGCAGCCTATGGCAAGCCACGGCGCTGCGCCGGCGGTAAAGCCGGTGACCAGCGACAGTGCCGCCCCGCCAAGCATGGCGCAGGACACGATGCGTGCCCGGCCGAAGCGTTCCGATGCCTCGTTGCCGGACAGTGACACGGCGATGCCGACCAGCCCCGCGATGGTGAACAACGCGGTCGGCCCGGGCATCCATGCCGGCGGCGCCGCGACGGCGAAGGACGCGGCGAGAAACGCCACGCCCCACGCCCGCAACACGGCCATTTCCAGCGTGTGCACGCAATATCCCGCGATCCAGGCGAGCGCCGGCCGATTGGCCAGGACAGGACGGAAATCGAGCAGCCGACCCCCACCCACCCGCTTGGGCGGCAGCGTGTCCGGCAGGATCATGAGCGCGATGGCGAAGGCGCCGGCTGCCATGACACCACCCGCGATGAAGGCCGCGTCCGGCCCGGCCAGCGCCGAGACCGCGCCCGCCACCGCGAAGGACAAGGCGCCGGCGATTCCGACCCCCGCGGCGTGCCAGGAGACCGCCCGGGTCTGCGCGCTGCCGGTCAGGGGATCCGCGATCGCCTTCAGCCCCGGCATATAGGCCCCGGCCCAGCCGATGCCGGCCAGTGCCCGGAAGGCCAGTCCCGACCAGAAATCATCGGCCAGAACCCCGAAGCCGAGATGCGCCAGCGCCGTGGCGCCCGTGCCCAGCAGGTAGATGCGCCGCGCCGGCATGCGGTCGGTCAGCGCCAGCAGCAGCGGCACGGCGGGGACATAGGCGGCGAAGAAAATGCCGATCAGCCAGCCGGCCTCGGCGCCGGTCAGGGACCATCGGTCGATATACACCGGCAGCAGGGCGGGCAGGGTGAAGGCGCCGATCTGCGTCAGCACCTGCGCGGCGACCATTGCGGCAATGAAACGCGGCGTGCCGGGCAGGAGAGACATGGCGACAGGCTATGCCGTGGCGGCGCGTGCCGGAAGCGGGGTTGATCGCGCGGCGCCGCCGCCCGACACTCCGCCCCGAAGTCAAAGGAGGAACGCATGCGCGTGGTGGAAACGCCCGATGCCCTGAAGGCACTGATCGGCGAGGAACTCGGTGTCGGCGATTGGCTCGAGGTCAGCCAGGAGATGATCGACCGCTTTGCCGAGGTCACCGGCGACCACCAGTGGATCCATGTCGATGTAGAACGCGCCAAGACTCAGATGCCAGGCGGCAAGACCATCGCCCACGGCTATTTGCTGCTGTCGCTGCTGCCGAAGCTCGGCGGCGGCGTGTACAAGGTGTCCTGGCCGTCGCGCACGTTGAACTACGGGTCCGACAAGGTGCGGATCATCAATCCGGTGCAGGCGGGCGATCGCGTGCGGCTGCGCCAGGCGCTGGTCGGCGTGGATGACGGTGCCAACGGTACCCACCGCATCGTGGTGCGCCAGACCATGGAGATCGAGGGCAAGGACAAGCCCGCTTTGATCGCCGACACAATCCGCATGACCTTTCCCTGAATCCAGGAGCACACCGGATGAAGATCACCTGGTTCGGCCATTCCGCCTTCCGGCTGGAATTCGGCACGTCGGTCGTGATGATCGACCCCTTCCTTTCCGGCAATCCCGTCTTCGGCGGCGACGCCGAAGCCGCTTCTGCCGGTGCGACGCATGTGCTGCTGACGCATGGGCATGGCGACCACATCGGCGACACGGTGGCGATCTGCAAGCGCACCGGCGCGAAGCTGGTGACCAACTACGATCTCGGCGTGTATCTCGCGCGGCAGGGCGTGACGGCCTTTGATCCGATGAACACCGGCGGCACGACCGACCAGGGTGACTTCACCGTGTCGCTCACCATCGCCTTCCATTCGGCGTCGGAGATGGACGAGAACGGCGTGTCGCAGTGCCTGGGTTCGCCCAACGGCATCGTGGTGACGCCGAAGGACAAGGCGGAACCGGTCGTCTATCACATGGGCGATACCGACATCTTCGCCGACATGGCGCTGATCGACGAGTTGTACCGCCCGGCCATCGCGATGGTCCCGGTCGGTGACCGCTTCACCATGGGGCCGCGCAGTGCGGCACTGTCGTTGAAGCGCTTCCTGCCGTCCGTTCGCACCGCCATCCCCTGCCATTACGCCACCTTCGGGTTGCTGCTGCCGGACGCATCGGGGTTCGAGCGCGAGATGCAGGGCGGCAATGCCCGCGTGCTGATCCCCACCAAGGGCGAGGCCTTCACCGCATGACGGCGCTTCCCGGCCTCGAGGACCTTTCCGTCTTCCGCGTGGAGGTTGCCGAGGGCGTCGCGACCGTGTTCATGGATCGCGCGCCGGTCAATGCGCAGAACGGCGTGTTCCGTGACGAGATCACGCGAATCTTCGACGTGCTGCACGATACCGATGCGGTGCGCGCCATCGTCTTGACTGGTGCCGGCAAGACCTTCTCGGCAGGCGCGGATCTGAAGGACCGGCCCGATGCGTCCAGGCCGGGCGCCTTCGCCCGCCATGGCCGCGCCGTGCGCGCGGGCTTCGACTGCGTGATGGAATGTCGCAAGCCGGTGATCGCCGCGGTGAATGGTGCCGCAATCGGCGCCGGCTGCGTCCTTGCGCTGGTCTGCGACATCGTCCTGGTGGCGGATGACGCCTTCATGTCCATGACCGAGGTCGATGTCGGCCTCGCCGGTGGCGTCGCGCATGTGCTGCGCCATTTCGGACAGTCCGATGCCCGCATGTTCCTGATGACGGCGCGGCGGCTGAATGGGGTGGAGTTGTACCGGATGAATGTCGCCTCCGGCTGCTTTCCGAAGGCCGATCTGCTGCCGGCGGCACAGGCCATGGCGGCCCAGATCGCTGGCAAGGTGCCCTTGGCGGTCGAGGCCGCCAAGCGCGCCTTCACGCTGAACGAATACATGCCCCTGCGCGAAGGGTATGTGTACGAACAGACCCAGACCACGGCGCTGGCGAAGACCGAGGACACCAAGGAGGCGCTTGCCGCCTTCGCGGAGAAGCGCAAGCCGGTGTTCAAAGGGCGGTAGGTCGTCTGGCGCCGCGTTGTGCTCCACCCGGCGGCAGGTCCGGTCCGCGTCACTTGACGCAGTCCGCGCCCGCACCCGCCCAAAGGCTGGCCGAAGGGGGAAAGTTGCCACTTGTGCGAGGGTGGGCAGCACACGCAGCCCGGCCAAGCGCCTTGCTTCGACGCGCAACCGGGCGATAGGGTCGCGCCGATCCCATGGCATTGGAGGCATCGTGATTGAACTGCCATCACGCGGCCTTTCCGGCGCATGCCGAGCGGCGCTCGCCGTGCTGTTCCTCCTCCTTGCGGTGCTGCCGGCCTTGGCGCAGGGCAACACGCTTCGCGTGATGCTGCCGCAGGACGGCACGGATGGCTTGGACGCTGGCGCCGACGTCCTGGTGCTGGGCCTGAAGGCCGGAACCGTCCGCAGCATCGGTTTCGCGCCGGGTCGTCGCCTGGTGGCCGAAATCGTCATTGACCGGCCCGAGGCGCGCGACTTCATCCGCCAGGACACGCCCGTCACGCTGCGGCAGCGGCGAGGGGGGCTTGGCGCCACCTATCTCTATTTCGGGCGTGGCGATGGTGCGCCGCTCGATTGGACCACGGCGACGCTCGAAGCCAGCGCGGAGGTGGCCCGCAACGATGCGGCGGTGGCCCTGCTGGCGCAGTTGGGCGAGCGCGCCATGCCCATGATCGACGATGTCGCGCGGATTGCACGGGTCGTCGCGACCGAGGCGCAGCGCATCGAACGCGGCGACGGTCCGCTGGGGCGATTGCTGGCGGATGACCGGTTTGGCCGAACGCTGGACGGCACGATGGTCGAGGTCGTGGCCCTGCTGCAGGGCGGGGTGCGGTTGATCGAGAGGCTCGACCGGATGGCCGTGCAGGCCGAACGCCTGTTGTCGGAATCGAGCGGCGGCAGCGGGTCGCTCACCGCATTGCTTCGGCGTGTGGACCAGACATTGGCGAATCTCGAACGTGCGACACGGGACGTGACCCGCGCGTCGGGCCGTCTGCCGCAGACGCTGCGCAACGTCGAGGACGGCACCGGAACCTTGCCCGGCGTTCTATTGCAGACGCAGCAGACGACCAGGGAACTGGAACTGCTGCTGGGTCAGTTGCGCGGCATGTGGCTGTTGGGCGGCAGCGGACCCCCGCCGCCGGAACCGTCCCGGCCCGGTGTCGATCGTCTGCGGCCGTGATGCGTCTTCCCTGGATTGCGTTGCTGGTCGCCGCCTGTGGGTCGACTCCGAGCGGACCGCCGCCGCCAGCGCCGGACGAAGCACTCGGCCGCGCTGCCCGCGCCGGTCGCCTGGCGCTGGAGGTCGAACGGCCGGCCGATGCCGCCAGGCTCTATGGCGTGGCATTGACGCGCGCGCGGGAACGCGACGATGCGACCGCCATCGCCGATACCGGGATCGGCCTTGCGGCGGCGGAGCTCGCGCGGGGTCAGCCCGCGGCAGCGCTGCGTACCGCGCAGGAGGTGCGCGCCGAATTGCTGCGCCGGGATGTGCCCGCCCCCGCCGCGCTGGTGCTTGCCGAAGCGCTGGCGCTGTACCGGCTGGGGGACAAGGCGCAGGCCGATGCGACCGCCAGGCAGGTCACTGCGCAGGTGGCCGAGGATGCCGATGCCGCCCGTCGCGCCTGGTTCCTGCGCGGCTTGATTGCCGCCGACCGTGGCGACGGGGCCATGCTGGCCGAAGCGCGGACGGCGCTGGGGGAGCCGACGGCGCCCGGCTTCCGGGCCGATGCGCGCGAACTGAATGCGGCGGCTGCTCTGCTGGCCGGCGATACCACGAGCGCGCGGCGCCTGGCCGCCGAGACGGCCGTGGCGCGACGTGATGGCCTCGATTATCGCGGTGTGAGCCGCGCCCTTGCGCTGGAGGCCGAGGCGGCACAGCGCAGCGGGGACGATGCCGGCGCGGCCGACCTGCTGCTGCGCGCCGGACGCGGCGCGGCGGCGCGGCGTGAATGGGTCGAAGCGCGC
>JALHQB010000009.1 GCA_022842185.1 Acetobacteraceae bacterium
CTCAAACGATCCAGGGGCAATCAGGATCCGCCCCGCCGCACGACGGCGAGCGGCCAAGCTTGGCCGCTCGCCGTCTCTACACACAAGGGGCAAAGCCCCTCTCCGCCTACCGCGCACCCGTGCATGCGACATCCCATCAACCCAGAGAGTCGGCAATCACCTTGAACGGATAATCCGGCGCAACATAATCGCCCGCCTTCTGTCGCTTGGGCAGTTCGACCTTCTGGCGCTTGGGCGCCTCATAGGGAATGTGGCGCAGCAAGTGGCGGATGATGTTCAACCGTCCGCGCTTCTTGTCGTCCGTCTGCGCGACGTACCACGGGGCCCAGGCGGTATCGGTCGCGAGGAACATCGCGTCCCGTGCTCGGGAATAATCATACCAGCGGCTGTACGACTTCAGGTCCATGCCGGTCAGCTTCCACAGCTTCCGCCCATCGTCGATCCGCGCCTCCAGCCGGCGGGTCTGTTCCTCCGGACTGACTTCCAGCCAGTATTTGATCAGGATGACGCCTGAATCGATGATCGCCTTCTCGACGCCGGGCGCCATCTGGAGGAACCGTTCCACCTGCTGGTCGGTGGCGAAACCCATCACGCGTTCGACGCCGGCGCGATTGTACCAGGACCGATCGAAGATCACGACCTCCCCGGCCGCCGGCAGATGCCGGACATATCGCTGGATATAAAGCTGTGACTTCTCGCGTTCGGTCGGCGCCGGCAGCGCCACCACGCGGAACACGCGCGGGCTGACGCGTTCCGTGATGGCCTTGATCGTGCCGCCCTTGCCGGCGCCGTCGCGCCCTTCGAAGATGATGCAGACCTTGGCTCCGGTCTTCTGCACCCACATCTGCAGCTTCACCAATTCCACATGCAGGTCGTGCAGCGCGCTCTCATAGGCTTTGCGAGCGAGGCGGCCATCGGCGCGAAAGCGCGGATCGGGTGCATCGGCCGGCTGTGCCGGCGTGTCGGTCTTGTTCTTGTACTTCTTCGTCATGGCCGTTGCCTTCCCCGTTGACGCCCGCGAAACCTTACTCGGGATGCTCCCAGGTCAGGTACCAGCCGCAATCGCCGGGCATCCCGCCGGGCCAGTCCACGATCTCGACCTTCAGCTGGAAGCCGCGCGGGGCGAGCTCGCGGGCGTAGAATTCGTAGGCGCGCTTGGGGAAGCCTTCGAGCTTCTCATGCCAGTTCGTCGCATGCGTGGTCAGCGAACGTCCCGAATCCGGCAGCCATTCCGACGGGAATTGCAGCACCAGCGCCTGCTTCTCCCCGTTCTCGACCGCGCGGCGGACGACGTTGGCGATGCGTTCCATCGCTTCGGGCTGGATGTCACGCGTTTCGAAGGCTTGGCGGACGAGGTCGCGCTCATCCTTCTTCGCGGCGTCCTGGGCGCGGCGTTCATCCGCCGCGCGCTTGCGCTTGTCAGCGATCAGGTCCCAGATCGCCTGGGCGCTGAGATTGCTGCCGGTCACGCTCATCGATCGCCTCCTGCCCATGGCAGGCCCCTCAGGGCCCGCCGGTTGCATGGAGGCTAGGTCACGCGTGCGTCACAGTCATTGACGCACATCAATCGGTCAGGGGCGCCTCATGCCGCCAAACGACCCGCCGCGCGCGGCGCGATCCAGGCGAGGCGGCCCGCCGCGAAGACCGCCACCGGCGCCGGCACCGCCGGGTCCACCACCACCACATCCCCGCGCAGGCCGGGCGCGATCCGCCCGCGATCGGCCAGCCCGCAAGCCTCCGCCGGGTTGGCCGACACCAGCGCCCAGGCCCGCGGCAGGTCCAGAACCCCACGCTTCACCATGGCAAAGGCGGCCTCCAGCAGCGCCGGCCAGACGTAGTCGGACGCCAGCACCGTCACCAGCCCGCGTTCGGCCAGCGGCGCGGCGGATGCCCACCCCAGATGGCTGCCGCCTCGCACCACATTCGGCGCGCCCATCACCACATGCTCACCCGCTGCGCGCGCATCGGCGGCAACCGCCTCGGCCATCGGGAATTCGCAGATATGCGCACCGAAGTCGCGGTAATAGGCGCGGTCCGCCAGCGTCGCATCGTCATGGCTCAGCACAGGAATCCCCGCCGCGCGCGCCGCATTGGCCAGCCTGGCGCGCGCCGCGGGGATCCCGCCGCGCCGCGCCGCGACGGACTCCGCCAGCGTCCGGAAGTCGTCGGCCTTCATCCCCGCGCGTCCGGCATATTTCGCCGTCTGCACCGGGTCGCCAAGCTTCTTCACGATCGACATCGTGTGATCGTTGAAGCCGAGCAGATGCACGGAGCCATCGGCGATCCCCGCCAGCGCATCCTCCAGCGCGTCGAAATTGTCGGCCTCGAAGCGCAGATGCACGCGCAGGTCGGTCGCCGCCTGCGCGCGCGCCGCCGGCAGCGCCGCCTTCAGCGCCCGCCAGGCCGCGAGCGAGCGGAGCCCCGGTTCCCAGGACAGCGTGACTCCGAGATAGGCCGTGGTAATCCCGCAGGCGATCAGCTGCGCGGCGGAATCGCGCAGCGCGAGGCCGACCGGCAGATCGACACCCGGGCGCGGCTGCAACTGGCGTTCATGCGCATCGCCATGGATGTCCACGATCCCGGGCAACACCAGCAACCCCGTCACGTCAAACTTCGCGGCGCCCGGCGTGACACCCTCGGCCACCAGGCCATCCGTGAGCGCGAGCGCGCCGTCGGCCATCGCGCCGTCCCGCAGGACGGCGCCACCGGTCAATGTCCAGTTCATGCGCTCAAGGCTCCACCACCAGTTGCACGCGACCGGCGGCATAGACCGCCATGGTCCAATCCACCGGCTGCCCCGCCGGATCGACATTCAGGGATTCCGCGACCAGCACCGGGCGGGATCGGGATTGCTGCAACAGATCCGCTTCCTCCGGGGTCGGCAATCGCGCAGTGATACGCGACGAATGCCGGCGATAGTCGGGAATGCCGCAGGCTTCGAGCGCCGCGGTGATCGAAGCGTTGGTGCCCAGCACATCGCCGGCCGCGGCGCAGCGCGGCAGCGGCAGGTGATGCGCGCCCAGCACCACGGGCCGCCCATCGGCAAGGCCCAGCCGGTCGATGCGCAACACCAACCGCCCGCGCCGGATGCCCAGAGCCTCGGCCAACTGCGTCTCCGCCGGGATTTCGTTGATGCGCAGGATGCGCCCGGCGGGTTCGCGGTTCTGCCGGCGCAGCAGTTCCGAAAACCGCGTGCGGGGGCCGAGGCGGTAATCGACCACATCCTCCGCCACGAAGGCGCCGCGGCCCTGTTCGACGCGGATCAGGCCGCGCGCCTCCAGATCCTCCAGCGCGCGGCGCACCGTGTGGCGGTTCACGCCGAAACGGGTGGTCAGCACGGCTTCGGTCGGCAGGCGTTCCCCGGCCGCCTTTGCACCGCGCGCGATCTCGGCCTCCATCGTCGCCGCGATCTGGCGCCACAGCGCGACACCCTGGCCGCGGGCGAGCGGCGCGCCTGTCATCGAAACTTCAACCATCACCGGTCATGTCCGTGGGATATCCGTGTGGACTTTCTGGCGGATGGACGTCTAACTGTCTAGACAAATTCATGACCCAGAACGCACCCCACCCCGCCCCCGAGCGCCGCCATTGGATGGCGGTCCTCGCCCGTGCCGGCGCAGCCGAGATCACCGATCTCCTGGCCGCGCTGCCCGTCCTTCCCGCCTTCGAACACCTGCGCCCGCCCGAGACCGGGCTGGTCATGGTGCGTGGCCGCGCCGGGGGGGATGGCAGCGCCTTCAACCTTGGCGAGATGACCGTGACACGCTGCGCGGTCCGGCTCGGCGATGTGGTGGGCCATGCCTATGTCGCGGGGCGCGACAAGCGGCAGGCGGAACTGGCGGCGCTGGTCGATGCGGCGTTGCAGGACCCGGCACGGCGGAACGCATTCATCGATGGCGTGATCGCGCCGCTGGCGGCGCGCCAGCAGGCGGCGCGCGATGCCGAGGCGCGCCGCGCCGCCGCGACCCGGGTGGATTTCCTGACCATGCAGACGACACGATGAACACGTTGACCCCCGGCTTCGCCGATCCCGTCCTCGACGGTCAGGCCACCTTCCGCGCGGTGCTGGAGGCGATGAGCCGCCCGGGGCGCATCCAGCGCGTCGGCGCTGGCCTGCGCCCGCCGGCGCCGCTGAACCAGGCGGCGGCGGCGGTGCTGCTGACCCTCGCCGACGCCGACACGCCCTTCGCCCATGACGCCGGCACGGACGCCGAGGCCTGGCTGCGCTTCCATTGCGGGATGCCGTCCTGCACGACCGCCCAGGCTGCCTTCGTGCTGGCGACCGGCGCGGCGCCATCCCTGGCCGCTTTGGCGCAGGGAACCGAGGAAGAACCTCAGTCCGGCGCCACGCTGGTGTTGCAGGTGACTGGTCTTGCCGAAAGCGATGGCTGGCGCCTGACCGGTCCGGGCATCGAGACCGAGCATCGGTTGCGCGTCGATGGCGCGCCGGACGGCTTCGTCGCTGCCTGGGCCGCCAACCGCGCCGGCCTGCCCTGTGGCGTCGATGTCGTGCTGTGCGCGGGGGACCGGCTCGCCGCCCTGCCCCGCAGCGTCATGATCGCGGAGGGCTGATCCAATGTATGTCGCAGTAAAGGGCGGGGAACGCGCGATCAGCGCCGCCCATGCCTGGCTGGACGAAACCCGGCGCGGCGATCCGTCCGTGCCGGAACTGTCCATCGCGCAGATCGAACAGCAGATGGGCCTGGCGGTGGATCGCGTGATGGCGGAAGGGTCGTGCCATGACCGCTTCCTGGCCGCGCTGGCCATCAAGCAGGCCAAGGGGGATTTGATCGAGGCCGCCTTCCTGCTGCGCGCCTATCGCACGACCTTGCAGCGCTTCGGTGCGTCGGAACCGCTGGAGACATCGCGGATGCGCCTGCGCCGGCGCGTCAGTGCGACCTACAAGGATCTGCCGGGAGGCCAGGTGCTGGGGCCGACCTTCGACTACACGCATCGGCTGCTGGATTTCGCGCTGGCCGCCGAGGGCGCGGCCCCTGCCGTCGCGCCGGAAGCGGCCGCCCCGGTGGCCGAGGTGCCGCGCGTGACAGAGTTGCTGGCCCGTGAAGGGCTGATGCAGCGGGAAGACATGACCGAGGGCGAACCCGGCGACCTGACGCGCCAGCCCCTGGCCTTCCCGGCGGATCGGCCGGTGCGGTTGCAGAACCTCGCGCGCGGGGATGAAGGATTCCTGCTGGCGCTGGGGTATTCCACGCAGCGCGGCTACGGCAATGCGCATCCCTTCGTCGGCGAAATCCGCGTGGGCCACATCGCGGTAGAATTCACGCCGCCGGAATTGGGTTTCCCGATCGAACTTGGCGAGATCGGCATCACCGAATGTCAGATGGTCAACCAATTCGCCGGCAGCCGCACCGAACCGCCGCAATTCACCCGCGGCTACGGCCTGGTGTTCGGCCATGGCGAACGACGTGCGATGGCGATGTCGCTGGTTGATCGCGGGCTGCGCGCACGCGAACTGGGCGAGGACATCTCCGCCCCGGCGCAGGATGAGGAATTCGTGCTGTATCATTCCGACAACATCGAAGCGACCGGCTTCGTCGAGCATCTGAAACTGCCGCATTACGTCGATTTCCAAAGTGAACTCGAGAACCTTCGCACCATCAGGCGCAGCGCCGAACAGGCGATGCAGGAGGCCGCGGAATGAACAGCGCCACGACGATGGACTCCCCACGCGCCTCCGGCACGATCGACTCCCCACGCGCCTCCGGCGCGATCGACTCCCCACGCGCCTCCGGCGCGATCGACGGCTACAACTTCGCCTATCTGGATGAAGCGACGAAGCGGATGATCCGGCGTGCGCTGCTGAAGGCCGTTGCCATCCCCGGCCACCAGATCCCCTTCGGCGCGCGGGAGATGCCGCTGCCCTATGGCTGGGGCACGGGCGGCATCCAGGTGACCGCCTCGATCCTTGGCCCGACCGACACGTTGAAGGTAATCGACCAGGGCGCGGACGACACCACCAACGCCATTTCCATCCGCCGCTTCTTCACCCGCGTCGCCGGCGTGGCCACCACCGAACACACCGCGGACGCGACCGTGGTGCAGACCCGCCACCGCATCCCCGAACGCACGCTGCGGGAGGACCAGATCATCGTCTATCAGGTGCCGCAGCCCGAGCCGCTGTTCCGCCTGGAACCGCGCCGCACCGAGACAAAGCGGCTGCACGCCCTGGCCGATTACGGGCTGATGCATGTGCGGCTGTATGAGGACATCGCGCGGCTCGGCCACATCGCCAAGGCCTATGACTATCCAGTGATGGTGAATGGGCGCTACCTGATGTCGCCCTCACCAATCCCGGCCTTCGACAATCCGAAGATGCACCGGATGCCTGCGCTGCAATTGTTCGGCGCGGGGCGCGAGAAGCGCATCTACGCCATCCCGCCCTATACCGATGTGCGGTCGCTGGATTTCGAGGACCACCCGTTCCGCCCGATCCGCGCGCCGCATGTCTGCGCGCTGTGTGGCAGCGGCGACACCTATCTGGACGAGGTGATCACCGACGATGCCGGCGGCCGGCTGTTCGTCTGTTCCGACACCGATTTCTGCGCCGAACGCCAGGCCGATACCGCGAAGGAGGCCGCCGAATGACGCCGCATCGCCCGGAGGCCGGCGGCCTCACACCCCTGTTGGAGGCGCAGGGCCTGAACCTGCGCTTCGGCGCCATCCCGGCGCTGATCGACGTTGCCATCGATATCACGGCCGGTGAGGTCGTCGCCATCGTCGGTGAATCCGGCTCCGGCAAGACCACGCTGCTGCGTGTGTTGTCGGGGATGATGGCGCCGGATGCCGGCACCGTGCAGTGGCTGGGCCAGGACGTGCTCGCGATGGGCGAGGCCGCCCGCCGCCGCCTGATGCGCACCGAATGGGGCTTCGTGCACCAGAACCCGCGCGACGGGCTTCGCCTGGCGGTCTCGGCTGGCGGCAATGTCGGCGAACGCCTGATGGCTGTCGGCGCGCGCCATTACGGCAGCATTCGCGAACAGGCTTTGTCCTGGCTGGCCAAGGTGGAAATCGACGCAAGCCGCATCGACGACCTGCCGCGCACCTTCTCGGGCGGCATGCAGCAGCGCTTGCAGATTGCCCGCACGCTGGTGACGCATCCCAAACTGGTGTTCATGGATGAACCGACCGGGGGGCTGGATGTCTCGGTGCAGGCGCGCCTGCTCGACCTGATCCGGTCGCTGTCACGCGAATTGGGGCTATCGGTGCTGATCGTCACACATGATATCGCAGCGGCCAGGCTGCTCGCCGACCGCATCCTGGTGATGCGGCGCGGCCGCGTGGTGGAACAGGGGCTGACGGACCGGGTGCTGGATGATCCGCAGCATCCCTATACGCAGTTGCTCGTCTCCTCGGTGCTCGCGGCATGACCGCCCCCCTGTTGCGCACCAAAGGCCTGGGCAAGGCCTTCACGCTGCACCTGCAAGGGGGCACGCATATCCCGGTGCTGGGGGATGTGGATCTTGCCGTGCATCCGGGCGAATGCGTCGCCTTGTGGGGGCCATCGGGCGCCGGCAAATCGACGCTGATGCGCTGCCTGTACGGCAATTACGGCGCCGGTTCGGGCCGCATCATGCTGCGCCATCGTGGTGCCGACATCGACCTCGCCGCCGCCGCCCCCCGCACGGTGATCGAGGTGCGGCGGGAGACGCTGGGCTATGTCTCGCAGTTCCTGCGCGTCATCCCGCGCGTGGCGACGCGCGACATCGTCGCCGAACCGCTGATCGCGCGGGGCATGAACCGCGGCGAAGCCCTGGCACGCGCCACCACCCTGTTGCACCGGCTGAACCTGCCTGAACGGCTGCACGGCCTGCCACCCTCCACCTTCTCGGGCGGTGAGCAGCAGCGGGTGAATCTTGCCCGCGGCTTCGCCCCGTTCTACCCAGTTCTGCTGCTGGACGAACCCACCGCCAGCCTCGACGCCGCCAACCGCGCCGTCGTGCTGTCCCTCATCAACGAAGCCAAGGCCACCGGTGCCGCCATCATCGGCATCTTCCACGATACCGAAGTGCGCGAAGCCGTCGCCGACCGGCTTTACGACGTGCTCCCCCAGCAGGACGCCGCATGACCGACGAGACCATCCTGACCAACGCATACCTCGTCCTGCCCGATGAGGTGATCCACGGCACGCTGGTGATCCGCGATGGCCGCATCGTCGATGTGCAGCGCGGCCGCAGCCACGCGCCGACGGCGCGCGACATGGATGGCGACCACATCATCCCCGGCGTGGTCGATGTGCATACGGACAATCTGGAACGCCAGGTGCAGCCACGGCAGAATGCGCGCTGGCCCTCACGTTCGGCGATGATCGCACATGACGCGCAATGCGCCGCCGCGGGCGTCACCACGGTGTTCGATGCGCTGTGCCTGGGGGATCTCGGCTTCGACCAGGGGCGCGGGCAGACCTTCCGCGAGGGCGTCGAGGACCTCGACGCGCTGGCCGATACCGGCGTGCTGCGGTCCGAACACTTCCTGCACCTGCGCTGCGAAATTCCCGCGCCGGACATGATCCCCTCGGTCGATCCGGTCGGTGACCATCCGCGCGTGCGGATGGTGTCGCTGATGGATCATTCCCCGGGCGTCGGGCAATACCGCGACATCCCGCGCTACGTCGCGATGCGCCGCAAACAGACCAGCATGACGGTCGCGCAGGTTGAAGGGCGCATCGAGGAGTTGCTGGCCCAGCGCGAACGCCTGCGTGAACCGCAGCGCCGCTGGCTGCTCAACCGCATCGCGCATCGGGACCTGCCGCTGGCCTCGCATGACGATGACTGCGCCGACGAAGTGCGCCGCAACCTGGCCGACGGTATCGCCATCAGCGAATTCCCCGTGGTGATGGAAGCCGCCATCGCCGCGCGTGATGCCGGCGTGGCGGTGATCGCCGGCGCGCCGAACATCGTCCGCGGCGGCAGCCATTCGGGCAATGTCGCCGCCGCCGATCTGGTGCGGGCGGGCGCGGCGGACGCCTTCGCGTCGGACTATGTCCCGGCTTCGATGATCGAAGCCGCCTGGCGCACGGTGGAACAGACCGGCATTTCCCTGCCGGCGGCCGTCGCCATGATCGCCGACGCGCCCGCGCGGATGGCCCGCCTGCCCGATCGCGGGCGGCTGGAAGCGGGGCTGCGCGCGGACCTGGTTCAGGTCAGGCCGGTCGGCGGCATCCCGGTGGTGCGGCGGGTGTGGCGCGAGGGCAGCCGCGTCGCATGAACCCGCATCGTCTCGCGCTGTACTGGGCGCCGGAGGACAGCGATCCGCTCCATGCGCGCGGGTCCACCTGGCTTGGCCGCGACGCGGCGACCGGCGCGACACTGGCGCAGCCGGCGATCGACGGCATCGACCTCGCGCAGGCCACCGCCGACCCGCGCGGCTATGGCCTGCACGCGACGCTGAAGCCACCGTTCCGGCTGGCGCATGGCTACAACGCGGCACGTGACGCGACGGCAGCGCTGGCGGCCCGCACCGCAGCCTTCGACCTGCCGCCGCTGTCGGTGCATGACCTCGACGGCTTCCTGGCCCTGCGGGAGAACGCCCCCTGCCCGGCGCTGCAGGCCTTCGCCGATGCCTGCGTCACGGCACTGGACGACCACCGCACGCCGCCCGATGACGCCGAACTGGCCCGCCGCCGCCCCGAAAGGCTGACTGCGCCCCAGCGCGATCACCTGTCGCGCTGGGGCTACCCCTATGTGTTCGAGGAGTGGCGCTTCCACGTCACGCTGACGCGGCGCCTGACGGCGGACGAAAAATCCGTGCTGATGCCAGCGGTGACGGCGTTCCTGGGCGAAGCGCCGGGTCGCCAGCGCCGCGTCTCGGCCATCAGCCTTTTCGTGCAGCCCGCTCCGGGCGCACCCTTCACGATCGCCGAGCGTCTTCCGCTGCGCGGCTGAGTGCCGCGACCACGCGCGCGGCGCCGTCCTCAGGCGTCGCGTCATTCATCACTGTGACCACATCGAGGCCGGGCGGCAGCGCCATCTCCCGCGCCAGGCGGGCGGCGATGTCCTCGGCGGTTTCGCGCCCCCGTGCCGCCAGCCGCGCCGCCAGCACCGCCACCGGCGCCGTCACCACCAGCACGCGCAGCCGATACCGGGTCGCCGCATCGGCCAGTACCCCGCGCGACAGATTCGCCACCACGACACGCCGCGCGGCGAGATCGTCCTTGATGTCGCGCGGGATGCCATACAGCAGGCCATGGGCATTCCAGTGCAGGGCGAAGCCGCCGGCGGCGCGTTCAGCCTCGAACCCTGCTTCGTCCAATGGTCGATGCGCCTCGCCCCCGGCCTCGGCCGGGCGGGTGATGGCCCGCTGCACGAAGCGGAACCGCGCATCGCCGTCCAGCCGCGCCCGCGCCAGCCCCATCAGCGTGTCCTTGCCCGCCCCGGAAGGCCCGACCACCGCCATCAGCATCGCCATTCGCCCCCGCAGGATTGACGCGCCCGGTCTGCCGCGCGACGTCTTTCACCGCAAGACCGAGGAACCGCGCACATGTCCGCCGTGACGCCGGAGATGATCGGCTTCCCCGCCAAGGAGGCCCCGAGCATGTTCACCACCCGCCCCGAGATCATCGGCACCTATGGCGCCGTTGCCTCCACCCACTGGATCGCCAGCCAGGTCGGCATGTCGGTGCTCGAACGTGGCGGCAATGCCTTCGACGCCGCGGCCGCCGCGGGCTTCGCCCTGCAGATCGTGGAACCGCATCTCAACGGGCCGGGCGGCGATTGCCCCATCATCCTGCACAGCGCCACGACAGGCACGCAGCAGGTGATCTGCGGCCAGGGGCCGGCGCCATCCGGGCTGACCGTCGCGCATATGCGCGGCCTGGGCGCGGAGATCATGCCCGGCACCGGCCTGCTCGCCACGCCGATCCCCGGCGCCTTCGATGCCTGGATGGTGATGCTGCGCGACCACGGGACCTGGTCGGTGCGGGACGTGCTGTCCTACGCCATCGGCTATGCGCGGGACGGCGCGCCGATGGTCCCGCGCATCCGCGCGACCATCGAAAGCGTGCGGCCTCTGTTTGAATCCGAATGGCCGACCTCCGCCGCGTTGTGGCTGCGCAATGGCGGACCTGAGCCCAACGGCCTGTATGCCAACCCCGTGCTGGCCGACACCTACAAACGTGTGGTCCGAGAAGCCGAGGCGGTGAGCGGGCGGGAAGCCCAGGTCGATGCCGCCCGCGCCGCCTGGTATCGCGGCTTCGTGGCCGAGGCGATCGGCAAGTTCGTCGCCACGACCCAGGCGATGGACACCTCCGGCCGGCGCAACAAGGGCGTGCTGACCGCCGACGACATGGCGCGCTGGTCCGCGGGCATCGAGGCGCCGACGACGCTCGACTACCACGGTCACACGGTCCTGAAATGCGGCCCCTGGAGCCAGGGGCCGGCGATGCTCCAGACCATGGCACTGATGGCGGGCTTCGACGTCGCGGCGATGGACCCGGTCGGCGCCGACTTCATCCATCATGTGCTGGAAGCGCAGAAACTGTCCTTCGCCGATCGCGAGGCCTTCTACGGCGACCCGGCCTTCACCGACGTTCCGGTATCCACGCTGCTGTCGCCGGCCTATAACGACGCCCGACGCGCGCTGATCGGCGCCAAGGCGTCCACCGAATTCCGCCCCGGCAGCCCCGATGGGCAGGCACCGCGCACCGACTACGCGGCGGCGGTCCGGCGGTCGAAGGAATTGGCCGCCGCGATGGGGTCGGGTGAGCCCACCGTCTCGCGGCTTGGCGCGTCGGGTGGCGATACCTGCCATGTCGATGTCATCGACAGGCATGGCAACATGGTCAGCGCGACGCCGTCGGCCGGCTGGCTGCAATCATCCCCCGCCATTCCGGAACTGGGCTTCTGCCTGGGGTCGCGCTGCCAGATGTTCTGGCTGGACGAGACGCTGCCGAACGGCTTGCAACCGGGCAAGCGGCCGCGCACGACGCTGTCGCCTTCCATGGTGCTGCGCGATGGCAAGCCGTGGATGTCTTTCGGCACGCCGGGCGGCGAACAGCAGGACCAGTGGCAGCCCATCATGCTGATGCGCATGATCCATCACGGGCTGAACATCCAGCAGGCGATCGACCTGCCGTCCTTCCATTCGGAACATTGGATCAGTTCCTTCTGGCCGCGCGGCGCCAAGCCCAACAAGGCGGTGATCGAAGGCCGCTACGCACCGGATGTCCTGGCCGACCTGATCGCGCGCGGCCATGACGCGGAGATGGGCGGCGAATGGTCCGAAGGCCGCCTGACCGGCGCGCGGCGGGAGCCCGACGGCACCATCCGTGCCGGCGCCAATCCCCGCGGCATGCAGGGCTATGCGGTCGGGCGCTGATGCGCGTCCTGCTCGCCCTGGTGCACTACTTCAAGGGGGAGGCGGAATCCCGCCATTCCTCCACCGATGAGCGCCGCCGCGACCAGCGCGCGGCGGTGTTGCGGCGCGCCATCGAGTCCTGGCGCGGGGCGCTTGGCGCGACCACCACGCTGACCATCGAGACAAAGCGGTTCGAACGGCTGCGCGGGGCCGTGGACAGCCTCGACATCGTCGTCGTCACCAACGGCACCGATCATCTGCTGGATGAGGCTTTCGCCAAGGCGCGCGGCGTGCGCCATGTGACGGCCCAGGTGGACAATCCGCGCATGCTCGGCTTTGCCGCGCACCGGTTGTTGGCCGAAGCCCGGCTCCGCTACGACCTGTTCTGCTATTCCGAGGATGACTTGCGGATCGCCGATCCGGGCTTCGTCGATCGGCTGCGCGCCTTCCAGGATGCTTTCGGCTGGAAGCGGCTGCTGATGCCCAACCGCTTCGAATGGAATCCCGCGGGGCCGACACTGAAGACCTGGATTGATGGCGACCTCCGCCCCGGCGCGACCGAGACGTGGCGCGACCCGCTGCCCGATGAGGAGTTCCTGCATCTGCCGATGCCAGGCCGTGCGCCGGTCGTCTTCCGTCGCGCGATGAACCCGCATGCCGGCTTCTTCGCGCTGTCGGCGGCACAGTTGGCGCATTGGATGCGGCAGCCGCATTTCCTCGACCTGGATTGTTCCTTCATCTCGCCGCTGGAGAGCGCTGCGACGCTCGCCGTGATGAAGACCTTCCCGATCTACAAGGCCTATGGTCCCGATGCTGGCTTCCTTGAGGTCGAGCATCTCGACAACCGCTTTTCCTCCATGAAACTGCCGGGAGCATGACCATGCGGATCATCGACGCGCAGGTCCATATCTGGGCGACCGGCACACCGAGCGGCGACCACCGCCAGGTGTCATCCTTCTCCGTCGATGAACTGCTGGCCGAAATGACCGAAGCGGGTGTCGATGGCGCGGTGATACACCCGCCAGTGTCGTGGGATCCGGCATCCAACGCCCTGGCGGAAGCCGCGGCGGCGCAATACCCGGATCGCTTCGCGGTGCTCGGCCAGGTACCGCTCGACACACCGGATGCAAGCCGCGAGGCGCTGAAGCGCTGGCGCGATCGACCCGGGCAATGCGGGCTACGCTATCCGCTGATCCGCGCCGACCAGAAGGATTGGCCCTTCGATGGCACGCTGGACTGGCTGTGGCCGGTGGCGCAGGAACACGGGCTGCCGGTGGCGACCATGGCCTGGCGCTTCCTGCCGGAATTCGGCCGCATCGCGGAACGTCACCCGGGCCTGCGGCTTATCATCGACCATTGCGGATTGATCCGTCACGAAAAGGGCGCGGCGGCCTTCGCCAACATCGATGCCGTGACGGCGCTGGCCCGGCTGCCGAATGTCGCGTTGAAGGCGACGGGTGCGCCGGGATATTCGCAGCAGGGCTATCCATTCCGCGACATCCATGACGGCCTGCATCGGCTGTACGACGCCTTTGGCCCGGATCGGTTCTTCTGGGGCACCGACATCACGCGGATGCCCTGTTCGTGGACGCAGTGCATCACGCTGTTCACCGAAGAACTGCCCTGGCTGGATGGCGCGGCGCTGGAGCGCGTGATGGGTGGTGCGATGTGCGACTGGATCGGCTGGCGCCCGGTTCCGCGCTGAAGCGGAGCGGGCTTTGCGGTGTGTGTGCTTGTTCTGAGCCCAAGGTTGGAGGGGCTTTGCCCCTCCAAGCCACCCCACCAAAGGCTTAAGGCCTTTGGAAACCGTCACTTGGGCAACGTCTCAGGCGACGCCAATTCGAGGTGGGTGAGGGACGGTGAGGGCAAAGCTCTCTCCGTTCAGAACATCCCGATGGCGAGCCCCGCCGACACCGTCGCGCCAAGTTCCTCACACCGCGCAATCTCCGCCGCCACGATGGTTTTGGGCGCGACGATCGCTTCCGGCGTCTGCGCATGGGTGCAGATGATGAGCGGTTCCGCCACCGCCCGCAGTCGCCATCCCGTCGCGATGCGTGCCACCTGCCGCGCGGCATTGGTGCCATCGCTGCCGGCGCAGACCATCAGCGCATAGCCGCGCCCTTCGATGCGCCCGAGGGCCGGGTAGTAGGTGCGGTCGAAGAAGTCCTTCATCATCCCCGCAATGGCCGCGAGGTTCTCCGGCGTGGCGAAGATGTATCCATCCGCCGCCAGCACATCCGCCGCAGTGGCATCCCGCGCTTCCAGCAACCGCACGCCCACGCCCTGCCCTTCCGCCGCACGCGCCGCCGCCTGGGCCATCTGCCGCGTGCCGCCGGTCATGGAATGGAAGACTATCAGCAGCGTCTTCGTCATCTATGCTGGCCCATCACCATGCGGGAGAAATGCAGATGATCGACAAGGACGCCCACGCCGCCTTGCAGGCCACCGGCCGCCAGGCGATGACCGAGGTGCTGGGCGAGACCTATGTCGCCCGCCGCGACACCACCACCTCGCCGCTGAACCAGGCGCTGCGCCATCTGTCGGAGGAATTTCCCTACGCCACGCTGTGGACGCGCGACACCATCACGCGCCGCGAACGCAGCATGGTGACGATCGGCATGCTGGTGGCGATGAGCCAGCATCACGAACTGCGCGGCCACCTGGTGGGCGCGCTGAACAATGGCTGCACGCCCGCCGAGATCGCCGAGGTCATCACCCATTCCTGCGCCTATGCCGGCTTCCCCGCCGCCATCGCGGCAATGCGCACGGCGGAGGAGGTGCTGCGCGAGGTGGGCGCAACACCCTGATCGCCGGGCGGTCAGGACGCGCGGTCGCGCCCTGACGCCATCAGCGGATGCGCGGCCCGGTGCGCCGCGGGGCGGGGGTGACACGTGCCGGTTCGGCAGGCGCCGCCGGCTCCGCCCCGCCGGCCGCCTTGGCGGCTTGCGCGCGGAGGTCCGCGATGGTCGCGCGGTTCGTCACCTGTTCGGGGTTGGTGCGGATTTCCACCAGCGCCGGCTTGCCGGACGCCATCGCGCGCTGCACCGCGGGGACCAGCTGTTCGGTGGTCTCGACGATTTCGCCATGCCCGCCGAAGGCCTCGATGAACTTGGCGAAATCGGGGTTGGTCAAAGCGGTGCCGGACACGCGCGCCGGATAGGTGCGTTCCTGATACATCCGGATCGTGCCGTACATCTGGTTGTTGAACACCAGGATGATCGGGTTGACCGAGTGGTGGAACGCCGTGGCGATCTCCTGCCCCGTCATCAGGAAGCCGCCATCGCCGACGAAGGCGACCACGGTGCGGTCGGGGAAGGTGATCTTGGCGCCGATCGCCGCCGGCACCGAATACCCCATCGCACCGTTCGTCGGGCCAAGGAAATCCTGCTTCTCACTGAAATGCATGAAGCGGTTCGGCCAGGTGGCGAAGTTGCCGGCGTCGGTGGTGAAGATGGTGTCCTTGGGCAGCACCGCCTCCAGTTCCTGGAGCGCGGTGGCGAGGTTCAGCGGCCCGTCGTAATCCTGCGGCTTGGCCTGTGCCACGCGCGCGGCGCGCAGTTCCTTGGTCCAGGCGCCCCAGCCTGGCGTCTTCACCGCGCCGGCGGCCTTGGCAGCCGCGGCGAAGGCATTGAGTTCCGACACGATGCCCAGCGCGGGACGATACACCCGCCCGATCTCCGCCTGGTCGGGATAGACATGGATGATCGGCGTCGCGCCGGCCATATCCAGCAGCGTGTAGCCCTGGCTGACCGGTTCCCCGATGCGCGTGCCGATCGCCAGGATCAGATCGGCTTCCTTGGCCTTGGCGACCAGCCCGGCATCGGCGCCCACGCCCATGTCGCCGACGTAGTTGTCCGAGGTGCCGTCGAACAGCCCCATGCGGCGGAACGCCACGGACACCGGCAGGTCATTGGCCAGCAGCCAGTCGCGAATGTCGGCGCGGCCCTGGTCGGTCCAGCGCGACCCGCCCAGGATCACCAGCGGCTTCTTGGCACCCTCCAGCATCGTCAGCACGCGGGCCATCGCCTCGGGCGCGGGGTGCGGCGGCAGGACCTCGGCCGGGCCGATATCGGGCGCGGTGGACAGGCGCTTCTGCATTTCCTCGCTGATCGCGACAACCACCGGGCCGGGCCGGCCGGATGTGGCGACATCGAAGGCATGCGCCATCAGTTCGGGGATGCGCTTCTCATCGTCGATCTGCGTCACCCACTTGGCGAGCGGGCCGAACATCTGGCGGTAATCGACCTCCTGGAAGGTCTCGCGGTCGGTCTCCTCGATCGGGATCTGCCCGACCAGCAGCACCAGCGGCGTCGAATCCTGGAAGGCGACATGCACGCCGATGGCGGCATGGCAGGCACCGGGGCCGCGCGTGACGATGGCAACACCCGGCCGGCCGGTCAGCTTGCCATAGGCTTCCGCCATATGGACCGCGCCGGCCTCGAAGCGGCAGGTCACCAGCTGCAACTGGTTGCGCACCGAATACAGCCCGTCCAGCAGGTCGAGGTATGATTCGCCCGGCACGCAGAAAGCGTGGGTCACACCCTGCGCCACCAGCGCATCCGCCAGTAGTTTCCCACCCGTGCGCCCAACAGCCGCGCGCCGTGCCTCAGTCATACCGGACATCCTTCCCGAGAGTCGCAAAACCTTGTGGGCGGGACGCTACCCCGTCCCGCCGGCCTCGTCACTCCGCCGGCTGGGGTCCCGGGCCGTGGCCATGGCCCTGCGCCTGTCCGGCCTGCATGTTCGCAAGCCGGGCCGCGATCGCCCCGATCGGCTTGGTATAGGGCGCGAGCAGCAGATACAGCGCCGGCACCGCATAGAGCGTAACGAAGGTGGACAGCGTGATGCCGCCCGCGATCACGACGCCCAGCGCAGACCGGCTTTCCGCCCCCGCCCCGGTCGCCATCGCCAGCGGCATCGCGCCGAGCACCGTCGCGATCGAAGTCATCAGGATCGGCCGCAGCCGCACCACCGATGCCTCCAGCACCGCATCGCGGACCGACATGCCGCGGTCACGAAGCTGGTTGGCGAATTCCACCACCAGGATGCCGTTCTTCGCCATCAACCCGATCAGCAGGATCATGCCGATCTGGCTGAAGATGTTGAGCGTCTGCCCGGTCAACCACAGCGCCAGCAGCCCGCCGGTGATCGCCAGCGGCGTGGAGAGCAGGATGACGAAGGGGTGGATGAAGGATTCGAACTGCGCGGCCAGCACCAGGAACACCACCAGCAGCGCCATGGCGAAGGTGACGTACAGCGCGCCCGAGGATTCCTTGAACTCCAGCGACTGGCCGCGATAGGAGATGCGCGCTTCGGTCGGCAACACCTCCCGCGCCACACCATCCATGTAACCCAGCGCATCCGCCAGCGAGTAGCCCGGCGCGAGGGACGCGGTGATGGTGATGGCGCGCACGCGGTCCTCGCGCGCCAGGGTTTGGGCGCGGGCGCGTTCGGTCAGCGTCACCACATTCGACAGCGGCACCAACCCGCCCGAGGCCGTCCGCACGAACACATTCTGCAAATCATAGGGCGACAGGCGCAGATTGTCCGGCGCCTGCAACAGCACCTTGTATTCCTGGCCGCCGACGACATAGGTCGTGACCTCGCGCGAGCCCATCATCGTCTCGATCGTCCGGCCCACCGCGGCGATGGAGATGCCCAGATCGGCGGCCTTGCGGCGGTCGATGCTGACCTGGATCTCGGGCTTCGTCTCCTTGAAGTTGTGGTCGAGGTTCAGCAGGTTCGGGTTGGTCCGCGCCCGTTCGAGGAAGCGGTCGCGCCATTGCACCAGCGTGTCGTAATCCGGTCCGCCGATGACGAACTGCACCGGCGGCTGGAAGCCGCGCGCGCCGAGCGAGGGCGGGTTCAGCGCGAAGCCGCGCACGCCGGGAATGGCGTTGATCAGCGGGAAGACCTCGGCGGCGATGGTCTGCTGCTTGCGAGTCCGTTCGGCCCAGGGCGACAGTCGGATGAAGATGTTGGCGACATTGCCGATGGCGGGGCGCTGGAAGCCGCCCACCGTCGAGAAGACCGCCGCCGCCTCGCCATTGTCCACATAGCGCTGCAGCAGCCGCTCGATCTGCGTCACATGCTCCATGGTATAGCCGAAGGACGCACCCTCAGGCCCGGTGGTTGGGATGATGACCACGCCGCGATCCTCGGTCGGCGCGAATTCCTTTGGCAGGACGGCATACAGCACGACCGCCAATCCGCAGAGCGCGCCCGAGGCTCCGAGCACCAGGATAGGCGCGCGCAAGGCGCGATCCAGCGTCCAGCGCAGCGCATTGTTCAGCCCCAGGAAGAACGGCTCGGTCTTGCGGATCAGCCAGGTCTCGCCCTGATGCGCCTTCAGCAATTTCGAACACATCATGGGCGTGAGCGTCAGCGCGATCAGCCCGGAGAACAGCACCGAGGCCGCCAGCGCCAGTCCGAATTCGGTGAACAGCCGGCCCGTATTGCCGCCCATGAAGGACAGCGGCACGAAAACCGCGACCAGCACCAGCGTGGTGGCAATGACCGCGAAGGCGATCTCCCGCGCGCCGAGCAGCGAGGCCAGAAGCGGGTCCTCGCCTTCCTCGATGCGGCGATGGATGTTCTCCAGCACTACGATCGCGTCATCGACCACCAGCCCGATCGCCAGCACCAGCCCCAGCAAGGTCAGCACATTGACCGAGAAGCCGAGCGCCGCCATGGCGATGAAGGAGGCGATGATCGACACCGGAATCGCCAGCGCGGGAATGATCGTCGCCCGGACCGACCGCAGGAACAGAAAGATGACGCCGATCACCGAGATCAGCGCGATCATCAGCGCGTGCTCGACCTCATAGATCGACTGGCTGATGAACAGGCTCTCGTCATAGCCAATGATCGAATCCACGCCCTCGGGCAACGTGGGTGCGATCAGCGCCATCTCCTCCTTCACACCATTGGCGACGGACAGCGTGTTGGCGGTAGATTGGCGCAGGATGCCCAGCCCGATCGCCGGGCGGCCATTGATGCGATACCCGCCGCGGCTGTCCTCGGCACCGACCTCGACGCGGGCCACCTCCCCCAACAGCACTTGCGCGCCATCGGCGCCGCGCCGGATGACGATCTCGCGGAACTGCTCCGGGCGGCTCATGCGCGTATCGGTGCGGACCGTCAGCTCACGTTGCTCGCTCTCGATCCGCCCGCCGGGCAGTTCGACATTCTCGCGCCGGATCGCGTCCTCGATGTCCTGCACCGTCAGGTTGCGCGCCGCGAGCGCCTGGCGGTCGAGCCAGACACGCATCGAAAAACGCCGCTCGCCCTGGATCAGCACCTGCGCGACGCCCTCGACGATCGCGAGCCGGTCCACGATCCGCCGGCGCGCGAGGTCCGTCAGGTCAAGCGGTGACAGCCGGTCGGACGCCAGCGCGATCCACAGGATCGGCCGGCTGTCGCCATCCACCTTCTGCACGATCGGCGTCTCGGCCTGATCGGGCAGGCGGGCCAGCGCGCGGGCGACCTTGTCGCGCACATCGTTCGCCGCCGCGTCCACATCGCGCGACAGCAGGAATTCCAGGGTGATGATGCTGCGCTCGTCGCGTGACGCCGAGGTGATGGTCTTGATGCCCTCGATGCCCGCCACCGATGCTTCCAGGATCTCGGTGATCTGGCTGTCCACCACGGGTGCCGAGGCGCCGGTGTAGGTGGTGACGATCTGGATGATCGGCGGGTCGATCGCGGGATATTCGCGGATCGGCATGCGAAGCACGGCGAACAGGCCGAGCACGGTCAGCATCAGCGAGATGACCATCGCGAAGACCGGGCGCTTGATCGAGACGTCGGAGAGAACCATGACGGCTTGCCTTCGACTTCAGCTGGTCGGTCGCGTCAGTGTCTCGGTCACCCGGACGGGGACGTCGTTGCGCAGGCGCTGAACGCCGCGGACCACGACAGGTTCGCCGGCATTCAGCCCATCGCGGATCTCGACCTCGCCGGGCAGCCGAAGGCCGAGCCGCACCTCCTGCCGCCGCGCCCGCCCGTCGCGCACGACATAGACATAGGCACGATCGCCGACCGGATCGATCGCCTCCTCGGCGACCAGCAGCGCGCGGTTGCGTTCCTCGAGCACCAGTTCCACGGTCAGAAACAACCCTGGGCGCAGCGCTTCGTCGGCATTGTCGAATTCGCTGATCACCCGCACCGACCGCGTCGCCGGGTCGATGCGGGTGTCGATGAAGGCCACGGTGCCGCGGAAGGTCCGCCCTTCATACGCGCTACTGCGCGCCGTCACCCCGCTGCCGACCTGAACGCGGGCAAGATAGACCTCAGGCACCGAGAATTCGACGCGCACGCGCACCGCGTCGTCGAGTGTCGTGATCACGGTCCCGGGCTGGATCAGCGCGCCGGGGCTGACCTGGCGCAGGCCGACGCGCCCGGCGAAGGGCGCGGCGACGCGCAATTCCTCCAGCCGCGCATCGGTCTGGCGGACGCGCCCTTCGGCCTGACGCGCAAGCGCTTCCAATGTTTCGAGCCGCTGCGCCGCGATGGTCTGGCCGGCCTGCAACTGCCGCGCGCGCACCAGCTGGCTGCGCGCGTCGTCGAGGAAGGCGCGCGCCTGATCCACCTCGGCGCGCAAGGCCGCGGCGTCGAGCTGCACGAGCGTCGCACCGGCTTCGACACGTTCGCCTTCGGTGAAGCGGACCGCCTCGACGATGCCGGCGACCTTGGTGGTGATGGTGACGGCTTCACGCGCGCGGACGGTGCCGACGCTTTCGACCCGTTCGACGACCGACCCGACGCGTACCGGCTGGACGATGACACCGACTGCCGCATTGGCGGCGGCGCCGCGCGCGCCGCTCTGCGCCGAGACCTGGCGCAGGCCAAGCACTTCCAGCGGCGGGCGCAGGCCGTATTGTTCGCCGAAATAGTGCCAGCCCGCAGCGGCCCCGCCAATCACGGCCAGCACCGCCAATTGTGTAACCGTTCTCATGGTGAGCCCGCCCGCAGACCCCGAATACATGACTGCAAGCCAGGCATTCGGCAAGCGTCCCACACACTTTGTATCAAGGGGCGGCGACCTTGATACAACGCACGGCACGACCATCGCCCATCGGCCGCTGTGGCGGCACGCCGTCCAAGCAATCCGGTTCGGCGGTCGCGCAGCGGGGCGCGAAGGCACAGCCGGTCGGCACTTTCTCCAGGCTCGGCGGGGCGCCAGGGATGGTTGTCAGGCGCTTTCCACGCATCCCGCCATGCACCGTGGCCCCCAGCAACCCTTGGGGGTAGGGGTGCAACGGGCCGCGCATGAAGGGCACCACGGGCCCTTCCTCGACCACCCGCCCGGCATACATGACCGCAATGCGGTCGGCGATCTCGCCCGCCACGCCAAGATCATGGGTGACGAAGATGACCCCCATCCCGAGGCGTTCCTGCAACTCGCGCAACAAAAGCAGGACCTGGATCTGAACAGTCGCGTCCAAGGCGGTTGTGGGTTCGTCCGCCAAAAGCAGTTTCGGCTTGCAGGCGAGAGCAACTGCAATCATTGCGCGTTGTCGCAAACCACCGGACAGCTCATGCGGGTAGGCCGCGAGGCGACGCTTGGCCGACGGGATCTGCACCAGTTCGAGCAGTTCCAGCGCGCGGGCATTGGCCGCGGCGTTGGATGCCCCCTCATGCCGGCGCACCGCCTCGGCAATCTGCCCGCCGATGGTGAAGACCGGGTCCAGCGCGGTCATCGGCTCCTGGAAGATCATCGCGACGTCGCCGCCGCGGAATTCCGAGAGTTGCCCTTCGTTCATCGCCTGCACGTCCCGGCCAGCAACCTCGATGGTGCCGCCGACCTTGGCCTGCTTCGGTAGCAGCTTCATCAGCGCGCGCAGGGTGACCGACTTGCCCGAGCCGGATTCGCCCAGCAGGCACAGCACTTCGCCCTGCGCCAGGTCGATATCGACGCCGTTCACCGCATGGACCGTGGTGTCGCGGTTGACGAACTTCACCGACAGGTCGCGGGCGCGCACCAGCGGCGTGGCGGTGTCCAGCTTCAGCGCCGCGCTCATGCTGCCATCCTCGGGGCCAGGGTGTGGCCACTGCCGGGTGTCACCGCGTGGCAAGCAGCTTCATGCCCGGGCGACAGCGTCGCGGCGGGGGGTTCGCGTTCGGCGCAGAGCGCCTCGGCCATCGGGCAGCGGGTGCGGAATCGGCAGCCAGATGGCGGATTGACCGGATTGGGCGGGTCCCCGGTCAGCGGCGGTTCCGTGCGCCGTTTCGTGGGGTCCATCGAGGGGCGCGAGGCCAGCAGCGCGCGCGTATAGGGATGCGCCGGCCGTTCGTAGATCTCATCGACCGGACCCTGTTCGACCACCTTGCCCAGATACATCACCAGCACCCGGTCGGAGATGTATTGCACCACGCTCAGGTCGTGGCTGATGAAGGCATAGGTCAGCCCGAACTTCTCCTTGAGGTCCATCAGCAGGTTCAGCACCTGCGCCTCGACCGACTTGTCGAGCGCGCTGACGGGTTCATCGAGGATCACGAGCCGCGGCTGCAACGCCAAGGCACGGGCAATGTTGATGCGCTGGCGCTGGCCGCCGGACAGTTCATGCGGGTAGCGCTGGGCGAATTGCCCCGGCGCCAGGCCCACCGCGGCGAGCAGGTCGCGGGCGCGTTCGCGGGCCTCGAACGCTGAGACGCCGTGCACCTTGGGGGCGAAGGCGATCGTCTCCTCGATGGTCAGGCGCGGGTTCAGCGAGGCATAGGAATCCTGGAATACCATCTGCACCTGGCGGCGGTAGTCGCGCAGGGCGATGCCGCCGGTCTGGTCATTGCCGCCCACGGCTTCGCCATCGAACACCATCTCACCGGCATTGGCGTCCATCAGGCGCATCAGCAGCCGGGCGGTGGTGGATTTCCCGCAACCGGATTCGCCGACGATGCCCAGCGTCTCGCCCTTGAGGATCGAGACATCCACGCCGTCCACGGCGCGCACCACGGCGACCTGCCGGCCGAGCAGCCCGCCGCGGATGGGGAAATGCTTGACCAGCCCCTGCACCGAGAGAAGGGGCTGGGCGGGTCCGCCGCGGTCGGCCGTCTGGGTGATCGCTGTCATGCCGGAAGGACAAGCAACCGGCGTGCCGCGGCGGGCCGGGCGCCGACTCCGGGTTGCGGTGGCACGGTGCACAATCGCTGGGCGGGGGCGCCTTCGCGCGGGTCATTGGGCGCCGGGCGTGGCTGTTGTAGAACGTCGCACCGCAAGGATGGAGCCGGCGATGCGCGCGATCTTCGTCATGATCAAATGCGATATGGGCCAGGCCTACCGCGTCGCCCGCGACATGGCCGACACCATCGAGGAATTGTCGGAGATGCACTCCATCTCCGGCCAATATGATCTGTTGGGCAAATTCTACCTCGAGGCCGACCGCGACATCGGCCAGTTCGTGGTCGAGACGGTGCAGACCGTCTCCGGCGTGAAGGACACCTACACCCTGCAGACCTTCAACGCCTTCTCCGGGCAGCGTGGCTGACGGCATGACCTGGCGCCTGGGCATCGTGGTCGGCCTGGCGGCGCTGCTGGGCGGTTGCGCAAACACTGCCGCGCCGGCGGACACGGCGCGACCGGCCGGGCTGACGATCGGCGTCGGCGGGTCGGTGGGCATGGTGGGCGGCTACACCGCCCCGCGCTGACGCGAATTGTGGCGCCCCGCCGCAAAAGCACCCTGCCCCGGCCACCAATCCGCCCGGCGAACGACACCGGGCGGGGCGATGTTACGCAGGCCAGGAGGCACCCTTGCCATGCGTCTTCTCCACGCCATCGCCCTTTCCGCCAGCCTCGCGCTGGGCGCCTGCCAGACCCCGGACGGCCAGACCGATTGGGGCAGCACCGCCGCGCTCGGCGTCGGCGCCGCTGCCCTGGTCGGGTTGGCGGTGGTCGCGTCGAACAACAACAACAATGACAACCGGTACTACAACCAGCGCCGGTATCGCGGCGGCTATCCGCGCTACGCCGATCGCGGTTACCGCCGCTGGTAGGCCGGGTTCAGTCCCAGCCCACCGCGCCCGGCATGGCCGTGACCGGCTGGGCCTTGGCCAGCGCGGCGAGGTCCGGCACCGGGCGGCGCAGCACCGGATCGGCCGCGAAGGCGTCCTCGATGGCGGCGGCGACCCGCAGCACCAGCGCATCACCCCCGCGTGGCCCGACAACCTGCAAGCCAAACGGCATCCCCAGCCGGTCCACGCCCATCGGGATCGAGATCGCCGGATGGCCACACAGCGTCACGTAATAGGCGCAGGCCAGCCAATGGTAGTAGGTGCGCGTCGGCTTGCCGTCGATCTCGGCCGGATACAGTTCCTTCCACGGGCGCGGTGACAGCGTGATCGCCGGGGTGATCAGCACGTCGTGCTGGTCGAAGAAATGCTGCCAGGCGCGATACATGCGCGTCTGCGCGGCGGCCGCCTTGGACCCGTCCTCCAGGCTGTAGCGCAGCCCCTCCTCGACATTCGCCCGCACATTGGGGCCGACATCCTGCGGCCGTTCCCGCACCTTCTGGGCGTGGGCGGTCAGGAAGGCCATGGCGCGCAGCACCTCGAACGCCTCGTCACCACCGCGGCAATCGGGGTCGGCTTCCTCGGCCGTGCCGAACAGCGGGGCGATGGCCTTGGCGCGGTTGGCGAAGGCCTCGCGGATCAGCTTCTCGACCGGCGCCTGGCCGAAATCGACGCTAATCGCCAGCCGCAGTGACGCAAGGTCGATCGGCTGCATCGGGAAGAAGGCTTCCGGCACGCCGCGCACCGGCCCTTCCGGCAGGGTGTAGGCCAGCGGGTCCATCGCATCATCCGACGCCATGGCGGCCAGCATCAGCGCCGCATCCGGCACGTTGCGCGCCATCGGCCCAAGCACCGGCAGCCCCGACCAGCCATGGCCGCGCTTCTCCGATGGCACCAGCCCCGGGGAGGGCCGATACCCGACAATCCCGTTGAACGCCGCCGGGTTGCGCAGCGACCCGCCGGTGTCCGACCCCGAGCAGATCGGCGCCATGCCGCAGGCCAGCGCCACGCCCGAACCGCCGGAGGACCCCGCCGCCGACTTCGCCTGGTCGAAGGGGTTGCCGGTGACGCCATAGACGGCGTTGCGGGTGTTCGCTCCGGCGCCGAATTCCGGCGTGTTGGTCTTGCCGATCACCACCGCACCCGCGTCGCGCAGGTTGGCAACCATGCCGCAATCGGCCTCGGGCACGAAGTCGCGGAAGATCGGGCTGCCATAGGTGGTGCGCAGGCCGCGCGTCTCCTCCAGATCCTTGATGCCAACCGGCAGGCCGTGGAGCAGACCCAGCGGCGCGCCCTGCATCACCGCATCCTCGGCGGCCTTCGCCCCGGCACGGGCGGCCCCCTCATCCATCGCGACCATGGCGTTGACCGCATGGTTCACGGCGCCGATCCGCTTGAGGCAGGAATCCATCAATTCCACCGGCGACAGCGCCTTGCGCCCGATCAGCCGGCGCGCCTCCAGGGCCGTGAGGTCGCAGGGTTCCGTCATGACGCGAGTTCCTTCCGGTAGAGATCCAGCATCGCCTGGTCGAAGCAGGCGAAGGTGATGTCGAGGTCGCCGAGGCGCGCACCATCCTCCCGGACCGCGGCGACGGCAATCCGGGTGGCAAGGTCCGGCGGGTATCCGAAGATCCCGGTCGAGATCGCCGGGAAGGCGATCGACCGACCGCCGGCCTCCCGCAGCAGGCGCAGGCTTTCGCGGTAGCAAGAGGCGAGCAGCGCCGCCTCCCCCGCCCCGCCGCCGTGCCAGACCGGGCCGACGGCGTGGATGACGAAACGTGCCGGCAGCGCGAAGCCCGGCGTGATGCGCGCCTGGCCCGTCGGGCAGGGTGCGCGCGGCGCGCAGGCCGCGGCGAGGTCCGGCGGACCGGCGGCGCGGAAGATGGCGCCGCAGACGCCGCCGCCCTGCAGCAATCCTTCATTCGCCGCATTGACGATGGCATCGACGCGCAGGGTCGTGATGTCGGCGCGGATCGCATGCAGCGGCATAGACACATCCCCTCGTGACAGCATCCCGCGCATCGAGCGCCGGGCCGGCGCAACGAAGGCTTCACCCGGCGCGTTGGTCAATCATCCCCATCGAGGAGGCGCAGATGCCCCCCCATACCCGAACCCTTGCCGCTGGCTTCATGTTGGCCACTCTCGCCACGGCTGCCGAAGCGCAAAACCTGGTGGCAATCCGCGGCCATATCGCCGCCGAAAACCCGGGCTGCGACGTGGCCCGGCTGGAGGAATCCTATCGCGGCGCCCTGCCCGGCGCTGCCGGCCACGTCGTCGTGACCGTCCATACCATCGAAGGCTGCGACGGCGGCAACAACTGGACGAGCGTGATCGGCGTCTTCTCCGAAGAAGGCGGCCGCGTCGTGGAATACAGCCTGCCAGACCCGCCGGACTTTGTGGTCCAAGGCGCGCGGGTCGCCAATGCGGTGATCGAGGTCAGCGGCGCGGGCTACGGCCCGGATGACGGGCGGTGCTGCCCGAGCGTCCGGAGCAGCGCCCGCTACCGCATCGAAGGGCGCCGCGTCGTGGCGGCGCCCTGACCACCGCGCGGGGCGCCTGGATCAATAGCCCAGCGCACACCCATCCTTGCGCGGGTCCGAACCACCCACCAGGCAGCCCTTCTCGCGGTCGATGAAGATCGCCTGCCCGCCGCCATGCGGCTTGTCCACCAGCTCGCACTCATGGCCGAGCCGGTTCAGCCGATCGATCACCTGGCCGGGGATGCCGCGCTCCACCTGCACCTTCTCGTCCTGCGGCATCAGGCGCGGCAGGTCGATCGCCTCCTGCACGTCCAGCCCGTATTCGAAATGGTTGGACAGGAACAGCGTCTGACCGACCGGCTGGAAGCGCCCGCCCATCACGCCATAGGGCATGATCGCCTGGCCGTTCTTCATCACCATGCCCGGGATGATGGTGTGCAGCGGCCGCTTGTTGGGCGCGATGCAGTTCGGATGGCCTTCCTGCAGGCGGAAGCCGAAGCCGCGATTCTGCAGCATGACGCCCGAACCCTCGGCCAGGATGCCCGTGCCGAAGCCTTCGAACAGGGAATTGATGAAGGAACAGGCGTTGCCGTCCTTGTCCACGACGCACAGATACACCGTGTCCTTGTGCTTCGCGAAGTCGCTCTCGCCGGCCGGCGGCAGGCTCGCCATCGCGCGCTCGTCGCTGATGATCTTCGCCAGGCGGCCGAGATATTCGTCCGACAGCAGGCGTTCGACCGGCACATCGGCCTGTGACGGATCGGCCAGGAAGGCGTCGCGGTCGCGATAGACCAGCCGCGCCGCCTCGATGTGTCGGTGCATGCGCTCAGCCGATAGCGGCCCCTGCTCGGCCGTCGGCAGCTTGCCGATGATGCCCAGGATCTGGAGCACATGCATGCCCACGCCATTGGGCGGGCACTGGAACACCTCCATGTCGCGCCATTTGATCGAGATCGGCTCGACGAATTCCGCCACATCCGCGCCGCGGGCGAAATCCTCCTCGGTGTGCAGGCCGCCGGCGGCGCGCAGCGTCGCGACGATGTCGGCCGCGACCGCGCCCTCATAGAAGGCCTTCTTGCCATGCGCCGCGATGGCCCGCAGCGTCTTGGCCAGTTCCGGCTGCGTGAAGCGGCTGCCGAGCGCCGGCGCCTGCCCATCCTTCAGGAAGCGCCGCGCCGAGGCCGGGTGCTTGGACAGCTTGCCGACGGAGCTGACCCAATCGGACGCGACACGCGGGGACAGCGCGAAACCGTCCTCCGCATAGCCGATCGCGGCCTGGAGAATGCGGTCCAGGCCCAGCTTGCCATGGGTCTTGTTCAGCAATTCCCAGGCGCTGACCGCGCCGGGCACCGTCACCGAATGGGCGGAGGTATTGACCATGGTGGTCATCCCCGCCGCGCGCAGGGCCTCCGGCGTGGCTGCCGCCGGCGCGCGGCCCGACCCGTTCAGCGCGATGACCTTGGACGACCCGGCCGGGACATAGAGGCAGAAATTGTCGCCGCCGATGCCGGTCGAGGCCGGTTCGATCACGCATTGCACCGCGCAGGCGGCGATCGCGGCATCCATGGCATTGCCGCCGGCACGCAGGATGTCCAGCGCGGCAAGCGTCGCCTGCGGCATGGATGTGGCCGCCATGCCATTGGTGCCATAGGCGGCCGAACGGCCAGGCAGGTGGAAATCGCGCATCGAGGGGGTGTCCGTTCCGTCAGGGTTGCCCCATCCATGCAACGGGACGGGGGCGTTGGAAAGACCGGCCGGGCGAGGAGGCGGGTCGGGCTTGCCCCTTGGGCGCGCAATTGCCGCGTATCCCAAGGAGGCCATCGTCCGGCGACGTCGTTCCGGTTTGTCCGCATCTTCGCTAAAGGGGTCGATGCGGGGGAAGGCCCGTCCAGCCTCCATGGCGCTCAAGGGGCAGCGCCATCTCCGATTTCATGGAACACGTCACTTGCCGGCACGCCACTTGCGAGAACGGAACGTCATGACCCCACCCTTCGTCCAGATCGACGGTGTTGCCATGCGCTACGGTGGCGTCGAGGGCACGCTCGCCCTGCGCCAGGCCAGCCTGGATGTCGCCGATGGCGAATTCGTCGCCGTGGTCGGCCCATCCGGCTGCGGCAAATCCACGCTCATGCGCCTGGTCACCGGCCTGTGGCCGCCAACCGAGGGCACCGTCATCGTCGATGGCCGCGAAGTTGACGGCCCGCTGTCCATCGCGGGGATGGCCTTCCAGAACCCGACGCTGCTGCCGTGGCGCAACATCCTCGACAACGTGATGCTGCCGCTGGAGGTGGTGCAGCCGCATCGCCGGCTGCTGCGTGCCCAACGCGGCATGTATGAACGCAAGGCGCGCGACCTGCTCAAACTTGTCGGCCTGGAAGGCTTCGAGGCGAAGTTCCCCTGGCAGTTGTCGGGCGGGATGCAGCAGCGCGCGTCCCTGTGCCGCACGCTGGTGCATGACCCGCGGCTGTTGATGCTGGACGAACCCTTCGGCGCGCTGGATGTCTTCACCCGCGAAGATCTGTGGGATGTCATGCAGGCGGTGTGGCTGGCCAAGAAGCCGACCGTGATCCTGGTGACGCATGATTTGAAGGAGGCGGTCTATCTCGCCGACCGCGTGCTGATCATGTCGTCCCGCCCCGGGCGGATCATCGCGGAGCGGCGTGTCCCCTACCCGCGCCCACGCCGGCTGGAACAGACCTATGAGGCCGCGTTCCAGGCCATCGTCCATGAATTGCGCGACCAGATCGCCGAAGCCCGCCGCGGGGAGGCCACCGATGTCCGCTAGATCAGCGCGGTCCGCCGAGGCGCTGGCTGAGGCCGCGCGCCGCCGTCGAAGGCTGGAGAATGCGCTGCCGTGGCTGGTCACCATCGGCATGTTCGCCGTCTGGGAAGCGGCGGTGCGCCTCTTCGACATCCCGGTCTTCATCCTGCCGGCGCCGACCGCGATCGCCGAGAGCATGGTGAAGTGGTGGTACCCCCTGATGACCAATTCCTGGGCCACGCTGCTGACCACCTTCGTCGGCTTCATCATGGCGGTGGGATTCGGCCTGTCGCTGGGCGTGCTGATCGGCTCCTCGGTGCTGGTCTATCGCGGGCTGTATCCGCTGCTGATCGCCTTCAATTCCGTGCCGAAGGTGGCGGTGGTGCCGATCCTGGTCATCTGGTTCGGCGCCGGCTTCTGGCCCGCGGTACTGACCGCCTTCCTGATCTCCTTCTTCCCCATCGTCGTGAATGTCGCGACCGGCATCGCCACGGTGGAACCGGAACTGCGCGACGTGCTGCGCGCGCTGGGCGCCCGGCCGATCGACATCATCATGAAGGTCGGGCTGCCGCGGGCGATGCCGTATTTCTTCGCCTCCCTGAAGGTGGCAATCACCGTCGCCTTCGTGGGGTCGATCATCAGTGAGACGGTCGCCGCCAATGAAGGCATCGGCCACCTGATGCTGGTCGCATCGTCCCGCTTCGACGTGCCGCTGGTGTTTGCCGGGTTGATCGTGACGGGGGTGATGGGCGTGCTGATGTATTGGGTGGCGGTGACCATCGAGGAACGCACCACGGGCTGGGCGACGCGCGGGCAGAACGACCCGCGCCTGGCGACGGGGGGCTGATGATCCGGCTCGGGATGCTCACGCCGTCGTCGAACACGGTGCTGGAACCGGCGACCGCGGCGCTGCTGGCGGATACGCCGCACATCACCGCACATTTCCAGCGGCTGCGGGTTCTGTCGATTTCGCTCGATGGCGGTTCGACCGGTCAGTTCGATGTCGCGCCCATGGTCGCGGCGGCCCAGATGCTGGCCGATGCGAAGGTGCACGCCATCTGCTGGAACGGCACCTCGGGGTCGTGGCTCGGCCTGGATGCGGACCGCGGGCTGTGCGCGGCCATCACGGCGGCGACCGGCACGCCCTGCACCACCGCGACGCTGGCCCTGCATGACGCGCTGCACGCCCTGGGCGCGCTGCGGGTCGGATTGGTGACGCCCTATCTCGGTTCGGTGCAGGCGGCGATCCTGGCCGGGCTGCGCGCCGAGGGGTTCGAGACCGCCGGCGAACGGCACCTGGAAGACCCGGGCAATTATTCATTCGCCGATCATGACCCGGCCCTGGTGACGAGCCTGGTGCAGGACGTCGCGGCGGAAGGCTGCGACGCCATCGCCATCCACTGCACGAACTTCCGCGGGCTGGACGCGGCGCGCGCGGTGACGGGCGTGGCGGTCCTGGATTCCGTGGCGGTCGCGCTGTGGGGCGCGTTGCGGGCCGCCCGCGCCGATCCGGCGGATGTGCCCAGTCTAGGCGTGCTGTCGCGGCTCTAGGCGATGGCAGGCCACGGTGCCTTGCACACTGCGCGCGGCCTCACCGCCGAGTGAAACATTTCATCGCGTGCTGCCCAAGTCGAATGCGATAGTATCGCGCCTGAAGATCATATCTTCCGTTGTCCATTCTGGACTGCTGCATCCGGAATACACGAAGCATCTTCTATCACGCGGTATTCGCGTGGGTTTTTGTTGCACCGCCACCGCCGCCCAAGGCATGCATCGGCATGGATTTTCGTGAGGCGTGAATGATCGGAATTGACTGGGGCACGTCCAGCCTGCGCGCCTATCGCTTCGCGGCGGATGGGCAACTCATTGGGCGGCGCGACACGCCGCGCGGCATCCTGACCGTGGGGGCCGGCGACTTTCCTGACACGCTGCGCGCGGTGGCCGGCGACTGGATCGAGGATGGCGAGCGCCGCATCCTGATGTGCGGCATGGTCGGCAGCCGCCAGGGCTGGGTCGAAGCACCCTATCTGGTGTGCCCCGCCGGGCTCGATGGACTGGCGATCACCGCCCCCGCCATACCCTTCCCTGATGTGGACCTGCGCATCGTGCCGGGACTGTCCTGCCGCAACAGCCATGGCGTGCCGGAGGTGATGCGCGGAGAGGAGACCCAGATCCTCGGCGCCGCGCTGGATGACGGCGAAGCCACCGTCTGCCTGCCCGGCAGCCATTCGAAATGGGCCAGGATCAAGGGCGGCACCGTGTCCGGCTTCGCCACGCATTTCACCGGGGAGGCCTTCGCCGCTCTGGCTGGCCACACCATCCTGGCGCGCATGATGAATCCGCTCTCGCCCCACCACGCCGGTGGCTTCGCGCGGGGCGTGGCGCGCGCCAGGCAACGCGGCGGCCTGCTGCACCACCTGTTCGGGCTGCGCGCCCATGCGCTGTTCGACGAAATGCCGGAGGAGGAGGCCGCATCCTACCTGTCCGGCCTGCTGATCGGCCATGAGGTCGCGTCGGCGCTGGAAGATGGTGTCGCCCCGCCGATCGTGCTGATCGGCGCGGAGCAGCTCACGCTGCGTTATGCCGCCGCGTTGGACGCGTTTGGCGTGCCGCATCGGACGGCAAACCCCGACGCGGCGGCACAGGGGCTGTGGCGCGTGGGCCAACGGCTGTGGTGATCGCCGCCGCTTGAAAGCATCGGCCGTTTGGCCCGATGGTGTCGCCCAACCGGGGGGCAATCCCGGCATGGCTCACCACGGGGAAACGATACGATGCTGCATCGCCGCCTGCTTCTGACGGGTGCCGCGTTCGCCACACCCGCCCTGTTCACGCCCCGCCGCGCCGCGGCGCAGGAGGTGACGCTGCGGCTGCACCACTTCCTGCCCGCCGTCTCCAACGTGCAACGCCATTTCCTGGTGCCCTGGACCAACAAGGTGCGGGACGAATCCGGCGGCCGCCTGCGCATCCAGATCTTCCCGTCCATGCAGCTGGGTGGCGCGCCGCCGCAGCTGTACGACCAGGCGAAGGATGGCGTGGCCGACATCGTCTGGACCCTGCCCGGCTATACCCCCGGCCGTTTCCCGCGCATCGAGGTGATCGAGCTGCCCTTCATCGCCCATCAGCGCGCCAGCGTGAATGCGCGCGCCACCTGGGCGATGTTCGACAAGCACATGCGCGGCACGGAGTTTTCCGAAACCCACATCATCACCGCCTGGGCGCATGATGGCGGGCAGATCCATGCGCGGCGCGACGTGAAGACCATGGAGGATCTGCGCGGCATGAAGCTGCGCTTCCCCACCCGTCAGGCCGGTGAGGGCCTCAAGGCGCTGGGCGCCACCGCGATCGGCATGCCGGTGCCGCAGGTGCCCGAGGCGATGTCCCAGGGCGTGATCGATGGCGCGGTGGTCCCGTGGGAAGTTGTGCCCTCGATCCGCCTGCAGGAGATGGCGCGGTATCACATCGCGATCCCCGGCAGCCCGACCTTCTATTCGGCATCCTTCATCCTGGCGATGAATCCGGCCCGGTATCACGGCCTGCCGGCGGAGCTGAAAGCCGTGCTGGACGCCAATTCCGGCGAGGCCGCCGCCATCCAGGCGGCGCGCGTCTGGGATGAGGAAGGCCCCAAGGTCGAGGAAGCCGCCCGCCGCCGCGGCAATTCGGTCAGTACGATCACCGAGGCCGAGAAGGCCCGCTGGGTCACGGCCACCGCGCCGGTGACGACCGCCTGGATCGCCCAGATGCGCGAACGCAACATCGACGGCGCGGCATTGGTCGAGGAGACCCGCGCGCTGGTCGCCCGGCTCGGCCAGGGCGTCACCTGACACCGCCCGCCGGTCCCCTCGCCCGCCTCGCCGGCACCTTCGCGGTGGCCGGCGGCGTGCTGCTGCTGGCCGTCGCCTTCATGGTCGGTGCATCGGTGCTGATGCGCTGGCTGGCAAGCGCGCCGATCAACGGCGATGTCGAGATGGTGCAGGTCGGCGGCGGGATCGCCGTGCTGGGCTTCCTGGCGTACGGGACGCTGATGCGCGCCAACATCTTTGTGGACAGCTTCACCGGGTGGCTGCCGAAGCGTGCCACCGATGCGATCGACGGGTTCTGGAACCTGGTCTGGGGCGTGGTCGCGCTGGTGCTGGCCGAACGCATGGCGGTGGGTGCGCTAGAGGCGCGCGGCAACGGGTCCACCACCATGGGGTTGCTCGGCATACCCATCTGGTGGGCGATCGGCGTCGGGGCGCTGTGCTTCGCGCTGACGGGGCTGGTCGCGCTGGGCTGGACCCTGCGACTGTTCCGCGGACGCGGCTGAATGGCGGATGAATTCGTCATTGCCGGCGCCGGCTTCGCCGCGCTGCTCCTGCTGCTCGCACTGCGCTGCCCGATCGGGCTCGCGATGCTGGTGGTGGGCTGCGCGGGATATGCGCATATCGTCGATGCGACGCGGCTGCTGGCGTATCTGAAGACCACGCCGTTCTTCCTCTTCGCCAACTACACCTTGTCGGTCATCCCGCTGTTCATCCTGATGGGGGCGCTGGCCGAGCGCGGTGGGTTGGCGCGCGACCTGTTCACCGCGGCCAATGCGCTGGTCGGGCACAAACGCGGCGGGCTGGCCATGGCGGTGATTGGTGCCTGCGCGGGCTTCGGGGCCGTGTGCGGGTCGTCCGTTGCCACCACCGCCACCTTCGGCCGCGCGGCACTGCCGGAACTGCGGCGGTATGGCGCCGAGGCCGGCTTCGCCACCGGCACCATCGCGGTGGGCGGGGTGCTGGGCATCCTGATCCCGCCCTCGGTCATCCTGGTGGTCTATGCCATCAGCACCGAACAGAACATCGCGCGGCTGTTCATGGCCGCGCTGATCCCGGGCCTGATGGCCACGGCCTTCTACATCCTGACCATCGCCGTGCTGGTCCGCCGACGTCCGGCGCTGTGCCCGCCTGGTCCGCGCGTGACGCCCGCCGAACGCCGCGCGGCGTTGCTGAACGTCATCCCGGTATTGCTGATCGCGGTGGTGGTGGTGGGCGGCATCTATGGCGGCATCTTCACGCCCACCGAAAGCGCAGCCGTGGGCTGCGCCGCCACGCTGCTGGTCGGGCTGGCGCGCCGCACGCTGGGCGTGGGTTCGGTCGTCGCGGCGCTGAAGGCCACCGCCGAGACCACCGCCATGATCTTCGCCATCCTGCTGGGTGCGGAGGTGTTCAACGCCTTCCTCGCCCTGTCCCAGGCGCCGGACCTGCTGGCCGTATGGGTGTCCGACCAGGGCTTCGCGCCGCTGGGCGTGCTGATGGCGTTCCTGTGCGTCTATCTCGTGCTCGGCGCGGTGATGGACGAGTTGGCGATGATGCTGCTGACCTTGCCGGTGTTCTTCCCCGTCATCATCGCGCTGGATTTCGGCCTGACGAGTGAGGAGACGGCGATCTGGTTCGGCATACTGGTGTTAAGCGTCGTCGGCATCGGACTGACGGCGCCGCCGATTGGTCTGAACGTGTTCGTCGTGTCAGGGCTGGCGCGGGATGTGCCGATCGGGGCGACCTATCGCGGGGTGCTGCCGTATCTGGCCGCCGACTTCGTGCGCCTGGGGCTGTGCATCGCGTTTCCCTGGCTCTCGCTGGCAGTGGTGCGGGCGTTGAGTTGACGGCCGGTTGCGCCCGGCCACTCGGCTGGACCATATGGGCGCAGGCCACCATCCGGAGTCCCCGCCGCCATGAAGACCCGCGCCGCCGTCGCCTGGAAAGCCGGAGCCCCGCTGACCATCGAGACCATCGACATCGGCGACCCCAAGCCCGGCGAGGTGCTGGTCGAGATCATGGCGACCGGCATCTGCCACACCGACGCCTACACGCTTTCGGGTGCCGACCCGGAAGGGCTGTTCCCCGCCATCCTGGGGCATGAGGGCGCAGGCATCGTGCGCGAGGTCGGCGCCGGCGTGACCACCTTAAAGCCCGGCGACCACGTCATCCCGCTCTACACGCCGGAATGTCGCCAGTGCAAAACCTGCCTGTCGCAGCGGTCGAACCTGTGCACCTCGATCCGCGCGACGCAGGGCAAGGGCGTGATGCCGGACGGCACGAGCCGCTTTTCCTGCGACCAGGGAACGGTCTTCCACTACATGGGCTGTTCCACCTTCGCGAACTTCACGATCCTGCCCGAGATCGCATTGGCAAAAGTTCGCCCCGACGCGCCCTTCGACAAGATCTGCTACATCGGCTGCGGCGTGACGACCGGCATCGGCGCGGTCATCAACACGGCCAAGGTCTGGCCGGGCGCGAATGTCGCGGTGTTCGGCCTGGGCGGCATCGGGCTGAACGTATTGCAGGCCGCGCGCATGGTGGGCGCCGACAAAATCATCGGCGTGGACCTGAACCCGGCGCGGGAGGAGATGGCGCGGAAGTTCGGCATGACGCATTTCGTCAATCCGAATGTCGTGGGCACCGACAAGGTGGTGCAGGCGATCCAGGACATCACCGATGGCGGCGCCGACTTCTCCTTCGAATGCATCGGCAATGTGCATGTGATGCGCCAGGCACTGGAATGCACCCATCGCGGCTGGGGCACCTCCATCATCATCGGCGTCGCGGCCTCGGGGCAGGAGATCAGCACGCGGCCGTTCCAACTCGTCACCGGGCGCAACTGGCGCGGCACGGCCTTCGGCGGCGCGCGCGGGCGCACGGACGTGCCGAAGATCGTGGACTGGTACATGGAGGGGAAGATCGAGATCGACAGCCTGATCACGCACACCATGCCGCTCGATGAGATCAACCGCGGATTCGACCTGATGCATGAAGGCAAGTCGATCCGGTCGGTGGTGATCTACTGATGCCGTGATCCGGGCGGATCATCAGGGGGCCGGCCGGGGTGTCCGGTCCGCCATGACCGAAAGGTAGTCTCGGAGTTCGATCCCGGCCCCCTCCATGATCCCCAGGTAGCTTCGACACAGTTCCTTCCGCCGCGCGAGATACCCGTTCTGGTCGAAGGGAAACATGTCGCGCAGTGCCTCGCGATTGATACTGTCGATCGTCGATGCGGGGCGCGTGGGGATCGCCATGGTTTCACACAGTTCGGCTGTACGGCTGTCATGGCTGATGCAGCCCGCGGGCGTGCCGGCCTGAATCGCCAACATCGCACCATGGAACCGGGTGCCGACCACGAAGTCGTAGGACTTCAGTTCCGTCATCCAGCGCTCGGCATCGAAATAGGCGACCGCGTGCCGGACGCACCAGTGGCGGAACTCTTCCATCGATAGTCCCGGCCGTATGTATCCCCTGAAAAGTTCCTGCTGTTCCGGAGGAAGACGATCGAGTTCACCCCGGGCCAGCCATAGCATCTTGAGATTATGCTGAACGATGTACCCGCCCGGTTCCTGCTGAATCAGGTCGGCCATGTCAGACTCGAGCTTCGCCAGCGCCGGCAGGAAGGGTATTCCCGCAGCGACAGCAATGCGCGAAGGCAAGACGCGCTGCTTTTGCGCGATATCGGACAGGAAATTCGGATTGAATTGTATGAAGTTCGACGGGCATCCCGTAACGACCGCGCTGCTGCCGATGCCCCTCTCATCCAGTTGTTCGAGGGTGAATTGGCCGCGGACGCCAATGTTTGGTGCTTTGCCGGGTCGATGATCGGCAATCGTCTTCAGCCACCGCTCCGTGCCTGGCGTGAGCTTCAGCTTCGCGTTGGTTGATACCGCCTGTGCCCCAAGGCCGATGCCCACGATCGGCAAGCCGATCTCCTCCAGCCGCCGTGCTACGTCGCCAAGATCGGTGTGTGGGCCGAGCTGGTTGGCAAGAGGCATCACGAGAACATCGGCGCGCTCGCGGATCTCCGCCGCGGAACTGGCCAGCGAGACGAACGCTGTCGGCTGCGCGACCTGCGTCACCATAGCATAGTTGAAGGCCAGATTGCCGGTGTTGCCACCAACGGCATCAAAAAGTGCCTCCGTACTCAACAAATCCCCGTTCTTCACAAACGGGTCGCTTCCGACAAAAGCCGCCCTCACCGTCACCTCCACTTCAACAGAACGTCACCGCGTGGCCATCGCCTGCGCAACCGGTCTGGTATGTCACGCACGCCCGGCGCTGTGGAGGGACAATGGGACGTCGGAAAATCAACCTCTTGCACTTCGTCTTCGTCTTGGCTTGATGGCACCGACAGCAATGAGGAAACGTCCATGCCCGTGAACCCAGCCGATGGCGCCGTGCTCGGCACGCTGTACGGCACCGACGCCATGCGCGCCGCCATGGGCGAACACGCCTTCCTGCAACGCATGCTGGATGTCGAAGCCGCCCTCGCCCGCGCCCAGGCCCGGCTCGGCATCATCCCCGCCGAGGCCGCGCCCGTCATCACCGCCGCCGCCGATGCCTCCCGCCTGGACCTCGCCGCCATGGCGGCAGCGACGCGCAACACCGGCTACCCCGTGGTGGGGCTGGTGAAACAGCTCTCGGCGCTCGCCGGCCCCGATGCCGGGCGCTGGACCCATTGGGGCGCCACCACTCAGGACATCATGGACACCGCCGTGGTGCTCCAGCTGCGCGACGGGCTGGCGCTGATCGAAGCCGATCTGCGCGCCACCATCGCCGCCTTCGCCGCGATGGCGGCCGCGCACCGGGACACTGTGATGGCCGGTCGCACCCACCTGCAGCACGCGCTGCCCGTTACCTTCGGCTACAAGGTCGCGGTGTGGCTGTCGCCGCTGCTGGCCTCGCTCGATGCCTTGCCGCGCATCCGCGAACGCGCCCTGCGCCTGTCCTTCGGCGGGGCCGCCGGCACGCTCGCCTCGCTGGGCGACCAGGGGCTGGCGGTCACGCGCGAACTCGCGGCCGAACTGTCCCTGGCCGAGGCCGACATCCCCTGGCATGTCGCGCGAGATGGCCTGAATGAGGCGGTGTGCTGGCTCGGCATCCTGTGCGGCACCCTGGCCAAGATCGCCACCGACGTGATGCTGATGATGCAGACCGAACTCGCCGAGGTCTCCGAACCCCACATCCGCGGCCGCGGCGGTTCATCGACCATGCCGCAGAAGCGCAACCCGATCGCCTGCGAATACGTGCTGTCGCAATCGCGCGGCGTGCACGCACTGGTCCCGCAGATGCTGGCCGGCATGGCCCAGGATTTCGAGCGCGGCACCGGCCCCTGGCAGACCGAATTGCTCGCCCTGCCGCAGGCCTTCCTGCTCGGCCATGGCGCGCTGTCCCAGGCGCGTTTCATCGCCGAAGGGCTCGTCGTCGATGCCGCGCGCATGCGCCGCAACCTGGACGCGACCGGCGGCCTGATCGTGTCGGAAGCGGTGATGATGGGGCTGGCACCCGTATTCGGGCGCGGCGAATCCCACCACATCGTCAATGACGCCTGCGACCTCGCCATCGCGGAAGGCATCGGGTTGACCGAGGCGCTGATGCGCGATGCGCGGGTCTCCGCGAAGCTGGACGAAGCCGCGATCGCGAAGATGACCGATCCGACGGCCTATCTCGGCAGCGCGGGGGTGTTCGTGGACCGGGTGTTGGCGCGCGCCGGCCAGGGCTGATCGGAGAAGGGCTTCGCCCCTCTCCGAACCTCTCCCCACCAGGGGGCAACGGCCCCCTGGACCGCGATCGATCGGCGCCGACCACCATCAATCATCACCCAGGAGCGGTCAGCGCGACCGTCGGGGGCGCGAAGGCAAGGCGGGCGGATGCCCGCCGCTTGGGGGCCTACAAAACTCATTGGCCGGCCGCGCCGGCCTATGGCGCTTCGGCCAGTTCCAGCAGCGCCTGGCCGTTGCGGCGGAAGGCGGTCATCTGGTTGCGCGTCCCGCGGCAGCGCTCGGCGAACAGGCTGCTGTCAGGCGCCACCACATCGATCTTGGACCGCACCCGGCACACCAGCCGCGTCGTCATGCCCGGCGACCCGCCATGCCAGCGCACCAGCGCCATCGACCAGTCACCATAGGTCTCATAGTGCTGGAGCAGGTAATTCGCCGCCCATTCCGTCGCCTTGTACGGGTCGAGCGGCCAATCCTCCCCGCCGCGAGCATGCACCGAGACATTGACCTGCATGCAGCCGGCCATGGCGCGCCCACCCGATGCGCGGATCAGGCGCATCGCCTCCTCCTTGCGCGCCGGGTAATAGGCACGGCCGCCGATGCTCAACGCATGGGCGTGCAACCCACTCTCATTCAGCGCGATACCGACCAACAGCCCCTCGGGCAGGTTATGGGCACGCTCGGCCTCGCGCGCGGCATCCAGGCAGGCGGCGCGGGGTGACAGTTCCTCACGCGGGGTCGCGGGGATGGCGGCGGCGACCTGCACAGGGGGCTCCGGCGGCGCACAGGCGGACAAGGCGAGCGCCCCGGCCAGCGCCGCGGCCCAGATCGGGGACAACAGGCGCCGGCCGGCACGGGCACGGGCACGACGCAGGCGGTTGATCAGGCAACGCCCCCCCCGCGCAACCAGGCGCTGGGGGGCCGCACGATGTCGCCGGCTCGTCGCGGCCGGCATTGCATTCGTGGTTATCATGCCGGCCTTCGACCACAATCGGCCGGAAAGATCAAACCGCGCCCACCATCATGCGACAGTCACCACCAGAAGAACGTAATGTGGCGGGAATGGGGCTCAGTAAAAACGAAATACACATTCCCTTCATTGCACCACCGAACTCCACCCTCTTCTATACAATACATCGAATTACAATATTTCTCGGCAAATCATCCCATGCGGACGGATGGTGCCCCCTGCCCTTCGATCAGGACATTCACGCAGGCAGGCTTGCCGCTGGCGAAGGCGCGCTCCAGCGCCGGCACCAGCTCCTCGGCCCGCGTCACGTATTCGCCATGACCACCCAGGGCGGCGGCCACCAGGTCGTAGCGCGTGCCCGGCGCCAAGCCGCAGCCATGCGCCCGCGCCACGCCGTATTCGCGCAGCTGGATCTGGTGTTCCGCATTCCAACGCGCGTCATTGCCGACCACGGCGACGAAGGGCAGACCGTGGCGATGGGCGGTATCGAACTCGGCCATGTGGAAGCCAAAGGTGCCATCCCCCAGCACCGCCAGGATGCGGGCATCGGGCCGGGCGGCGCGGGCGGCCAGCGCGAAGGGAATGGACGGCCCGATCGCACCCGCGACGCCGTTGATGACACGGGCCGGGGCCGAGAGGATGGCCTGCGCCCATTGGCCGATCTCCCCGCCGTCACTGACCAGCACCGCGTCGGGGCTGTCCAGGAACCGGCGCAGCGCCAGGCACAGCGTCGCCGGATGGATCGGGCCTTCCGGTGCGCCCGCCAGCCCGTCCCAGGCGGCGGGACGGTGGGCGATGTGCTCGCGCAGCCGGGCCGCCCAGGCGGCGTTGGGGTGTGGCGATGCGGCAGCCGCCAGGGCGGCGACAGCCTCCGCCGCGCCGGCCATGGCGGTGACGGCGATGCGCGCGCCAAGGCTTTCGACCGCCCGCGCCAGCACCGCTTCATCCGGCTCCACCACGACGAAGCGCGCGGCGGCGGCGATGCCCGGTGCGCGGCCGAAGCGCAGCGTGAAGTCGAGGGCCTTGCCCAGCAGCACGATCAGATCGGCCTCGGCCAGGGCCTGCGCGAAGGCGCCGAGCGACGGGTCGCCCAACCCCCGCGGGCTTTCCATCGGCACCACCGGCAGGCCGCTGCGCGCGGCGAGTACTGCGATCGCCTCGCGTCCGGCCGGCGTGCACAGCGCCGGCGGCACCACCAGCACAGGCCGTTGCGCGCCGGCGATGGCGGCGGCGATGGCGGCCGCGGTCTCGGGCGAAAGCGGCATAGGCAGCGGCGCGAAATCGCCCGGATCGGGCAGCGACGGCGGCGCGATCCGCGCATCCAGCACATCGGTCGGCAGCGACAGATGCACCGGCCCGGGCCGGCCTGACCGGGCCAATTGCATTGCCTGCGCAACATCCTGCGCAATGGTCTCGGCGGTCGTCGCCGTGAAGGACGCCTTGCACAGCGGTTCGGCCATGCGCGCCTGTTCCAGCTCCTGGAAGGCGCCGAGACCAAGTTCGTTCAGCGGCGCATGGCCGGACAGCAGCAGAAGCGGCACTTCCCCCGCCTGGGCGGTCGGCAGGCCCGCCACCGCATTGGTGTGCCCCTGCCCGCCGGTGACGAGGGCGACACCGCATTCCCCGGTCAGCCTGGCCCAGGCATCGGCCATGTGGACGGCGGCGGCTTCATGCCGGGTGTGGATGATGTCGATGCCCGATGCGAACAACGCATCATAGACCGGCATGATGTGGTTGCCGGACAGGCTGAAGATCCGGCTGACACCGGCCTGCTTCAACGCGTGCACCAGCATCTCCGCGCCGCGGATCGTCTCGGCCATGGGTATCCTCCCTCGTGTTTCGGCGGCCAGCACGCCACGGGCTGGACAGGCTGTCCAGCGCCGGTAGTCTCGTCGGCCATAGGTGGGGAACGCGCATGGCCGAAGTGGCCAGCCTGAAGGTCAGCGTCTGGCGCGGCGGGGAACAGGGCCATTTCGCCCGCTTCGACGTACCGGCGCGCGAAAATCAGACCGTGCTCGACGTCGTCACCCATATCCAGCGCGAACTCGATCCCTCGCTTGCCTATCGTTTCGCCTGCCGGGTCGGCATGTGCGGGTCCTGCGCGATGACGGTGAATGGCCGGGCGCGCTGGACCTGCCGCACCCATGTGCGCAAGGTCGTCGATGCCGATGGCGCGCTGGAATTGCGGCCGCTGGCCAACCTGCCGGTGATCCGCGACCTGGCCGCGGACCTCGCGCCCTTCTTCGACAAATGGTCGCGCGCGCATGGCACCTTCCAGCCCAAGGATGCGCGCGATGGCGCGGTCCCCGATGACTTCGCCGTGGTCCCTCCGGCATCGAAGCAGCGACGCGAAGCGGATGCCGGGATCGAATGCATCGGCTGCGCGGTCTGTTACGCGTCCTGCGACGTGGTGGCGTGGAACGGCGATTATCTCGGCCCCGCCGCGCTGAACCGCGCCTGGACCCTGGTGAATGACGTGCGCGACGGCGGGCGCGGAGAAAGGCTGGATGCGGTGGCCGGCGATGCGGGGTGCCATTCCTGCCATTCGACGCAATCCTGCACCGAACGCTGCCCGAAAAACCTCGATCCATCCGCGGCGATTGCGGGCCTGAAGCGGGTGCTGTTCTGGGACACGCTGCTGGGGCGGCGATGAGCGCGTCCGAGCGCCATGGCGAAACACCAGCCGCCGGGCGGCCGCGCAGCGCCACGACACGCGCGCAGACCCATCTGTGGGTCGCGCAGCGCGTCACCGCGATGGTGCTGGCCATCGCGGTGGTGGTGCATCTGGTGATGATCGTCATGGCGGTGCGCGGCGGGCTGTCGGCGGCCGAGATCATCGCCCGCACCCGCGGCAATGAGGCCTGGCTGGCGTTTTACGTCGTCTTCGCACTGGCCGCCGGCGTGCATGGCGCGATCGGCCTGCGCAACATCGCCGCCGAGGCCGTCGGGCTGCGCGGGCGCGGCGCCGATCTCGCCTGGGTCGCGGCGGGGCTGGTCACGGCGGGATTCGGCATCCGCGCCGCCATCGGGTTGTATGCGTGATGGATTTGCGCGCGCGCTCGCACCCCACCTATCTCGCTTTCGTGGTCCATCGCGTCTCGGGGCTGTTGCTCGCGCTGTTCCTGCCGGTGCATTTCTGGGTGCTGGGCACGGCGATCCAGGGGGAGGCACGGCTCGACGGCTTCCTGCGCTGGACCGACAACCCGATGGCCAAGGCGGCGGAGACGCTGCTGGTCGTGCTGCTGGCGGCGCATCTGGCGGGGGGGTTGCGCGTGCTGGCGCTGGAATTCCTCGGCTGGCGGGCGCGGCAGAAGGACATGGTGGCGGCGTCGGCCGGCATCGCGCTGCTGGTCGGACTGGTGTTCCTGCTCAATGTGGTTTGAAGCGAGTGTGGTGGCCGGGGCGTGTTTCGTCGCCGCCTTCTGCGCCGGCATGGCTGGGTTTGCCTTCGTGCTGGTGGCGGCGGGGATCCTGCTGCATGTCGTGCCGCCATCGGTCACCGCGCCGGTGCTCGTGCTGGGCAGCCTGATGGCGCAATCCATGGCGCTTCCGGCGCTGTGGAAGCATATCGAATGGCCGCGGCTGCGGTTCTTCCTCGGCGTCGCGGTACTTGGCCTGCCGGTGGGGTTGCTGGTGCTGTCGCGTGGGCCGGCGCCCACCATCGTCGCCGGGGTCGGGCTGCTGCTGGTGGTCTATTCCGGATACATGCTGGCGCGCGTTGCGATGCGGCTGGCGCCGCCCGAGGTTGGCGGCGGCCGCGCGGCCGATGCGGCGGTTGGTTTCGCCAGCGGCATACTGGGCGGTATCGGCGGTTTCGTCGGGGCGCTCCCGGCGATGTGGGCGGACATCCAGGGCTGGCCGAAGGACCGCGCGCGGGCCTTCATGCAGCCCTTCATCGTGTTCATGCAGGCGATCACCGCGGTGGGCCTGGCCTTCGGTGGCTTCTTCACCCAGCAGGCGCTGGTGCTGACCGCGGCGGCGGTGCCGGCGCTGGTGATCGGCACGATGATCGGCCTGCGCGCCTATGTGAGGCTGCCGGCGCAGGGGTTTCGTATTATCCTGCTCGTGCTGCTGCTGGTCTCGGGTATCTCATTGTTGATCTGACCGGAGGAAACAGGCGCCATGACGCTGATGACGAAGCCTGGGATCGAACCCCTGCGGATCGAACCCGAAGCGATCGAGGAAGCCGCGAAGCTTCTCTACATCCGCGCGTGCAAGATCCTGCCTGACGACATCAAGGCCGGCTTCGCGCGGCTCGACGGGTCGGAGACCGACGCCACGGCCAAGACCATCCTCGCCACCATGATCGAGAACATCGGCGTGGCGGAACGGATGGACAACCTGCTGTGCCAGGACACGGGCATCCCGATCTTCAATGTGCTGGTCGGTCGCAACGTGCAGGTCGATGGCTGGGCGCTGAAGCAGGCCATCGCGCGCGGCACCGAACGCGCCACGCGCGACCACCCGCTGCGCTCATCCGTCGTGCACCCGATCACGCGCAGGAACGAACACACCTCCTGCGGCGAACGGGTTCCCGTCATCAACATCGACTTCACCGATGTGGAACGCGAATTGCGGATCGAGATGATCCCCAAGGGTTCCGGTTCCGAGAACGGATCGTTCCTGCAGATGCTGATCCCCGCCGATGGCGTCGCAGCGGTGAAGCGCTTCGTGGTGGACCGGGTGATCCAGGCCGGCGGCAAGGTCTGCCCGCCCACCATCGTCGGCGTGGGCGTTGGCGGCACGTCGGATCTGTGCATGCACTTGGCGAAGGTGGCGGCGACGCGGCCCCTCGGGTCGCGCTGCGCCGATGCGGAAGGTGCCGCGCTGGAAGCCGCGCTGTCGGAGGCGGTGAACAGCCTTGGCATCGGCCCGCAGGGGCTGGGTGGCGATTCCACCGCCTTCGCCGTGCATGTCGAAACCGCCGCGACGCACATCACGATGAATCCCGTCGCGGTGAACATCCAGTGCCATTCGGCGCGGCGCGCCAGCGCGACCTTCACCGCCGACGGCATCCGGATCGGCTTCTGATGATCGCCATCGCCGAGGCCACGCCGAACGACCGTACGGCCCTGATGGTCCTGCTGTCCGAGATGGGCCGCTTCTATGCCGAACGCACCGATGTGGAACACCTCGCCCGCGCCGCCGAGGCGTTGACCACCCCCGGTGGCCGGGCGGGCCCCTTCTGCCTGCTGGCCCGGCTGCGCGACCTGCCGGCCGGCTTCGTCTCGATGTCGGGCTTCTTCCCCGCCTTCGACTTCAGTTGGGGGCTGCTGCTGAAAGACATATACGTCGCCGAGGCGCATCGCGGCGCCGGCGTGGGCCGTGCCCTGATGACCGAGGCGATGCGCTTCGCCACCGCCGGCCACTACACGCGCGTGGACTGGACGACGGATGGCACCAACGGCCGCGCGCAGGCGTTCTACGAAGGGCTGGGGATCGCGCCGTCGGGGAAGGTCTATTACCGCCTGACCGGCAGCGCGCTGAACGCGGCGGCCTGCGGTGACTGGCCCCCGGAAGGAGACGCGCCGTGACGCACCACATCCTGCCGATGCCGATCACCGAGGCGCAGGTGCGCAACCTGCGCGCCGGCGACACGGTGACGCTCGAGGAAACGCTGTATGGCATCCGCGACGCGACGCAGATCCACATGTTCGACCAGGGCCGGCGGACGAAGTTCGACCTGCGCGGCCATGCGGTGATCCACACCGCGCCCAACCTGCGCAAGGTGGACCGGTCCGGCACCAACCATTCGGGCTATGAGGCAGTGTGCGTCGGCACCACCACATCGGACCGTATGGAACGCTTCACCCGCCCGCTGATGGAACGCGAGGGCGTGCGCATCATCATCGGCAAGGGTGGTCTGCGCGACGGTTCGCTGGAGGCCTTCCGTGACATCGGCGGCGCCTATCTCGCCGTGGTCGGCGGGGCGGCGGCGCTGGAGACGACGTGGATCGAGGCGGTGGAGGATGTCGATCTCGACGACCTGAACCCTGAGGCGCTCTACAAATTCCGTATCAAGGGCTTCGGGCCGCTGCTGGTGGCGATGGATTCCCATGGCGGCAGCCTGTTTGCCACGGTGAATGCGGAAGCCGCCAGGCGTCGCCAGGCGGTGCTGGAAAAGCTGGGCGCGGCATGATGGTGCTGCTTCCCCTGTACTTGTTCCTCCAGGTCCTCCCGCCGCCGTTCGGGCAGATCGTGTCCATGCTGGTGCTGGGCACAGCCTCGGGCGGTATCGACCATGCGATGCCGGCGGATTGCAACTGCGGCGTTCCAGAACATCCGCGGGGACCGCGATGATCGAACGCCGCCAGACCGATGTGCTGATCCTGGGCGCCGGTGGCGCCGGGCTGCTCGCCGCGCTGCATGCGAAGGACACCGCGCCTGATCTGGACGTGACCATCGCGGTGAAGGGCTTGCTCGGGAAGTGCGGCTGCACGCGCATGGTCCAGGGCGGCTACAACGTCGCCATCGCCGATGGTGATTCCGCCGAGCGCCACTTCATGGACACGCTCGATGGGGGCAAGTGGCTGAACGACCAGGACCTCGCCTGGACTCTGGTGGTTGGCGCGCAGCGGCGCATCCGGGAATTGGAGAACCGCTGGGGCTGCTTCTTCGACCGCAACGCGGATGGGTCGATCCACCAGAAGGCCTTCGCCGGGCAGACCTTCGACCGCACCGTGCACAAGGGCGACCTGACGGGCATCGAGATCGTCAACCGCCTGGCAGAACAGGTCTGGGCGCGCGGCATCAACCGCATGGAGGAACACCGCGCGGTGTCGCTGGTTCGCAGCGCGGACGGTTCGCGCCTGTCGGGCGTGCTGCTGATCGACATGCGTTCAGGCGGGCTGGTTTTCGTGCAGGCGAAGGCCGTACTGCTGGGCACGGGCGGCGGCCCGACCATGTACAAGTACCATACGCCATCGGGCGACAAGGCCTGCGACGGCATGGCGATGGCGCTGCGCGCCGGCCTCGCCTTGCGCGACATGGAGATGGTGCAGTTCCACCCCACCGGCGTGCTCGCCGGCCCCGGCACGCGCATGACCGGCACCATCATCGAGGAAGGGCTGCGTGGCGCTGGCGGCTACCTGCTCGGCGGTGACGGCCAGCGCTTCATGCACAAATACGATCCGCGGCTGGAACGCGCGACGCGCGACATTGTATCCCGGTCCATGCAGCGCGAGATCCTCGCCGGCAACGTCAACGATGCCGGCGGGCTGTGGATCGAGATGGCGCATCTCGGCCCCGACCGCGTGGCACGCGAATTCAAGGGCATGGTCGAACGCTGCGCCGACAATGGCTTCGACCTGGCCGGCGGCCGCGTGCCGGTGGTCCCCACCGCGCATTACATGATGGGCGGGCTGGTGTTCCGCGCCGATGGGTCCACCGACCTTCCCGGCCTGTTCGCGGCGGGCGAGGACACCGGTGGCGTGCATGGCGCGAACCGGCTGGGCGGCAATGGCGTGGCAAACTCCACCGTGTTCGGCGGCATCGCCGGGGACAGCATGGGCGCCTGGGTGCCGCGGCATGGGGCTTTCGTCGACCCCGACCCGACCGCGCTGGACGAAGCGACCGCCTTCATATGTGCGCCCTTTGCGCGGCCCGCGCGCAACCTCTCGCCGATCCGCGACGCGCTGCTGGACCTGATGTGGGACAAGGCGGGCATCCTGCGCGATGCGGCGGGCCTGTCCGAAGCCGCCGCCGGGCTGGAGGCGCTGGAAGCCGAGACGGATGCCGCCGGCGTGGATGGCCACGACCGCGCCTTCAACCTGACCTGGCATGATTGGCTGAACCTGAAGTCGCAATTCCTGGTCAGCCGCGCCATCGTCGCCGCCGCGCAGGCGCGCGAGGAATCACGCGGCGCCCATTGGCGGGAGGACTTCCCGCACACCGCGCCCGATGCGGACGGCCTCGCCGCCACCCGCATAACCTTGGCGGGCGGCGCGGTCGCGCTCGACTGGCAGCCCGTCGCCTTCGCCCGGCTGCGCCCTGGCCAGACGCTGCTCGCCGCAGAATGACCGCATAGGGCCTTTCTTCACCTTCATCCGTCAGGCTGCGCTTCCTCTGTAACGCCCGGATGTTCCATGACCCTCAGATCGATCGGCTCGCGCATCGCGGCTGCCGCCACGGCGATCGCGCTGCTCGCCTGCGTCGGCTTCGGCGCCATCGTCCTGCTGCACAATGAAGCGGCGACCTCGGCGCGCACCGAGGAAACGCTGGCGCAGGCGCGCGCCGGCTTCGATGCAGCGCTCGCCGCGGAATCGCGGGAACTGGCGAGCCTCGCCGACAGCCTTGCCTCCCTGCCACCGGTCATCGATGCGCTGGCGCGGCAGGATCGTGCCGCCATGCTGGCCCTGCTGCGCGACAGCCAGGCCCGGGTGGAACCCAGTGGCAAGCGCCTCAACGTCCATGCCGCTCCGGCGGTGAATTTCCTGCGCGTCTGGCGCCCCGAGCAGAATGGCGACGACATCTCCGCGCGCCGCCGCACCGTGACCGAGGCAGTCCGGACCGGTACCACCCAGGAGGGCCTGGAACGGGGCGTACGCGACGTCAGCATCTTCGGTGTCGCCCCGATCCGCGGCGCCAATGGCGTGCTCGGCGTGGTCGATGTCGCGCTGAACCTGACACCCGCCGTGCTCGACCGCATGCGGGGGGCGATCGGCACCGACATCGCCGTGCTGCGCGCCACCGAACAGGGATTCGAATCGCTGGGCAGCACGCTGGCCGGCGTCAGCCTGGCATCACCGGAGGCGCGCACCGCCGCCATGCGCGGCCAACGGGTGCGCGGCGCGGTCGATGCCAATGGGCGTCACTACGAAGTCCTGTCCTTCCCGCTGCGCGACGTCGCTGGCCAGGCGATCGGCGTCGTCGAACTCGCCATCGACGGCGCGGCGGCCAGTGCCGCCCGCGCCGAGGTGATCCGCTTCGTGTTGATCACCGCCGCGGTGCTGCTGACCATCGCCATCCTGCTCGGCCTGCTGGTCGCGCGGTCCATCGCGCGGCCGGTCACGGCCCTGACGGTGCGGATGCAGTCGCTCGCGGCGGGCGACCTCACCGCCAGCGTGCCGGGCCGCGACCGGGCGGATGAGATCGGCGCCATGGCGCGCACGGTGGTGGTGTTCCAGCAGGGTCTCGCCGAGGCCGAACGCCTGCGTGCCGAACAGGCCCAGGCCCGCGCGCGGGAGGAAGCGGCGCGTCGCGAAGCGACCCATGCGCTGGCCGCGGAAGTCGAACGCTCGCTCTCGGGCATCGCCACCGGCTTGGCCACCGCGGCGGGCGGGCTGGCGGAAGCCGGCACGCGCCTGACCACGGCAGCCGAACGGTCGGGCCATGCGGCGGATGAGACCGCCGGCGGCGTCGCCAAGGCATCCGAGAGCGTGCAGACCGTGGCGGCCGCGACCGAGGAACTCGCCACCTCCACTGCCGAGATCAGCCGTCAGATCACCGAGGCCGCCTCGGTCGCGTCCGAGGCCGCCCAGCAGTCGCGCACCACGGACAGCACGGTGCAGTCGCTCGCCGAGGCGGCGGCGCGGATCGGCGACGTGGTACGGCTGATCAGCGACATCGCCGGGCAGACCAACCTGCTGGCGCTGAACGCGACGATCGAGGCGGCGCGTGCCGGCGAGGCCGGCAAGGGCTTCGCGGTGGTGGCGTCGGAGGTGAAGAACCTCGCCGGGCAGACCGCCCGCGCGACGGAGGAGATCGCCGGGCAGATCACGGCGATGCAGGCGGCGACCAATGCCTCGGTCCACGCGGTCCGGGCGATCGGTGAGACGATCCAGCGCATGGACAGCGTGGCGACCGCCATCGCCGCCGCCATCGAGGAACAGGGCGCGGCGACGCGGGAGATCGCGCGCGCCGTGCAGCAGGCGGCCGAGGGCACGTCCGGCGCGTCGGCATCGGCAGGTCGCGTGGCGGAGGAGATGGGCGATACCGTGACCTCCATCCGCGGCGTGTCCGATGGCGCGGCCGAAGTGCGGCGGCAGGGCGACGGGTTGCGCGATGCGGTGGCGCGGTTGATCGGCGGGCTGCGCGCCGCGTGACGTCGGGCTTGACTTGGCGCGGGCGGTTTCGCATCGTCCGCGCCGAGGGGATGTCCGCGATCACCCCGTGAGGCTCCGGCCGAAGCATCGCGTCCAGAACTCCTATTTGGAGAGGACGCCATCATGCCGGCCCCCACCATCGTCACCGTCCAGCAGCTTGCCCGGCGCATCGGGCTGCCCGATGCCCCCGTCCTCATCGATGTGCGCACGCAGGAAGACGCGGCGGCCGATCCGCGATCCCTGCCGGGTGCGATCCGGCGCGGCCATGCCGATGTGTCGGCATGGGCCGGCGCCTTCGCCGGGCGCGACGTCGCGGTCATCTGCCAGAAGGGATTGAAGCTCAGCCAGGGTGTGGCCGCCTGGCTGCGCCATGCGGGCGCCACGGCGGAATCCGTCGAAGGCGGCTTCGCGGCCTGGCGCGATGCCGGGCTGCCTCTGGTCGCGCCGGACCATGTGCCGTCGCACGATCCTGACGGGCGCACCCTGTGGGTGACGCGGGCGCGGCCCAAGGTGGATCGCATCGCCTGCCCGTGGCTGATCCGGCGCTTCGTCGATCCTTCCGCCGTATTCCTGTTCGTGGCGCCGAGTGAAGTTGCCGCCGTCGCGGACCGCTTTGGCGCGACGCCTTTCGATGTCGAGGGCGTCTTCTGGTCGCATCGCGGCCCGCTCTGTACCTTCGACGTCATGCTCGACGAATTCGCGCTGCATACCCCCGCGCTCGATCGGCTCGCACTGATCGTGCGCGGGGCGGATACCGCGCGGGCGGACCTTGCGCCGGAAGCGGCAGGTCTGCTGGCGGCGTCGCTCGGCTTGTCGCGCATGCATCGGGATGACCTGGTGCAGCTTGAGGCCGGACTGTCGCTGTATGACGCCTTCTATCGCTGGGCGCGCGATGCGACCGACGAGATCCACAATTGGCCAGCCCCCGGGAAGCCCGCATGACCACATCCGCCTTCCCCACCTTCGCCCAGGCCCTTCGCGTCTGGCTGCGCGTCGGCCTGCTGTCCTTCGGCGGGCCGGCTGCACAGATCGCCGTGATGCACAGGGAAGTCGTGGATGAGCGCCACTGGGTCTCGGATGTGCGGTTCCTGCATGCGCTGAACTTCTGCATGCTGCTGCCGGGGCCGGAGGCAACCCAGCTGGCGACCTATCTCGGCTGGCTGATGCATGGGGTGAAGGGCGGCATCGCGGCCGGCGTGCTGTTCGTGCTGCCGGGTGCGGCGGTGATGCTGGCACTGTCGATCATATACGCGACGCTGGGCGAGGTGCCGATCGTCGCCGCGCTGTTCTTCGGCCTGAAATGCGCGGTTCTGGTGCTGGTGGTGGAAGCGCTGCTGCGCGTCGCCAGGCGCGCATTGCATGGCGCTCCGGCCTGGGCGCTGGCGGGGGCGGCCTTCGTCGCGCTGGCCGCCTTCGCCGTGCCCTTCCCCGTCGTGGTGCTGGCCGCCCTGGCGATCGGGTATGCCGCGCCCGGCGCCTTCGCCGCCGGTGGACACGGCAAGGCGAAGGATGGTCCACCGGCTTTGCTGGACGCGGCGCTGGCGGCCGACCCCGAACGCATCAGCCGCATGACCGCGGCCGCGCGGCGGGCCGGGCTGATCACGCTGGCGCTGTGGCTCTGGCCGGTCGTGCTGCTGATGGGCGCGGGGGTGTATGGCGACATCGCCTGGTTCTTCTCGAAGATGGCGGTCGTTACCTTCGGCGGTGCCTATGCCGTGCTCGCCTATGTCGCGCAGGAAGCGGTGGAGCATTACCGCTGGTTGACCGCGCCCGAGATGTTGGCCGGGCTTGGTCTGGCGGAGACGACGCCCGGGCCGCTCATCCTGGTGTTGCAGTTCGTCGGCTTCCTGGCGGGATATCGCGACAGCGGCATCCTGGGTGGCATCGGCGGCAGCCTGCTGACGCTGTGGGTCACCTTCGCCCCGTGCTTCGCCTTCATCTTCCTCGGCGCGCCCTTCGTCGAACGCATGCACGACCAGCCGCGACTGAAGGGCGCGCTGGCCGGCGTGACGGCGGCGGTGGTGGGCGTCATCGCCAACCTCGCCCTGTGGTTCGGGCTGCGGGTGATCTTCGGGGAGGTTCAGCGCGTGCCGGTCGGGCCGGCGGTGTTCGACCTGCCGGTGTGGTCAACCCTGCAACCCGCGGCGCTGGCGCTGGCGCTGCTGGCGGGGGTGCTGCTGTTCGGCTTCAAGCTGGGGCTGGCGCGGGTGTTGGCGGTGTGCGCCGTGGCGGGGTTGGGGGTGTCATTGCTGGGGGGGTGACTTGGAGGGGTTCCACCCCTCCAAACCTCCCCGCCAGGGGCCAACGGGCCCCTGGACCGCGGGCGTTTGGTGCCCGTTCTACCGCGCCGCCTTGCGGATGTTCCATGCAAGGATCGTCCCCGGCATCGCCAGCACGCCCGAAATGCGCGGGCTGATGGCCGAGGGGAGATACCACTGCCCATAGGGCACATACGGCACCAGCCGATACGCGCTGGTCTGCAACTCATCCAGGATGCGCTGCCGTTCCGCCGCGTTCGCCGCATAGGGGAAGGCATCGATCAGCGCCTGATGCGCAGGGTCGCAAGGCCAGCCCGGCCAGGCCCGCTCACAACTCGCCTGCATCGGCACATTGCCGACCGGGTCCGATGCGCCAAGCCCATTCCAGAAGGTCAGCCCGATATTCCACCCGCCTTCGGATGGCGGGCGGCGGTTGGCGCGGCGCCCGGCCATGGACGCGAAATCCATCGCCTGCACATCCGTGCGGAAGCCCACCGACTGCATCTGCTGCGCCAGCACCAGCGTGGCGGCATGGACGAAGGGGTTGTCGGTCGGGTCCATCATCACGACAGGCGTGCCGTCATACCCGGCTTCGCGCAGCAGCGCGCGCGCACGGTCCCGCGCGGCGGGAGACCCCAGCCCCGCCGGCACGCCGGCCTGCGTCTCCTGCGGGGAACCACACACGAAGAAGGCGTGACAGACCTGGTACAGCGCCGGGTCGGGGAACATCGCCTGGAGGATTTCCTCCTGGTCCACCAGCAGCATCAGCGCCTCCCGCACACGGGCGTCGTTGAAGGGCGGCTGGATGTGGTTCATCCGGATCATGCCCGGCGCGCCCAGCGTGTTGGTGCGGACAATCCGCATCCCGCGCCGCTGCAGCATGGGCAGGAAGTCCACGCCCGGGCTTTCGATGTAATCCAGTTCCCCCTGGATCAGTGCCAGCACCGCCGTCTGCGCATTGGCGATGTTCAGCCATTCCACCCGATCGACATGCGCGACCTTGCCGCCGGCGGTGCCCGATGCCGGCTCGGACCGCGGCACGTAGTTCGGGTTGCGCCGATAGACCACGCGCGACCCCGCCACCCATTCATCCCGCACGAAGATGAAGGGGCCGGACCCGATGGTGTCCGTGATGGCGGTGAAGGGGTCGGTCGCCGCGATGCGCGCGGGCATGATCGCCGGCATGTTGCCGGCCGGCTTGGACAGCGCATCGAGCATCAGCCCATAGGGCCGGCGCAGCCGCCATACGATGGTCTTGCCGTCCGGCTCGGCCTCCAGCGCCTCGGTGATCGCGATGATCTGGCGGCCATGCGGGTCCCGCGCGCCCCAGCGGCGCAGGGATGCCACCACATCCGCGCCAGTGACAGGCGCGCCGCCATGGAAGGCCAGCCCGTCACGCAGCGTGAAGCGCCACGTCAGCGCGTCTTCGGACACCGAGAAGGCGCCAACCATCTGCGGCTGCGGGCGCTGATTTTCATCGCGGCCGAACAACTGGTCGTAGATCATATGCGCGTGGGATTGCACGACGCCGGCGGTGGTGTTGATCGGATCCAGCGTCTGCAGATCCGCATTGGGGACCATGCGCAGGATGCGCTCGGGCGGGATGGGCTGCGCGGCGGCCGGCAGGCCCACCATGACGCTGGCTGCCATCAGCAGGGCGCGGGCGGTGCGGATCATCATGCTGGGCGTCTCCAGGTTGCGCCGAAGGGTGACGCGGGCCTATTATGGACCGTTCGCTACAGAATTCAAAGCCGCCCGGAGGCGACCGGGCACAGGATCAAGGAAGCAACTTGCGAGGCGCCCGCCCCATGCCATGCTGCCCCAACCAGCAGGATCGGAGAACGCCCATGCGTCGCACCAGCCTCGCCCTTCTTCTCGCCGCCGCATCGGCCCTGCCGGCCGCGGCCCAGACGCTGACCATGGGGGCGGGCGCGCCCTCCACCTCGCTCGACCCGCATTTCTTCAACGCCGCGCCGAACAGTTCGGTCGCATCCCACATCTTCTCCCGCCTGGTGGAACGTGATGCGCAGGTGCGTCCGCAGCCGGGCCTGGCGGAATCCTGGCGCGCCGTATCCGACACCGTCTGGGAATTCAAACTGCGCCCCGGCGTGAAATGGCATGACGGGCGGGATTTCACCGCCGACGACGTGGTCTTCACCTTCGAACGTGCCCCCAACGTGCCCAACAGCCCGGGCGGCTTCGGCGGCTTCCTGCGCATGGTCGAACGCGTCGAGGTGGTGGACCCGCTGACCCTGCGCATCCACACCCGCGCGCCGCATCCGCTGCTGCCGGTGGACCTGTCCTACATCTTCATCATCTCCCGCCATGTGGGCCAGGGCGCGAGCACCGAAGATTACAACGCCGGCCGCGCCGCCATCGGCACCGGCCCATACCGCCTGCGCGCCCACATGCCCGGCGAACGCGTGGAGTTCGAACGCAACGACACCTATTTCGGCCCGCGCGAACCCTGGGCGCGCGCCATCTGGCGCGTCATCGCCAATGATTCCGGCCGCACCGCCGCGCTGCTCGCCGGCGATGTGGATCTGATCGACCAGGTGCCGTCATCGGACATCGAACGCCTCAAGCGCGAAACCCGCATCGCCCTGCATCAGATCCAGGGGCTGCGAATGATCTACCTCCAGGCGGATTTCTCGCGCGAGGGCAACCTGCCGGGCGTCACCGACAACAATGGCCAGCCGATCGCCACCAACCCGTTCCGCGACGTGCGGGTGCGCCGTGCGCTGTCCACCGCCATCAACCGCGAAGCCCTGACCGAGCGCGTGATGGAAGGCACCGCCGGCCCATCCGGGCAATGGCTGCCGCCGGGGGTGTATTCCTACAACCCCGCCGTGCCGCCACCGACCTTCGACGCCGAGGGCGCCCGCCGCCTCCTCGCCGAAGCCGGCTACCCGCAGGGCTTCCGCGTGACGCTCACCACCCCCAACGACCGCTATCCCAACGACGCCCGCACGGCGCAGGCCGTGGCGCAGATGTGGACGCGCATCGGCATCCGCACCGAAATCCAGGCGCTGCCCTGGTCGTCCTTCTCCGCCCGCGCGGCACGGCAGGACTTCGCCATGCGGCTGGCCGGCTGGGGGTCATCGACCGGCGAAGCCTCCTACGCCGCCATCAACATCATGGGCACCTACAACCGCGAACAACGCCGCGGCGCATCCAATGCCGGGCGGTATTCCAACCCGGCGATGGACGCGCTGGTCGATCGCGCCACCACCATCCTCGATGACGGCGAACGCGAACGCGTGCTGTTCGATGTGATCAAGATGGCGATGGACGACCAGGCCGTGATCCCGCTGTTCCACCTGTTCAACACCTGGGCGACCCGGCGCGGCGTGACGTATGAATCGCGGATGGATGAAAGCACGCGGGCGATGGCGGCGCGGCCGGCACAGTAAGGCCAGGGGGAGGAGAACCTCCCCCCGGACCCCCCGCCCTTTTTCTGTCTGTCGGCATGGGGCGCCATCGGCAGGGGCGTGCCCATCAGACGAAGGTGCGTAACAGGGTCCAGCCGGACAGGGATACGATCACCAGGCCTACCACCCCCATCAATGGGCGCGTGGGCATGAGGCGCGTCGCCAGTGCGGCAAACGGCGCGGCAATCGCGCCCCCGATCACCAGCCCCAGCACGATCGGCCAGACACCGACGCCGATGCTGGTCATGAAGGCCACGGTGACCGCCACCGTCACGAAGAACTCAGCCGCATTGGACGACCCGATCGCCAGTTTCGGGTCAAGCCCCCGCCCGATCAACGTCGAGGTCACCAGCGGCCCCCAGCCTCCACCACCCACCGCATCCAGGAACCCACCACCCAGGCCGATCGGCGCGGCATCGCGCGTGGCCAGCGACGCATCCGGCACGCGGCTGGACACAGCGCGACGCAGCACCACGAGCCCCATGACCATCAGGTAGACACTGACCGCTGGCTTCAGCAGTTCCATCGGCAAGGCGCTGGCCACCAGCGCACCGACCACGCCACCGACAATGCCGGGTACCGCCAGCCGTACCAGCAACCGCGGCACAACATGGCCCAGCCGCCAATGGGCGGCACCGGACAGCGCGGTGGTCACGACCTCCGCCGCATGAACCCCGGCCGAGGCCATCGCCGGCGGCACACCCTGCGCCAGCATCACCGAACTGGCCGTCAGCCCATAGGCCATGCCGATCGCCCCATCCACGAACTGGGCGAGGAAACCGACGACGGCGTAGAAGACGATGTCCTCGGTCACGCGCGCCTCCAGGACTGGGACGGCCCGCGGAGGGATCGCCGCGGACATGGCGACGTTTCTTCCTGGCGATTCAGTATCGCGCGCGGCGGGCGCGGCGCAAGCACGGCGCGCATCTCGGATCATCGGCGCGCAAAGGGCCGGGGAAGTCACCCTCCCCGGCCCGGTTCCGCCGCGTCTGGCGGCAGCGTTACCGCTGCAACGCCTGCACGATCTCCTGCGTCACCTTCTTCGCATCCCCGAACAGCATCATCGTGTTGGGCCGGAAGAACAGCTCATTGTCCACGCCGGCATACCCGCTCGCCATGCCGCGCTTGATGAAGAACACCGACTTGGCACGCTCCACATCCAGAATCGGCATGCCGTAGATCGCGGACGACTTGTCCGTCTTCGCCGCCGGGTTGGTCACGTCATTCGCCCCGATCACGAAGGCCACATCGGCATCGGCGAATTCAGGGTTGATCTCCTCCAGCTCGAAGACCTCATCGTAAGGCACGTTGGCCTCGGCCAGCAGCACGTTCATATGGCCGGGCATGCGGCCCGCGACAGGGTGGATGGCGTATTTGATCTCCACGCCTTCCTTCTTCAGCAGGTCGCCCATCTCGCGCAGCACCTGCTGCGCCTGCGCCACCGCCATGCCGTATCCCGGCACGACGATGATCTTCTGCGCGTTCTTCATCATATACGCCGCATCTTCCGGCGAACCGGCCTTGACCGGCGGCCGGTCCGCATCGCCACCGCCGGCGGCAGCCGAACCGGATTCAGACCCGAACCCGCCCAGCAGCACGTTGATGATGCTGCGGTTCATGCCCTTGCACATGATGTAGGACAGGATCGCACCCGAAGCGCCGACCAGCGCGCCGGTGATGATCAGCAGCAGGTTGCCGATGGTGAAGCCGATGCCCGCCGCCGCCCAACCCGAATACGAATTGAGCATCGACACGACCACCGGCATGTCCGCCCCACCGATCGGGATGATCAGCAGGAAGCCCAGCACCAGCGACAGCAGCGCGATCATCCAGAACAGCACGCCGGACCCGGTCGCGACGAAGGCGATCACCAGCACCAGCAGCAGCAGCCCCAGGCCGAGGTTCAGCCAATGCTGCCCGCCGAAGGTGATCGGCGCGCCCGACATCTTCCCCGCCAGCTTGGCGAAGGCGATGATCGACCCCGAGAAGGTCACCGCACCGATCGCCAGGCCCAGCGACATCTCGACCAGCGACGCGCCCTTGATGTGGTCATGCGTGCCGATGCCGAAGGACGCCGGCGCATAGAAGGCCGCCGCCGCGACGAACACCGCCGCCAGCCCCACCAGCGAGTGGAACGCAGCGACCAGTTGCGGCAGCGCCGTCATCTGGATGCGCTGCGCCACGATGGTCCCGATGGTCCCGCCAATCGCCAGGCCGGCGATGATCAGCACGATCCCGCCGAAATCCATGCCGTGATGGAAGAAGGTCGCCAGGATGGCGATGGCCATGCCGACCATGCCAAAGGTGTTGCCCCGGCGGCTGGTCTCCGGATGGCTCAGCCCCCGCAGCGCGAGGATGAACAGCACCGAGGCGACGAGGTACGAAAGCGTGGAAAGCGTGGCACCCATCGCCTCAGCTCCCCTTCTTCTTGAACATCGCCAGCATCCGTCGCGTGACCATGAAGCCGCCGAAGATGTTCACCGCCGCCAGCGTCACCCCGATGAAACCGAAGATCCGCGCCGCGGCGCCATCGGCCGTGCCCGCCGCGAGGATCGCACCCACCACGATCACCGAGGAGATCGCGTTGGTCACACCCATCAGCGGCGAATGCAGCGCCGGCGTCACGTTCCACACAACGTGGTAGCCGACGAAGCAGGCCAGCAGGAAGATCGTCAGCAGATAGAGAAAAGGTTCGGCGGCCGCGGCGACCGGGGCCGCGACCTCGGCGGCGATGCGGGCCTGGGCGGCGAGGTCCAGCGCACGCTGCGCCATCGCCTGGGCCTGGTTGGCGAGTTCCGTCGCGTTCATGTTCCCTGCCCCCTATGCCGCCGGCTTCATCGCGGGGTGCACGACCGCACCCCCGCGGGTGAGTGTGACGCCCTTCACGATGTCATCATCCTCGGGCAGCTTCGGCGCCTTGGCGTCCTTGTCCCAGAAGGTGGACAGGAAGGTCAGCAGGTTGCGCGCATACAGCGCCGAGGCCGCCGCCGGCAGCCGCCCCGCCCAATTGGTGTAGCCGAGGATCTTCACGCCGTTGTCGGTGACGAACAGCTGGCCCGGCTTGGTCAGCGCGCAATTGCCGCCGGCATCGGATGCGATGTCCACGATGACGCTGCCTGGCTTCATGGATGCGACCATCGCCGCCGTCACCAGGATCGGCGCGCGGCGGCCCTGCACCAGCGCCGTGCAGACTACCACATCCTGCTTGGCGATGTGGGTGGCCACGACCTCGGCCTGCTTGGCATAGAATTCGGCGGAAAGCTGCTTGGCGTAGCCGCCGGCGGTCTGGGCCGCCTTGCTCTCCTCATCCTCATACCCCACGAAGGATGCCCCGAGCGACTTGATCTCCTCCTTGGCCGCCGGGCGCACATCGGTGGCGGAGACCCGCCCGCCGAGCCGCCGCGCGGTGGCGATCGCCTGCAACCCGGCAACCCCCGCGCCCATGATGAAAGCATTGGCGGCCGGCACGGTACCGGCCGCCGTCATCATCATCGGGAAGCCCTTGTCATAGGCCCCTGCCCCTTCGACCACGGCGCGATACCCGGCGAGATTGGCCTGGGACGACAGCACGTCCATCGACTGCGCGCGGGTGATGCGCGGCGCCAGTTCCATCGAATAGGCATCGAGCCCCAGCGTCGCATAGGTCCCGGCCGCGGCGGCGTCGGCGCCGAGCGTGCCGATCAGCAGCGCCCCGCGCGGGATGAGCGACAATTCATCGAGCGGCCCTTCGCCGGTCCCGAGTGGCGCGCGGACCTTCAGCACGATGTTCGAACCCGCCAGCGCCGTGGCGGCATCGGGTGCGACGGTGGCACCGGCTTCGGCATAGGCCGCGTCGGTGAAGCCCGACGCAAGGCCGGCCCCAGCCTCCACGGCGACCTCCAGCCCCATCGCGATGTATTTCTTCACCGTCTCGGGCGTTGCCGCGACGCGGGTTTCCCCGTTCCGCCGTTCCGTCAGAACCGCCACACGCATGCGGGATACCCCCTCGCGTCACAATGTCATCGCGGAACTACAGTTGCTTCGCCGGGGTGTCCAGCACAGTGCTATGACGCTGTGCCGGCCTCACGTCTTGACGGGGGCGGGCGCGACCCGTAACGGCTCCGGCCAGCAGCCGCCAAACCAGAAACCCACCACGCTGGGAACCTCGCGCCGCGGCGCGGAGGCGGACTACCCATGACCTTGTCGCGCAGCTTGGCCATCGCGGCCCGCGCCCTGCCCTTCATGCTCGGCGTCTATGTCGTGGCCCTCAACGCATCGTTGGGCCGACCGCTCTGGATCGACGAGCTCTCCCATTTCGCCTTCGCCGCCGAGCCGACGACGAGTGCCGCCTGGCACCGCTTCCTCGCGGCGGCCGTGCACAACCAGCATGGCCAGACTGGCATCTACATCATCCTGAACTACTGGACCCTCACCACGCTCGGGGTCGATCCCACCCTGTTGCGCCTGCCCTCCATCCTGTCGGGGCTGCTGCTGTTCGGTTCCGCGGTGATGCTGTTCCGCGTGCTCGGCCTGTCGGTGCTGTGGCAGGTCGTGGTGGTCGGCGCGCTCGCCGGCCAGCACCTGCTGATGCACTATGTCGGGGAAGCGCGCGCCTATGCCCCGATCCCGGCGGCCGCGGTCGGATTGCTGCTGTTCTATGTTGCGCAACCGCTGCATCCGCACAGCCGCACCCTGCTTGGATTCGGCATCGTCGTGGCGCTGTTCGGCGCGGTCATCCACCCGTATTTCGCATTGTACTGGCCGGCGGTCTGCCTCGTCGCCTATGTGCACCGCCAGATGCGCACGGGGGAGCCGCTTGGCCTTGTCTCCCTGGTGCGCTTCGCCAATCCCGCCCTCGTGGCCCTGGGCGCCGGGCTGTACCTGCTGCTCGCCGCATTGACCTGGCTGCGCGGCCAGCCGCATTTCGGCTTCGATCCCTTCGAATGGCTGAACCAGAGCCACGGGCCGGTGGCGCACTTCACCGACTACAGCCACACGCAATTCCTGCACGGCCAATACACCGTGGCCGCGATCTTCACGGTGGTCGCGGTTGTCGGCGCATTGGCCCTGCCCGCCCCGTTGCGCGGCTGCCGGCGGGGCCTATGGGCGCCGGCCCTGCTGATGCTGCTGGCCGTCACGGTATCCTTGCTGCTCGGTCTGATCTCCTACCTGTCGGAGTATTGGATCCTGGCGCGTCAGTGGGTCGGATCGGTCGCCCTTTTCGCCATCGGCCTGGTCTGGTTCTGGGCCGAAGCCGCGCGCATCTGGGCGCGCGTCGCCGCGCCGATCGGGTTCGCCGTCTGCCTCGCGGCGGGTCTGCTCGTCTCCGACCAGGCGTTGCGCATCCATCGCGTCAAGCTCTCGGAGTTGCAGGCCCATTTGTCCCAGCCCGGCATCCCTCCCGGCCCGGAGGACTGCGCGCCGCCGCCAGCCTTCGGACCCACCGGCCCATCCATCGATGCCTGGAACGACCGGCTGGTCGCACTGGCCAACCGAAACATCGATTGCGGCGGGCCGGTCTGGCCGGTGTTCCGGACCTACTGAGAGTCCGACTGGCAAGACCGGCACCCCCATCCGCGATATGCTTTTCGGGTGGCCGGTGGGGGGGGCGTGGGGCGCTGCGACACGCCTTTCAGGCGGATCAGACCGGAACCCGCGCCTCGGCCAGTGCCGCCGCCTGCCGCTCAGCCAGCTTCGCCTCGTCGAACCCCTCGATCAGTGCGTGGAACAGGTTGTGCCAGTTCTGCCTGGCCCCCAGCCGCACGAACACCGAACCAAGCCCGATCGCCGCACGGTCCATCAGCGGGAATTCGCGCGGCACCCGCACGCCGCCGGTGCGCTTCAGCCCGGCATGGACCTGTTCGGCGACGCGCCGGCCGAACATCGGGTCGTCATTGTCCTGGATCGGCCGCACGCGGTCGTCGAGCAGCGGTTCGTAGAGGAACCGCGCCCACATGTTCAGCACGTCCATCGTCTCGCGGCTGAGGTTCCTGAACCCCCAGACGCGATACGCCTCGGCCGCCTTGTCCGCGTCATCGTCGCGGATCGCCTCGTACAGCATGATGACGCCGCCGATGAAGGATGGCGGGAACACCCGCACCACCCCGAAATCGAGCAGGTTGATGCCGAAGCCATCATTCTCCGGCAGGTCCGACCGCACCTGGTAATTCCCCAGATGCGGGTCGCCATGGATCACGCCGTACCCGTACAGCGGCACATACCAGGCGTGGAACAGCGCGTGGGCATAGGCGTTGCGCTCCTCCTCCGGCGGCTTCTCGTCGATGCGCGTCTGGATCGCCCGGCCATCCAGCCAGGTCATGGTCAGCAGCCGGCGGGTGCAATGGCCCTCGATCGGGGTCGGCACGCGCACGCCCGGCTGGTCCTTCAGCATCAACCCATACAGGCGCTGCTGGGCGGCCTCGCGCAGGTAATCCAGTTCCTCGCGCAGCCGGTCCTGCAATTCGCTGAAGGCGTCCTCGTTCTCCAGCGTCGAATCCATGCGCCGGTACAGCGCCATGGCGATCTTCAACTGGCGAAGATCGGCCTCCACCACCGATGACATGTCCGGATACTGCAGCTTGCAGGCAACACGGGTGCCGTCATGCAGCACGGCCCGATGCACCTGGCCGAGCGAGGCCGCGGCGGCCGCCTCCCGCTCGAAGGAGGCGAATTTGCTCTCCCAATCCGGGCCGAGCTCGCTGCCCATGCGCCGGCGCACGAAGGGCCAGCCCATCGGCGGCGCATTGGCCTGCAGCGTCGCCAGTTCCTTGGCGTATTCCGCCGGCAGCGCATCCGGCACGGTGGACAGGAACTGCGCCACCTTCATCATCGGGCCCTTCAGCCCGCCGAGGATGGCCTTCAGATCCTCCGCATGTGCCGCCTTGTCGCCCTTCATGCCCAGGAAGCGCTGTCCGGCATAGCGCGCGGCGATGCCGCCCACCGCACCGGAGGTGCGCAGCATCCGCCGCGCTTCCCCGAAGATCGTGCTGCCCTCGCGGTCAGCCATCCGTCTTCTCAAGCTCATCGATGAAGCCCGAGATCACATCCAGCCCCTTCATCCAGAAGGCCGGATCGGCGGCGTTCAGCCCGAAGGGCGCCAGAAGTTCCTGGTGCCGCTTGGTCCCGCCGGCGCGCAGCATGTCCAGGTACTTGCCCTGGAAATCCTTCACATTGCCCTCGCGATAGATGCCATACAGCGCATTCACCAGGCAATCCCCGAAGGCATAGGCATAGACATAGAAGGGCGAGTGGATGAAGTGCGGGATATACGCCCAATACACCCCATAATCCGGCGTGAATTCGAAGGCCGGCCCGAGGCTTTCCACCTGCACCTGCATCCACAGCTCGGCGATGCGTTCGGAGGATACCTCCCCCTTGCGGCGTTCGTCATGCAACAACGTCTCGAAGCGGTAGAAGGCGATCTGGCGGACCACCGTGTTCAGCATGTCCTCGACCTTGCCGGCCAGCATGGCGCGGCGGCGCTTCGGGTCGGTCTCGGCATCCAGCACGGCGCGGAAGGTCAGCATCTCGCCGAACACGCTCGCCGTCTCGGCCAGCGTCAGCGGTGTGGATGACAGCAGATACCCCTGCGCCCCGGCCAGGATCTGATGCACGCCATGGCCCAGCTCATGGGCCAGCGTCATCACGTCCCGCGCCTTGCCGTGATAATTCAGCAGCAGATAGGGATGCGCGGACGGCACCGTCGGGTGCGCGAAGGCGCCCGAGGATTTGCCCGGCCGCAGCGCCGCATCGATCCACGGCTTGTCGAAGAACCGCCGGCCGATCTGCGACAATTCCGGGCTGAAGGCGGCGTAGGAATTGAGCACGCGCTCCACCGCCTCGGGCCAGGGCACCAGGCGGTCATCCTCATCCGGCAGCGGGGCGTTGCGGTCCCAATGCTGCATCTTCTCCAGCCCGAGCCATTTCGCCTTCATCGCGTAGTACCGATGCGACAGGCGCGGGAAGGACTGCCGGACGGCGGAGACCAGCGCGTCCACCACCTCGTCCTCGACCATGTTGGACCGGTTGCGATAGGACCCGGGGCGCGGGTAGTGGCGCCACTTGTCCTCGATCTCCTTGTCCTTCGACAGCGTGTTGGTGATCAGCGTGAACAGCCGCACGCGCTCGCCGAAGGCCGCCGAGACGCCCTTGGCAGACGCCTCCCGCTTGGACCGGTCACGATCGGACAGGCCGTTCAGCGCGGCGGAGACGGTCACCTCCTCCTCGCCGACCTTCACCTTCATATTGGCGATGGTCTCGTCGAACAGGCGGTTCCAGGCGGATGCGCCGGCGACCTCCTTCTCATGCAGCAGCTTCTCAAGGTCGTCGGACAGCTGGTGGGGGCGGAACACGCGCAGGTCGCGCAGCCAGGGCCGCCAATGCGCCAGCGCGGCCGAACCGCCGACCTTCTTCTCCAGCACCGCATCCTCCAGCCGGTTCAACTCCAGCGTGAAGAACAGCAGGTGGGAGGAGATGGTCGTCACCCTCTCCTGCATGGTCTGGTAGAAGCGGCCATTCGCCGCATTCTGCGCGTCACCGGCAAAGACGAGCCCGGCGAAGGACGTGACGCGGCCGAGCCGTTCCCACAGCCCCTCATACTCCGCGATGGCCTGCGCCAGCGCATCGCCGGACAGCCCGGCGAGCCGGCTGGCCAGCCGCGTTTCGAAGCCGGCGGCGTCGGCCTCCGCGCGATCCAGATCCGCAGCGAGGCGCGGATCATCCGCCCCCGCATACAGGTCGGACAGGTCCCATACCGGCAGCGCGGCTTCGCCGGCTGCGGCATCGAGGGGGGATCGGGCGGGGGTGGGGAAAGGATGAAGGGTCACGATCGTGCATATAGTCCAATCGCGGTATTGGCCAAGCACGGCTCCGCGTCTTACATCGAAGTAAGGGCAGATGGCGGCTGGCTGCACGCCGCAAGACGCGGGAAGATGGTCGCTCAAGCAACGACGCAGCCCGCTCTACGCGCGCAATTCGGGGGGAACCAAGCCCGCATGCCATACACGCCCGGGGACTGGCCGACGCTGCCGGCGATGATGCTGGCGCGCGCCGCGCAATGGGCCGACCGGCCGCTGTTCCGCCATTGGCAGGGCGGCGCCTGGCGCAGCCTGAAATGGGGGGATTTCGCGGTGCAGGTCGCCTCGGTGGCGGCCTTCCTGCGCGCCCAGGGCATCGGCCCCGGGGACCGCGTCCTGCTCGTCAGCGAGAACCGCCCGGAGTTCCCGATCGCCGACACCGCGATCATGGCGATCGGCGCCATCACCGTGCCGACCTACACCACCAACCTGCCCAGCGACCACGCGCATATCCTGCGTGATTGCGGTGCCCGCGCGGCCATCGTCTCGACGCGCAAACTGGCCGAACGGGTGCTGGAAGGCGCCGCCCTGGCGCATGGGCTGGACCTGCTGATCTGCGCCGAGGACCCACCCGAAGCCCCCGGCCTGACCGGCCACCCCTGGTCAGCCGCGATCGCCACGTCGGGAGACGTTGCCGCCCTCGCCGCGGAGGCGTCCGCCGCGCCGACCGACAGCCTGGCCTGCATCATCTACACATCGGGCACCGGCGGCCTGCCCAAGGGCGTGATGCTGCCGCACCGGGCGCTGCTGGCGAACCGCGCCGGGGTGGTACCGCTGGCTGAACGCCTGGCGCTGGATGGCAAGTGCTACCTGTCCTTCCTGCCGTTGTCGCATTCCTATGAACACACCGTCGGTGGCTTCCTGCTGCCCTCGGTTGGCCTCGAAGTCGTCTATTCGCGCGGCGCCGACCGCCTCTCCCAGGAACTGGCCGAGATCAAGCCTGCCGTGATCACCGCCGTGCCCCGGCTGTTCGAGGTGCTGCGCGGACGCATCCTGGCCGGGCTGGAGAAGGAGACGCCATTCAAGCGCCGCCTGTTCGACCGCGCAGTGGCACTCGGCCTGCGGAAACTGGACGGGCCGCCGCTCGGCCTGCTGGACCGCGTGCAGGACATGGTTCTGGACAGGCTGGTGCGGGACAAGACGCGGGCGCGTTTCGGCGGGCAGATGCAGGCCATGGTCTCGGGCGGCGCGCGGCTCGACCCGGACCTGTCAGGCTTCTTCATCGCGCTCGGCCTGCCGGTGATCCAGGGCTATGGCCAGACCGAGGCCGGGCCGGTCATCAGCGTCAATCCGCCCTGGGACAACCACCGCCGCACCGTCGGCCCGCCGCTGAAAGGCGTGGAATGCCGCATCGCCGAGGATGGCGAGGTGCTGGTGCGCGGCGACCTCGTCATGACCGGCTACTGGAACAACCCGGACGCCACCGCCGCCGCCCTGCAAACCCCGCCCGGCGAGGAGCAGCCCTGGCTGCACACCGGCGATGTCGGCGTGATGGAAGGTGGCCGCCTGCGCATCACCGACCGCAAGAAGGACTTCATCAAGACCCTCGGCGGCGACATGGTCAGCCCCGCCAAGGTCGAAAGCCTGCTGATGGCGGAACCGGAAATCCATCAGGCAGTGGTGGCCGGTGAAGGCAAGGCCGCGCTGGTCGCGTTGATCGTCGCCGCAGATGGCATGGACGCGAAAGTGGCCGACGCCGTGAAGCGGGTGAATGGGAAACTCTCCACCATCGAACGCATCCGCCACTTCAGCGCCACCGAACCCTTCACCATCGAGAACGGGCTGCTGACGCCGACGATGAAGGTGAAGCGCCGCGCGGTGATCGAGGCGCGCGGCGGCGAGGTGGAGGGGATGTATCGCTGACGTGGGGCGGGAAGATTGGAGGGGCGCTGCCCCTCCAAACCACCCCGCCAGGGACCAGCGGGTCCCTGGACCGCGGGATCTTGGCGCTGGTCACGCGGGGCGATCCTTCACCCGTTCCAATACCAGAATCGAGCATTCATCGTGGTGCCGACCGCCGGTGTTCAGCACCAGTTGGAGGTTTCCAAAGGCCTTAAGCCTTTGGTGGGGTGAGGTTTGGAGAGGGGCGACGCCCCTCTCCAAGGAGCACCATTCCCGACCTTCTTCCTCACGGCCTCATCGTAAACGCCGCCACCCCCGGCGCCCGCAGCGGATCGGCCAGCCTTGCGAACTCGCACAACAACTTCCGGCTGTCCCGCGGGTCGATGATCTCCTCCACCCAGAACGCCTCCGCCGTGCGGAAGGGCGACCGCAGTTTCTGCAACCGCTCCTCGATCTCCGCGACCTTGGCGTCCCGGTCATCGGCGGCGGTGACTTCGGCGGCATAGGCCGCCTCGACGCCGCCTTCCAGCGGCAGCGACCCCCAGCGCGCGGACGGCCACGCATAACGGATCGAATACCGCCCCGCCGGCTGGTGCACCACGCCGGCCACGCCGAAGGCGTTGCGCATGATGATGGTGCACCAGGGTTGGCGGCACTGGTTCACCGCCGCCATGGCGCGCACGCCCCAGCGGATCGTCGCGGTCTTCTCCGCCTCCAGCCCCACCGCGAAGCCGGGGCAGTCCATCAGGTACACGACCGGCAAATGGAAGGTCTCGGCCAGATCCACGAAGCGAATGATCTTCTGGCAGGCATCGGCGGTCCAGGACCCACCATGGAACACCGGGTCGGAGGCCAGCACCGCCACTGCCCGGCCGTCCAGACGGGCGAAGGCGGTGATGATCGACCGGCCGAACCACTTGCCCATCTCGAAGAAGGACCCTTTGTCGAACAGCGGTTCGATGATGGGGCGCACCTTGTAGGCCTGGCGGGGGTCGCGCGGGATGGCGGACAGCCACGTCTCCTCCCGCCGTTCGGCATCGTCCCGGCAGCGGATCGCGGGCGGCAAGGCGTGGACCGAGGATGGCAGGTAGGACAGGAAGCGCCGCGCCAGGTCGAAGGCGTCCTGCTCGGTCGCCGCCGCGTCATCGACGCCGCCGGCCTTGCACTGGATCTCCCAGCCGCCGAGGTCACGCTTCTCCAGCTTCTCCCCCAGCCGCGCCACAACAGGCGGGCCGGCGACGAACATCGCCGAGGACTTCGTCATCACCGAATAATGCGCCGCCGCCAGCCGCGCGGCACCCAGCCCGGCGACTGACCCAAGCCCGAGCGTGACCACCGGCACCAGCCCCATATTCGCGGTGGTCTGGTAATACAGCTGCGTCCCGCCGACGCCGCCGGGCAGGTTGGCGCGCCCTGTCGTCTCGATGGTTTTCACCGACCCACCGCCACCCGACCCCTCGATCATGCGGATGATCGGCAGGCGGAGTTCGGCGGCCATGCGCTCGGCCATGATCGGCTTGTCGCGGATGGTGGCGTCTGCGCTGCCGCCGCGCACGGTGAAGTCGTCTCCCACCACCACCACGGGGCGTCCATCGACCAGCCCCCGTCCCATCACGCAATTGGATGGGGTGAAGGCCGCCAGGTCACCCTTGGCATCGTATTCGGCGCGGCCGGCGATCGCGCCCACTTCATGGAAGGACCCGCGATCGAGCACGGCCTCGACCCGTTCGCGGACCGTCAGGCGCCCCCCATCATGCTGTCGCTTGACCTTGTCCGGCCCGCCCATCTCCCGGGCCATGGCCTCCCGGCGGCGCAATTCCTCGAGTTCGGCAGTCCAGTTCATCGGCGCTCGGTTCCCGTCCCTGCGCCAGTGTCACGCCGTGTCGCCCGCGCGACAAGCAGGCTCAGGGGCCGATGACTTCGCTGCGGCGGAACCACAGGATCAGCGGACCGCCATTGGTCATGCGCAACCGCACCGCATCGCCCTCGATGGCCTCGGCCACCCATTCATTGACGCGGAAGGTCGTGCGGCACCCGCCCGCGGCGCGCGCTTCGACCATAAGGCGCGGCGCGCCCTCGGCGCCCTGGTTCAACACGACGAGAGCCGACCGGTCCGCGCAGCCGATCACCCCGTCGCGCGCCACGCGCCAGGCGGGCGCGTCGGCGGGCGGCGCTGTTTCGGACGGTGTTGCTGGCGCAATCGCGCCCACTGCCGCACCGGCAGCGAGCTGTGTGGCGCCTCCATTGGGTTCGGCAGGCACCCGCGCGGCCGTGCGTGGCACCATCACCCGTGGCGGCGCGGGCGGCGGCAGCGGCAGTTGCGGTGGCTCCTCCACGGTCGGCTCGGCCGCACAGGCGAGAAGCAGACAGAGGGCCGCAAGGGATATCGCGAATCGCAGCATTGTTGCGATAATAGCACGCGATCCCGTGATCGGTGCAGCCATCATGGGGCTGGCGGGCCTTGTAACGTTCGCGTGCGTTGCATCTCTCCGCGTTTTCATCGATTCTGGGTCGTGACGCGGGTTTCGGGGACAGTGGTGCGGACCAAATTGATCGGGACCGCCGGCATGCATCGTCGCCTCGCGACCATCGGTGGCCGTCTCGGCCGCGTCGTGGTCGGGACTGCCGCGCCGCTGCTGCTGGGCGCTGTCATCCTCGCCGTCGTGTGCTGGCAGATGGACCAGGAATCGCGCCGCACCGAGATTGCCGCACAGGCCGTGGTCGCCACGCATGGCGTCGATGCCGAAATCGAATCGCGCCGCCTCGCACTGGACGCCTTCGCGGCCGCCCGCCGCGATGCGGACCCCGGCAACCTCGCCGCCACGGATGCGGCGGCACGGCGTCTGTCGGCGGTGCTCGGTGCCCCGGTCGGCGTGCTGGATCGCGGCCTCGGACTTCTTGTGGACACCAGCCTGCCCTTTGGCACGCCGCTGGGGTCGACCCCTGCCGTGGCGGCCGGGCTTTGGGCGGTGGAGACCGGCCGCGCACGGGTCAGTGCCGGCGGCGGCGGTGATGCGATTCTGCTCGTCCCGGTCATGCGCGACGGACGCGCGACCGAGGTTTTGACCGTCGGCCTGGTCCCCGAGCGCCTCGCGGCCGCGATACCGCGGCGTGGCATCCTGTTCGACAATCGCTGGCGGGTCATCGCCAGTGCCGGCGGCGGCCAGGCCAACGTGCCCGACTGGACCGTCCTGGCGGCGGCACCGCGCGGCATTGTCCAGGCGGGCGACACCATGGCGGGCCTGCACGTCCGCTTCGTCGTGACCAACATAGCCGAAGCGTCGGACTGGCACCTCGTCACCTGGGAAGCGGCCGACCTCGGCAGCACTGGCGCGGCGCGGCTCATCCCGTGGGTGCTGCTGTGCCTGGGCAGCGCGATGATCCTCGGCCTGTTTTCCTACAGCCGCGCGCGCCTGGCGCTGCGCTCCCCTGTGCTTGCCCTGACCCGCCATGCCCGCGCGACGGCCGAGGCCTTGCGCACGGATGCGCCGCCCCCGCCCATGCCGGAACTGGGGCCGGTCGAGGAATTCGCGGCGCTCGGCGCCGCCCTGGGCGCGGCGGATGCCGCTGCCGGCACCGCCAAGCGCCGGTTGCGCGCGCTGGCCGAGGCCGGTGCACTCGTCCTGTGGCGCGCCGACCCGGCGGGCGGATGGAACGAGGCGGCCGGCTGGGCCGGGCTGACCGGCCAGACCGCGCCCAGTTTCCGCGGTGATGGCTGGCTCGACATGCTGCACCCCGATGACCGTGCGCCGACACTGGCTGAATGGGGGCGCAGCCTCGTCGCCCGGGTGCAGATCGGCGTCGAGTTCCGCCTGCGGACGGCCGATGGCGACGCCCCCTGGCGCTGGGTTCGCGCAACTGGCGTACCGATCGCCGATGAGGCGGGGAAACTGGTCGAATGGGTCGGCGCCATCCATGACGTGACCGATGCGCGCGGCGCGGCCATCGGGCGGCAGGTCAACGACGCGCAGGTGCGCCAGACCGTGGCCGAGTTGCGCGGCGTCTATGACACCGTGCCGGTGGGCCTCGCGCTGGTCGATCCGGCGCTGCACTTCGTCAACGTCAACGCCCGCTTCGTGGCGGTCAGCGGCCTGCCGCCGGAGGCCCATATCGGGCGCGCCCCGCATGAAGTGTTGCCCGAAAGCATTGCCATCCCGCTCGAGGAGGCGCAGCAGCGGGTCTTCGCCACCGGGCGGCCGGTGCTCGACGTCACCTGTGCGGGGCCGGTGCCGGGGGGGGCGGCGGCGACGCGACACTGGCTCGCCTCCTGCCATCCGGTGAAGGATTCGGACGGCGTCGTCACCGGCGTGTCCTCCGTGCTGCAGGATGTCACCGAGCGCGTGCGCGCCGAACGGTCGCGCGAGATCCTCGTCACCGAATTGAACCATCGGGTGAAGAACACCCTTTCCACCGTCCAGGCGCTGGCGGCGCAGTCCATGCGCGGGGTGCGGCACGGCCAGGGGGGCTTGGGGCGTGAATTCGTCGGCCGGCTCCAGGCGCTGGTCCGGGCGCACGACCTTCTGTCCGACCAGGGCTGGCAGGATGTGGATCTGGCGCGCGTCGTGCGCACCGGCCTGGAACCATCGATCGACGCCGGGCGCGCCGTGCGGTTCGGCGGGTCTGGTCGCATCCAGGTGACCGCCGGGCAGACCCAGGCGATCGTGCTCGCGCTGCACGAACTTGCGGCCAATGCGCTCAATCACGGCGCGCTGTCGCGGCCCGGCGGGGAGGTCGAAGTCACCTGGTCCCTGGCCGAGGATGGCATCTCGACCCTCGAATGGCGCGAAACCGGTGGCCCGCCGGTCACACCGCCTGCCCTGGCGCGTCGCGGCTTCGGCATGCGGCTCCTCGAGCGCGGCCTGGCCCACGACCTGGGTCCGGATTCGGACGTGCAGGTTCAGTTCCCCGAGCATGGCGTGGCCGCGCTGATGCGCTTCCGCGCCGGATCGCCGGTGCTGCAGCCGGCCGAAGCGTAACGGCCGGCCTTTCGCACGCCTCGGTGCCATGAAGCCCGCGCATGGCACGGCCACCGTCCCCCGGATGAGCAGATGCATCTGGATACGGTGGCCCCGCAGGTATAAGGACGCGCGGGCACGGCAAGGATTGGACGTGGTATTGTAATGGCGCGAGCATTGATCACCGGCGTCACCGGGCAGGATGGCGCCTATCTGGCCGCCCTGCTGCTCGACAAGGGCTATGAGGTGTTCGGCCTGCTGCATCGCCATGGCGGGTCGGAGGCGGTGCAGGACCGCCTTCGGCGGCTGGGCTGCGCCGGTTCGGTCCAGATGGTCGATGGCAACCTGATCGACCTGTCCTCCCTGATCCGCCTGCTCCAGAAGGTCCAGCCGGATGAGATCTACAACCTCGCGGCCCAATCCTTCGTGCGGATGTCGTGGGACCAGCCGCTGCTGACCACGCATGTCACCGCCATCGGCACCGCCAACATGCTGGAAGCGGTGCGCATCGCATCCCCCGCGGCGCGGTACTTCCAGGCGAGTTCATCGGAGATGTTTGGCCGCGCCGAGACGCCGGCGCAGAACGAAGCGACGCATTTCCATCCGCGCAGCCCCTACGCCTCGGCCAAGGTCTTCGCCCATTGCATGGTGCAGAACTACCGTGACGCCTTCGGGCTGTTCGGCTGCAACGGCATCATGTTCAACCATGACAGCCCGCTGCGCGGCATCGAATTCGTGCTGCGCAAGATCACCGACGGCGCCGCGCGGATCAGCCTCGGCCTCGCCACGGAACTGGCGATGGGCAATCTGGAGGCGCGGCGGGATTTCGGCCATGCGCGCGATTATGTCCGCGCGATGTGGCTGATGCTGCAGCAGGACAAGGCCGATGACTATGTGGTCGCGACCGGCCGCGCGGCGTCGATCCGCGACCTGTGCCGGATCGCCTTCGCGCATGTCGGGCTGGACTACCAGGCGCATGTGCGGGTGGACGCAGCCTTCCTGCGCCCGGCGGATGTGGACGTGACAATCGGCGATGCGTCCCGCGCCAGGCAGCGGCTTGGCTGGGTGCCGGAGACCAGCCTCGAGGCGATGATCGCCGAAATGGTCGAGGCCGATCTCGCGCGGTGGAAAGCCCGCGGATGATGCCGTCCAGGGCGCGGGGGTCTGCCCGGCTTCCTCCCGTCCGGCGGCCAGGCGGCCCTGGCGCCGTTCGCGCCGGCGCAGCGCCGGGGTAAGGCAGGGCTGGAACGCGCTGGCCGTCCACCCCCGGATACCGTCATGGGCGGGCTGGACGGCGATCGAAGCTATCGTCGAGGAATGCAGGGAGCACAGGGTATAATGCTATCGCGCAAGCGCGTATTGGTGACGGGCGGGGCTGGTTTCATTGGATCCCATCTGTGCGAGCGATTGCTTGCGCAGGGGCATTCGGTGCTGTGCGTCGACAATTATTTCACCGGCACGCGGGACAACATCTCCCACCTGCTGCCGCATCCGCGCTTCGAGGCGATGCGCCACGACGTCACCTTCCCGCTCTATGTCGAGGTGGACGAGATCTACAACCTCGCCTGCCCGGCATCGCCGGTGCACTACCAGTTCGACCCGGTGCAGACGACCAAGACCTCGATCTCCGGCGCGCTGAACATGCTGGGCCTGGCCAAGCGGGTGAAGGCCAAGGTGCTCCAGGCCTCCACGTCGGAAGTCTATGGCGACCCGGAAGTGCATCCGCAGACCGAGGATTACCGCGGTTCGGTTAACCCGCTCGGCCCCCGCGCCTGCTACGACGAAGGCAAGCGCTGCGCGGAGACCCTGTTCTTCGACTACAAGCGCCAGCACAATGTCCGCATCAAGGTGGTGCGGATCTTCAACACCTATGGCCCGCGCATGCACCCCAATGACGGGCGCGTGGTGTCGAACTTCATCGTCCAGGCGCTGCAGGGCAAGCCCATCACCATCTATGGCGAAGGCACCCAGACGCGGTCTTTCTGCTTCGTCGACGACCTCGTCGAAGGCCTGATGCGGCTGATGGATACGCCCGACGACGTCACCGGCCCGGTGAACATCGGCAATCCCCATGAGATCACGGTGCGCGAGCTCGCCGAACGGGTGATCGCGCTGTGCGGCGACAGCGTGCCGCTGGAAAAGCGCCCGCTGCCGCAGGACGACCCGACGCGGCGCTGCCCGGACATCTCCCTAGCCCGCCGCCTGCTGGATTGGGAACCCACGGTGCCGCTCGATGAGGGGCTGCGCCGGACGGTCGCCTATTTCGACACGCTGCTGCGCACGCCCGCCAGCGAGAGCTGAAGGCGCCCGGGCGAGCGCGGTTCAGGCCGCAGCCGGCCTCAGCGGCCGTCTCGAACGACCGGCACCGGCGACGCAAACGCGCCTTTCGACGCGTTTGCAAACAGTCCCTCAGCGCAACGGGAAGCCCAGGGCGATGATCGCCGCCTTCAGCTTGTCCCGCCCGCGCAGCGCCGTCATCGTGCCAAGCCGCGCGATCACCCGCTGCGTCCAGTTGTCGGCCGCCATCTCCTGGCGGCGGGAAAACGCCTCCATGCGCGGGTCGTAGGCGGCGCGGATGGCGCTGTCGTCGGCATCATAGGTTTCGCGGTGCAGCACGGCGGATTGCGGCAGGCGGGGCTTCACCTCCCCTTCCCGGCCGGGCCGCGCGTGGCCGATGCACAGGCCGAACACCGGCGCGGCACCCGGCGGCAGGCCGAGCAGTTCCGCCACCCGCCCCACATCGTTGCGCAGCGCGCCGATATAGACCGTGGACAGGCCCAGGCTCTCGGCCGCCACCACCGCGTTCTGGGCCGCCAACGCCGCGTCGATCGCAGCGACCAGGAAGGATTCCAGATAGGGCAGCCCCGCCAGTTCCACCCCGGCCTCATCGGCCAGCCGGCCGTTGCGCGACACGTCTGCGAGGAAGACCAGGAAGATCGGGCAGATCTCGATATGCTTCTGGTTGCCGGCGATGGTGGCGAGTTCGGCGCGCACCTCCGGCTTGTCCACCGCGATGACCGACCAGGTCTGCAGGTTCGACGACGTCGCGGCCGATTGCGCCGCGGCGACCAGCGCCTCCAACGTGCCGTCCGGCACCGGGTCGGGGCCGAGGCCGCGCACCGAGCGGTGCGACAGCAGCAGCGCGAGCGTATCGTTCCATGGCCCGGCCTTGGGCTCCGCCCCGGCGCCGTAGCGTGCGGTTAGCGCGGCGGCAGCCGGCATCTGGTTTCCGTCCATTGGTCGTCAATCCTCAAATGGCTTGGGGGAAACGTAACGCGAAGCGCCGCATCGGCAAGTCGCGCCCCGGTCAACGGGCGACGGCGGCGGCCGGATGCGGCGCCGCAAGCCGTGGCCCGGCCCCGAACAGCTTTTCCCGATACGTCCCCGCGCGATAGCCGCGCTTGTACCGCCCGCGTTCCTGCAGGGCTGGCACCAGCAGCGTCACCACATCCTCCAGGCAATCGGGCACCACGGTACGGGACAGGTTGAAACCGTCGATATCGGCATCGTCGGCCCAGCCGATCAGCGCATCCGCCACCTCCTCCACGCTGCCCAGGATGGGCGGCTGGCGGCTGCCGAGCACCATCCGGTCGATCAGCGCCCGCTTGGTCGCGCGCGGTGCGGCGGCGCGGAGCGCCTCCACATTCGACCGGATCGCCTCCGACGCGCTCGGCAATTCGTCATCCATGTCGTACTTCGCCAGGTCGATCCCGAGCGACGCCGAGGCATGCACCAACGCCGCCTCCACGCTCGCGTGGCGGCGGTATTCCTCCAGCTTGTCCCGCGCCTCGGCAGCGGTGCGCCCCAGGATCACCGTCGCGCCCATGAAGGCCTGAATCGGTCGTGGCGCGGCGCGTTTCCGCAGATCAGCGACCAGCCCCGCCACATGCGCCTTCGGCCCGCCATTGATGAACACGCATTCCGCATGCAGTGCCGCGAAGGCCCGGCCGCGATCGGATGCGCCGGCCTGATAAAGCACCGGCGTGCGCTGCGGGGATGGTTCCACCAGATGCGGCGCATCCAGGCGATACTGCGCGCCATCATGCCGGATGCGCGAAACCCGCGCCGGGTCCGCATAGACGCCCAAGGCACGGTCGCGCTTCACCGCATCCGCCGCCCAGGATTCCTCCCACAGCCGATACACCACACCCATGAATTCATCGGCCATGTCGTACCGGTCGTCATGCGCCATCTGCCGGTCCAGGCCCATCGCCCGCGCCGCGCTGTCCAGATACCCGGTGACGATATTCCACCCGATCCGTCCGCGCGTCAGGTGATCGAGCGTCGAGAACCGCCGCGCCAGCAGCGCCGGCGGCTCCCACGCCAAATTCACCGTCACGCCGAAGCCCAGATGCTTGGTCACCGCTGCCATCACCGGCACCAGCAGCATCGGGTCCAGCAGCGGGATCTGCACGCCGTGGCGGATGGCGGCATCCTGCGACCCGCCATGGACGTCATAGACGCCGAGCACATCGGCCAGGAACAGGCCGTCGAACAGGCCCCGTTCCAGCAATCGCGCCAGGTCCATCCAGTGGTCGAGCGACAGGTAATCCACCGACCGGTCGCGCGGATGCATCCACAATCCCTGCTGGATGTGGCCGATGCAGGCCATGTCGAAGGCGTTCAGGCGGATTTCGCGGGGCACGGTCATGCGCGCAAGGTGCGCGGCACCTCGTTGATCCGCAATGGCGCAACCATTCCGCGAATGGCACACTATGAAATGCAAGCGGACCCAATCCGCAGGAGCCAGCCCCCATGTGCATTGCCTGCCCCCCGACGACCTTCAGCCGCCGCGGATTATTCGCCATGGCCGCGGCGCTGACCGCCTCCGCCGCGGCTGCGCCGGCCTATGCCCAGGGCACCCCCGCCGCGCCACGCCCCGAAACGCCGGACGCCGCCCTGCGCGCTCTGGTCGAAGGCAATGCGCGCTACGCCGCCAACCAGCCCCGCTCGCGCGACTTCTCCGCAACGCGCGCCGCCCGCGCGGCCGGCCAGGCACCCTTCGCCTCCATCCTCGGCTGCGCCGATTCCCGCGTCGCGCCGGAACTCGCCTTCGACCAGAACCCCGGCGACCTGTTCGTCGTGCGCGTCGCCGGCAATTTCGTGACCCCCGAAGGGCTGGGCAGCCTGGAATTCGGCTCGGCCGTGCTGGGGTCGAAACTCATCCTCGTACTGGGCCACACCAGCTGCGGCGCGGTGGACGCCACCGTCGCGGCACTTCGGCAGGGCAACAACCTGCCCGGGCAGATCGCGCGCCTCGTCACCGCCATGAAGCCGGGCATCGAACCCGCTTTGGCCGAGACCGGCGGGGACGTCACACGCCGCGCCCTGGTGTCCAACGTGCGCTACAACGTCCGTGCGCTGGAGACCTCCACGCCCATCCTGGCCGATCTCGTCGGGCGGGGGGCGTTGGCGGTGAAGGGCGGGATCTATGATCTCGCCACAGGGCGCGTCGAATTGGTCTGACGCAAGGAAGGTCGGGGGAGAGAACTCCCCCGATCCCCCTCCTTTTTCTGTCTGTTTGGAACAGGGGCCGATCAGTTTTCGGGGCGGAAACCGCTCTCGCGCACCACCGCACCCCAATCGTCGCGTTCCTGGCGGATGCGCGCGGCAAAGTCGGCCGGGGATGCCGAGACCGTCGGCGCATATTCCAGCCGGTCCAGCGCCGCGATCATCTCCGGCGTCGCCGCCGCCGCCACGATCGCACGATGCAGCGCCACCACCACCGGCGCCGGCGTCGCGGCCGGCAGCAGGGCACCGAACCACTCATCCTTGTTCAGATCAGGATGACCGAGTTCCGCGAAGGTCGGCACCGCCGGGAACCGCGGATTCCGCGCAGGCGAGGACACCGCCAGCATCCGCAACCCTTCCCCCTGCTGCGGGGAGACATCGCCCAGCACACCGATGAAGCAGGTCAGCCGCCCCGCGATCAATTCCTGCACCGCCGGCGCGGCACCGCGGAACGGCACATGCGTCATCTCGATACCGGCCTTCTTCGCCAGCACGATGCCCATGAAATGCGGCGCCGACCCCGCCGCCGGGGATGCCCAGGGCAGGTCCCGCCGCTGCGCGCGCGCCCAGTCGATCCAGGCCGGCAGCGACTGCGCCGGATGATCCTTCGGGACGGCAAAAGCGAACGGATACGAACACACCGTCGAGACCGGGATCAGGTCGGTCAGCGCGTCATACCGCACCTCCCGCGGGAAGACATGCGGCTGCAGGGTCAGCATCGAGGCCGGGGTTTGCAGGAAGGTGGTGCCATCCGGCTCCGCCGCCTTGACGAACTCCACCGCGATCCGCCCCGCCGCACCGACCCGGCCTTCGACGACGATCTGCGGCGCATAGGTGCCGCGCAAGCGTTCGGCATACAGGCGCGCCACGACATCGGAGGAACCGCCAGGCGGGAAACCCAGGATCAGCCGCGCATTGCGCGCCAGTGTCTGCGCGCCGGCGGCCGCCGGCGCGGCAGTCGCCATGAGGCCGAAGGCGGCCCTGCGGCCAAACATCATGGTCATGGCAAGGTATTCCTCCCGGCTGCTTCAATCGCCTTGCCGCTTGCATAACCGGCGCGATGCCCCGCGAACAGTCCGCCCTACACGCCGTCGGGCGCGAAACCCTTCACGGCCCCTCTGGCCGCAGCATTTTCATGCTGGGGCATTCGCTTTATCGTGATGCCGATTGGATGCTTCATCCGCCCGCGGGACGGAGATTTTTGCTGATGTGGGATTTTTCGATCGGCCGCGCGCTCGGCGTCATGACGAAATCGGCACCCTTCCTGGTGTTCCGAATGCTGGTCTATTTCGGCATCACTCTGGCCTACATCCTGGTCACCGGCACCGGCGCCGGCCTCGGATGGGGCATCGGGCATTTCGGCGATGAGGGATTTCGCGCCAGTACCACCTTCTGGGGCGGCGCCATCGGCTTTGGGCTGACAGCGGGCGTGCTGTATTTCCTGCGCGAGTACATCCTGTATGTCGTGAAGGCCGGGCATATCGCCGTGATGGTCGAATTGCTCGACGGCCGCGCCATGCCGCAGGGGCGCGGCCAGATCGCCCATGCGCGGGCGATGGTCGGCGAGCGTTTCGCCCAGACCAATGTCCTGTTCGGAATCGATCTGCTGGTGAAGGGCATCCTCGGCGCCACGACGGCGCTGGTGCAGGGGGTTGTGTCGTTGCTGCCCATCCCCGGCGTGCAACAGATGGTCGGGCTGCTGCGCGCCTTCCTGCGCGTCTCGGTCGGGTTGGTGGATGAAGTCATCCTCGCCTATGGCATGCGCATGCGCGCCACCAATCCGTGGTCCTCCGCGCAGACGGCGCTCGTGCTCTATGCACAGAACGCCGCGCCCATGATGAAGAACGCAGCGTGGTTGACGCTGTTCGTCTATGGCCTCAGCTTCCTGGTGTTCCTGGTCATGCTCGCCCCGGCCGCTGCGGTGGTCTATCTGATCCCGGGCGCCTGGTCGGCGGGTGGATTGGTCTTCGCACTGCTGTTCGCCTGGGCGGTGAAGGCCGCGCTGATCGAACCCTTCGCCATCGCGTGCATGCTCCAGGCCTATTTCAAGGCCATCGAGGGCCAGCGGCCCGACCCCGCCTGGGCCGCCCGGCTTGACGGCATGACCGGCAAGTTCCGCACGATGGGCGAAAAGGCCGCCGCCTGGGTGTCACCCCGGCCGGCTCCCGATGACGATGCGACCGTGGTGCTGCGGCCGCGGCCGTAGGCGCCGGGGCGACTACAGGCCAAGCCCCGGCACCAGAAGCGCGGTCAAGGCCGCGCGCCGTTCATCCGGTATCGCCACCGCCTTGCGGGCCTTGAGGTCGAAGGCGATGCCGACCGCCTCGGCCGCCGCGACGACCTCGCCGGTTTCACCGTCATGCACCAGATGCGTCCAGGTGGTGGTCTTGTCCCCCAGCGCCTTCAGCCCGCTGCACACGGTCAGCAACTGGCCCGCCTGCATCGGGCGGAACTGTGCGACGCGGTATTCCAGCGCGGCGGAACCCATCCCTTCCTCCTTGATGCCTACTCCTGTGCCGCGATTGCGCAGGTTCGGCACGCCATCCCAGATGCGCGCGATGATGACGTCCGGGCGCATCACGCCATCGGTGTCGCATTCATGCGGGCGGACGGCACCGCGATAGCCTTCGGTGAGGCCCATGGCGCGGGCGGCGTCCCGGTCGGGCAGCGGCGGGGGCGGGTTGAAGCCGAGGCCGCGCGGGCCGGCATGGTCGGGCATCGCGACCAGCAGCGGTTCCGCCTTCGGCGCCTCCGGCAGCGGCGCGCCCCACAGGCCGAGATCGGTCACCAGCGTCGCGGCCGGCATGTCCGTCGCGCCGTTGCGGATTTCAACCACCGTCCGCAACCGGTCAGCGGCGACGCTGACGATGCCGCCACGGATGGTGAAGGGCGTGCCCGGCGACATCTCCCGCAGGAAGCGCAGATGCTGGTCCATCACGGCCAGGCGCCCGCGCGAGGGCGGCAGCCCGGCTTCCAGCATCAGCCAATCCAGCGCATCGGCGGCCCGCGCGACGTAGTGACGGACATTCATATGCCCCATCACGTCGCATTCTTCCTGCTGCACGCTGCCCTTGCCGATGATGATCACGCGGTTCGCTCCATCCATTGTCCCCGGCAGATCAGCGCGGCGCGGGCGTGGCGGCAAGCCGCGGGTCTTGCGGGCTGGCGGCATCACGGGAACCATGGCTGCAGGGAAGCCAGGGAAACGAAGCAATGGATGTCGGGCTGTTCTGTCTCATGGGCTATCGCAACCGCGGCACGCCGACCGCCGCGATCTACGACACCGCCGTCGCCCAGGTGAAGGCCGCCGAGCAGGCCGGCTTTGCCATCGCCTGGTTCGCCGAACATCATTTCAGCAATTACTGCGTCTGCCCGTCCCCGCTGATGATGGTCGCGCGCATGGCCGGGGAGACGACGCGCATCCGCCTCGGCTCCGGCGTGGTGATCGTGCCGCTGTACCACCCGTCCCGCCTGATCGCCGAGATCGGCATGGTGGATTCGCTCACCCACGGTCGGCTCGTCCTTGGCATCGGCTCCGGCTACCAGCCCTTCGAGTTCGAACGCTTCGGCCAGGACTTGTCGGAGGCCCCGGCGCGCCTGCTGGAAGTCATGGGCATGATGGAAGCGGCCTTCGGCGCCGAGACCTTCACCCATCACGGCGCGCACTACGCCATGCCTGAATCCCACATCGCCCCGCGCCCGGTGCGCGGCCTGCCCGAAATCTACGTCGCCGGCGACAACCCCGACCTGCACCGCTACGCCGCCGAGCGCGACTGCGTGGTGATGGTCACGCCGCGCCACTTCACGCCCACCATGCTGGCGGCTGCCCGCGCGCGGTTCGAGACCATCCGCGCGGCGGCCGGCCGCACACCCGACACGCTGCGCTTCGGCGCCATGCGCCCCTTCTGCGTCACCGATGACCGCGCCGAGGCGATGACCTTCCTGGAGAATATCCGCTGGCAGATCCGCCTCTCACAATCCCTGCGCCGGCGCGAACAGGCGATGGATGGCGGGATGATCGTGGAGAAGACCTGGGAGGGTGAACCGAGCCTGGAGGAAATGGGCGCCCACATGCTGGTGGGCGATGCCGCGACCGTCGCTGCGCGCATGGCCGCCGAAATCCGCGCGGCAAACCCCTGCCACTACCTTTTGCAGGCGCAGGTCGGCGACATGCCGGCGGCGACCGCCCTACGGTCGATCGCCGCCTGGCAGGATGCGGTGAAGCCCTTGCTGGAACAGGAATTCGGCCCGCTGGAACGCATCGGCGTCCCGGCCGTCGCCGCGGCCTGAACCGCGCAACCCCTGCGGATCGCGGCACGGCCGCGATCCAGGAGCGCACGGCGCGGCCGCGCCCGGACCAGCCGGTGGCCACAGCGCACCAGACAAGTCGGCGGATGCCGACCCCGGTGCCTGAGGCCAGGCAAAGCCTCCGATCAGAAAGGGTGCATCCGCGGCCAGTTGGTGTTGCCCTTGGCGATGTTGCCGGGCACGTCGCGCAGCCAGTTCTGCTGCGCCTGTTCATGCACCTTCAGGTACAGCCGGTTGTCCACCACCCGCCAGAATTCCGGATTGCCCGGCGCCTTGTATCCCTGGGATGCCGCCCAGGCGCAGTAGCCATCGAATTGCGGGGCGAAGCGCGCCGGTTCCGCCTTGAAGGCATCGCGCGTCGCCTCGGTGGTGAAGTACCAGATGCCGCCATTGTAGGTGGCGTTGAAGCGCGGAATGCCCGGCCGCGGCGTGCCGGCGAAAAAGGTGGTGGGATCGTAGCCGCTGATCGCCACCGCCAGCTGGTTGCCCGCCGCCGCGGGGCGGATGAAGGCGATGGCACCGAGGACACCGGCACCGATGGCGCCCTTGGCCAGGACGCGGCGTGAAGACATGACCGACATGAAGGAAGTTCCCTTTTGTTGCCTCAACATCGGGGTCTTCGGCGCAACCGCCGCATCGGTTACGGCGCCGTCATCTCATTCGTTCAAGTCGCCCCTTGACCCGCGCCGGGCCGATTTGCCACCGTCGCGACGTGGCGAACCTTCTCAGCGTCCGCAGTGGTGATGACGATACGCTCTGGGCCGTCGTGGCGACGGTGGGGCGCAAAAGCCGCGTCGCGGAGGTGTTCCGGTCACGCGCCCAGGCGCTGGATGACCGCGCTTGGCGCGACCAGCAGGTCAAGGCCTATGTCGATTGGCTGGTACGGGCGCAGCAGCCTGTCCCGCATTATTCCGTGGCGCCGATCCGCCGGTCCGACCTGCCGCGCAAATGGACGCCGCTGCCCGCACTCGGCTTCCTGCGCGGCCAGATGATCTGACGCATCCGGACAGCAACCCCAGGCTGAACAACACCATGCATAATTCGCCACGCGCAGACGTGCGCGCGGCGCGTGACCTGGGTGGATTTGGCCCAGCCGAATGAGGGTGTATCGTCCTGTGGATATTCCGGAGGATACCGCCTTGCGCCATCAAAGCCGCGGCCCGCACCGAACCCGGCCACCGGCCCCGGCCCTGATGGCTGTCGCCGTGCTGCTGACCGCCTGCGCCGGGCAGCCTGGCGGCAATACGACGCTCGGGTCTGACGACGGCACGGATGCCTGTCGCCAGCAGGTCGAACAATTCGACCGCAACGCCGCGTTCTTCGCCGCGCCGGTCGTGGCGGGCGCGGCGGTGGTCGGCGCGGGCGGCGTCCTGGGCACCCGTCCGGGCCTCATCGGCGGCCTGGTCTGGGCCGCGAGTTCCGCCGCCGCGGCGGTCACCGCCACCAGCTACCTCGAAAGCCGGCAGCAGCAGGCCGCTGGTAATGCCGATGCGCTCGCCGCCGTGGTCGCAACCGACATCGACAAGGAAAACGACGGCATCGCCCAGACGCAGGCCTCGCTCGACAGCGTGACGGATTGCCGGCTGCGCGAAGCCCGCCGCGTCCAGGACGCCGCCCGTGCCGGTGAGATCCAGCGCCGCGACGCCGAAGCACGGCTCGCCGCGCTGCGCCAGCAGGCCGAACGGGACCTGGCGCGCAGCCAGTCCGTTCAGCAGCGCATCCAGGCGCGCTCCGCGGAACTCGACTCCGGCGCGGCAGTCGTCGCGCCGGCGGCGACTGCCGCAGCCCCGCCTCGGCCCCGCCCGGTCGCGACTCGGCCGGCCCAGGCGGTGGTGTTGCAGGCCGCGCCGCTGCCCTCCGCGGCGCCGGTCGCGCAGGTCGTGCCGCCGCGCCAGCAGGTGCAGATCGTGCCGACCCGCAATGAGGAATTCGTGGCGGTGGAGACGCCGGCCGGGCAGCGGCTGGGCTATGCGCGGGCGTCGGTCTTCGCCATTCCGGCCAACCAGACGCGCGCCATCGCCATGCCGGCCGTGGCGGGAGCCGCCGATTCCGCGCGGGTGCGCACGCTGGTCGCCACCAACATCGCCCGGCGCGAGAACTTCGCCGAGTCGGTGGGCGATCTGCAACGCGCGGTCAGCAGCGGCTTCGAACTCGGCACCTGACGGCGCCGCGCGTCAGATCAATTCGGTCCGGCGCGCCAGGTCGCGCTGGAGCCGCAGCCGGACACCCTGGCGGTCGCAGGGCGCGACGTAGCTGGCGGGCACGGCGGTGGCGATCGGCATGGATGCGTTGCGCGGGCGCGAATACCCGGCCAAGCGGATATCGAGACCGCCCGTGCCGTGATTGCGCATCACCTCCCCCCACTCGCCGGCATGGGCGGTGACCAGGGGGCCTGGTTCGTCGCGCACCAGGCGCACCAGGTCGCCAGTTTCGAAACGCGGCACCGGCGTGCCGTCGAGCTGATAGGTGATCCGCATCGATCCTCCCGTTGGTGGCAGGCGGGTTGGTGGAGTCTGAGCCGGACGCATGAATGAATCGCTTACGCCCGCGCGGTGCGCCGCAGATCGCGCTGGAGGCCAAGCGCGAGGCCATGCCGGTCGCATGGCAGTACAAGGCGCGGCGGCAGGCAGGTGATGTCCGGCAGGACGCTGGTGCGCGGGCGCGAATACCCGGCCAGACGGATGTCGATCCCGTCGACCCCACGGTTCCGCAGCACGCTGCCCCATTCGCCGGCGAAGGCCATCGGATTGGGGCCCGGTTCATCGGCCTGCAGGCGAACGAGGTCGCCCGGTTCATAGACCGGCACCGGAGTGCCATCCCTGCGATATGTGATCCGCATGCCGGCCCGGCCTGTGTGTTGACCAGGACCAGGGTGGCTGCGCGCCGGTGAAGGAAGGTTTTACGTGCCCGGCGAAATTGCGCTGGCTTGCTTCACCGCCACGCCGGCCTCACGCGCGTTGGATCAACCGCCATCCCCGGGCCGTCGTGCCGCCAGGAACAGCCAGGCAATCCAGCCGAGGCCACCCACAACGAGAAGATGGGACCCGAGCACCGTGAGCACGGTTTCCCAATGCCATCCTGACAGTTCCAGCATCGTCGCCGCCGCCGGGATGCTGAACCACAGCGTCACCGCCAGCAGCATCACGATCACCGCCGCCGGCAGTGGACGACGTCGGGCGGGGGGCAGGCCGGGTGGGCGGCGGATCATCGCGGGTCATTCTCCATCATCGTCACCGCAGCCATGGCCCGCGATCATCAGCGAGGCGCCGGCGCCAGGCAACCGTCGCCATGTCGCCCGGCGATCAACCTGCTTTCGCCAGCGCGTCGAAGGCCTTCAAACGCGCGATGAGCGCCGGCATCTGCCGCAGCGGGATCATGTTCGGGCCATCGGACGGCGCATGGTCGGGGTCCTCATGCGTCTCGATGAACACGGCGGCGACGCCCACCGCGACCGCGGCGCGCGCCATGACGGGGGCGTATTCGCGCTGGCCGCCTGACGACGTGCCCTGCCCGCCCGGTTGCTGCACGGCGTGGGTCGCATCCATCACCACCGGGTATCCGGTGGCGGCCATGATCGGCAGGGACCGCATGTCCGCAACCAGCGTGTTGTAGCCGAAGGAGGCACCGCGCTCGCACAGCATGATCTTCTCATTGCCGGTGGAGGCGATCTTCGCCGCGACGTTCTTCATGTCCCACGGGGCGAGGAACTGGCCCTTCTTCACATTGATCGCGCGGCCGGTCTCGCCGGCCGCGATCAGCAGGTCGGTCTGGCGGCACAGGAAGGCCGGGATCTGGAGGACGTCCACCGCCTCGGCGGCGGGCGCGCAATGGTCGGGAAGATGCACGTCGGTCAGGGTGGGCAGGCCGGTGCGGTCACGCACCTCGGCGAGGATCGCGAGGCCTTCCGCCATGCCGATGCCGCGCGCGGCGCTGACCGATGTGCGGTTAGCCTTGTCGAAGGAGGATTTGTAGATCAGCGGCACACCGGCGGCCTTGGCCATCTCGGCCAGCGCTGCGGCGGTCTCCAGCGCATGGGCGCGGCTTTCGATCTGGCAGGGGCCGGAGATGAAGACCAGCGGCAGGTCGTTGCCGATGGTGATGGGGCCGACGGAGACGTGATGCATGGGAAGGATCTCTTGCGTCCTGGTGTGCTGCGGCGCACGGGTGCCGCCAGGGGGGCGGCCTTCGATCAATCACCTAGGGCAGATTCCGTCTGACTGGAAATCACTCAGGCGCTTGAAGATACTCGCTCAAACAAAGGCAAAGAGCGTCGTGCGGGTAGCAAATGCGGTGCGCCGCAGCAGACCCGCAACGCCAATGACTCATCCTGCGCGTTCGTTCAGAGATCGAGTTCCGGATAGTGCCGGAAAATCCCCTGCTCATTGAATGGAATGCGGCGCTCGCTCGCCAGATAGGCCGCGATTCGCGGACGCCCCGCCACGGCTTCGGCAAGCGCTGCCACCTTCGGGGTCTTGCGCAGGGCGCGTTCTGACGCCTTGGGGAAGGCATATCGCAGCCCGGCGACGAGCTGGAACAGCGACGTCTCCGCATAGGTCACGCGGGCGCCGACCAGATGCGCGGCCCCCTTCGGATTGCGCTCCAGCACCGCCTCGAACCATTGCAGGAATTTGGGCACCCGTTCGGCGCAGAAATCGGCGGCGCGGCGCTTCGCCTCGGGCTTCTGGTCCTCGTAATACAGGCCGGAGCCGATCGGGTGGTGGGCGTCATGCGCCTCGGTCACCACATCGGCGATGGTCAGTTGCAGCTGGTGCGTCCAGAGCCGGCCCGCCTCGCTGCGCGGCGCGAGGCCATGCCGGTCGCCCAGATACAGCAGGATCGCCGCCGTCTGGCCGATCACGCGCTTGCCATGCCTGAGCACCGGCAGCGCGAAGGCCGGCGTGATGATCGCCGGATCGTCGATGCCAGTATCTCCGCCCACCCCGTCGTCAAGCGCGATGTCGCGATACGGGGCGCCGGCTTCTTCGAGGGCCAGCCGGACGAATTCGCCGCGCCCCTGCAGGCCAGGCCAGTAGTGCAGTTCATAGGCAGCCATCGGTCACCTCATCCGCTTGACGGGGTGGCCACCGGCCGCCCCTACACCAGACGCGCCTGCTTCACCGCCGCGCCGACGAATCCCGCGAACAGCGGATGCGGCTGGAACGGCTTGGACTTCAGTTCGGGATGATACTGCACACCGATGAACCAGGGGTGGTCCGGATATTCCACGATCTCCGGCAACACGCCGTCGGGCGACATGCCTGAGAAACGCAGCCCGGCCGCCTCCAGCCGATCCTTGTAGGCGACGTTGACCTCGTAGCGGTGGCGGTGGCGTTCCTCGATGGTGCCCTGCCCGTCATAGACCTCACGGACCAGCGAGCCCTCGGCCAGCACGGCCGGGTAGGCACCCAGGCGCATGGTGCCGCCGAGGTTGCCGGCGGCAGCGCGCTTCTCGATCTCGTTGCCACGCAGCCATTCGGTCAGCAGCCCGACCAGGGGCTCGTTGCACGGCCCGAATTCGGTCGATGACGCGCCCTTGATGTCGAGCAGGTTCCGCGCTGCCTCGATCACCGCCATCTGCATGCCGAAGCAGATGCCGAAGAACGGGATCTTGCGCTCGCGCGCGAAGCGCACCGCCTCGATCTTGCCTTCCGACCCGCGCTCGCCGAAGCCGCCGGGCACCAGGATGCCGTTGACCTTTTCCAGCCGCGCGACCGCCTCGCTGTCATTCTCGAAGATCTGGCTGTCCACCCAGTCGAGATTGACCTTCACGTTATGCGCGATGCCGCCATGGGCCAGCGCCTCGGCCAATGACTTATAGGCGTCGAGCAGGTTGGTGTACTTGCCCACCACCGCGATGGTCACTTCGCCTTCCGGCTGCTTCACCGCCTGAACGATGCGCTCCCAGCGCGCCATGTTGGGTTCGCCATAGGCGGACATCCCGAACAGGCGCAGCACTTCCTGGTCCAGCCCCTCCCTGTGATACATCAGCGGCACCTCATAGATGGTGCCGGCATCGAGCGCGGGGATGACGCTTTCGGGGCGCACGTTGCAGAACAGCGCGATCTTGCGGCGTTCATTCTCCGGGATCGGCCTGTCGGACCGGCACAGCAGGATCTGCGGCTGGATGCCCAGGCCCAGCAATTCCTTCACGGAATGCTGCGTCGGCTTGGTCTTCAATTCCCCGGCGGAGGCGATATAGGGCACCAGCGTCAGGTGCATGAACAGGCTGCGCTGCGGGCCGAGTTCATTGGCCAATTGCCGCATGGCTTCGAGGAAGGGCAGGCTTTCGATGTCGCCGACGGTGCCACCGATCTCCACCAGCACGAAGTCATACGGGTCGGTTTCCGCCTGGATGACTTCCTTGATCTTGTCGGTGATGTGCGGAATGACCTGAACGGTGCCGCCCAGGTAGTCCCCGCGCCGTTCGGCCGCGATCACATCGGAATAGATCCGCCCCGTGGTCCAGTTGTCGGGCTTGCGCGCCGCGACGCCGGTGAAGCGTTCATAGTGGCCGAGATCGAGGTCGGTTTCCGCCCCGTCATCGGTGACATAGACCTCGCCATGCTGATACGGGGACATCGTGCCCGGATCATAGTTGAGGTAGGGGTCCAGCTTGCGCAGACGGACCTTGTAGCCGCGTGCCTGAAGCAGCGCGCCGAGCGATGCGGAAGCGATACCCTTGCCAAGCGAGGAGACCACGCCGCCGGTGATGAATACGAACCGGGCCATGGGCGCCCCCCTTAACAAGTCACACGCGGCGGCGCTACCCGCGCTTTGCGCAGGTCGGGCACGCGGGACGGATTGGTTGCACAAGATCGGACCTGGCGCGGTACCGTTCGCCGCGGCGACGAACCCGCTCCAGGCCCTTGTTCGCAGCCGCAACGTGCTCCCCCGGGCGGCTGCCTCCCGGGCGGGGCGCTGCCCTTAGTTGTTCGGCACGGCAGGCAGCGCCGGGACCGCGGGCGCCGCCGGGGTGGCTGCCGGCGCGGGCGAATCGAGGATCGAGCGGTTCTGCATCGAGGTCCCGCGGTTCAGCAGCGCCAGCGTCAGCGCCAGGATGAAGAACAGGGTGCCCAGGATGGCCGTGCCGCGCGTCAGCAGGTTGGCCGTGCCGCGCCCGCCCATGAAGGACCCCATCCCCTGGGAGGAGCCGATGCCCAGCCCACCGCCCTCGCTGCGCTGGAGCAGCACGAGGCCGATCAGGGCCAGGGTGACGAACAGGAAGACGACGAGCAGGACGGTTGTCATGGTGGCGGGCTTCTACAGCATCGGCGGGCGCCGGAGCAATGCCGGGCCGGCGGGCTACCCCGCCGCGCGGGCGATCGCCAGGAAGTCCTCCGCGACCAGGCTCGCACCGCCCACCAGCGCGCCATCCACATCCGGCAGGGCGAGGATCGCTGCCGCATTGCCCGGCTTGACCGAACCGCCATACAGCAGCCGGGTGGTCGCGCCGACCGCCTGGCGCAAGGCGGCATGGATCGCGGCGATGTCAGCCTCGGTGGGGGTCTTGCCGGTGCCGATCGCCCAGACCGGTTCATAGGCGACCACGCCGCCGGCCGCGGCGAAGCCTTCGGGCAGGCTGCCGGTGACCTGGTTGCGGACGACGCTCTCGGCCTGCCCGGCCTCGCGCTGGGCCAGGGTTTCGCCGACGCAGACGATGGGCGTCAGGCCGGCGGCGATGGCCGCGATCGCCTTGGCCTTCACCTGGGCGTCGGTTTCCGCGTGATCGGCCCGGCGTTCGGAATGGCCAAGGATCACGTAGGTCGCCCCCGCATCGGCCAGCATGGCCGCGGCGATGTCCCCGGTATGGGCGCCCTTCGGATTGGCGTGGCAATCCTGCCCGCCAGTCGCGACCGGCGAGCCGGCCAATGCCGCCGCCACCGCCGCGACCAAGGTGGCGGGCGGGCAGACGAGGATCTCCGCATGGATCCCCTCGCCGCCGGCCGCGACCGCCCGCGCCAGGGCCAGCCCATCGGCGGCCAACCCGTGCATCTTCCAGTTACCGGCAACCAATGGGCGCAATCCTGGCGTCACGGCGGCTTCTCCCCTTGCATCCCGGCCGGGTTAGCGTCCGGCACCCTCCCTGTCCATGGGGCGCCAGGAAGCGGGCTTCCGAGATTCAACACCTGCGAGGGTATGTTGATGGTGGTCCTTGGAGAGGGGCGTTGCCCCTCTCCAAACCTCACCCCACCAAAGGCTTAAGGCCTTTGGAAACCTCAACCTTGGTGCTGAACGCCGTCGGTCGGTGCCAAGAAGGCTGCCCAATTCGTGACACCCGACCGGGAACGACGCCAAGGTCCCGCGGTCCAGGGACCCGTTGGTCCCTGGCGGGGTGGTTTGGAGGGGCAGCGCCCCTCCAATCGTCTCGCGCGCCTCTTCCGTCCCGCCCCCTGCCCGGCTATCCACGCGCCCATGCTCACCGCGATGCGCCGCTTTGCCGGCACTTGGTTCGCCAAGATCCTCTTCATCCTTCTTATCGCGTCCTTCGCCGTCTGGGGGATCGAGGATGTCGTGCGGAATTTCGGCCGCGAGACCGCGGTTGTCCGCGTCGGCGACAGCGCGATCGAATTGCCCGAGGCCCAGGCCGCCGCGCGGCGGGAGATGTCACGCATCGCCCGGCAGCTCGGCAACCGGTTCGAACCGGACGACAATATCCGCCGCGCGGTCGGTGCCACGGCGCTGGAACGCCTGATCGCCGAGCGGGTGCTGCGGCTTGAGGCGCAGCGCATGGGCATCGTGGCGCCGCCCGAGACGGTGCGCGAGTCCGTCTTCTCCATCCCCGGGCTGCGCGGGCCGGATGGCACCTTCTCCCGCCAGATCTTCGACAGCTTCCTGCGCGCCAATGAGATGAGCGAGCCGCAATTCCTCCAGGTGGTGGCCGATGACGTGCTCCGCCAGCAGCTGCTGGGCGCGGTGCGGGCGGGCTCGGCGGGCCCGGATGCGATGTCGGCGCCGCTGCTCGCCTGGGCGTTCCAGCGGCGGGACGCGGAGGTTGTGCGCATCGCGCGGGCCGACATGCCCGAGCCCGAGGCGCCGACCGAAGCGCAGCTGCGTCGCTACCAGGAGAACAACCCGGCGCGCTTCTCCTCGCCAGAATTCCGCGAAGTGTCGGTGCTGGCGCTGTCGCCCGAGACGCTGGCCGGTGAGATCGAGGTGAGCGACGCGGATGTCGAGCAGGCCTATGAGGCCCGCCGCGCGCAATTCGAAACGCCCGAACGCCGCCTGCTGTACCAGGCGGTGGTGCCCAATGAGGAAGCGTCCCGTGCCATTGCCGAGGCCTGGCGCGCGGGCGCGGACCTCTCGGCGATCGAGACGCAGGCCCGCGCGGCCGATGGCGGGGCGGCCGATCTCGGCCTGCTGGACCGGGCGACGCTGCCGATCGCCGATGTCGCGGCGGCGGCCTTCGCGGCCGAACCAGGTGCCGTGACCGACCCGATCCGCAGCCCCTTCGGCTGGCATGTGATGAAGGTGGAGCGCGTGGAGCCCGCCACGCGGCGCACGCTGGATCAGGTGCGCGACGAATTGCGGCGGGAGGTGGCGCATGATCGCGCCATGGACATCGCCTATGAACGCGCCAACCGGGTCGAGGACGCGCTGGCCGGTGGTGCCACGCTGGCCGATGTGGCGCAGCGCTTCGCGCTGACGGTCGCCACCGCGACGCTGGATGCGGCCGGGCGCGACCAGGCCAATACGGTCGTGACGCTGCCGGTGGCCGAGGCACAGCGCGCCGCGCTGCTGCGCGCGATCTTCGCCGCCCGCCAGGGCGATGCGCCGCGCATGACCGAGATGGGCGATGCCTTCGTCGCCATCGAGATCCGCGGCGTGGTCCCGCCCGCGCTGCGGCCGTTCGAAAGCGTCGAGGCGGAACTGCGCACCGCCGTCATCGCCGATGCACGGCGGCGGGAGGCGGAACAGCGCGCCGCCGGGCTGCTGGCCGCGGTGCGCGGCGGCAAGACGCTGGTGGAAGCCGCCGGGGAAGCCGGGCTGACCGCCGAGGCGGTGGGGCCGTTCAGCCGCGACCCCGGCCAGGCCGGCCCGAACCTGCCGCCGGAACTGATCGCCCCGCTGTTCGAAGCCAAGGTCGGTGATGCGACGATGGTCGAGACACGCGACGGCTTCGCGGTGGCCCGGCTGACGGGGATCGTCCCCTTCGACACGACCAGCGACGCCGCTGCCCTGGCGCGGGTGCGCACCGACATCGAGCAGTCGATGCTCGAGGAGCTCGAAGGCCAGTTCGCGACCGCCCTGCGCGCGCGGTCCGATGTGCGGGTGAACACGCCGATGCTGGAACAGGTGACCGGGCGATGAGCGGGACCGATTTCGCCGCGGCGCGCGCGGCGCTGGAGGCCGGGCACGGCACCGTCCTGGTGCGCGAAAGGGTGGCGGACCTCGACACCCCCGTCGGTGCGTTCCTGAAACTGACGGGCGGCGCGCAGGCCAATGCCTTCCTGCTGGAATCGATCGAAGGCGGGGCGGCACGCGGGCGGTATTCGGGGATCGGCCTCGCGCCCGACCTGGTGTGGCGCTGCCGCGACGGCCGCGCCGAGATCAACCGCCACGCCCTGTCCGCGCCCCATGCCTTCGAGGCCGAACCGGGTGATGCGCTCGACAGCCTGCGCCGGGTGATCGCGGCGGCGCGCATGCCGGTGCCGCCGGGCCTGCCGCCGATGGCCGCCGGGCTGTTCGGCTATCTCGGCTACGACATGGTGCGGCTGATCGAGAAACTGCCGGCCACCAACCCCGATGTGCTGGGCATCCCCGATGCGGTGCTGACGCGGCCCACGCTGATGGCGGTGTTCGACCATGTGCGGGACACGCTGACGCTCTGCGCGCCGGTGTGGCCCGGTGGCGAACCCGATGCGGCGCTGGAAGCGGCCGAGGCACGGCTGGACGAGGCCGAGGCGGCGCTGGATCGCCCGGTGCCGCGCGCCGCGCCGCCGGCCGTGCTGCCGAAACTGGCCCAGCCCGACAGCAACTTCACCGAGGCCGGCTACATCGCAGCGGTGGAGAAGGCCAAGGAATACATCCGCGCCGGGGACGTCTTCCAGGTGGTGCCCGCTCAGCGCTTCTCGGTGCCCTTCGCCCTGCCGGCCTTCTCGTTGTATCGCGCGCTGCGGCGGATCAACCCCGCGCCATTCCTGGTGTTCGGCGATTTCGGCGGGTTTTCCGTCGTGGCCGCCAGCCCCGAGATCCTGGTGCGCTGCCGCGACAACACCGTGACCGTGCGGCCGCTGGCCGGCACGCGCCGCCGCGGTGCGACGCCCGAGGAAGACCGCGCGCTGGAGATCGAACTGCTCGCCGATCCGAAGGAACGCGCCGAGCACCTGATGCTGCTCGACCTCGGCCGCAACGATGTGGGGCGTGTTGCCGCCATCGGCTCGGTGAAGGTCACGGCGCAGTTCCAGGTCGAACGCTATTCGCAGGTCATGCATATCGGGTCGGAGGTGCAGGGCCGGCTGCGCGAGGGTCTCGACGCGCTGGATGCCTATTGCGCGGGCTTCCCGGCGGGCACGCTGACCGGGGCGCCGAAAATCCGGGCGATGGAGATCATCGAGGAGCTGGAACCGTCCCGCCGCGGCCTCTACGCCGGTGGCATCGGGTATTTTGGTGCCGATGGCGGCATGGACACCTGCATCGCGCTGCGCACCGCGCTGGTGAAGGACGGCATCATGCATGTCCAGGCCGGTGCAGGCGTGGTCGCGGATTCCGACCCCAAGTCGGAATATGAGGAGACGCACCAGAAGGCGCGCGCGCTGTTCCGCGCGGCGGAGGAGGCGGTGCGCTTCGCCGCCGGGCGGCGTGAACGCGGCAATGCTTGACCGTGCGCCGCATGGCGGCAACGGCTGACCTCGCCGCCCTGCTACGTCTGATCGAGGACGCCCGAGAGGGCTGCCGGGCGCTGGAAGCCGCCGCTGCCTTGCGCAGCCTGTCCGCGCTGGTGCCGGATGACCTGGCGGTCCGCGCGGCCCTCGCCCGCGCGCTGTTCCATGCCGGGCAGTGGAATGAGGCGTGGGACGCCTATGACGTCCGCTTCGACCTGCTGCCATCCGCCTTCCCGCGTGTGACGCGCCGCGGCCCCGATGGGCCGGTGCCCATCCCGATTTGGCGCGGGGAGGGCCGGCCTGATTCCATGCTGGTGATGGGCGAACAGGGCCTCGGCGACACCATCCAGTTCGCCCGCTACCTGCCGCTGCTGGTGGCGCGCGGCATCCGGGTGCATGCGGTGCTGGACCCGCGCCTGCACCGGCTGCTGGCCCCGGTCACGCACGGGCTGGATTTGCGATCCAGCACCACGCCCGGGTCGATCGCCGGGGTCCGCGCCTGGCTGCCGCTGCTGAACCTGCCGCGCGCATTGGGGCTGATCCCGCAGGACTATCGCGGCCGCATCCCGTATCTGGCGGCGGACCCGGAACGCCGCGCCCGGATGCGCGCGCGGATCGGCGCACAGGGTTTCCGCATCGGCATCGTCTGGCAGGGCAATCCGGCCGCCCCGGTGGACGCCAACCGCTCCGCGCCGCTGGACGCCTTCGCACCGATCGCGGCGGTCCCCGGGGTACGGATCTTCGCGCTGCAGAAGGGACCGGGCGAAGCGCAGGATGCCCCCTTCCCGCTTGACCGGCTGGGGCCGGAGATGGATGGCGGGCCAGACTGGTTCCTCGACACCGCCGCGGCGATCGAGGCGCTGGACCTGGTCATCACGGTCGATACCGCGGTGCTGCATCTGGCGGGCGCGCTGGGTCGGCCGGCGCTGATGCTGACGCATGGCCGGACGGTCGATTGGCGCTGGCTGAACGCGGGGGATGTGCCGATCTGGTACCCCTCGGTGCGGCTGGCGCGCTGCCCGGACGGCACGGCGGATTGGGCGGCCGCCGCGGGGCGGGCGGCGGTGCTGGTACGGAGTGGGAACCTGCCGCCGGCGGTGCTTCTCTGAGCGGGGCGACCGAGAGGGGGCTCCTCGCCATGCTCGCAAATTTGTGGCGATGGCACTCCTTGGAGAGGGGCGTCGCCCCTCTCCAAACCTCACCCCACCAAAGGCTTAAGGCCTTTGGAAACCTCCTTTTTGGTGCTGAACGTCGTCGGTCGGCGCCAAGTCAAATGCCCAGATATTGGTATTCGGCCGGGTGAGGATGGCCCTGCGTGACAAATGCCAAGGTCCCGTGGTCCAGGGACCCGTTGGTCCCTGGCGGGGTGGTTTTGGAGGGGCAGCGCCCCTCCATTCTTGCCACCCACACGTCATCAAACGCGGTCGCAGGGATGGGACGCCTCCCGCGCCGGCGCCCGGCGTGCCGGTGATCTACGCGGCCAGCAGCAAGGCGCTGTCGATGCTCGAAGTGCTGGTGCCGGGCGGCGACATGGCCGTGCCGCGCGCTGCGGTGACGGCGATGATACCCGACGATGTGGCGATCGAAGACCTCAACACGCTGTCTCTGGGATGGCGCGAGATCGACAGCCCCGCGGCGATGTCAGCCGGTACCGAATGGGTCATCTCGGGGCGCACGGCGATATTGCGCGTCCCCTCGGTCATCGTGCCCGATGAAGCGAACGTCCTGGTCAACCCCTCGCACCCGGCCAGCGCGCGCATCACGGTGAGCACCCCCGTCCCCATTTCATGGGACGAACGGCTGTTCGGGATCGTGGCTCCGTAGAGCCCCGCGCTCACCCCGGCTGGATAAGCCGCAGGGCCTGGGTCAGGCTCCACGCGAACCATGCGACGGCGATCAGGACCGCCGACCACAGCACCGCCATGCCGATCATCCGCGCCCGCCCATTCCCCCATCGCCGCAGCGCCAGTCCACCGATCAGCAGCAAAATGAGCAGCAACGGCTGCGCCCAGGGCAGCTGCTCCAGCAACTCGGTCATGCGCCGCTGACGCGCAGGATCGCGTCGTCGCGCCGCGCCACCTCCGGCAGCAGCCGCGCGCCCAGGCCAGGGCCTTCCATCGGCAGCACCCAGCCCCGTTCGACGGTCGGCAGCACCGTCACCAGGTCGCGGTACCAGGTCGCCAGCGTCGCCCGCACCACTTCCTGGAACATCGCCGTCGGCGCGTGCATCGCCAGGTGGACGGAGGCGATCAGCGTGATCGGCCCGGTGCAGTCATGCGGCGCGACCGGCCGCGCCCAGGCCTCGGCCAGCGCGGCGATCTTGCGCGCCTCGGTCAGCCCGCCGCACCAGGCAAGGTCGAGCATCACGATATCCGTCGCACCGGCGACCAGCAGGTCGCGGAACGCCACCTTGCCGCCCAGCGTCTCACTCGCGCAGATCGGCACGCGCACGGCGCGGCGCAGCTCCGCCAGGGACGCGACATCGTCCATCTTGGCGATCGGATCTTCCGCCCAGGTGATGTTGAAGTCTTCCAGCGCCCGGCAGATCGACAGCGCGGCGGGGTAGGACCACAGCGAGTGCAGTTCCGCCATGATCTCCATCCGGTCGCCCACCGCGCGGCGTATCTTGGCAAAAGGCTCCAGCCCCTTCTTCAGGTCGGACAGCGTGATCGACACGCCCTGGGTGGCCGGCGCGTAGATGTCGAAAGGCCAGATCTTCATGGCGTTGAAGCCTTCCGACAGCAGGCTTTCCGCCAGCACGCCCGCATCGCGCATGAAAGCGACCTGGTCGTCATACGGCCCGCGCGCTTCATCCGCCGCGCCGATGTCGCGCCGCTGCGCGGATTTCGTGTTGTAGTCGTATCCGGCGCAGGTGTTGTAGCTGCGGACGCGGTCGCGCGACCTGCCGCCCAGCGCCTCATGCACCGGCACGCCATGGCGCTGGCCCTTGAGGTCCCACAGCGCGATGTCGATGGCCGACGCCGCGCGGACCTCGGCCGAAGACCCGCCGAAGCCGACATAGGGGATGAGCAGCGCACGGGAGATCGGTTCGATGTCGCGCGAATCGCGCCCGATCAGCAGGGGCGCGACGCTTTCGTGGATCACCGCTTCCACCGCCGCCGCGCCGCGGAACGCCTCGCCCAGGCCGGTCAGGCCTTCATCGGTGGTGACCTCCGCCCAGATCAGGTTCGGCCGTTCGCCGATGCGGATGGTGCGGATGGACGTGATTCGGCTCATTCGGCGCGGATTCCCTGCTTGCGGACAACCTCGGCCCAGCGGGCGGCTTCGGCGCGGACATGGGCGCCCATCTGGTCGGGCGTGCCGCCCAATGGCGTGGCGCCGAGTTCGGACATGCGGGCGCGCACGGCCGGGTCCTGCAGCGCCCGGCCGAAGGCGGCGTTGAGTGCCGCGATCGCGGCCGGCGGCGTGCGCGCGGGCGTCATGAAGCCGAACCAGCTGTCGATCGCCATGCCCTGCACGCCCTGTTCGGCGAAGGTCGGCACATCGGGCAGTTCGGGGATTCGCGTGTCGCTCACGGCCGCCAGCGCCCGCACCGTCCCGCCGCGGATATGCGGCAGGATGGATGGCAAATTGTCGAAGAACACATCGACGCGGCCGGCCACCAGGTCCGTGATGGCGGGACCCGACCCGCGATAGGGCACATGGGTCATCTCGATGCCGGTGATGGACCGCAGCAATTCAGGCCCGAGATGGTTCGACGCCCCGACGCCCGAGGAGGCGAAGGTCAGCGGCTGCCGGCGGGCCAGGGCAATGAATTCCTGCACGTTCTGTGCCGGCAATTCGCGCCGCACGGTCATCACGTTGCGCACCGCCCCTGTCAGGATGACGGGCGCGAAATCGTTCAGCAGGTCATAGCCGGGGTTGGCGTAAAGCGCGGGATTGGCACCACAAGGGCCGAAGGCGCATTGGATCAGCGTGGTGCCATCGGCGGCGCCGCGCGCAGCTTCGGCCATGCCGATATTGCCGCCCGCACCGCCACGGTTCTCCACCACCGCGCCGCGCGGCAGATGCGGCCCGGCGGCTTCGGCCAGCAGCCGGGCGACGATGTCGCTGGTGCCCCCGGGGGTGAAGGGCACGATGATGCGGATCGGGCGGTCCGGCAGGTCGGCGGCCAGCGCCGGGGCCAGCCCGGCCATGGCGATCATCCCTGCCACAGCGGCGCGGCTCATCGCAGCCGCTGCCCGCCCCGTCAGGCCACGTGACATGAGTCCCATCCGTCCCTCCCTCGTGTTGGTCCTTGGGCCAAAGGCGCCGCTTCGGCCGTGATCATCCTGGGCATGGACGATACGCCATTCGATGGAATGCGCGAGATCGCCGCCCGCTCGTCGCTGGCGACTTGATTTCATCGGCCAGCGGGGCCAACGATCCGCCCATGATCCTCCTGATCGACAATTACGACAGCTTCACCTTCAACCTCTTCCACTTCCTGGGGGACCTCGGGGCCAAGGTGGAAGTGCGGCGGAACGATGCGATCGACCCGCAGGGGGTCCTCGCCATGAAGCCCGAGGCGGTGGTGCTGTCCCCCGGCCCCTGTACGCCGAACGAGGCCGGCATCTGCCTGCCGCTGATCGCGCTGGCCGCCGAGGTGCGCCTGCCGGTTCTGGGCGTCTGCCTGGGCCACCAAGCCATCGGGCAGGCCTTCGGCGGCGACGTGATCCGCGCGCCGGAACCGGTGCATGGCAAGGTCTGGCAGGTCCATCACGACGGCCGGGACGTCTTTGCCGGCATCCCCTCCCCCTTCGCGGCCACGCGCTATCATTCCTTGATCGTGGACCGGGCGACCATGCCGGACTGCCTGGATGTCACGGCCTGGACCGAGGATGGCCTCGTGATGGGGGTCAAGCACCGGACGCTGCCCATCTCCGGCGTGCAGTTCCACCCGGAAAGCATCGCCTCGGCCCATGGCCACGACCTGCTGCGCAACTTCCTGACGCTGGCCGGCGCCCGGATGACGGCACCCGCCGCGGCCTGACGCGATGTCGCTCAAACCGATCCTCGCGCGCCTGGCGAACGCCGAACGCCTGACCGAATCCGAGGCCGAGGACGCCTTCGGCATCATCATGGGCGGCGAGGCCACGCCGGCGCAGATCGCCGGCCTGCTGATGGCGATGCGCGTGCGCGGGGAAACCGTGGCCGAGATGACCGGCGCGGTGCGCGCGATGCGTGCCCGCATGGTGGCGATCGAAGCGCCGCCCGGCGCGATGGACATCGTGGGAACCGGCGGCGATTCGGCCGGGACGCTGAACATTTCGACCACCACGGCCATGGTGGTGGCCGGCGCCGGCGTGCCGGTCGCCAAGCACGGCAACCGGGCCTTGTCGTCGAAATCCGGCGCGGCGGATGCGATCGCCGCACTCGGCATTTCGCTGGACGTGGCGATCGAACGCCTGCCGGCGGTGTTGCGGGAGGCCGGGATGGTCTTCCTGATGGCGCCGCGCCACCACGCCTCCATGCGTCATGCCGCGGGGCCGCGGGTCGAACTCGGCACTCGCACCATCTTCAACCTGCTCGGCCCGCTTGCGAACCCGGCGCGGGTGAAGCGCCAGATGACCGGTGCTTTCGCCCCGGAATGGCTGCGCCCGATGGCCGAGGCGCTGGGCCGCTTAGGCACCGAACGCGCCTGGCTGGTGCATGGCCAGGGCCTCGATGAACTGACGCTGGCGGGTGAGAGCCAGGTGGTCTCGCTCGACCCCGACGGGTCGTTGCATGAATTCACGGTGACGCCGGAGGATGCCGGCCTGCCGCGCGCGCCGGCCGCCGCGCTGAAAGGCGGCAACCCGGCGGAGAACGCCATTGCGCTGGAGGCGTTGCTGAACGGCGCGAAAGGCCCATATCGAGACGTGGTGGTGCTGAATGCCGCCGCCGCCTTGATCGTTGCCGGCCATGCCGCCGATCTTCGCGAAGGGGCGGCGATCGCCGCCCGAGCCATAGACGATGGCGCGGCGCTTGGCGTACTGACGCGCCTCCGCGCCGCCTGCCCCCCCAAGGACGCCGCAGCATGAACGCCCCCCTGCTTGTCAAACCGCCTGCCGATACCGCCTCGATCCCCGATGTCCTGGTCCGCATCCTCGCCGACAAGGAAAAGGAGGTGGCCGAGCGCATGGCCACCACCCCCCAGAACGAGATCGAGCGCGCCGCGGCCCATGCCCCGAAGCTGCGCGACTTCGTCGGCGCGCTGTGCACCCGCATCGGGGAAGGCCGCACCGGGCTGATCGCCGAGATCAAGCGCGCCTCGCCGTCCGGCGGGCTGATCCGCGACCCCTTCGACCCCCCGACCCTGGCCCGCGACTATGAAGCCGGCGGCGCGGCCTGCCTGTCGATCCTGACCGACGGCCCGTATTTCCAGGGCAGCCGGGAAGACCTGGTCGCCGCGCGCGCGGCCTGTTCCCTGCCGGTGCTGCGCAAGGACTTCATGATCCACCCCTGGCAGGTCTTCGAGGCCCGCGCGATGGGCGCGGACGCCATCCTGCTGATCATGACGGCGCTGACCGACGAACGCGCCAATGAGCTGGAGGACATCGCCCTGTCGCTGGACATGGCGGTCCTGGCCGAGGTGCATGACCGCCGCGAGCTGGACCGCGCGCTGGGCCTGCAGACGCGGCTGATCGGCATCAACAACCGTGACCTGCGCACGCTGCAGACCGACATCGCGCTGACCGAGGCGCTGGCCCCGCTGGTCCCGGCGGACCGGCTGCCGGTCGCCGAAAGCGGCATCCGCACGCCGGCCGATGTGCGGCGCATGGCGATGGCCGGCGCGCATTGCATCCTGGTGGGCGAGCATCTGATGCGGCAGCCGGATGTGACCGCGGCCGCGCAAATGCTGGTGGATGCGCGCTGAGTGGCACTGACCCATTTCGACGCCGCCGGCCGCGCGGCAATGGTCGATGTCGCGGGCAAGGATGAGACATCGCGCACCGCCACCGCGCGCGGGCGGATCGTGATGGAACCGGCCACCCTCGCGCTGATCCGCGAAGGCCGCGCGGGCAAGGGCGATGTGCTGGGCGTGGCGCGGATCGCGGGGATCATGGCGGCGAAGAAGACATCGGACCTCATCCCGCTGTGCCACCCGCTGATGCTGTCCAAGGTGGCCGTCGATCTGGTGCCCGAGGGCGATGACGCCGTCGCCATCGAAGCGACCGTCACCCTGACCGGCCGGACCGGCGTCGAGATGGAGGCGCTGACGGCCGTGACGGTCGCCGCACTCACCGTCTATGACATGGTCAAGGCGGTGGATCGCGGCATGCGGATCGAGGATGTCCGCCTGGTCCACAAGGCCGGCGGCAAGTCGGGCGAGTTCCATGGCCGATGACCTGCTGCCCGTCGATGACGCCCGCGCGCGCATCCTCTCGGGGCTGACGCCCACCGCCGCGGAGACCATAGGCCTATCCGAAGGTGCCGGGCGCGTGCTGGCGCGCGGCGTCACGGCGCGCCTGACGCAGCCGCCGGCGGATGTCTCGGCGATGGATGGATATGCCGTGCGCGCGGCCGATGCGGTCGAGGGTGCGACCCTGGCGGTGATCGGTTCCGCCCCCGCCGGGCGGCCCTTCGCCGGGTCGGTGGGCGCCGGGGCTGCCGTGCGCATCTTCACCGGCGGCTTCGTCCCCGCCGGGGCCGACGCGATCCTGCTGCAGGAGGATGCGACCGCCGCCGGTGACCGCGTCCGGGTGAATGAATCGGTCAAGTCCGGCCGGCATATCCGGCGGCGTGGCCTGGACTTCGCCGAAGGGGCCGAGGTGCTCGCGGCCGGCCGCAGGCTGACCGCGCGCGACATCGGCCTGGCCGCGGCGTCGAACAATCCATGGCTTGCCGTGCACCGGCGGCCGCGCATCGGCATCCTGGCGACAGGCGACGAGATCGCACTGCCCGGGGATCCGATCCCGCCGGGTGGCATCGTCTCCTCGAATGCCCACGCCCTGGCGGCGCTGGTGCGCGCCTCGGGTGGCGATGCCGTCGTGCTGCCGATCGCGCCCGACGACACCCATGCGATCGCCGAGGTCGCCGCCACCGCCCACGCCTTCGACATGCTGGTGACCACCGGCGGGGCGAGCGTGGGGGAACACGACCTGATCCAGGCAGCGCTCGGCGGCGAGGGCTTCGCCCTGGGCTTCTGGAAGATCGCGATGCGGCCGGGCAAGCCGCTGATCTGGGGCCGGCTGGGCCGGACGCCGGTGCTGGGGCTGCCGGGCAATCCCGTCTCGGCCCTGGTATGCGCGGTGGTGTTCCTGATCCCGGCGATTGCGCGTCTGTCGGGCCTGCCCGGCGCACCGCCGCCAACACGGCGGGTGGTGACAGCCGTGGCGCTGGCGCAAAACGACCGCCGCGCGGATTACCTGCGGGCCACCGTGTCGCTGGATGCCGAGGGCCAGCTTCTGGTCACGCCGGCGGCGGTGCAGGATTCGTCGATGCTGGCCACGCTGGCGCGCGCGGATGCGCTGGTGCTGCGCGCACCGCATGCGCCCGCGCTGCCGGCAGGGGCGGAGGTGGAGGCGATCCTGCTGGCGGAATTGGGCGTCTAGGCGCCCGATCAGATCGCGCTGGCGGACATGCTCCATGGTTTGGTGGGGCATCGTGATGCGCCTGGCTGAATCTGGTCAGGCGCGCTGAAAAGAAAGACGGGGGAGGAACACCTCCCCCGAATCCCCCTCCGCTTTTTATCCATTGGCGCTGCCCCCCGGCGTCCGGCACCAAGTGCCAGAAAAAGGAGGGGGCTCGGGGGAGTTCTCTCCCCCGACCTTTCTTTGTCTGGCCGGACGACTTCATGAATCCAGCCAGGCGCGATGCTCTAAGCCTTTGGCAAGGTGAGGCCCGCCGAGGCCCGAAGCCCTTCTTCGGCCACATCCGGCCTGCCGCGCCGCATCCGCCCGCGCGACAGCTCCGTGACCACCCCGTGCAGCGTGCGCAATTCCTGCTCCGTAACTTCGCCGCGCTCGAACCAGTGGCGCAGATTGCGCACCATGCCTGGCCGTTTCTCGATGTTGTCGAGGAAGCCTGTCGCATCAAGTTCGCCGACCAGCCGGTTGAGGAAGATCTCCAATTCGCCCTTGGTCGCGACCCGCGTCTCGTTGGTCATCAGGGCGCGCGGCGGGGTTGTCTCGGCCGCTGTCCACCATTCATAGGCGAGGATCATCACCGCCTGGGCGAGGTTCAGCGACATGTGCTCGGGGTTGAGCGGATAGCGCACCAGCGTGTCGGCGCAGGCCATGTCGTCATTCTCGAGCCCTGCGCGTTCCGGGCCGAACAACACGGCGGAGCGTAGCGACCGGCCGGCCGCGGCGCGCAGATCCTCGGCCGCCGCGCGGGCGGTCATGACCGGGATGATGATGTGGCGCGGGCGCGGGCAGGTCGCCAGCACGCGATGACAGTCGGCGACGGCCTCCGCGACCGTCTCGTAAACCGTGGCGGCATCGAGGATGGCGTCGGCTCCCGACGCCGACGGGTAGGCATCGGGCTGCGGCCAGCCATCGCGGGGCGCCACGATCCGCATATGGAACAGGCCGCCATTGGCCATGGCGCGGGCTGTCGTGCCGATGTTGCGCGCCATCTGCGGGCGCACCAGGACGACGATGGGGCTTTCGCCCTCGGGCGGCGTCAGGCGTGCCCGGCCGTCCTTGCGCCCGCCGGTCATCGGGGGGCGGTTTGCGCGAGATAGACGCGCAACTGCGCGATCTCGGCGGTCTGGGCCGCGATGACGGACTGCGCAAGGGCGCGCATCTCCGGGTCCGAACCGTGGCGGAGCACGGTATTCGCCATATCGATCGCACCCTGGTGGTGCGGGATCATGCCGGCGGCGAAGTCCCGATCGGCATTGCCGGTGAAGGCGATCGCCATGTCGCGGTGCATCCGGTCGTTCGCTGCGCGGTATTCGCGGGTTGCGGCCGATTCCGGCACTGCTGGGCGCGCAGGTGCGCCATGGCCTGCATGCTGGGCGGCGACGGGCAGCGCCGCCAGGGTAATGGCCAGGGCGAGGATCAGGCGGGTCATTGCGGTTTCTCCCGGTTGGTAGCGACCGGGCGGGGTGATCAGGCTTCCCATGGCGGCAAGGTCAAGCGCGGCGCCAGGTGGTGCCGACGGGGCCGTCCTCCAGCAGGATGCCCTGGGCGGTGAGGTCATCGCGGATGCGGTCGGCCTCGGCCCAGTTCTTCGCGCGGCGTGCGGCGAGGCGGGCGGCGATGGCGGCCTCGACGGCGGCGCTGTCATCGGCGCCGCCCTGGCGCCAGGCGGCCGGGTCGCCGAAGGCGATGCCCAGAACGCCCGCGG